>CAYYBG010000008.1:0-61238 GCA_964470195.1 uncultured Methylophilaceae bacterium | reverse complement strand
AATGTAAGATAAAACTCTCACTCATACTGGTACTAATTTTAAACGCAGTTCAGCGCTGCAACTTGCGTAATAACACGCCGCGATTAAAGAAGGCACTCTCATAATCCGCTTTTAAACGCACCGCTTGGTTGTAGCACTCCAGCGCCTTATCCTTTTGTTGTTGGTCCTTATAGGCATTGCCCAAATTGTTACAAGCAAAAGGATTGCTGGGATTGATTTGCAGGGATAATTGCAGCGTCTCGATAGCTTGTTGCGACTTACCAGTTTGGCAATAACCGGTGCCAAGCAAATATAAAATTTGCGATTCATTGGGGTGCTCAAGCAGTAATGCCTGATAGTGTTGCATGGCCTCGGCAATATTGCCGGATTGATGTTGCTGCAGCGCTTGCTGAAAATTCTCCGACTGCAGCACATTGTTAGATTGCTTTTGATCCATTGCTAATCCTATATTGTGATTGTTTTGCTAAAGAATATTTTTATTGTTGACTATATTTTACTTTAATCAGTTAAGTTTGCGCATCATCAATATCATTTTTACATTCATCAAACTATTGCTAAGCTTTGCGGTGCTGGTAAATGTTTTAATAGTCGTTAATTAATTGCTTTATCTGATTGCACAGCATCAGGGTGGTTAGCCCGCTGGAACCGGATAATCAGCTTTTGCGTCAAAACCATTGTTTCTATTCACCATTCATTTCAAATCGAGAACATCATGGACTTTGCTTTTTTGCTTAAAACTGGGATTGCCTTATTTGCCATCGTCAACCCGATTGGTTCTGTGCCGATTTTTATCAGCGCCACGCAAGGGTGGTCAGAAAAAGACAAGCAGCGTATTTGTTATTTGGTCGCGATTACTGTGTTTTCTGTGCTTTCGGTGGCGGCCTTGCTGGGTGAACATATCCTGAATTTTTTTGGTATTTCTATCCCATCTTTCCAAGTCGCTGGGGGCATATTAATCATGCTGATTGCCCTGCATATGTTAAACGGCAAACAACGCCGCAGCGGCAAAGCCACTGATAGGCAAAGCAATCTTGCGGATAAAGAGATGGTCGCCGTGGTTCCTCTTAGCGTGCCTTTATTGGCCGGTCCGGGCGCTATTAGCAGTGTCATTATTGCGGCGGAACAGCAACATCATTTCTTTTTTCATCTCAGCTTATTAATCCCTATCAGCCTAGTGGTGGCGATAGCATGGCTAGCCTTGCGTTTATCAGGTTATATTGCCCAACTGCTAGGGGTAATCGGCATCAATATCGTTACTCGCTTAATGGGGCTAATCTTGGCCGCCATGGCAGTAGAATTTATCGCCAAAGGCATTCAGGGCTTATTTGATCACATGTTTTAAACCAGCATGATCAGCTTGGCCACTTGTTTAGTATTTTTTTGCGCAAGGCTTAGCGCCATAGTCAGCAGGAATCAAAGCTGATCAGACAAACTACGTACAGCTAATTGCTGTTTTTCTAATATTTGGTAATCATTATAAAAATTAGCGCCAATCACTCTCAGCGCACTACAACTCAATTTGGCGCGCTCAAACTGAATTTGCAAAGCATGTTTAAGCGCCAAGGATTGCACCTCGCTTTGAAAGTTTTTTATTTCCACCGCATGTTCACTGCAACTACGCGCCGCAATGGCGACATTATGATGAGCGATTAAAGCAGGCACATCTCTTTGCTGGCTGGGGATACGCAGATATAACTTAATGGTATTTTTGCCTATCTGCATACTTTCCAAAATACTAAATTCATGCGTCCACCAGCTTTTGCTGACAGACCAATCATGTAGCCTTAATGCCGAGGTTTTTTGGCTATCCAGTAGGCGAGCAATTTGCTGGCTTTGTTGTTGGATTTGTGATTCTAATTGGTTTAATTGCAACAGTTGTTGTTGCAAAGATGCGCAGGCTAAATGGCTGCTAGATAACAGATATAAAAATAACAATTTCTTGGACATCGTTTTTATCCTCGCCTAAGGCCTTTTTTGTAAGTCCTGATAGAAAAAATAAAAGTGAATTAATCATTTATTATTATGCTTTTATGATACATATTTAAGACAATATAGTCAACATAAAATAACCACTATATTGGTCATTTATTAGCAGGCTGATAGACCCTTTGCAAAATACAAAAAACACTTTACTTTTTAAATGAGAATTATTATCATTACACTAAATCGAATAAATGAATTGAAGCAATTTAACTACACTTGACGATAGATTGAGATTTGATTGCCGCCATGCAAAACCTATTAAGACAGCTTGCCCATTCAACAGCCACCCCCCCAGGCAACAATGTTGCAGTGATTGCAACACATGAAACTTTGCGCCTATCCGCTGCGGCTTTATTGCAAGACAAGTCCGAATCAGATGCGGGCGCTAAGTTTCTGACTTTAGGTTTGGTGGCAATCGCCCATATCGTCCTGCTTTCAACCTTGGCCAACAATCACAACAGCCAGCCAGTTGATTGGCATGACCCTAAGCCTATCAGCGTTGCCTTTATCAATGAAGCGCCCATTCATGCGCAAGCCAAAGCCAGCCATGCACCTGCAGTAGTGGAAACTCGCCATATCACTCCAGTCAGCCAAGCTAAGCCTTTGCCCGCCACCATTAGCGCACCGGTTAGCGTGCCAACAGAAAAATCTATCAGCGAACCAAGCACTAGCGCTAAAGCCAATACCGAGCCTAGCGAGCCTGCCAAGCTTGATAAAGTTGCGCCCACTGAAGCGAATACAGCTAGCGCCAATAACAGCGAAAAAGCCAATGCCGAGGTGGCCATCGTGGCACCGAAATTTAATGCTAATTATTTGCAAAATCCTGCCCCAGAATATCCTAGATCTTCTCAACGTCGTGGCGAGCAAGGCAAAGTGATGCTAAAGGTATTAGTCAATGCTGAAGGGCTTCCTGAGCGTGTAGTGGTCGAGCAGAGCAGCGGCTATGAGGCTTTAGATAAATCTGCACTACAAGCGGTAAAAAATTGGAAGTTTATTCCTGCCAGCAGCAACAATCATCCGGTCAGCGGCAGCGTGATTGTGCCTATTCGTTTTAATCTAGATTCTTAATTCCATCTATCTATCGCAATAAATCAGAGAGATTTAAATATGCATTCCGAGCTTAGTTTTATTTTGGCGGGTGGTCCCGTTTCAATTTCAGTGGCTATTATTTTGGTGGTGATGTCATTGTTAAGTTGGTTTGTGATTATTGAGCGTAGCATCAATCTGCTACGCGAGCGCTATGCGCAAAAGGCGTTTATTGCCGAATATGCCGCTTGTCATAGTTTGGCTGCGATACATCAAATTGAAGCTGCTACGGCAATGGCTGAATTAGCCAAAAAGGCCTTATTGGCAGCCGAACAGGCAGATAAAAACGCTAATCTTACAACAGTTGATAGAGCAGATTTTGTTGCTAAAGTGGCCAACCGAATTATTTCCGATCAAAGTCAAGCCGATCAACGTGGCTTAAGTCTGCTGGCCTCTGTGGGCAGTATTGCGCCATTTGTCGGATTATTTGGCACGGTGTGGGGAATTTATCACGCACTAGAAAGTATTAGCGTTAGTGGCCAAGCTACCTTAGACAAAGTTGCAGGTCCCGTGGGTGAGGCTTTAATTATGACTGCAGTTGGCTTGGCGGTAGCTATTCCTGCGGTGTTGGCTTATAACGCTTTGGTCAAAGCCAATTTAAATAACCAACATCGCTTAACGCGTTTTGCCGAAGAAATTCATAGCTTGCTAACCACCGGGGCTAGCCTGAATGTTAGCAACCCTGAGCAAACTTCTGCTTCTATCGCTTCTCTAGCACGTCCACGCTAATGATTAAACTAAATAAACATAGCATAGGCCTGCAACAAAGCGCACCCGCGCCAATGTCAGAAATCAATACCACCCCATTGGTAGATGTCATGTTAGTGCTGTTGGTCATCTTTATTATCACCGCGCCCTTATTGACCCACGCGGTGCGTATTGATTTACCTAAAGCGAATAGTCAACTGATACAAGAAAAACCGCAGATTGTGAATATTTCCATCGATGGCAACGCTAATATTTATTGGAATGATCAGCCTGTCGATAAAAATAGCATTAAACAAAAACTGATACAGCAAGCACAAGCCAACCCTCAGTCAGAAATTCATCTGCGCGCCGATAAACAAACTCGCTATCAGTTGCTAGCGGAAATTATGGCAGCCGCCCATCAAGCTGGCATTAGGAAGCTAGGGTTTGTCAGCCAACCTGAATAGTCAGCAAGCCAGTATGCGGCAATTTTGTTTAGCCTTGTTGTTGACTGGTTTTAGCGCGGTTGCTGCTGCTCACGCGGATTGTCCGCCCTATCAATTCTTTAGCCCCGACCAACAAGCAGAACATCATATACAAATCCGCCAGCAGCGTTTTGCCCATGCGGTGAACGATTTGCTGGTTGAATCTATTGGCTTAGAAGAGCCAAAATCTAGCCGCTTAAGCTTTACTCAACCATCGAATGATAGTCAGACAGATACGCAAAGCCAGTGTGATTTTCCTGTGGTGGTCGCGCTCAAAGGCGCAGATTGGGGTTGGCATATTGCATGGTTATCTAGGCTGCATAGCGGAGTGTTTTATGCCCGATTAGATAGCCAAGCATGGGTCACTTCACCGGCCAAACGATTGTTTGATGGGCCAGTCAGCCAACTACGTTTTGAACAACAAGCGCAGCAAATTATTTTGCATCTGCAATTGACTGATGGCCAGCCAGCGCCAACGATGACTTTGCAATCTGACGATGAAGGTAAAGATTGGCAACCGCCATCGCGCTAATTAGCGCTTAGTAAATCCTGCCAACGGGTAGTGTAGTTGGGGCTTTTATTGGCCTGACGCATTTTCCATTGATAACTTATCCCCTCACTAGCAAAGCGTACCGTATCGCGCCCCAAGCGCTGATTTAACGCATCTAACGTCGCCATTAGCTTGGGTCTAGTGTGTGTCGTAGCAGCAAATAGCGAGGCCTGTTGCAAGCGCACATCAGATAAATCGGCTAAACAAATGCCCGCTTTGGCATAACGATAACCGGGCTGATAAATCTGCTGTAATCCATATAAAGCGGCTTGCACCAGATGTCCGCTATCGTCGCTTGGCACTGGCAAGGCCACGCGAATACCGCGCTGATATTGCGCTTGTTGTGGCTGAAATGGATTGGTGCGCAGATACACATAGATACTGGCTGCCACAGAATGCTGGGCGCGTAATTTCTCTGCCGCACGGCTAGTAAAGCGAGTGACCGCTTCGGCTAAATCATGGTAAGTGAAGATAGGCCGACCGAAACTGCGCGAGCTTAGAATTTGTTGTTTGGCGGGTCGAATTTGTTCTAACTCAATACAAGCAACACCATTTAATTCGCTGACAGTTTTTGCCATCAACACACTAAACTGCTGACGCAAATATTCGCGGTCGCTATATTTCAAATCGTACACGTTAGCGATACCCATCGCTTCTAAGCGCGCTGCCAAGCGCCGCCCCACACCCCACACTTCGCCCACCGGAATATTTTGCAATAGCCTATCCAGTTGCTGGCGACTCATCTGATTAAAATTACACACGCCATTTAAGTCAGGGGTTTTCTTAGCGCAATGATTGGCCAGCTTAGCCAAAGTCTTGCTACTGCCGATACCGACACAGACTGGCAAACCTGTCCATTGCAATACCCGTTGCCGTATCTGTTGGCCATAGTTCAGCAAATCGCCGTGCATGCCAGTCAAATCTAAAAAACATTCATCTATCGAATACACTTCTTGCTGAGGGCTAAATTCATGCAATATCGACATCACCCGATTACTCATATCAGCGTATAAAGCATAGTTGCTAGACAAGGCTTGCACCCCGTGCTGACGCGCAATTTGTTGACACTCAAACCACGGCGCACCCATGCGTATGCCTAATTGCTTGGCTTCATTGCTGCGTGAAATGGCGCAACCATCGTTATTCGATAGCACCACCACCGGTTGCTGACAAAGTTTGGGATTGAATACACGTTCGCAAGAAACGTAGAAGTTATTGACATCGATTAGGGCAATACTGCGCATGCTTATTTAAACCGACGAAATGAGCCTGTGACCACTCCCCAAATTTCGAACTGCATGCCTTCTTTGATATCAATAGGCGCATAAGCGCCGCTGCTATTGGCTGGCAACAAGCGTATGCTGCCGTCTTTTTTGCGGCTTAGCGTTTTGACAGTAAATTCGCCATCGACTACCGCCAACACAATATCGCCTATAGCCGCTACTTTAGAACGATCGACTACTGCTTTATCCCCCGGCAACAAGCCTACATCCATCATGGACTGGCCTTGTATGGTGACGAAGAAAGTGGCGTCTTTTTGGTCTATCAGAAAATCATTCGGGTCTAAGCGTTTTTCTACATGGTCATCGGCTGGACTAGGAAAGCCTGCGGCGACTTTGGAGCTGAATAGCGGCAACGCCAGTTTTGTACTGTTTAGGCTGGGACGTTGTATCTCGGATACCGCATCTAAATCATTGGCTAAGCGTTTATGTTGATAGGCAGCAAGAAAGTCTTTAATCACTGCTGTTTGACTGGTAGGCACACGCAACACCGAGGTTGGCTCACGGAATTTACCTGTGCCGGCCTTGCGACCAGCACCCGGCGCGCGCTTACGAAGATGAAAGGGATTATTATTACTCATGTAATTATTGTAACAATAATAATACTAGTGCGTCAAAGTATTTGCAGGATTCAGATTAAGCTTGCTGACGTTTTTGTTGACGGCATTTGTCAGAACAATATTTCACCTCATGCCATACCTTTTCCCATTTCTTACGCCATGTGAACGGCCGTTGGCACACACAACAAATTTTTTCTGGTAAGTGAGCCTTCTGTACGCCTTTCATCAGTTCTCGCCTTTCATTGTTTCAGCCTTGCGCCCAGCTAACTACGCTTGAGTCGCTGTAAGACAAATTCCTCTAGTGAGTTTACTGCAGAGTTTTCAAAGTTATGTTTTAGCAATGACACATGGATATCCTGTAGCTCTGGCACTTTATGTTCTTGGTCTATCACTTGCAAATCTTGTGGCACCATATTGTGCGGCAACACGGTCACCCCCATACCAGCTTTTACAGCGGCAATGGTGCTGGCATAACTTTGGCTAGAAAACACAATGCGCCATTTGCGCCCCATATTTTCTAATGCTTGAATCGCTCGGCTACGATATACACAGGGATGCGGTGATAATACTAAAGGCACACTATCGTCATCGCTTTCACCAAACAAATCCGCGTTACCAACCCAATCTAAGCGCTCTGACCAGACATCAATACCATTCGGAAAGTGTTCCGGACGACTCATTTTAACCACCACCAAGTCTAATTCTTTGCGCTTAAATTTCTCATACAAAGGCAAAGTTAAATCACATTCAATATGCAACATAATTCGCGGGTGCAATTCGGAAAACTCACTTAATACCTCTGACAAGAACACACTGGCAAAGTCTTCGGGCAAACCAAAACTTACCTCACCTTTTAATTCTGGGTGTTTAAAGTAATCCACTAACTCGTGATTAAGATGCACGATTTTTTTGGCGTATCCCAACAATATTTCGCCATCTGGGCTAAGTGTTAATTGTTTGCCACGTTCAAATAATTTGCGATCTAGAAACATTTCTAATTTAGAAATCTGTTGGCTAACTGCCGACTGAGTGCGTCCAACTCGCTCAGAGGCGCGAGTAAAACTACCTGTTTCAGCCACCGCGACAAAACATTCCAAGGTCAATGAGTCCAAATACATTATTAGATTTCCTAATAGAATAAATTAAATAAATTCGTTTTGCTAATAATATACCTTGCTTTAATATCCGCTTCAACAAAATTTGTTTATTCAAGGAGTGCTTGCAAAATGAATCAACTATTTCACTTTGATGCATTAAGCCTAGTCATGGTATGCCTGATAGGGTTTATCGGCTTGGTGGTGATGTCTTTCTCATCGCGTTATTTGCAAGGCGATCGCAAAAAAAACAAATTCTTTATCCTGACAGTCAGCCTTATGCTTAGCGTGGCAGTGTTGGTCAGCGCTAATTATTTGCCACTTTTTGTATTGGCTTGGGCGCTAAGCAATTACTTGTTATCGCGTTTAATGTTGCACAAAATTGAATGGGCGGCGGCGCGCGCTTCCGCCAACTTAGCATTGATCAACTTTGCCTTGGGTTTAATTAGTCTAACGCTGGGACTAACTATATTGGCATTGCACAGCCAAACCATGTATCTCACGCAACTTGAGCTAAGCAATTTAAACAGCCAATCTCAGTTCATCAGCGGCACTTTCTTGCTAATCGCCGCCATGACACAGTCAGCCATTTGGCCTTTCCATCGCTGGCTACTGAGTTCTTTAAATTCCCCCACTCCAGTGTCTGCTTTTATGCACGCTGGCTTGGTAAATGGCGGCGGGTTTTTATTGGCGAGATTTGCACCGCTATTCCTCGGCCATAGCGAATTACTGCAATTGATTTTCGTGGCAGGCGCAATCACCGCTTTGCTGGGCACTTGGTGGAAATTAATGCAACACGATGTGAAAAGAATGTTGGCCTGTTCCACCATGGCGCAAATGGGCTTTATGATTGCCGAGTGCGGCCTTGGTTTATTTGCTGCGGCAATCTCCCATCTTATCTGGCATGGCATGTTTAAGGCCTACCTATTCCTAAACTCTGGTTCTGCCGCACAAGAAAAAAGAATTAGTGCAGCGGCAGCGCCAACTGTTTATCAATTAATACTTGCGCTGTCTTTTGGTTTAATCGGCACGGTCTGTTTTGCGCTTGCTAGTGGCAACAGTCTGGTACCAGCCAATACCAGCGTGATTATTCATATCCTAGCCTTAGTTGCCTGCAGTCAAGGCGCGCTCACCATTATGCAAAGTATTAGCAAATTGCGTTGGATTTTATCTTTGCTTGCCAGCTTAATCATCGGGACTATTTATGGACTGAATCTAACTTTGGTGGAGTGGGTATTAGCGCCTATGCAAATCCATCAACCGCAATCCATGTTGGCAATCCACTGGTTGGTCATCGGGCTAATGGTAGTGGCATGGCTATTGATGTTATTCAGAACTTCAGTACCGCAGTCAAATTGGTTGCCTAGTTGGCGGCTGAAACTATATGTGCGCATGTTGAACGCTAGTCAGCCGCATGCCAAAACAATTACTGCCCACCGTAATCATTACCACTATTAAAGGGGGAAATTATGAAATTATTCAGTCAAGAATTAAAACATGCCGAGCACTTAGATGCGCAGGGTATGCGTCCGCTTGAAGATTATTCAATCTCTCATTTAAACAAAGTGATACAGCAAAGTTGGCAAACCATAGCGCCAGCTTGGCCACTAAAAAATATTATCGCTGTGAATCCATTGATGGGCTTTCAAGAGCTGCCTTTTGAGCAAGCGGTAGAACAAGCCAGTCATCTGTTTCAGCAAGGCCACTTGCCACTGCCAATGCTGGATATCAATCGCGTCAGCATTAAATGGTTACAGGCATTTTATGACCAAGGGCAAGCGAGCATTGCCATGCCTATGCGTCATCTTGGCTTATTAAATAGCTGTGTATTAATGTTGCAATTTGATCACACTATTGTGTCCAAAGGCAGTTGGCAGCAATGCTGGCTGATGGATTTATCACAAGATCCTATCGAGGTGATTGCGGAATGTTTGAATATATTAGAAATCAATCCGCAAGAGCATCAGCTATTCCTTAGCTTGATGCTAAGCACATTGCCAGGCTGGGCAGCCTATACACAATACCGCTGCCAATGGGCAGATGTGGCTGATGCGCAATTACCCTATCCGGTATCGCATGCAGACTATTTGGCATTGCGTCTAGTAATTACTTGTTTAGTTTGGCGTAAAGCGAAAGATATTCTGGTTTGGTATCGTTACAACAGTAAGCAATCTAAGCAAAAAGAGAAATACCAACAATTCTTTAATCAGTTACAAAAAAACGAATCAAACTACCAACAAAAATTGCTCTCGTCATTAAGCAATCAAAGCAAGCCAGCTCAAACTACTAGAGCTGATGCACAGTTAGCGTTCTGTATTGATGTACGCTCAGAGCCATTCCGTAGAGCATTCGAGGCAACGGGGAATTATCAGACTTTAGGTTTTGCCGGCTTCTTTGGTCTGCCGATTGCTTTACATGACTCTGTTACCGACGAGCAACATGCTTCATGTCCGGTGTTACTAAAACCTGCGCATACCGTTGAGCAATCGCCATGCTGTCATCTGCATGACCATCATGAGGCACATCAACGCATAGAGGGACTAAAGAGAATTTTTCAATCGCTGAAATATACCTTTGCAGCGCCATTTAATTTAGTCGAAACACTAGGTCCGATTACAGGCCTTTGGATGGGAATAAAAAGCATATTCCCAAGCACCTCAGTATTACTCAAAACTAAGTTGCGCCAACAAATTAGTCCAGACCATGATAAGCAGTTGGATTGCAGTGCTATCCCTAAAGCGACGCAGTTGCAATACGCTGCTAATGCTTTAACGATGATGGGACTGACAGAAAATTTCGCTGCGGTAGTGATGTTCTGCGGTCATGGCAGTAGCACCCAAAATAATGCCTATGCAACAGCCTTAGATTGTGGCGCATGCGGAGGACGTCATGGCGGTGGCAATGCACGCGTATTAGCCAATATGCTGAATGACGCTGAAATTCGTCATGGCTTGGCAGAAATGGGCATACACATTCCTGCTGATACCACCTTTGTCGGCGCAGAGCACAATACCACTACAGATGAATTAGATATCTATGAAGAGGATATCTTGGTGGATATCCAAGATAAGCTAGCAAAAATTAAAGCAGATTTGCTGCTGGCAAGAGATAGAAATAGTGCTTGGCGTCTAGCGCGTTTATACCCCAATAAAACCACTAATGCAGCCGCAGAGAAAACCAAACAGCATGCCTTGGATTGGGCACAAACACGTCCTGAATGGGGACTCTCTGGCAACGCCAGTTTTATCGTGGGACCACGTTGGCTAACAGAAAAAGTAGATTTGCAAGGTCGCTCATTCCTGCATTCTTATGAATGGCAAAAAGACCCGCAGTTGCAATCTCTCACCACTATCCTTACTGCCCCTATGGTGGTCGCTCAATGGATTAACTCGCAATACTTTTTCTCTACTTTGGATAATGTGGCTTACGGCACGGGTAGCAAGGTGAGCAAAAACATCGTAGGCAAATTGGGCGTCATGCAAGGCAATGCTAGTGATTTGATGAACGGCCTACCTTTGCAATCGGTGTTTATTGATGATCAGCACCCCTATCACCAATGTCTGCGCTTATCGGTCATGGTGTATGCGCCAAAGCAAAGTATTTTATCGGTGATTCAACAACAAGCCATTTTGCAACAGTTATTTGGCAATGGCTGGGTACATTTATTCTGTATAGACCCAGAGTTAAATCAAACATTTACCTTATCTCGGGAGTTGCAATGGATGCCTTTGAATTAGCGCAAATTAAGCCATCAATCTATCAGCATCAGCAGTTTGTTATTGCCACAAAACATTACAAATCCATCGCGCTTGCGCCAGTATTTTCCAAACGCTTGGCCGCCAAGATGATTGAATTTCATGTCGATACCGATCAACTCGGCACTTTCTCTGGTGAGCTAGAACGCACATTAACACCGCTGCAAGCGGCAAGACAAAAATGTTTATGGGCACTAGAAAAAACCGATACGGATTTAGCCATAGGCAGTGAGGGGAGCTTTGGACCTCATCCAGATATGCCGTATATCAATGCTAATCATGAAATCTTATATTTGATGGATAGAAAAAATAATATCGAGTTGCATGTATCTTCTATCAGCACTGATATTCATTATTTTTCTGAGATCGTGTCCAGCCTAGATGAACTTTATCAATTTGCTGAGCAAACCAGATTCCCAACCTTTGGCTTAATGATGTGCCCCTACCCCAAACAGCCATCACAGAAATTCCTTAAAGGCATCACTTCATTTGCCAAACTTAAAAGCCACTTTGAACAAGCAATGGCTTTATCCCCTACCCAACAAGTATGGGTGGAGAGTGAATTAAGAGCACATTTAAACCCCAAACGAATGAAGCATATTGAGCAATTAGCACATCAATTGGTAGATAGACTTTTATCGCTTTGCCCTCATTGCAACACCCCAGGCTGGGGTAAATCTGAAGCATTGATTGGACTGCCTTGTGAACAGTGCGGCAGCGCCACACATCAATCCAAAGGTGAAATTTATCGTTGCATAAAATGCCATTATCAGCAGCTAAATGAATGTGATGAGCCATATGCTGAAGCAGCTTTTTGTCCTAGTTGTAATCCATAAAAATATATTTACGGACATGATGAAAGGGAGTTTTTCCTGATGTGATGCAAGGCAAGAACTATGGGCAAACTTTAATTATCCATATTAACTGATTGTCAAAAATTGAATGGTGCGCAAATGGGCGAGTTACTTAAGAATTTTTCGTTTGATAAAAAACAGACTTTAATTAGTATTGTGGCACCTGTTTTTAATGAAATGCAGGTCATTAAAACTTTTCATTTAGCGCTCACTGAGGTATTAAACCAGCATCAATTTCATTATGAAATTATTTACGTTGATGATGGCAGCAATGATCAAAGTTTTGCGGTACTACAATCCTTATATCAAGTTGACAAGCGTCTATCACTGATACGCTTAAGCAGGAATTTCGGTAAAGAAATTGCTGTTACTGCTGGACTTGAGGCAGCCAATGGTGATGCAGTAATCGTTATTGATAGCGATTTGCAAGACCCGCCAGAACTTATTCCAGAAATGATTAAAGCATGGCAATTGGGTGCTGATGTGGTCAATATGAGAAGATCAGACAGGCAGGCTGACAGCTTCATCAAACGCATCACTGCAAAATATTTTTATAAAGTGATAGGTCACTTAAGCGATATTCCTATTCAACAAGATGTTGGCGATTATCGTTTATTAAGCCGACGCGCGGTAAATGCAATCAACCTGATGCCTGAGAAAGTCCGTTTTATGAAAGGCATCTTCGCATGGGTAGGGTTTCAATCCATTACGCTAGACTATCAAAGACAGCATCGTGTGGCAGGTAAAACCAAATGGTCATACTGGAAATTATGGAATTTTGCGATTGATGGAATCACCAGTTTTTCTGCTGCACCACTAAAAATATCTCTGTATCTTGGTGCGCTCATTACCTGCATATGTTTTATTGCAACAGCTTATTTAGTTGGCACATCATTGATGCAAGACACGCCTATCAGCAATATTCCTTGGTTGATGTTAACCATGCTTTTTTTAGGTGGTATTCACTTAATCAGTTTAGGAATTATCGGTGAGTATTTAGCAAGAATGTCGGTAGAAAGTAAATCAAGACCACTTTATTTGATAGACCAAAAATTCCCTAGTGAATCGGCCAGCGTTAATAATTATCTTCGGCTAGGACGGGAAAATTCCAAACAACACAAATCGCAATACTATGTTTGATCGCATTACCACGCCATGGCATAAAACATTTTTTTTAGTTTTATTCTCCCAATTACTAATCTTCTCTTTATATCCGTTTATGGATACCACTGAAGCAAGATATGCAGAAATCGCTCGCATCATGCTGCAGAAAAACGACTGGATTACGCCATGGTTTAATGAGCAAATGCCTTTCTGGGGGAAACCCCCACTATCTTTTTGGCTAACTTTATTTGGTTTTAAAATTTTTGGCGTTAACGAATTTGCCGGACGATTTTTTTACTGGATTAGCAGCCTACTTAGCCTTTTCACTGTGCAGCATATTGCGCAACGTCTAAATCTTCGCAGCCGACTGTTAACGCCTGCTGTGCTTGTGAGTATGCTGTTATTTTATATTGCCTCTAGTGCGGTGATGACTGATATGCCGCTTTTACTAGGTGGTTGCATAAGCCTGTTGGCAATGATACGAATTATCCAGCAAGATACCGCCAGCAAAATTAATGCTCTATTGCTTGCTACTGGCTTATCAATTGGTATGCTAGCCAAAGGTCCAATTAGCCTAATTTTATTTTTAGGGCCTGTATTTATTTGGGCATTATTCAACGGCAAACTGCTGACTATTTTTAAATTTGTGCATATTAGATTATTGATATTACTGTTTACACTTTTAAGCATTCCTTGGTACATCATTGCAGAATTAAAAACCCCGGGCTTTTTACAATATTTTTTTATTGGTGAACATTGGAATCGCTATCTAGTAGCAGGATGGGAAGGAGATTTATATGGCAATGCGCATGACTATGCTAGAGGAAGTATTTGGATATTTTTTCTGATTGCTACGCTACCTTGGGGGTTTATCTTAGCTTTTATTTCTCTTAGCAATATTAGAAATAAAATCATTCATCAGACTACTCATATAAGCCAGACTATCCAACAATTTTTAGTGATATGGATATTACTTCCTTTAATATTTTTTACCTTTTCTGGCAATGTACTATGGACCTACACATTGCCATGTCTCCCAGCATTATCATTGCTGATTAGCCATTATTTGGAAAATCATTTAAGAAAAAACCATGTGAATATTATTTTGCAATTTAGTCTAATTAGCGTTGTTGCTATTAAGATTTGTCTTATTGGATATTTGTATCTTTCATCTAATATGCAAAATAAATCCAGCAAAAATCTTATTCACCAACTACAAATGATGGGCATTCCTCTTGAGCAAGTTTATTTCTATCCCAAACTCCCTTTTTCAGCGAGCTTTTACAGCAAGGGGAAAATTCGATTATTGAATATTGCTGATATGCAGAAGAAAACTGAGCACCCCTTTTATATCGTCACTAAACAATTAGAACTTGATGGACGTCTGGCAAGCATATGTCATGCTAGTCCTATCGTAAGTGGAAAATATCATTTAATGCTCTGCAGGCAAGATTAATCACTCTGATGTTTGCCTAGTTGATTTTTATTTCAAATGAATATCGCTGTGAAATGCATCGCACATCTTGGTGTTGATTTGATAACTGGTTAGCAAGCTGCAAAATAAATCTGAATGGGTGATTGGATGATTTTCAAATTGCTTAAAAAAATCTAGATTGAATTTGAACTGCTTGCCCACCCATAAGATTGCTGGCACATGGGTCTGTTCCTTGGGGGCAATCATGTAGGGGGCAGCATGAAGATAGATATCATATTCCCCTAAAGACTCACCATGATCGGATACATATAGCATTGCTGTTTGATAGCTATTGTCATATTTCTTCAGAAAATCAATGGTACTGGAAAGAAAATAATCGGTATAAAGAATTGCATTATCGTAAGCATTGTCAATTTCTTGTTGTGAACATCTGCTTAAGCGACTGTCATGGCATAAGGGTTTAAATTGGATAAAGGATTTGGGATAACGACGATAATATTCTGGACCATGATTGCCCATTTGATGTAACACAATCAGCATATCGTGATGCTGATTTTTTTTGATGTATTGATCTAAGCCAGCCAGCATTCCGATATCTCTGCACTCATCATCACACATTGGGTTGAGCGTTGGTGTTTTGAAGTCTTGGTATTCATGTCGTGTGGCAACCCCTTTTGAGTCAGAATTATTATCGCGCCATAAAACGCTGACACCGTTGCGCTTTAATACGTCTAAAACATTTTCGTATTGCACATTCTTATCTAAATCAAATTCTTTACTCTTAAACTTTGAAAACATACAAGGCACGGACACAGAGGTAGATGTGCCACATGAGCTTACTTGCTTAAAACTAATCACCTGCTGTTGGGCTAGCAAAGGATTGGTTAATCGATGATAGCCATTTAAAGAAAACCTATCGGCTCTAGCGGTCTCGCCTACGACAAGAATATATAACTTTTTCTTATCTTGATTGGTTGCTGGAATCACTTGATGAGCATCTTCTGCCACTTGATGAAGATGTACTCTTGGCGCTGAAATAATCTTTTGTTTAACAAAACCAAACAAGGAATAGGTGAAATATGATGGGTTAGCATAAAAGCGCACTGTTCTATGCTCACGAATTAAATCTGCGTAATCCGATGAAAATGGAATGATGAGTAAGACCATCATAATTAAATAAACAGCGCATAGATAAGCGCTGGAACGTATAGAGCTGCTGATTATTGTTAATTTTCTATTGATCCACAAAACTAAATAGGCTGGAATGATGCCGAGTATTAACAGCCTGACAAAGAATTCAACACTCATTAATGCCGCTACTTCATGGGGATTAGTTTGAAAAATATTCTCCAGCATCACGGCATCAATAATGACGCCATAATTGTCCATATAAAAACCTGCCACCGCCGCCGCCAGCAAAAATATTGCGAGCACCCATGCACCCCATCTTGCTTGAGCAAATATCAGTAAAAGCAAACAGCTACTAATAAAGAAGAAGGCTAGTAATGAAGCGACAAACCATAGATTGTCAGCGAGAGGATAGATTTTCACTATACGGCTAAATAGTGCGTAGTTGCCAGTACAGGTGATAAAAAACGCGACAGATATAATGAGTAATTGATGCGGATTGAGTATATGGGCGAGGGATAATTTGATATGACGCTCAAGCCAAGAAAAATATTTAATCAACATCAATTGCACCCTTATCAGTAAAACAAAAAACTAAAGACTAAGGCTTGCAATCGCTGTGCCAAATAATAGTTACTTAATGGATTTAATTTAATTAAGCAAAATCATATGCTTATATCAAGACGGGCGATTCATCTTAATGTTGACTACAGGAATAAGCCTGCATTTTTTTCTTATTGTTGCAAAATTTGCTTAATTGAGAGTGATTGATACAAGCACGCGCTCAAGCTTGAGTGAGAAAGTAGAAAATATTTTTTGCGGTAAATTTACTAACTAAACAACATGACTCAATATCAAATTACCATTAGTAAGATCTAAGCTACTGATAGAGGTTAACCCTTGTAGTTGTATCACGACGTCATTGGCAGTCACGCCGGCGACACCATCAGAAATAAACAAATAATAATTGTCACTGTTGTTCACTTGGAACAAAGCAAACTCGCCTTTGCTTACTTTTATTTTGTTCAAATCATAGGAGAGACCATCAGGATCTATCTCTCCATATAGTGCTACTTGTTTAGCCCCTAAGGAAAAAATAACACTAGACCATAACCCTTCGTATGTTTCATCGCTAAAACACTGAGATTACCGGTGAAACTGAAGTTAATCCCGTTAACCCCGGATCCGAACCTTATTTATTATCAAAAGATTACTAGAAAATGTTCCATACATTTTTATGGTATCGCCCACAGAAGTTCTGCCTGTAATAGATGTTCTACTGACTGATGTCGGACTCCAGTTGGTCTCAAAAAATGACGAGAGCGCATTATCTAAAGATGAAAGATTTAAAAAGCTTGAAGCTCGATTAAATGCTGATTGCATTGCCGAGTAACTAGACAAAGTATTCACGAGATTAGCCATTTTTCTCAACCTCAACCAAGATGAAACTTCAGTATATTACTAAAATATAGAATATTATCATCAATAAAATAATGCGCATTTAGCAAAATCCCAATAGCAAAAAAAAAGCCTACCACTAGAGTAGGCTTTATATTGCTCAGTGCTAGTTACATCAAGGCAACATCGACCAAGTTATCGCTGAAGGTGGTTGAGTGTCCCATATCACCGAACTCGGCAGAGCTGATGCAGTTCACTGTGCCGTTATTGAGTTGTCGCCAATAGCCCAAGGTGGCGACCACGATACCGGCGTTGACGTCATCAGAAATTTTAGCCACCGCTTGGAAAGCGCCACGGTCATTAAATACTTTGACCAATTCGCCTTCTTTAATATTGCGCGCTTTAGCGTCCAGTTGATTGATTAATACAAACTGTTCACCTTGGCCTTTAATTTTCTCGCTGACATTGGCATAACATGAATTTAAGAAGCCATGACTCTTAGGCGAAATAATATTCAAAGGATACTTAGCTGCCAAAGCTGGGTTGGTATCTGGCGACTCGCGTGAGGCAACATAGTCGGGCAATGCGTCTAAGTCCTCACCGGGTTGGAAGCCGTCGTACATCTGACGGAATGGACCAGCGACGAAGTTCTTTGCGCCTTCTACCAAGAAATGACATTTGCCAGTAGGGGTAGGAAATTCGCCCTTAGCATGACGCGCTCTCACATCTTTGTCGCCAAATGCTTTTAAGCGTGCGTAACCATGCTGACGCAGATAATCTAAATCAATGCCCTCACAAGTGGGTGAGTTCCAATCGATATAGTTTTCCAAACACTCGCTGTCATTCCATTTGAAATTATCTTCGGTAAAGCCCATCAACTTAGCTAGACGTCTGAAGATTTCATTATTGGGAATCGCCTCCCCCGGTGGGTCTATACATTTCTGGTTATAGGTCAGATATAGGTGACCCCAAGATAGAATCATATCTTCCTGCTCTGCACCCATGGCAGCTGGCAACACAATATCGGCATAGGCCGCTGTGTCAGACATAAAATGCTCGGCCACCACCAAGAACAAATCTTCTCTAGCCAAGCCTTTAGCGATTTTGTCAGTCTCAGGCGCCTGTGTGAGTGGATTGGTATTCCACACCATCATGGATTTGATCGGTGTTTTTAATTTCAGCTCACCGGTTAGCGCACGGCCCAACTGCAAATTATTTACCACTGGGGTGCCCTCTGGGATTAAATCTGGACGGCAAATCACGTCAAATTTATAAGGATGTTCCCACACTGGGAACTGCAATGCGCCACCACCCACATGGCGCCAAGCACCGATTAAAGCGGGCAAACAAGTGACTGCACGTATCGCTTGGCTACCGCCATAGCTTCTCTCTAATGCCACGCCCAATCGAATAGCAGCGGGCGGCGTCGTGGCATATTCTCTAGCAAACTTGCGTATCTCTTCAGCAGGAATGCCAGTAATTTTTTCTGCCCATTCTGGTGTTCTATCCTTGGCGCGTTCAGCTAGCTCAGCAAAACCAACGGTGTAATTTGCTACATAATCGTGATCAACTAAATCTTCTTTGATAATCACATGCATCATCGCCATTGCCAACGCACCATCAGTGCCGGGCTTAGGCGCGATATGCCAATCAGCTTCCTTGGCAGTTTTAGAAGCATATGAATCCACCACCGCGACCTTAGCACCTTTTTTCTGCGCCTCATGAATAATATGCCAGTGGTGTAAATTGGTGCTGACTGAATTACACGCCCAAATCACGATATATTTAGAATGAATAAAACTCTCCGGATCCACCCCTGCGGTTGGCCCCACCGTCATCAACCAAGCAGTACAAGAACCCTCACCACAGAAAGTACGTTCACACACCGTCGCACCCATGCGATTAAAAAAAGCATCACCACCATTTAAACCATGCACCAAGCCCTGATTACCCAAATAGCTATTCGGCATAATGGCATGCGGTCCATCAGTCGCAATAATCGCTTTCCACTTGCTGGCAATTTCCTCTAATGCCTCATCCCAACTAATCCGCTTAAACTGCTTGCTGCCCTTAGGTCCAGTTCTTTTCATCGGATACAACAGTCTATCGGGATGATAGTGACGTTTTTCATAGTCTTTTAATTTGACACATAACCCACCTCGGGTCATCGGATGCTCAGGATTTCCAGCAACAGAGATAAGTTTGTTATCTTTCACTGTATAAACCATAGAGCAAGTATCAGGACAATCATGCGGGCAACCCCCATGAAAGGTTTGAATATCAACAGGCTTGTTCATTAATACCCCCTCAATTAGCAAGTAAACTTAGAGACACAACCATATTTCTAATTATTTTTAAGCAGGCTTTACTTTATATCAAAAAGGCAAATTGCTCACTTATTTTTTAAATCATTTTTATATCCCACTTGGGTAAATCCACAATGCAAAATCCTTGCTATCTGATTATATTAAAATGATTTAATATTTGATAAATGATTCCAAATAAACAATTTTTGTTCTTTTTCCCCATACTTATATGGCTTATGTTAGTTTGGCCTGACCTACTTAATGCCCAGGGGAGCTCAGATTCATTAGAGAATGAAGAGATTTTTATTCCTCCAACACAGCTTAAAAATTCTTATATTGAGATCTCGCATGCAAATGACTGGCTGACTAACAACTATGACAATTGGCAAACAACTAATTTAAATCTTTTCTTACCGCAAAAAGAGAAAGGGACTACTTTTATAGAACTTTCTAAAGTTCGCAGATTTGATCTTGAAGATGAATCGGCTTATATCAACTATAGCTATCCAACCAAATATGGCGCGGCTATTCTTGAATTAGGCAGAACTACAAATGCTGACTTTCTATTTAGAAATCTGTATGGAGTTGGATGGAACGGCATTCTAGGCAATGGTTATGGGTATATTGTTAGCTACAGACAGAGAAATTTCTCTGACTCGCTATCTGATATGTTCAGCCTAACAATGGAGAAATATTTTTCCAATTATCGCATTGCCTATACCAATACCCAGTCTAGCCTAGACAAACAACAACTGGAACAGTCGCATCGTTTGCAATTGCAATGGATTCCTGAAAACAATAATCGATTTGGCATTAGCTATTCCACTGGCAAAGAGCCTATCAATTTAGGACTGAATCAATTATCAGCAAGTGATGTTGAGCAACTTCAAATTGATGGAGTTTATTGGATTAAAGATATCGGCATTTCTGCTGCTATTTGGCATCTAAAGCAAGGTGATTTTTATACCAGAAAGGGGGCTCAAATTGGCCTACGATTGGCTTTCTGATCCATTGATTGAGTGGGCTCTATATTTAATATTCATCTTAATGTCTAGCATAGTGTTATTTATCGTTGTGATTGCAATTAAACACTATCACAAGCAACACGAGCTAAATTTTAAAAACAAAATTAAAATTTCATTTAATCAAATACTCATTGCTAGAGAAGCAGGCAAGGAAATTAACTCGCTAATTTCCCTTTTGAATGCGGATATGCAAAAAAGGCCTTCTGATTTTATTTGCGCTTTTAGTGCCTTGATGAGAGAAGAGCCTAAAAACAAAAGAAAAAATTATTTAACTGTTTTTTTTCAGTTGCCATATAAGTCATTTCTAGCAAATGCATTAGACAGCAAAAATATAAAACAACAATGTCTTGCAATTCAAATCATTGGGATGTGCAACATTAAAATGTTTGAGCCCAATCTGACTAAGCTTAGCTACTCCCCAGCTTTGTCTGCCAGCGCCTGTTTGTCCATTGCCAAAATTCAAGGAATCGCCTCAATAGATACTTTAAGCATGGCTTTCCAGCAGCAATTAATTTCAACCTCTCAACTGCTTACAGCGCTTGTAGAGCTACCCAGAAAACAATTATTAATTTGGCATCAACAACAACTGAATGCACCTGTGAATAGCATCATTTCTTGCTACTTGGAGAATGCTTGATGGATATGGTGCATATCGTAGGTCATGCCATTCGTGGCATAGAATATTTTTTTCATATCCACTTAATTTTCGCCTTGCTTAGCTATGCTGTTGTCGCCCTTTTATTAAGGAAACATCTCAAGCATATTCAATACCGATTATTAAATATGCATAAAGTCCCATTTGAAAAAATTAAATCTCCACTTATCACCATCATTATTCCTGCATTCAATGAAACAGAGGCTATTCTTGATAGCGTGAATGCAACTATCTCATCAGATTATCCAAACTTTGAAGTAATTGTTTTAAATGATGGCTCAACTGATGACACGCTAAATAAAATGATTTCCGCATATCAACTTTTTCCAAGCACTGAGAAACCAAGCTCAAGTTTAAGCGTTACCGAAATAATTAGAGTCTATCAATCTAAACGATACAAAAATTTAAAAGTGATAGATAAAGTACATTCGGGTAAATGGGATAGCATGAATTGGGCTTTCGGATACTGCGCTGGTGAATATATTTGCGGTATTGACGCTGACTCAATTATCACCCCCGAAGCACTGGGCAAAATGATGGTCAAATTTATTGATGAGCCAAATCTAAAAGCACTAGGTGGCGCTATTATCCCAAGCAACGAGGTGATGATTCAGAATGGAAAAATTACTCGAAAAAAAACCTCACAACCTGTGTTGGTTGGGGTGCAAATTATTGAGTACCTAAGATCGTTTACTAGTTGGAGAACAGGTTGGTCTTATCTTGATGGACTGCTTATTATAGGCGGCGCACTCACCATGTTTAAAAAAGATGCAGTCATTCAAGTAGGTGGTTATAGAAAAGCCTCTATCTGCGAAGACTTTGAATTAATACTAACCCTGCACGAATATTTTCTTAATCACAATCTGCCTTACCATATCTGGACCATTCCAGATGTCATTTGCTGGACTAGAGTTCCCGTGACTCGCCAACAACTAAAAAAACAACGCATACGCTGGATGTGGGGCACATTACAAAGCCTTAGTTGGCATAAGAACCTAGCTTTTACATTAAAAAGCCCAATGATAGGATGGTTCTCATTTCCTCACCTAATTTTCATCGAAACCCTAGCTCCCATCATAGAATTTATCGGTCATCTGTGTTTCCTAGCGGCCGTATTTTATGGCCTACTTTCATACCCTTCTCTAGTTATTTTTGCCATTCTGGTTTACATGATTACCGGTTTCTATTCCTGGTACTCACTAGCCATCAACGACTACTATATGAGCAGCTTCACCTCATTATGGCAAATCATCAGACTAGGTCTATTCGGTCTGCTAGAACCACTAGGCTATAGACAAAGAGATGCTTACTGGCGAATGATTGCGTGGTGGAAATGGATGGTTAATGAAAAAATTGTATGGAAATAACATGCTCAAAAGGTTAAAGCCGCAGTTCTGCGGCTTTAACTGATTTGACACTTAGGGCTAAGGAGGACTTGTCTTCGTCCTATTCAAAGCCTGCTACCTTTAAGTAGTCTCAATGGACTTGGTCACATTAACTTAATCAAGTTCAAGCACCATCATCGTTTAACTAAGCGGCCAATAAAAAGTGGTCATGATTGCTACAATCGAGATAAACGGACCGAATGGTATCGGAGTATTTTTATTAAGTTTACCGTATCTCATCATTCCAAAGCCTATAACTAATGCCATCAATGAGGATATTAAAACTATTTCTGGTAGTGCTTGATAGCCTAGCCATGCACCAACTGCAGCTAATAACTTGAAGTCACCATATCCCATGCCCTCTTTATGAGTAAGTAATTTAAATATCCAGTATATGCTCCATAAAATTAAATAACCAAACACAGCACCTATCACTGCTGAATAAATATCAACAAAATATCCATTTAAATTAAATAACAACCCAAGCCATAACAAAGGCATTGTGATAATGTCTGGCAGCAGATAAGTATCCCAATCTATCATGGCAAGCGCAATAAGACTTAATATGAAAATACTTGCTGCTAGTGCTATAAATGAAAATCCAAAATGCACAAAACATGCGGCAGTAGAAAGTCCACTAATAAATTCGATTAATGGATAACGAATAGAGATTTTATGTTTACACTTACTGCATCTTCCATTGAGAATTAAGTAGCTCAGGACTGGAATATTTTCGAAAGGGTGAATGTTATGTTTACAGAAAATACATTGAGACCGAGGAGTGATTAAATTAAATTTAATATTTGGATTTTTCTCTATCCCTTGTTGTTGTTTCCATTCGGTCTCAATCATCTTAGGAAGACGATAAATGACGACATTTATAAAACTTCCTACTATGAGCCCAATCATCCCAGCAAAAAATAACATTAAGCTTGTTTGTATATAAAAAGGCTCATTCATTTAGATATTAATTTAATTGCCAGTATTTAAGATTATTTTTTGGGTTTCGTGTTATCAACAATAGTAGCTTTGGCTCTTAAGTCAGTTAACATTTTTTCAAGCTGTCTTTTACTTATTTGTTTTTGCAGTGAGTCTTTCACCTTGTCATATTCTGGAGCAACCACATCGCGACTATCTTCCAATTTAATGACATGCCAGCCATACTTTGACTGTATTGGCTCCTTTGATATTGCTCCTTTGCTTAGGTATGGAAGTACCAAGTTAAATGGTTTTAAAATATTACTAAGCGAGAACCATCCTAAATCACCCTTATTATCTTTTACGCTTGGGTCGCGAGACTTTTCAGTCGCCACCTTATTAAAATCTGCGCCTTTATTAATTTGATTAATTACTTGAACAGCGTCAGCTTCTGAGTCCAACAAAATATGACTGACTTTAAATTCTTTATTACCAAGCTCGTTCTTAAATTTTTGGTATTCAGCTTTAATATCCGACTCTGGAATTGGATTGTTTTTTATAAAATCTTGTAAGTAGGCATTGATCACTAGCTCGCGTTTAGCTAACTCCTCACGAATTAGAATATCATTTCTTTTATCTATTCCAGCTTTAACTGCCTCTTGGTAGATTAATTCATTGGAAATCAATCTGTTAATGATTGCATCCTTTTCATTATCATCTACTTTCTGTCCTCTATCAGAAGCATCTTTTATGATGTAGTCTAAGGTTGTTTGCTTAATTACTTTTCCATTTACTGAAGCAGCAGTTGTGTTATCAGCTGCAAGACTGGACAAACTAAAACTCATCAGACAAACAATTAATAAGGGATTAATATTAATTTTTTTCATATCATTTCCTAAGAATATTAACAGGTTAAATCAAAGAGGTTTGAAACATCGCATTTCATTTTTATTTAAATCATTGCTAAATAATAATATTGATTGAATAAAATTAATGTCTTATTGAAAATATATTGAATAACATACAAAAAATGTGTCCTAGAGCATCGATTGAAATGCACTATGGAGCGCTAACATTAGCATTTTCAATTTCATCAGACTTATCTTGCAATATATTCTCCAACTCAACACGTTTAAGCTGAAAGAAGGTTTCCTCGCGCATCACAGATTCATACAAGGTTGGTTTTTCATAGATTTTTATCAATGATTTACCATAGTTATAAAGTAATTGATTTTTTTCCCTGCACTCACTTAATTGTATCCTTGTCTGTGCAATATTTTGTGACAACGTTTTACGTTGTTGCTCATTAATAGATAGGGCGGCAAGTGCTTTTTCAAATTCAATTTTTTGCTCATTTAGCCTATTTGTAAGTTGCTCTAGTTCAACATTTTTTTCAGTGACTAAATCATTTACTTTAGTTAGTTCAGCTTTTACTTTACTAAGGCTACTTAAAGCAATGCTTGCCTTTTTACTTGCATCTTCAAGCTCTTTATCCTTATCTGTCAAAGCCTGTTTTTCCGCTTCAAGTTCAGCTTGCAACTCAGCTTGCTGTTTACGAAATTGCTGAATAATTTTTGCATTTCGTTTGGCATCTTTATTTTTTTCGGCTGCATGAGTTACGCTAACAGTCAGACCAGCTAATATTATTAGATTGATTAGAAATAAATAAATCTTTTTGTTTGGTATCAACATGTTATCCTCTTTAGTAACCCGAATTAGAAGCGCCCATTAAAGTCAACCAGCAGGGTATCTACAGAGAAAGGTAGTCCGGTAATCGTGTCAGAGGTTAAATAACGTAAGGATACCCAGGCATTTTTATCAATACCATAATTGGCATGCATCACCCAACCTTTAACATTAGTAGATCCAAGACCAAAGTTTGAGTCGGTAAAAGCATCTAGCACAGCATCTGCCTCAATCCGCTTATACCCCAATGAAACCATCCAGTCATGGGCTTTAACATCTTGAAGTGGTCCATCCGATGAAAAAACATTGAAATTAGAATGGCCCAAATCTAGTCTTAGGTTGTAAGCTTCATTTTGTTTTTCGTAGCTATTTCCAGTTCTTCGTAAGATCTCATTTCGATTAAAACCAATATTTTTCACATAGTCCCCAGTTAGAGTAATGTGAACAGGATCGAAATGCATCAAATCAATCTGACCAATTAAATTAATCTGCTCAAATTTAGAAGCAATGCCAATAATTGGTTGTACCCCAGCTATTCCTGTATTGTTGGCGTTAATATCAAAGGTGCTATTTCCGCGCTGTCTCCATAATGGCTTGGTTCCGGTTTGATCACTCAATCCAACACCATTTAGTCTTCCCTCGACGTTCTTATAATCGTGGTATGCGAATGCCAATTTAACTGATGTTTTATCTGCCCCTCGCCACTTGATTCCAGTTTGAATTGAGTAGATCCATTTATCTTTTGCTTTATTAACTTCAGAGGACTGAACCTCTTCGATTGGGAATGCACCGATGCTACCGAATGATGACCATTCATCATTAATCTTAGGTTTAAATTGCGCCACAAAACCATCAAAGGCCAAGTCTGGGTCCCATAAGATATCAGTAAACAGAAACGGATTGCCAAAACGGCCACCTTTAAGAGTTAGCCAAGGTGTCACCTCCGCTTTTAAAAATGCTCTGTCTAGACCAAAAGCATATTTTCCTTGCGCCATCCCCTCTGTTTGATTGGGTGTTAAGGGGGTGTCTAATAAACCGGTCACAAATTGCAAACCACCAGTTAACCAATCATTGACTTGGACATTGATACCAAATCTTCCTCTGACACGATACCTACCTCTATCTTCACTTGAATTTGCAAGATTCATATCTCGAAGTGGATTATTCAACTCTGCAAGGCTGGCATTTCCGTCCGAAAAGGTATCAAGCTGGCTTCTTAAACGAACATCTCCATTAAATGAGAATCGATCTATCCAAGATGGTAAAGCTAGACGCTGTTCTCCTTTGTAGTTCAACTTTTCCATTACATCATTTTCGATTTCCTTGCGCATTTCAGCCTTGATATGATCTGGAACATATTGCACTCTGACTGACTTTTCTTGTTTTTTTAAGCTATTCGCATCAACGGTCTCAGCTGCCTCAGCATTATCAATATTTGCAGTCTGCTTAACTCTTTGAGCCGCTTGCTCTGTGGCTTGTTTTACAATAGCGTCAGCTTTATTTTTAGGTAGCACGCCTTCCTCAACTAATAAGTCAATCAAATTCAATGTGGTTGACTTTAGCTGCTCAAGCGATTCACGTTCATCAGCATGAGCCGGAACAATTAATCCCAAGCTTAATAATGTAATTAAACTGAGTAAATTTTTCTTATTTACCATAGATTTAGTTTCATAAAACATGCTTAATCTTCTCTTTCAGTATCGAAAATTTAATATCTTGAGCGGCTAAATCTGATGTATTTCTTTGCCATAAATAAACCATATTCAACCTATTTTTTTTGCAGTAATTCTGAGTTTCACCGGCTGCGGCATCCCCGCAGGTGGAGCCTGCTTGATTGATTGCATACTTTCAAGAACTGTCCTCACAGCCTGTTGAATTTCAGGAGTAGCATCAGAATCAATTAAACTTACCTTTTCAATTTCGCCATTTGGTTTCAGCCAAACTGATACTATTGCCTTATATTGACCATTCTTAATGAGTGAATTACGCTCGAGCGCTGTTTGAATCTCACTTTTAATTACGCCTGCATACCAAGCATATTTAGAGCCATTATCTGAGCCAATATAGTTATTGGTAACGGGACCTGCTTGAAAAGGACTCGCACCATCTCCAGCTGCACCTTCCATTTTCAAAGATTCCATAGGTGGAGTCTCAATCGGTTTAATTTCTTCTACCTTTTGTACTTCTTTGGGTTGCTCTTTTGGTGGCTCTTTTGGCGGTGGTGGCGGCGGTGGAGGCGGTGTATCTGGAAGTAATTTAATAGTAGTCACTTGACGTTTAGCTTGACTACTACCCTTGAAAAGACTTTTTAATCCAAAAATCACTAATGAAAATAATACTAAAACAACGAGCACTATCAGCCCTCGTTTTATTAATGCTCTGTTAGTAAGTTGCAGATTTTTCATCATTATAAATTTTTCCGTCAATCCTATGTGCCAATTCGCCCAGTGACCAACCCTACATTTTCAATTTCTAACTTATTAACTAAATCAATCACTCCAATAATTCCTGCATAAGGAGCATTTGGATCACCTTTGATCATTACATTAAACTTTGCATCTTGTGATTTTGCAGTCATTAACTGCTTTTCTAATTCTGCTGTACTGACGCCCACACCATTTATACTTATCCCACCTCCTTCTTGGACTTGTATAATTTTTAAATCATGCTTTTCAGTACTTGGCTTGTTGGAGGGTTTAGGAAGGTTCATGGTAAGACCCTGAACTCCAGCGGTAGTCATCAATATAAAGATCACCAATAAAACATAAGCTAAATCTAACATTGGAGTGATATTGATTGTGTCATAGGGTTGTGCATCATTTTGAACCTGCATCGTGTTACTCCGCCATTTTCTTGGTTACTAAACCGACTTCAGTAATATCTAACTTTTTACATATCTCCAATACCTCAGACACCTTGTCATAATGTGATGCAGCATCAGCTTTTAGCACTACAGGAAGCGAGGGATTAGAGCTTTTAAATTCTGCCAATCGTTGTTCAAGAGTAGACATATCTACTGGGTATGCATCCAGATACGTCGTACCATCTTCAGTAATGGTAATTGCTCGCATTTGAGGCTTAGATAAGGTTGTTAGATTTTCAGTCTGAGGACTTTCAACTTTGACTCCCTGCATCGAGGCAGTAGTCATAATGATGAAAATGACTAATAGTACGTAAGCGAGATCTAACATCGGCGTGATGTTGATCTCGTCGTATAGTTGGTTCTCTTCCTTTATTCCCTCAGACATATATTTTCTTAATCTTTTGAGAGAAGCTCAGCAGCACGGGTGACGAATTCGTCAACAAAAATTTGCATTGAAATAGTGATATTTTTGATTCTGCTAGCAAGATAGTTATAGCCAAACAACGCTGGAATAGCCACTCCCAAACCTGCAACTGTCGCTAATAGAGCAGCAGCAATACCAGGTGCGATGGCATTCACATTAACATCACCTGCAGCAGCAATAGCTGCAAAGGTAATCATGACACCTACCACTGTGCCAAGAAGGCCTAAAAACGGCCCCCCAGAAATCGCAATAGTTAGCAATACCATTAAATTATTTAAGCTTTGATTTTTTCTTACCAGCTCAGCATCCACAGTGGCTCTAATTGCGCTCATAGAGGCCGCACCAAGAACAAGTGTAGTGCCAGCTTTCTCACGTTTACGAATCTCAGTGACCCCCGCCTTGTAAAGCCCAAGAAGCGTTGAATTTGGTAAATTTAGACCTGCATCTAAGGTAAGTAGATTTTGATTATTGGAATCTTGAAAACGTTTTAGAAATTCTGCATTTTCTTTATCTGTTTTGATAATCAACATCGCTTTGGTATACATCACCCATGCACTGATGATGAACATCAGAGCTAAGATAGCAATCACAATCTCAGCGTCAATGGTTAAGCTACTAAATAGAATTCCAAAGTAACTTTCGCCGCCTTCAGCTTCACCCTCTTCGCTTGTAAAGCTGAGAATCTTGCCGTCAACACCATAGCTACTATTGACAAGTTTTATCCATGAGGCACTTTTAGCAATATCCAGGATTTCGACTTCATCAAGTTCCCCGGTGAAGCTCTCAGCCAACCTAAGTTCACCGTTCACAGATGGCATCCCAATCTGTCCAGTCGCCGTCTCTTTACCATCCAAATATAATTTTGCATTACCTTCAACAACACTCAGAGCCACATGGTGCCAAATATTGGCAGTTAAAGACCCTCCCTTAATGACGAGATTGCCTGAGGATAAAATGACTGTATCGCCGTCTAATTTCAAGACAAGTTGGCCATACTCTAGTAGGTTAGATTTTTGCGGAATTACATTAGGTTTAAACCATGCTGAAAATGTAAGCCCTTGAGCAAAGTTGCTAGGGACTTTGCTTGTTACAACTAAAGGTGTCTTATCTAAACGAACACTAGAACCAACCAATCCAGCCTTTTCAACTGCAGGGTTACCACTCACTGATAACTTTTGCGAGGAATTATCAATTAGCGGGGCTTTATCAACAAAAGAAAGTCTTAAAATGAAATTCTTGTCAGCAAAAATTGCTGCGTTACTGGTTGATGTAGCATCGGCATTTCCTGAGTAAATCCAAAAACTGGCATCCTTATTAGCTGCCGATAATTGGGGCATCAGCACCCACAAAACAGCTAATTCATTGGCCGCGTCAAAGCGCTCAGTAAAAAACTTTAATTCGGTTTTATCATCAGACGCAATCACTCGCAGGTCGGAGCCGTCACCATTTGCGGTAGAAAAATCGAAGTTGCCGGAGTGAAGTCGCACAGGAATTAATACGTTGTTAACTGCCTCAGTTACTTCAGCAGTATTGATAGCCACTTTGGTTCGGGATGTCCAAGCATCATTCCACTCTGCATTTGCACATAGAGAAAGAAATAGGACAAGAGAGGACACCAAAGATAATATTGAATTAATAAGACCTCTTGGCTTTTGGGAAATGTGCATTTGTTCACCGTCTATCAATTAAATAATTTGCAGGTATGGTAGGGGTGAAATATTTCATTAATATTAATTAAGGATTAGATTAATAAAAAAGTCTGCCTAAGCAGACTTTTTACCAGCAAGTTGTTAATTATTTACTTTTCTCTTTGTCTTTGTCCTTTTCGTCTTCCTTATTACCTATGCTAATTACATCGACTGATATCATTGAGGGCAACTTAGGTTTTTGAATATTATTTGTTGCAGAAGAAGCTACAGCCTTGGCCACTGCTTGAGTTGCAGAATTCACTGCATCAGGAGATAAACCAGCTGATACCCCTGCAATACTACTACCCGATGCAATTGGAACACCTGCTGACACACCTTGCACTTGAATATTTGCTGCATTTAATACGACAGGAGCAACAATTAGTAAATCTCCTGCTTCAATACCAGCCTCTCCAGCATCCACTCTTGGGGCAATAAGCGTTACATTACCTTTCAAAGGTTCAGCTAATGGTCCATTTGGTCCATCTGGGTCATAGCTTTGGCTTCGGATACCACTTCCAGCTGCCACCCCTCTCACTTCAAATATGGTGTTACCAAAAGCGTCGGTTTGAACGATGCGCTCAGGGATAGAAGTCGCAGTTTTAGACCCACGACCCGCGTCAATTGTGCCATTAGTTGACCAGATTGCAATATCACTGCCAAACTGAGTGATTACTTTAGATTGATTTACCTGAAAATCTCCCTCACTTACTGCACGGATTTCTCCGCCCTTTTCAGTAATAATCCCAATATTTCCTCCCTGACCAGGCACGCCCACATTAATGAACCCAGTTGGAGCAATTAAATCAATACTACCGCCACTATTTGTGGAAACTTTACTGTTGAACAACAGAATGTTACCAACTGTTCCTTCTGGGAACAGCGTCTCGATGGCCTTATATCCACGCTGATGATTTCCTGACTGAGCAAAATCTCGTCCAGATGCAATTAATTCTGAAACCAATTGACGATTAACAAAAACGGTTTTTGTTTCAAGATTTTGCTGCGTAAACAAATCAAGTGCCCGAGCATCATCCAAGTCTGGATTATTGGTCAATGAACGCATGAATTCAGTCAGCGCCTTTGAGGTTAGTTGGCGATATTGGCTCAAACGTCCTGAATTACTGGCGATTGTTTCAGGACCAGTTCCAGTGGGAAGGATATATCGATTAATAAATCCATCAATATCTGCTCCTTTATGCAAACCTGCCTGCAAAGTAATTGAAGCTCCGTTGCTAGGCAAAGCGGGATTGGCAAATGCAGCAAAGGTATTACGCAAGCTAGGGCTAGTTGATCCTGCATTGCCTGTACTATTAATGGTGGTGATTTCTGGATATATCAAATCAATATTTCTTCCAGCCTGAACAAGCAACTCACCTGGTCCACCAATAATAATATTACGGGTGTTCACATCACGTCCGGCCTTGATTAAAGTCACATCACTGCTTTGATTGTTTTGAAAACCAAAGTTAATATTCGAAATATCTCCACCAGCAATTACTTTAGTGGCCTTGGGAATCGCTACCACACGGTTCTCAGAGACAATGTTTCCTTGATTGGCAATAATCAAAGCGGGCACCGGATCGTCTCGGTGTAATAAACTTTGGCTGTGGGTGTTAATTAGTCGATTAAATACATTCACCACCGTCAAATTAAATGGATTGTTGATACTAGGTAATATTCCAATGTCAGCATCCGACATTTTGATATTACCTAAGCTAATGTTATTAGATGCAAGTAGGCTTAATTGACCATCACTCGCTGGTAACATTACTAGGTTATTTAAGCTACTTGTGCGTCCAAAAGTAATGTCTCCAGAAAAACTTGTTAACTCTACTTTGCTTGGATTATTACCAAAGAATAGTGCTAGATCAGTATTGCTGTATAAACCTGTAGTGCGTGCAATAACATCATCACCATTTCCATAACCAACGTTTCCACTGGTACTCAGAACACGAATAGAGGCATCAGGACTGAATGTATTGAAATTACTATTTGCACCAGAGGCATCAAGTGGTGATGTATTCAAGCTTGCTTGATTCACAAGCGTAGGATTAAAACTGGTTGAAATATAGATATTATCGCTAGCTGTTACTTCAAAACTGCCATCTTGAAGGGCTAGTACAGTCCCTAACCCCCCGCTATTGGGCTCAATTGCAGCACCAGCACTTAGCTTACCTTTACCTTGAGCAACAAAAAAAGTACCGTTCACAATGTTGCCTTCGGCTTGAATATTCAGGTCACCACCCCCAGTAATCCTAGAGCGACCACTAGCAGGATTATTATTGCTGGCAAAATTATCATATCTAGCGGTGGTTGGTGCGGATGCAGAAAAATTGATGATGTCGCCGCCTGCAGTAATAGAGATATCCCCTCCACCAAGTGTGGCGACACCTTGTCTAAATTGGTCAGGGCGAATCCACCATGAGGTATCACGACTTGCAGATCCTCCTCCTTGGCGGAATAACCATTGATTCACTAACTGCCTACCACTATTGGCTTCAGCACCAACAATATTTCTTCGGCTATGAATGCTAATACCACCGCCGTCTTGCAGATATAAAGGCAAAAGTGTTGACGGCGGATCTGTAAATTCAGGCATCAGATCAGCTCTTCTACCTGCTGTATAGATAACAGAACCTTGATTACTTAAGCGTAAATCACCGCCAGTTGCGATATCAATAAACCCTGTACCAGTTCTAATCACCTTATCATTGGCTAATATCAAATTACCAGTACTTGAAGTGCCATTTAGCAATGGGCTAAGGTTAGTATTTAATAAATTCGCAGATTGTGTATCAGCACCAGCAACTAAACGATATGACCAGCTATGCTCAGCAAGTAGGCCAGTGTTAGATGTTGAAGTTAAATTGCGATTGGCGGTACTAAACCCATCACTTAAGCCGCCATTAAACTGCAGATTGCCAGTAGCACGTAAGCTAATCACACCAACATCATTGACCGTACGACCGGCCCCAGATGCGTATAAGTTCCAATCGGCTGCATTAGTGCCTATCGTTATGTTGCCGTCATTACGTATTTCTATACCAGCTTGCAATCTAAAATCCGTATCAGCTGGCACGCCTAAAGCAGCCTCAATCGCGCCCCGGTTATTCATAAAGCTTGCGACGTCATTACTTATCGCATTAAACCCGAGAGTAGGTCCTGTATCAGCCCCTTCATTAATGCTTGTGACGTTTTCAAATATGCGGAAAGCCTCTAATACAACTTTTTCTGCACCTAAAATATTTGATGCTAATTGACTTACTGCCACTCCATCACCCGAGCCAAAGCCAGTTCTTGGCGCACGCAAATGCAATGTCCCACCTTGAATATTTGCACCATTGGTTAAATTGATTTCTGAATTTTCTTCTAGAGTCAACTGCCCGCTAGCAGTATACAAATCAATACGCCCACCTTTTTTTGCACCTTCTAAATTACTCGCATCTAGTCTTGCTGTTTGCGTAAGCGACAAGCCATTTTGTGCAAACAACCCAATACTTCCATTATTAGCTTTATTAGTATCTATAGTTCCACTAACAATAATTTGTCCATTGTCTGCTGTTACCCTAATACGTTCTGCCATCAGCGCTTGTATGCCACTGCCACTAATAGTGACATCTCCTTCGCGCACTCGATACTCTCTGGCAACACTGAAGCCCTGAGCTCGACTATTAGTCATACTGAAATTTCCAATAGTCTTCAGGTCAGCATTTAGGCTTCCTCCATTACCATTGCCGTTAGCAATTCCTTGCAATAATCCACTTAACTGTAATGTACCCTGTTGAGCTTGAATATTGACAGTACCCGCATTAGCATCACCAACAGCATTAACTGCAACGAGTGCGCCCGCGTCAATGACAATATCCCCATTCAAGGAAATTAAATTTACCTGTCCTGCTGGCATTGGGCGTTCAATATCGGCAAAAGCAACGATTTTTGAATTAGCACTCACATCTGCCTGACTATTCAAATGTAATGAGTGATGGGCTAGTAAAGTGATCTCTCCAGAAGGGGACTCTATTCGACTATTTACCAGCAAATCATTTGCTGTCATCGTTAAACGACCCGCAAAAACATCTTCACTTAATAATGCAGTGGGGGAAATTTGCTTTGTTTCGATTAAGCCAGTACCGCCAATGGTATATATAGAGCTGGATTCTGCAGCAATACGACCGACTTGAAGGTTGACATTTGCCACATCAAAAGTAGTGCTCCCCAGATATCTAGTTCGCAAATCGTTAGCATTGACAAGCACTTGATCATAACCTTGCACTACAAACTGACCTCTCTCAACTGAATTACCTGCTGCTTGCGCCTGATCCGCATTGCCTTCAAATATCAAATTATTTGCATTCAATGTAAGTGTGCTTGAGGGGGGGGATACGGTGCCGACCAGACTAGACTGAGCGTTCTTGAAAATTAGCTGGTTGGCTGTAATCACAACTTGATTGTCAGAATTCCTTTGGGCTGCAGCATTTCCTATGATTCCTCCTGCATTAATGGTCAAGTTCAAATTTTCTGTACCCAAACTGACACTGCCGAAAGTTTCCACATTGCTATAACTGTTAAGTGTTAGGGACGATAAGCCACCAAAAGTCGTAATGATGTCATTAGAAACATTTAAACCACGCAAATTAATAGGTGCATCCCCAATCAATATTCGGTTAGCCCCCAATGTAACACTTCCCTGCTCTTGCACATTTAAACGGCCAATAAGCTGTACTTGACCTGTACCATCCAAAATCGCACTATTGCCAGCCAGCAATTGACTATTATTAGCGATACGCAACTCACCAAGCGCATTCTCAGAAGCGCTAGGTTGTCTACTGAAACTTAGATTGTGATTAGATGATAGCGCCAACAATGCGCCATTTCCTGTGGTAATCAAACTTTTATTTAAGGCATTTTCTGTTCGATTACCTGTATTAATTGCAGCACCATCAGTAACAGTAATCGTCTCGATTGCAGCTGCAATTAATTCTGGATTAGTAATAACTTGATCTGCATCATTCTCAAAACTTACAGTACTAGCAATTGTATTAATTTGCTCTGCTCCGTCTTGATTTCTGCTTCGTGAGCCCCCTAGCAATATACTCTGCGCACCTAAACGATTTAACTCTGATGTTGCAAGTTGCAATGATTGAGTGTCTAAATTATCTTTGTTGTTAACAATTCGAATGCTGTTTGCAGCGATATCTACAGATAAACCAAGGCCATCTTGCGTTTTATTAGCAATGACATTTGCCTCAAGTGATAATTGAGTGGCTCGTAAACTCAACTTAGCAACATCGGATGGCGTATAAGATGCAACCAAACCCTCGGTTTTTGCAGGATCCCTAAAAAATTCATTTGCACTTGTAAGCGCATATTGCGAAGGTGCTTTTGATACCTGGCCTTGGGCTGGTCTGAATAAAGACCCGCTGTAAACACTAAATGTTGAAAATTTTGCATCACGTGATTGAGTGGAAAAATCTGCAAAATATCCTGTTGTTAAAAGACTACCATCAGCTTGAGGCAGCGTTTGACCAGGTAATAATGCGTTATCCGATGTTAGCTCAACTACGAAAGCCCCAGGCACCAGCGCATAACGTGCAGGTAATAATGTGTATTCCCCAGTTGGAAAATTTGCCCCACCGTTGAGGAAAACTTTTTGGCCCACCATCACTGCAGCAGAGCTTTGTGACATGGATAAATCTCGTGGAGCATATACCTGATTAAAATCAGGAATTACTGCATAAGTATTTGGTTTAGCAAGAACATCTGTACTTCCACCCAGACCAGGAATCCACTCGAAAGCAAACATATCTCCACCCGCTGACAAATTAATGACTGAGTTAGGTTCTAGGTCAATATTTGTTGCTTGAAGATTAATCTTACTTTCCACTAGTGGACGTGATAAACCTTGCCGTGGGTTGAACACCTCACCTGCTGTAGTAGTAATCCCAAAAGGAATGATTGAATTATTTGCAGAGACTGAGGTGACACTATTGGAATTCAACAGAATGTTATTAGCCTGTAAGTTAATTACCCCAAATGGCGCAGTAAGCGTGCCATTACTTTGAATACTATCTGCCTCTAAATTAAGTGTTCCGCCAGCTGATAGTATTGGTCTAGCTGAAATCTGACTTGGGTTGATATTAATTTGGCTATTTGCTCCTAACGATTGAAAGCTCAATCGACCACCAGATTCAGGATATATTTGTCTTGCAGTTAAATTGAGTTGGCCATTGGTAAGCAACCCTCCATCTGTTGCCTCCTGTGCAAACTGAACATAGCTCCTAGCTCCCTGACCATGAATATCAAACCTTGTATTAATATTGGTTTGATTAACCCCAGCAAAGGTACTTACCCCATCTAAGTAAACTTGATTAGCAGTTAAGCTTAAATTACCCCCGCCCTGCGAGTTAATTGTGCTATTAATCAGTGATTGATTAATTTCCTGAATTGGACTTTTCAACGTAATATGTCCAGCAGATAAAGAAGCGATACTTTGATTTGCTACCTGCGTAATTGGGCTATCAATCGTTAAGTTACCAGACACTGTTAAATCAAGATTATTATTTAAAATTAGCGTGCTGGCCGGAGTTGCAACGTCTAAATAAGTTTTCAGTGACAGATTGGCGAAGCCAGCCCGTTCGATTTGCTCAACTGAGATTTCACCTTTTAGGTTTGCTGTTGTTTGAATACTAGCAGGCAGTGAATTATTCTTTAATGCGCTGCCAACGTTTAAGTTCAGCGCATTCAATTGCCTTTCATTCACTAAGAAAAACTTACCCACATTCAAAGGATAAGGGTTTGCCAGCGAAAAACGTACCGAATTGAATAGTAGATTTAGACTACCATCCCGACCTGTTCCAGAAGCTTGGGCCAAAAAGTCGCCATCTAACAACATACTGCCTGAACCATTGATATTGATAGTTCCCGCATCACCAAAAAGCGTTTCTCTCTCAAAACCGTTGATAGTTCTTGTGTCACTCAGGGCAGAAACCCCAGCCACATTCATAGTGGCTCCCGCTTTCATCACCACGGCACCCTTAAGTATGGCGCTTTGGCGGGTATTGATACTAATGCTACCAGCAGCAAGTACTTGATTATTGAGCAAACTAGGTCGTGAATCAGGGAATGTAATCACCGAACCAACTGCACTTAAAGTTGCATCCTCCCCAATAAAAACCATTTGGTTGGGAAGTTCGGCAATATCCGAATTGACATCATTAATACTTAAATCAATTTTTCCACTTGGTGCATTGATATCACCAAGCACATTCACTTGCCTGCCAGCTCGGAGCGTAATGCCACCACCGATATCTGTGGACAAAATTGTATTTTTAGCTAGTGTCACATTGCCTAAGTTAGCTGCGGATTCTTCTGTCATTGATGTAGGCGACTCAAACCACAAAGAACTTGCCTGACGAGTAAAGGATGGTAAAAGAACAGTTCTGGCAACAGCCGACATTGACTGCCCTCTGGCATTCAAAAATCCAGAATTCATTTGCCAGTTTTGCATACTTGAAGATAGCTTTTGCTCATTGCCTGCGTCATCTCCTATCTGGACATTGAATGCCTGTATCTTGTACTTAGAGAAACCACCTTGGGTGAAAAACTTTGTATCTAGGGTGATATCTTCTGGACCCTGAGCAAGGTTAGCTGCTACTAGTAAATTACGTTTAAAAGCTGTATCGCCAAAGTTAATGGTTAGCTCTCCGCCGCGATCAAATCCGTATGAACGTAATTCAAGAGTTTCTGGCAGCGCATTGTAGGTCTTAAATGTAATATTGCCTGCAGTTCCTTTGTCAAAATGCCCTAGAAAATCTACAGAAGCCCCAGCAGATGCGTTTAATGTAATATTTTCTCCGAAACTGGTTTCGCCAAGAAGAATATTTCCACCATTTCTTGAAATGGCCTGTTCAAACCTTCCAGCAACCAAAGGACTATCATTAGTAAATTTTCCTGCAGTGCTAATAGTGACATTATCTGCGATGATTGTTTTGAATGATTGCAGATTTAATTCTGAATTTGGGGCGAAAATGTTAGCGTTTAAACGTGTCACCGTTCCAGGATTTCCCGCACCCAAAAGTAGATTGCCATGACTTGCAATATTTAGATTTTGATTAATAGTGATTTGATCAACTTTGGAGAAATCTATCCGATTAAATCCATTGCCTAAGAAGTCGGTATTAATCACAGAACTAAAATTATTAGCATTAGGCAATACATTATTAAAACCAAATTGATCGCCAAGGGAGGTTGGCTCTTGATCAATGGTCAAATTACGAGCACTGGCAATCAGTCTTCCTCCTAGCGGAATATTTTGACTAATCAATTGTTCTCTGCTCACGCGGGTTTTGGCAATTAAATCGCCAGACATCACCAAGGCATTGGTACGTTCAATGCTAATTGGCGTGGTTAGATTGATAGTTCCAGCGTCTGCACCTTCAAAAAAACTTGTTACAAACTCCGAAGACCCACCAATAGCAATAGCTTTACTTGAACCCCATCTAGGGTGATTAGGGTTAAATCTATCCGCAAGCGTATCGTACGGAACACCTGGTTTGGCCTCAGAAATTGGAACCAACTTACCATTAAAGTTTAATTGGGTCTCTCTAATCGTGCCTGGTCGATACGTGGTGCTTCCGCCAGATACATTGATGACAGACCCAGGACTAAGAATTAGCTCCTGACTGGTAGCAAGATTAACATTGCCAGCATTAGTCATTCTCTCGGCAACTGTGACAGGCTTTAAATCAAGAAAAGGTTGAATATCAAATAATTCTGTGCCTTTTCTGGCATCCACATAAACGGTTCTTCTAAATAATTCTCCACCTCTCAATATTGGCGCGTCTTTTAACTGATCAGAGAAAAGCTCTACTACAAGTTGGTTGCGAGACATTGGAGCAACCGCATTTATACCTGAGACATCAATGCTAGCGTACTCACCTAGCATAATACGACGTCTGGCACCATTGCTGACCGAGTTTACGTCACCAGTTCTTAATAACGGTGATGCATCAAATTCTGCTTTAGCAGTAACATTACCCCCCTTAACATTGATGGCCCCGTCAATGTTAATCATACTGCCTTCAATTAATACTTCTGATGTTTTGAATGGCAGTGAAGCGATGGTTTCTTCTTTATTATTTATTTCTGGCTTTACTTCTGTGACACTACCTTTTCCCAGCGTAACAATACCATTTCGACTTCCAGTGACATTTACACCAGCAATATTTACTCGATCTTGAGCAATCAAACGTACAGATCCATTCGCCCTCACAGAAGTAGTCGCTGAGACGGTGCCATTTTGGTTAACAGCCAAGCCCATCATTGTGACATTACCCCGCTCTGCGACAAGTTTGCCCAAGTTAGTGGCAGTACCACCGCCATCTACCTCAACCAAAAATCCTGCTGGATCTGTGGAACCTCTTAACCAAACACGCTCTCCAGCCGCCAATATCGTTTGTCCTTCAGGCGTTCTAATAATGGCTTTATCTTCCACCTTCACATTAGGTGCAAATAGCATGACCTTACCACCCTTGGCAGCATTGATTTGCGCCCCACTTTCGACTAGCACTTGCGCATTCTCAACTTGTTGGCGTGCTTCCGGCGTTAAATCTATCGTCCCCACCAATGAAAAAGGATTGGTAAATGTTTGATCGTTTACAAAGCCATCCTGGAATAATTGATTAGTGATGTTAAGTGTGCCTGCATAGAGTGAGCCAACATTGAACTGTGCGTCCCCACCAATAATAATGCCATTGGAATTAATAAAATATAAATTACCGGCAGCATTCACAATACCGTTTAGCACACTTGGACTTGCGTCATGAATACGATTCAACATCGCCCAGTTAGCTTGCATGTTGACGTTGAACTGTTGACCTTTAGTAAGATTTAATCGATTAAAATCAACAATTGCACGAGGAACTAACTGTTCAAAATGAATCTTATTGGCATCAGAAGCAATGATCCTAGTAGAGTTCCCCTGAATAGCTTGAATACTGATGCCTGCAGGCAAGACTGTCTCGCCCCAAGCAAGCTGAACAAAACCAATTTCTAGCAATAAGGACAATAAAGCTAAAAACCATCGATTAGATTGGCGCTGACTTTTATTTTTACTTTTTCCCTTACTACCAAGAGTAATCTCAGACACAGGCACCATTGCGTTTAATACTGTGCTGAAAATTAATTTATAACGATTTTTATTCATTACATGATTCTCTCTAAGAAAAGTTGTTTACTATCTCAATAAGTCTGTTTAGTAAGCAAAAATAACAATACTGTCTTACCATTCGTAGCCCAATCTAAAATGTAAACGCTCATCACCAGCAGAAACTTGAATTGAATCTTGGAAGGCATAGGCATAATCAAGATAGGCAAACATACCATTGTTAGTTTTTAATTTAATTCCCATACCTGCTGAACTTACATGTTGGCTGGATTGGTTGTTTGGCGAGTTATAGACTTTAACGACCCCAGCATCATAAAAGGTGAATAAATACATATCTTTCAAGCCGTCAGCAATATTTTGCTGTTTGATAAATTTCTTGATTGGCGGGGAACGTAATTCTAATGATGCCTGTACGCCGTTATCGCCCAGATTAGAAGACTCAAGATATCCCCTAACGGTATCCACGCCCCCAACTGCAAATTGCTCTGGCGCAATCAGCGCAACACTAGATAACTGAGCAGCTATTCTTGCTTGTAATGACCAATCATTAGGCAATCGTTGCAAATGTTTTACTTCAGATCGCAAATAAGCAAAGTTAGGCTTAGCATTTAGGCGACGATAGCTAAACTCCTCATCAGTATTACCTAAACCTCTTGGGGCCGCATTTAAGGTGACATTCATTTGAGTTTGAAAATCTTCGTTTTGAATCGTACCGTCATAGCCTAAGGAAAATCCCAAATACGAAACTGGAGAGTTGATGGTTGTATCAGCACCAAGCAAAACGATACTCTCTCTAAAATTTTTATAGTCAAGACCTAGTGTCAGGCTGTGATAGAAATGATTGAGACCTTTTAAGGGGTGAATATATCGAGCACCTACAATTTCGCCTCGTCCGATTACATTGACATCGCCCACCGCTGCAATATCACTGTCAGAAACCACTGCATACATAGCGAAATAATCACCATTTTGCCTTGGGATGACATAGGTCCCAGAGAATACCTTTATTTCATTAAAGTCTTCTGGAGAAGTCTGAAAAGACAGGCCAATGCTATGATCTTTTTGCCATAAATTTTCGTAACGCATGGAGCCATTTAGTCGGGTACGCGAGGTACTTGGTGCATAGCGATCATTCAATTCCAGACTGCCATGCAATGGCAACTTATCTTGAACTTGCAGATCTACTTCAACTTTACCAGGTGATTTACCCGGCCTAAGTATTGGAGATACTTGACGATTTTGCGTCCGATTCACACTATCCAGTTGCGCTTGGGCAGTAGGAAAGTGTGGCACCTTACCTTCTTCAAAAGCTTCAACACGTGATTTGAGAGCGGCATGTGAAGTATATTTCGAGTCTTTAATTCTCAACCGCTCAACTTCACCCTCAGTCACTAAAAGTCTAACTACTCCGTTATTCACCTGTTGCTCAGGAATACTTACGTTAACGGTTAAATAGCCATTATTTTGATAAGCTTGTTCTAAGGCAGACCTTGCTTTCTCAATATCTTGTATGGTTTTTGCAGGACCTAAAAAAGGATAAACAGCCTTCTCAATACTGGTATTAGACAAAACAGTATTGCCATCAATGACGAACTCAAATACATTGAATAAAGGGTCGCTATTACTATTGGCGGTTGCACTAAGCGATTTATTAGCTTCAGCCAAAGGGGGTTGATTAGATTCGACGATATTATTTGAATCTGATAAGGCACTATCCATAGGTGCCGCAAAGATTGCGCTAACAGCGAACATCCATATCAGTATCACAAGCCTGCAAAATAATTTTAGATTTGATAATAAAAAGGGCATTATGAGCAATCACATTTTTAAACACTTCAATTATGTATTTTTAATGTGACAACTTCATGAAAGGGATTAGTCCGCAATTAGTAATTTGATATTTTGCGAAAAAAAACACACCCTAGGATTTAGGGTGTGTTTTCAAAGATTAGATAATAAAAAATTTAAAAGCTGTTTGAATTTGAACTATCAATTAAAACTGTATTGGCGCAGCACAGTTATTACCTAAATTAGTCACTTTTGCCACTTCAACACCCACTGTACAAGATGATCCATTGGCTGGGTTCAAAGTCAAACCTCTGGGGAACACACTACAAGTGCTGGCATCTGGATTTTTCAATGCATTGGTGATTTGACCAAGCACTGCTGCCTCAAATGCTGTTTTAGGTGGCTTACCCGCATAATCTGCGCGAACAAATTGCTTCATTTCCATATGGAATTTGTAATCACCATTTGCAGAAGTACGACGCGCACGATCTGTATCACCTGCTTCAGGATGAACGCCATCAATTTTTACATAGCGGTACCCAGCACTTGAAGACGAATCAGTACGCCAGTTATTCTCTAAAGACAAAACGCCAATTGCAAACTGATCTGCTGGATTGGCTGCATTAGATGCTGTTGTGATTGCTGTTTTTACATTACCAGAGCCTGAATGCAAAGTAACAATGTAGTTAGATGTATTTTGCGTATTATTAGCAGGTGGCAGTGTCTGATTTACGCCACTTGCACATGGATTTTGCAGAAAGAAAACATTAGAGCTAGACTGCGTACCAGAAGTATCAACACGTCGTTCAATTCTTACTTTATTGGTGTTTCCTGGCAATAGCACATCCCAAGTTTGCGTACCACCGGGGGTAATCAAGCTAGTGTATTGGGCTCTATTGATATTTGGGGCATTGGCTGGGTCAAAAGTATTTGCATCAACGTCTTGAAGCGATTGAGCTTGTTGCAAAGCACGGTATAGCGGGATACTAACTGCAAGACCGAATGCTTGGCCCACACCAGCGTCGGACTCAACTCCCTTAGTTGACACATTACCTCCACCGATACTCGCGCTAAACAGTGCTGCCTCAACGTCTGAATAGCCCCCAACAGGTACTTGAGGTGCATTTGGATCAGCTGCAAGCGCACTAGCGTTGGAAGAATTGATTGCTTGGGTTGCACCAGTAGCAGGCAGATTGGCGCCTATTTGAGTACAGCTTTTGTAAACATCGGCATTATTAGCTGGGTTTACATTATCTACATATGGCAAAGGTGTTGCAGCGCACCCACTGCCAGCCCCAACATATTTCACACGCGCCAAAACTGAGCCTATGGTATGAGGGGTATATGCATTCAATGAACCACCATCCAAAGTATGATAAAGCACGGAAACTATGCCACCGCGCTTACATGCGTAAGCACTATAGTTGCCTATAGATCCAGGTCTAACAACAGGACCAGTTTGTGTACTAAATATACTATTAGTATTCGCATCACAACCCCGTACCCAACCCTCATAGACTGTTTGGGTCGGAGCTGTTGCCCCAGTAATCCATGCCTGCTGGAGCGTGCTATTAGAACGAGCGGCATCAATTTCAGCTGGGGTTACTGGGGCTGCAAATGAAATCGCTGAAAAACTTAAACCTGAAACTAATAAGGCAATTTGTCTGATTTTCATTTTGTAATTCCTTCAATAAAAAGTTGTAAAAAATAATTTATCAAGTTGTTTAACACTAGAAACTTATATGGCATTCAATCACTAAGCTTGATGATTCTTGAATGTCAGGTGGTTTCCCTAAGCTAAGATAGTTAGATTTCCGCCGGTCAGATCTATGCTGCTAATAGATTCCACACCCATCAGTTGGATCACCACATCATTAGCGGAAACCCCTGCTTTACCATCAGAGATAAACATAAAATAATCACCGCTATTGTTTACCTTAAAGAAAGCAAATTCACCGCTAGAATTTCGTGCTGCAGTGAATCGAGTAGCAATGTCTCTGAGCGCATCATCAATGGTTACACCCGATCCGCTAGCAAAAGTGGCAATCCCTGTGTTAGTGTCAATCGAAGCATTACTCGAAGTTGCCAGTACATTGGAGCCGCCAATAGTGAGTGAAGCGCTAAAGTCAATGACATCGCCAACACCCAATGCACCTTTAGTAAAGTCCTGAATAACATCAACAGTTGTTAATTTTTGACCACTATCACCTGATGCAAATACAAAAGTATCAGAACCAGAATCACCTCTTAAGCTATCAACACCTTTGCCACCAATGATTCGGTCATTACCTGCACCACCAATCAAAGTATCAGACCCAGATAATCCACTCAGTGTATTATCTGCATTATTTCCAGTGAGGATATTGCTTAAGCTGTTACCAGTCAGGTTATAGAGACTTGTTCCTGTAGCGCTAGCATCTAAATTCTCAAAGGTCGATGCCAAAGTCAGATTGACGACCGCAGCGTTATGCGTACCTCGCAATTGGATGGTGTCAGTACCAGCATTCTTCCCTTCAATCACTGCATCTTGCAATCGACCAGTGGCGCTATCGACATCTACAATGTAAGTGTCATTACCTTTACCACCAATCAGCGTATCAATGCCTGCACCGCCATCAAGGGTATTAGCTGCAGCATTACCAGTTAAGGAATTGTTTAGCGCGTTACCTGTTAGGTTGAAATTGACTGTGTTGATTAATCTTGCATTTTCTACATGATTTGTGAGTGTGTATGTGCCACCAGCATTAGTGACTGCCACTTGCACAAGATCAGTTCCTTCATTAGCGTTCTCGATTACAACATCGCTTAAACTGTCCACAATATAGGTATCATTTCCTAAGCCACCAGCGAGTGTGTCATTACCAAGACCGCCGTTCAAAAGGTCATTACCTGCATTACCGAAAATGCTATCGGCGAAGGCAGTCCCGATTAAGCTATTATTACCATCATTACCTGTGATAGATAACCCATTTAACACAGCTGCGGCATTAACGTTATTAGCCGTTCTACCGCCAGTCAACGCTGTTGAAGCTGTACCTGTACCAATCACTACCGACTCAATACCTCGATCACCTGAATAAAGTGTTAAAGTTCCTGCCTTAGTGCTGGTAAATCTCACCTCATCAATTCCATTAGTTCCGGTATCATTTATTTCTGCAGCCTTGCGATCCGCCGAACTTGTCATCACGTAGATATCAGAACCTTCTCCACCATTCAGAACATCGTTACCACCCAATCCGATGATAGTGTCATTACCCAAACCGCCAGTTAATGTATTAGCTTTACTTGTTCCGTTTAAAATTTGACCTGGCGTTGGCGTTGGCGTTGGCGTTGGCGTTGGCGTAGGTGTTGGCGTTGGCGTTGGAGTTGGCGTTGGTGTTGGTGTTGGCGCAGTTAGCGTTAACTGACCGCTTGAAGTAAGCCTAAATGTTGAGCTAGGCAAGATTGATACCGTTGATGCAGCAAGCGGGGCCGCTGCAACCAATCTCTCATAAATTGCCAAATCATCATTATAGTTAGCTACAGCAACACCGCCCTGATTGTTAATAGCATCACTTATAGCGAATAAGTTAACAATATTAGACGTCCCACTTGCCGCCTGACCCGCAACAGCTGCACCCGCTGTAACTGTTTGAAGATTGGAAAATTGTTTATCGGCAGAGAAATTAGCGCCAGAGATGTAGCTATTAATAGTATTAATTTGAGTTAATAACGAACTAGTCGAGAAGCTTGGAGGATTAGCGGAAAAGTCGGTATTAAATGTTTGAATAATGCCTCTATCGCCTACTGCACTACCACTTGTATCGATAGCCAGCACACCCCACTGCACATTTGCATCAGTTGAAGCAGCATCAAAAGCGGCCCATGCAGCGGCATAGTCACCAGCAGCCAAGTTCCATGATTGAGAACCTACTCGATTCTGCGAACCAAAAGTCGAAGTGTTATTTAACGATAGAGATGAGTAATTTAGACCCAAATCAAAAACTGCAGATACATTGTTTGCGCGATCGTACGTAAATAGGAACAGCGAAGAACCTAATGATTCGCTTCCAACTTCCATTCCACTCATATGCGTCTCCTAAAAAATTGGCATTGATAAAATTTGACTTATTAACAAAACAATTTTAGAGAAGGCGTATTAAGGAAATTATTTAGTATCTAGTCTGTGTAGACTAAGAATGATTACCAAATTATTAAATTAGATATTTATTTATGATTGGTATTATCTAAAATTAACAGATAATTAAATTATTGATGATCAATTAATCCCATAGATAAGCCTCTTTTAGCAGCTTGGTTTCTATTTTCTACTCCTAGTTTACGTATAATATTTTGCACATGACTTTTGACTGTGGTGGGCCTTATACCCAATATCTCAGAAATTTCCCAATTGGTTTTTCCGGTATGGAGCCATTCCAAGATTTCAATCTCACGTTTTGTAATACTTTTCATCACTAATTCAGGATTAGAAAGCGCTTGCAGTGCATGTCTATTATTGTGAACTTTTAGCAAGGCACAGTGCAAAGTTGGCATTAACAGCTCAAACAGATAAGCAGTTACGTAATTAACTGGTGATTTAATGTGGGCAAAGATAAAGATGCTTTTCATATTAGCTCTCTCGTCCCCAAAACCATGGATAACGAATTGCTTGAGATTGCTAGAAAGCTCATCAAATTTACTAGTATTACATACTGCATACTTGGGAAACTCATTTTCAATAATTTCAGAGCTGCCAAATAGCACCTTGTGATTTGTCTGCCATCTTTTGACAATTGTATGAATTGTAGATGAGCGATCAAGAATCATTTTTTCAAAGTTATTGTCTGTAAAGTCAAGCGTAGTGCTGAAATAACCGAATTCGTATTGTTCACTTCTATATGGACTAACACCGTAAATCAGTACATCATGGCCAATAAGGTCTTGAATACCATGTTGCAAGAGGTTGAATAGATCTGGCTTATGATTGACTCGCAACGATTCTTCAATCACTTCGATAAATATTGCGCGTTGTTCATCAGTTAATTCAGCGTTAATTAAAGCAGACATAATCTCGGATTAATTCTTGAAAGAAGTTAAAATTAAATTTTTAGAAAAGAATAAAGTGAATAATTAATTTAAAAATAGTTACATAATTGATAATGCTTATTATGGCTTAATAAATATTATATTTTTATGACACTACATAATCATTTAAGCTTAAAGCTGTGTAAGAATTTCCTTGATCGACTAAATTAAATTTGTAGCCATTTATACAAAAAGTCTGACAATGATATGGAAATGTTAATTGGCATCGGAACTCGCTATGAAAACTGCTGATGAAAAATAAGATTGACTCAAAATATGAGAATACAAATTGAACAGATACAGTCACATGAACATGACTCTTTAATTTAAAAATTTTTTTTAATTTATTGCAATTCCAGTTTTTTCTTTTCCTCCTATATATATAAACTTCCAATCTTGATAGGTTTTAGCGCTACTAAAGCTTTCGTATTCTTCAGGAAACCCTAATTTTCTAATCGGCTTAAGTGTAGATTTTGAATGCACGCCAATGACTTTATTATTTTGCTTAATTAAAACCCAGTTTTGATTTTTGCCCATTGGATCTGAATAATTGCGACGCAGATGACGTTTCACTATGGGATGGCGTTTGTCTAGCAATAACTCTTCTAGTGACTGAGGATACTCTTTTGCTCCACTGGGATTTTCAAGATAGTAACTAGCAATAGCATTTCTGATTGCATTACCAGCATAGAATAATTGCTGCTCCTTTAATTTCTGTAACTGAATATGCCATACAAGACTTGTGCTAGTCATACTGATGCCTGCGATTACCATCAACACCAAAATCCCCATATAACTAAAACCAGTTTGCCCTCTATGACAAGTCTTAGAATTGATGTGTAGTTTGCTAAATTTTTTTTGCCTAATTAGTTTAAACAAGGCACTAGTCATTCGCTCATCACCAGGTGTTGTAAGTAGTACCATCTTTGGCAACCCCTTCTGCTGAACTTTTAATATCGTATACCCCTCCCTTATACGGAGGCTCGGGACGGACAATGACCCATGTATCTGATTTCTCAGTGATTGGGTCAACAGGAATTTTGTCCAAGTAAGATTCTTTTACTAATGTTTCTAGACTGTCAGGATAAAACCCATGATCTCCAAAGTATTGATCTAATGCAACGCGCATAATTTGTAAATCTTGTTTCAATGCAGTTTCTTTGGCACGGTCAATATGATTGAAATATTTAGGACTAACTAAAGTTAGCAAAAGTGCAACAATACTAAGAACAACTAATAATTCAATTAGCGTAAATCCGTGATTTAATTTTGAAAGCCTACCATTCTGCATAAGGTACTCCATTGATAGCGATATTTGGACTCAATGAATATACATCGTAAACATCATCCTCATATTCTGGCTTTTGCGCATCGCTACGATAACTTCGTAATCCCCAATCATGTTTAAATAGCCTGTAATCATCTGCGCTAAGCATTGGGTCTCTAGGGATACGCCGTAAAAATTTTATAAGGCGTTTTTTGGGATCTTTAATGTCTGGCACTCCCTGCACTAAAACTTCCAAGTTTGGCGGATATCCAGTTTGATCAATATTTTTTTTAATTCGTCCTTGGTCTGATGCTTGCTTATAGGCATCAATAGCTTGGCGAATTTGCAATAAATTTTGTGCAAGCTCCGCTTCTTTATTTCGCTGCAAAGTTAGCTTTAATAAAGGGAACGATACGCTTGCCAATATTGCTAAAATCACTAGGGTCACCATAAGTTCAATAAGCGTAAAGCCAAGTGAACGATGATTTGTCTTGATGAAAAATCTATCGAGACTTTGGTTGGTTTGCATTTCTATAGCTTTCGATAATTTCCCTAGCGCGCCTAATAGCATCTACTACATTACCTTGACCTGCATTTTCACTAGGCTGAGAGGGTTGATTATTGACTACTGGATCAGCGACTATAGGAATTGATTGAGAATTATTGACTGACACATCCTGCGTCACAGGTTTACTTAGTCCATTATCAACTGGTTGAGCTACGCTAGATGGTGAAATTGACGGGGCAGCCGTATTGTTTACGCCTTGGGTCTTAGTCACATCATCTACAAGACCTGAATTTTGTGTTTCAACCCTGTCAGAAGAAGCCGCTGGCAAAGCCATATCTGTAGAAGACCTGATGGCTGAATTGCTTGCAGGCAAGCTGATTTTTGGGCGATCAAGAATTAAACTTTCGGTTCCTGACCAATATTCACTAATATCTGCCTTAGGTAAATTAATATTACTCAGTATGCGCGGGGTAATCGCCAATACGATTTCTGTTTTACTTTTTTTATCTGTTTGATTGCCAAATAAACGACCTAAAAGGGGGACATCACCAAATCCAGGTAATCTTGAAGCGGATTTACGCTCGTCATCTAGAATCAACCCAGCGAGAATTTGTGTCTCACCATGTTTAAGTCTCAGCACTGTATTGGCGTTGCGTGTTCCAATGGTATAAACCTCAGCACCATTTTTGGTAATTGTTTTTTCACCTAATGAGCTAACTTCCAATCCAACTTTGATATTAACGTAATTATCTAAATTAATTCTGGGCTCTACATCAAGCTTCAATCCAACATCAACATAAGTAACATTTTCTGCAACCCCTACATTAGCAGTTGATGTCGTAGTAATAATAGGCACTTTATCACCTACCAAAACTTTTGCCTTTTCGTTATTTTTAACTCGTATTCTTGGATTAGAGAGTAAATTTACATCACCAATATTTTTATTAAAATTAACCGTTGGGTTTGGTCTAACACCAATGGTTGCTGATGTAACATTATTTCGGAGTGCCTCTAAAGTTAGTCCCGTATTAGCACCAATCACTGCAAGTTGATTTGGATATGTGATGCCTAGTTCTTGCAAACGCGTACGACTTACTTCTAGCACTTCGATATCCAACATGACTTCAGGGTCTGCCATATCATTAGCCTGCACTAGTTTTTCTGCAATTTTGACCACCTCAGGAGTGTCGCGCATGACTAGCATATTCAATCTCTCATCAATAAAAATATCTTTGGTCTTTAGCATCGTTTTAAGCATAGCAGCCACCTGTTTTGCAGTGGTGTTTGTCAGATAAAAACTGCGTATGGTTAAATCTTGATAATCTTTTAGTTTTGCAGCAGTGTTTGGATAGATTAATGCACTGTTTTCTGACAGCGCTTTTTTGCCAAGTCCATTACTCGCAAGAACCATATCTATTGCATCTTCCACTAACATTTTTTTAATGAAAACCGTGGTCTTGGTATCTGGTTTAATATCTTTATCCAAAATAAAGTTAATCCCCGTGGCACGAGATAAAGCCTCAAACACTACTTTTATGTTGGCATCTCGAAGTTCAAGTGTTATTGGTCTATCTAGTGAAGGTTTTAATTGAGGAATGCTAATTTTTGCTTGTTGTGATTCTTCATTGATCTCAGTTAAGAGCTCAATAGCCTCCGTCGAATGGGGGCTCTCAAGAAGAATTTCTCGTATCAACTCACTCGCTTTAGTGTACTGTTTTTGTTGATATAAAATTCTTGCTTGAAGCATTTTATTAGAGCGTGCTTTTTCTTTACTGAGCGCTAGTTTTAGTTGCTCCACTTGCCCATTAGAGGGATCTAATTCCAACAATCTATCGTAATAAATAAAGGCTTGCTGATCATTTCCAGACAACCTAGCTTGCTCTGCTAATTTAAGCAATTCATCGATAGCTGATTCTTTTTCAACTCTAAGTGATTTTCTAAAATTGGCATTATCCAAATCTTTTTTCAACTGGCTTGAGGCAGCCTCGACACGCTGCTCAGGTGCCCCAGACTTTTCTCTAACTGGCCATGGGTATGATGCACATGCAGTCAGTTGAGAAATAATAACTATCCATACTATCCATGACTTAAGCATATTTAAGCCTGATGATTGCTTTTTAACTTTCATGAGTTCCCCAATTTATGGACTAGACGAAATGTTGCTTGATATACCAACATTCGTTTGGAAGTTTTGTTTAAGTAATACCTGGGTCAGGTTCAGCGGCAAATATGTCCAATGTAAATACCTCGCATCTTCGCTATCTAAGCGCCATTGTCCATTTACTGTCTCACCCAGTTTGAGATTAATTAATTTATTCTGATGCATAATAAAGTATTCGACTTTATTATCTTTTTCGATGCTCCCCATCAATACAAAAGGGATTGGAGGTGCTACTGGCGGGGGAGCCTCTATAGGTAGTTTTTTTTGAATCTTTTTCTGGGGTGGTTGCCAGGTTTGCACATAGAAAATATCTCTACTGATACTTGAATAATTCCGAGATATCAGCTTTATATCAGAGAGTTCTGTGGCGGATTTGGAAGGATTTAAATCTGCTTCATTGAATTGTGCGGGCTGCTCCACCGATAGCGATTGAACTTTGTTATTTAGTCTACTGGGCACATTGTTAGCAGATTGACTTATTGCTAAATCTGCACCTAATGGTTCATCCTCTTCTTTCATTGCTATCCAAATGGCGCTTGCAATAGTTAGCAAAAGTAAAGCCATCAACCAAGAACGCCTTGTTAGCTTTGCATGAGAGACTAAAGATTGACTATTATTTACAATCATTCAATGTCCCCAAGCATAAACACTACAAAAGTCACTTTAGCTTCTGCAAAGTCACTTTCAGCACTTTCTCGCTCCAGCGCAATGGCTTCTAATGAAAGAGTAGGAATATTGGCCAATACACCATTAACCATATTTCTTATTTCCCTGTAATGACCTGTGAGTGGGAATGTAATTTCATACTGAACTAGACTACCTTCTCTCGATAAGGTCGTTTTCTTTACCTTTCTCCATTTATATTCAGCACTAGCAATATTTAAGTTCACTTGTTTAGACTGTTGATAAATTTGATAAAGGATATTTGGAAGACTTTTTTCTTTAGGTAACAAAGCTAAAATAGGCAATATCTCATTTGACTTGCTATCTATTTGCGATGGATTATCTTCTTGCTTATTTTGAAGAGATGTTGCTTGTATATGTTGTGAAGGATGCTTCAGAATTGTTTGAGATGATTGAATAGTGTTGGATGAGAGGTATAGCGACACTCCAGTAAACATGATTAAGCTACAACCAATAATGCCCCATAAGCCCAACTGATACAGGCTCTGACGAACATACCATAAACCCTGATGAAATAATTCAATCATTCTTTCCATCTCGCTAGAATAGAAAATTCGACTGGTTGGTAAGGATGAGAGTCAATGATTTGATGCTTCAGCAAGGTGACATGTTCTAGCATCGGCAGCGTCTCCAAAGACTCTATATAAGCAAAAATGGCATTTAGGTTTCTTGCCTCACCAGACAACTCCAATTGTTCTTTATCAAGATTTGGAATAACACTCACAAGCGCAATATCAGCATTTTGCATTTTCTCTATTGCATTAAATAAACTCTCCCATGGTGCATTTAATCGATGAACCATTTCAGTCAGAATTAGCTTCTGCTCATGATTCAATGATGGTTGTGGAATAGTATTTTTATTCACCTTTGGGCTTATTCGCTGAGTGGCAATTTTTGCTCGCTGAATTTCTAATTGCTTTGATTGTAAAATTTGCTGATATGCAAAAACTACACAGAAAAAAATCAAGCTAATCCACGTCAAGCTCGCCCCAAGTCTCGTAACATAGGAGAGTTTGTACCAAGCAGTCTGAACAAAGTTTATTTGGATATGCATGCTCATAAATTACCTAAAATCATTTGAAAGTGAGCACTGCCCTCAAACATGGAGGTTGCAGGTTTGCAGAAATTGACATGCCATTCATCAAATGAGGGGATATCTGTTTGTGGATGGAAAGGGGCATAAATCAATAGTTGATTTTTAGCCAAGTGACTTGATAACTGAGTTTTTCTTAATATTTTTTGTAGTGGTGTAATCCAATTACCCTGCCATTTCAACTGTTGTATATGTTTCAATGAGTGATTGAACTCGACGAAAACCAAGCGCGAGGGTTCTACAATCGCCAAACATCCCTGGAAATTATGTAGATTTAATTGATTGATGACTGACGTAGCGTGAGTCCCCACAGATGACAATCTAAATCGATGCTGAATAGCAATTTGTTTTATTTGATCTAATAGATGAGTATCGATTGCTGCACATAAGGCGGGGTGATAAGGTGGAGCATCCTCTATTGCTATAGACCATTGTTCAGAGAGATTACCATATACCTCTTTATACAAGGCATCAGCATAAGCCGCTCTCTCAGCCGCGCTTAGATATGATGACTGCCTTGGTAAGACCATAAAACGTACAAAATCTGAGCTAAGTATTACTTCAAGTTGCTGGCTTTTATTTTTGCTATGTTTCGCTAACACCTTATTTAACAATCCATTAAAAATGTCACCCCCATCATCTTGTGCACTATCAAATGGATAAAATTGTTTATCAAGAATTTTGCGACCATAAGCAGAAACCTCTACTAGGGCAATGCCATTTGAGCAGATAGCCATCACGCATCGGTTAATCAACAAAGGTAACACGGTTGATCTCCTGCAAAGTGGTTAGACCCAAACTGACATGATGAAGGGCAACTTCTCGTATTGAACGAAGGCCATTTCTCTTAGCAGCTTGTTTTAGTTTTCGAATAGGCTCACGAGCAATAATCATCTCCCTGAGCTCATCATTTAGCACCAATAATTCTGCTATCGCTTTTCTGCCCTTATATCCACTGCCTCGACAATGTCCACAACCCTTTGCATGCCTAAAATGCATTCGCGTTAGCAACTCAGGAGGTATTTGTGAGACTTCTATTAAGCTGGGCGGCGGGATGTAATCCTCTGCACAATGAGGACAAAGTTCACGTATGAGACGTTGCGCCATAATTCCATTGACTGCGGATACAAAGTTATATAGATCAACGCCCATATGCATAAAACGACCTATCACATCGAGAACACTATTTGCATGCACAGTAGTAAAAACCAAATGTCCTGTCAGGGCTGCTTGGACGGCAATCTGAGCTGTGTCAGTATCGCGAATTTCACCCACCATTATTTTATCTGGATCATGTCTTAGGATAGATCTAAGACCTCGGGCAAAAGTTAATCCCTTTTTTTCATTAACGGGTATTTGTAAAACCCCCGGAAGTTGATACTCAACGGGATCTTCAATGGTAATGATTTTGTCATGCCCAGTATTAACTTCTGAAATAGCCGCATACAATGAAGTAGTCTTACCACTCCCTGTGGGACCTGTTACTAACACCATGCCATATGGCTCATATGCTAACTTTCTAAACTGATTAATAATTTCTGGATTAAATCCTAGTGCCTGAAGACTTAGGCCATTTACTTCTTCGGTAATAGATTTACGATCTAATATTCTGACTACGGCATCTTCTCCAAAAACGCTAGGCATTATTGATACACGAAAATCTACTTCACGACCGAGCACTGATAGTTTGAAACGTCCATCCTGCGGAATGCGTCTCTCAGCAATATCAAGTTGTGCCATCACCTTAATCCTGGATATTGCTTGATCAGCATTATCACGTCCCTGCATTGCGCCTATATTCGTAATCACGCCATCAATACGATATTTGATTTCCAGTCCACGACTTGAGCATTCCAAATGAATGTCGCTTGCCCCAATCTTTAATCCGTCATATAGGGTTGAGTTAATTAATTTAACAATTGGATTAATATCTTCATTGATTGACTGAATAGAAATTCGAGTGACTGGAATAGATTCGTCATTCTCAGCAGAATTATTCTCCGGCACTAGTTGATCTAGCGCTCTCAGACTGTCCTCTTGCGATGCTTGAAAAGCTCTAATATCCGAAGCGTGAGCCAAACGCAACTCAAATGGACCAGGAATTATTTCATCCAACCAAGCCTGTAGCGCATCATCGATAGGATTGGAAATCACAACATAATAATTTTTGTCATCATATTTAAATGCAATACAACCCTTACGTTGCCCTTCATTAAAAGGCAATAGCTCGTAAGCAGGGGTAAGCTGATGCATTTGTTTCATGGAAATTGGTTCGATATTAAAGGTGTCAGCAAGCGTCTTCACAAACGCTTCCGAATCTAAGGCAAGAATTTCTTGCAGTATTTGAATCATCGGCTGCTGATGAGAAATTGCTTTTGACCTTGCCTGCTCAATAACATCGGCAAAGGTTGAAACTTTGATGTCACGTGCTAGATTGCTGGTCATTGGATATTACCTGCCAGCTCAAATATTGGCATATAAAGCAATAACACCACCACACCAATCACTAAACCAATCAACAACATTAAAATTGGTTCAAATAATCTAGTAAACCAATCTAACCAGCGCGCCAGCTCATCGTCATAGAAAGTAGCAATACGTGTCATCATTTCATCAATATTGCCTCCTCGCTCTCCGACTAAAAGCATTCTTGTAGCAATCGGAGTGGTTAGTCCAGCCGCAGTCATTGCCTCTGAGATTGGCCTACCCTCGCTGATAGATAATTCTGCTTTTTTCATGCTACTTAGTAGTGATTTGTCCAATAGTCCACTGGCGGATCTTAATGCTGCAAGAATCGGTGCCCCGCCCTTCAGCAACATACCTAAAGTGCGGAAAAAACGTGATAACTGGTAGATTTTTAACTGTCGGCCAATCGCTGGTATTTGCCATAACTTAGAAAGAAAATAGGTTCTTACCGAGGCCTGGGAAAATAAGAAAAACATACCAATCAGTATTGCGAATAATGCCACCAAAGCGGCTTCACCATTCTGTGCAAGAAACTTACCCCACATCAGTAATAATTGCGATAGATAAGGCAATTGATTAGCGGAATCTTCATAAATCATGCTAAATTTTGGGACCACAAAACCTAATAAAAACAGAACTACTAAGCCACCAACAAACATAAGTAATAAAGGATAAATGGACGCACTAACAACCTTCTTCTTCAGTTGGTTTATTTGCTGTTGATAGGAAATGTAGCGACCTAATGCTTCTTCAAGATCACCAGATTTCTCACTGGCTTTAACGGTAGCTATCAATAAAATTGGGAAAACATTTGGCAATTGCTCCAGTGCCGAAGAGAATGTCTGGCCTTGGTACATAGCATTAAGTATTTGAGTCAGCTCAGGAGCGGGCTGTTGATCTTTAGCTGCTAGGGCTTCGACAGCCTCAACTAAATTCAGCCCAGCTTGAAGAAGTGCTAAAAGTTCAATAGTGAATAATGAAACTGATAAATGTTGTTGTCTGGGCTGATAAATAGATAGATTTTTTGCTTTGACTGAAATTGGGACCAGACCTCTGGCCTTAACTTGGGCAAGCGCCTCGTTTTCATTGATGGCGTCGATATCGATAGATACCATGTTTGTGCCGTTAAGGGCTTTAACTTTGTAGAACATATTGTTGAGCTCTACCAGCTTACAATATCCTGAGAATCTTTGGTGCCACCGACTGCACCATCCTTACCCAAACTAAGTAGGTCATAGTCACCATTTTCACCTGGTGATTTATAAATGTAAGGTCTTCTCCATGGGTCAAGAGGAACTTTTTTTTGTAAGTAAGGGCCAGCCCATTTTGGCTCATCATTTGGACGTTGTATGAGAGCATTTAAACCTTGCTCAGTAGTAGGATAATGTCCAGTATCGATGCGGTACTGATCCAATGCCTTGCCCAAGGCATCAATTTGCGCCCAGGCAGTTTTTGTTTCAGATTTCCCAACTTGGTCAAAATATTTGGGACCAACATAGCCCGCGAGGAGTCCGATAATTACCATTACTACCAGTAATTCTAGCAAGGTAAATCCCTGAATTTTGGTAGATTTCAAGTGCATAATTTAATAATCTTAATTTCTAAATCAGATTAAAAAATTATATGAATTGAATATGACAATAATATTTCAAAGATTAAAAGTTATCATTATTTTAAGTTAAAACAATTTACACAACTGTAATATATTTAATATTTATAAAATTAGTAAAACTTTATACTTTTTGAAGCTTTCTTGTTGAGTGCCAATGGGCGTGTATGAGTAAATATATTGGCATAAAAATCTCCTTCTAATGGTCGATGTCTTCCATGCAGCAGCCGTGCTGACTCATAAAAAATCATCTCACCAGGCTTCATGATTACTTCGTGCATTCTTCCCATATGATCGCAAATCTGCAAAGGCCAATCTTTTTTTACCGACTGAGCTATATTTAGAATGGCACTGATCTGATGTGTTTCGACTCTATCGACATGCATCGCAAGTGTGGCACCATGCTTATACTCTCTTATCCCATAAACAGCACTGGACTCAAGGGCTAATCCAGTCCATTTCTCTAGTAGTGGGGTAAGACTATGCAAAATATTAACTCTAATCTGATCCGTTAGCTCAATCATGCTCGCTGGATGTTGAGTGTGAGCAGAATTAATATATCGGCCAATTGCATCACTCTGCTCAACGACTTCATTAGGTTTATTTTCTTGGTAAAAATTTTGCAACAAATTAAACAAATCTTGTGGGATTGGTAACTTTTTGAATCCCTCACGAGTAAATAATGGAATTGTTTTTCTTTGCGGGGTTACATAATCAGTACTAAGTGTTCCGTGCGTTCTAAACCACTTTGTAATTACAAACTTCTCCCCGAAAATTACCGGCTTTGCCCAATGAAGAGTAGCTGGATTAACTTCTCCATTGGATAATAGGCTATTCCAGACAAGCGCCTTACCTACTGATGGCTTAATTTCAAGAGAAAGCTCTGGAAAGTTTGTTTCTCCGCCTGAGTCAACCTCGTTCAAATAAATCATGAATGTCCATGTTCTTTGTCCAAGTTCCCCTGCAAAATTCTGGTACTCCGATGTATTGGGCTCAAAATAATCAGTATGTGCTTTAAATTGTTGTCCTACTTGATAATATTGTCCCTGTATTGTTTCAGAACGCTGCTGTTCAATTCCCATATACTCACAAATACGCTTATCAATCTCCTGCACAAGGGCATGTTGTTGCAGTAGACCTAAATCACAAGTTTGACTGGTTCTAAATGCCTTGTCAGGCTCATCTTGTGAAGTGATAGTAGATTGCCGACAATGACTTCTAATAATTGTTATCAACTCCTGGCACTCATTTTCATTAAGGAAGTTCTCAATAACAAATACATTAGCTTTATTGGTGGCCAATTTCTGCGCAAATGGAGGTTTTATTTCATTAAGTGCTTGAAAAGTACTTTTTTCACTATCAAAGAATTTAGACTGCGGAATGGAATTACTTGTGTTAATTTTTTGTTGCAAAAATTCTTGCAAAGTTATTGCATCAGGCTCATCCTTAAGCGCATCAAAAATACTTTCGGCGTCAAATTCATGATCTAGCAATATTTGGATAATGCCACGTTTATCACAACCTCTTGCGATATTGAGCGTCACCCAATCCTGCCAACTTTTATCTAATTGTTTTACCATAAAGAATTTCCATATTTAAATACTTTAAAATTAATTTGATTATGATAGCCATCAACAAATTAAAGAAATAGAATTTAAATTTGAATAAAATATTTTAGTAAGAGCCACCTTAACAAAGGTGGCTCTTTTATCACAGATGTTGCTTTGTGCTGGCTGAATTGATTTGACTTTACAAAATAAAATCAGATGAGACCCACGCGCTCACCCCTTGCAGCTCAATGGTAAAATCGGCTAAACCATCACCATTGGTATCCCCAGAGACCAAAAGATCTTGGTCGATATGCGAAATTACCAATCTTCCTGCAGCACCCACATCAAATCTGTTTGAAAAGACAAAGCTTTGATCCCCTCTAAGATTTGTATTTGCGTCTATCGCTTTTAAATTGACGATATCTGTCCCGCTAACAAAATCAGTAATTACATCACGCTGTCCAGAAAGTTTTCCAATATGTTCTACTTTTGTAAAGATAAATTGATCTTTACCATTACCACCAGTCATCTCATCGACACCCGCGATTGAAACAATCTTATTATTCTTAGAATCACCATTAACAATTCGAGTCAATCCATATACAGTAAGGGTCTTAGAGACCTCATTTGCTACTGCTAGTAGCGCTTGACCATTTGGACTTTCTGATGCACCAATAAAGCTAAGACCTTCGGGAGAAATATCTGCTTCATTCTTTGCATAAGTGACAAACTGAACATTTTTTACATCGGTCACATCATAAACCATTACTCCGCCACCGCCTCTCTCAAGGCCTACGAAAGCAAAAGTACGACCACCAATTTGCTGGACGGTTAAACCTTCAGGCTCAGGTCCTTTATTATCACTGCGACCGTCATCGAATGCGCCGCCTGAAGAAAAAATACCCTGAGTTGCAATAAATCTCTCAATATGATCAGCGCTATCAAACACAATTTTTCCTTTGGCGTCTAAAATAGAGAATGATCTCGCACCATAAGAAATAATTTGATCTAAATCGCCATCGTTGTCAGTATCGCCTGCAATTTTCCCGCCAATAGCAGCTGGATTTGCCACAGTCAACCTGCCTAGCACTGCTGATGATTTTAAAAAATCACTGTTAGGATATTTAATGGCATCCAGATTAAGCGCAGATAACCTTACCTCTTCACCGCCAGCAATAAAGTCATCTCGGCTATCACCTTCGTTAGCAATCGCATAATATGTTTTACCACGAGAGGTAAATGCTGCAATTGCATCAGGCATATACATACCAAAGACATCGTAGCCTGTTACAGGAGAATATAAGTTTGTTCCCCCTGGACCATCTCTATCACTGAAATCAGCTAGCAGAGATTTAAAGGACTTCAAACCAAGCGGGACGATTTTAGTGATACGTGCATTTTTAATATCCAAGATTCCAACAGCATTCATCTCTTGCAAAGAAACAAGCGCAGTTTTTCCGTCAGGATTGACTGCAATATATTCTGGCTCTGCCTCTTGGCTAACTGTTTTATTATTGTAAATGCGTGCACCTTGCTCAATGAGTCGAGCTTCAGAGCCATTAAATGCTGTAAAGACTGCTTCCCTTACAGTCGCAGAAGCAATACCAGAAGATAAGTCAATAATACTAATTGAGCCATTTGGGTCAATTTCACCGTTTGGAGCATTACGCTCACCCTCATTAGCAACTAATAGCGCTTTGCCATTAGGTGTAAACGTCAACATATCAGGCAAGGACCCCACTTCAAGTGTGTTTAATAACTCACCATTTGAATTGAGTAGAAATACTTTGCCAGCATTTGTTTTGGTTGAATTAGCAACAGCTACCGCAACAACTCCATTTTTTACAGCCACGCTGTTAACATCGTTTGAGAATGAATAAGGCGCAGAGGAAAAATCAATTTGGTTGACTACGGAAAGATTTGTTGGGTCGCTTGAATCTACAATAACCAAGCCACTTGGCGTCGTGACAAAAAATTTCTTTGATACTGAGTCAAATCCAGCAATTTCAGCACCAACTAAACTAACTGAATCTAATACATTTAATTTAAGACTATTTGACGGTGTCAATGAAAGGGTCATTTCAAAATCTCCGAGTAAAATAAGTTAGAAAATTTTTTAACCCTGATGTTAAGAAATCATTATTAACTTTTTATTAAAAATAGGATTAGTTTATAAAATTTATAATCGTATTAAATTCTCAGAAAATGACTTTAAAAATATAATTAAAATAATTTGATTGAAACTGATAATGGCTTTTTATTAAGATAAACCTAAGATAAACCTAGGAGCTGCCATTTAAAGAATTCACTTTTTGATATATCGCTCCAACCATGCATGCAAACTAAGGAAATTTTTATTACTTGCAATTGCTATAGAAAATATCATTTTTAACTCAGAAAAGTCTGCGTCCTTTTAATTCAGCATGTAAAATGTGGCAATACGTATACGATGCGCAGGCGAAAAAAAGCTTACCAGATGGGTAAGCTTTAATTTCATGTGGGTTCACAATTTCGTGTGGAATCACATGGTG
>CAYYBG010000007.1:0-62492 GCA_964470195.1 uncultured Methylophilaceae bacterium | reverse complement strand
GCTATGATGATATTGCAACTTTCATGTGAGTAAACAACCAATATGCAACAAATACTGATCTGTGGTTCTATGGCATTTGACACCATCATGGTGTTTCCTGATCAATTTAAGCAGCACATATTGCCGGAAAAAATTCATATGCTGAATGTGGCTTTTTTGGTGCCTGAGCTACGACGAGAATTTGGTGGCACCGCCGGAAATATTGCTTATAACTTACGCTTACTCGAAGATGATCCTGTGATCATGGCAACGGTGGGGGATGATTTTCAACCCTATCAATTATGGCTAGAGAAACATGGCATTAATCAAACTCATATTACCGCTATCCCAGGAAACTATACCGCTCAAGCCTATATTACTACCGACATGGATGATAACCAGATCACTGCTTTTCATCCTGGCGCGATGAATCATTCTCATTTGAATAGCGTACAGCAAGCTCAAAATATTGGCTTAGCCATTATCGCCCCTGATGGTCGTGCAGGGATGTTTCAACACGCGCAACAGTGTTTCGATGCTGGCATCCCTTTTTTATTTGATCCTGGTCAAGGCTTGCCAATGTTTGATGGTGAGGAGTTGCTAGCTTTTATCAATATGGCCAGTTATCTCGCTGTCAATGATTACGAAGCGCAAATGCTGATGGATAAAACCAAGCTTAGCCTTGAACAAATTGCCACCAAGGTCAACGCACTGATTGTCACCAAAGGTGCTCAGGGCTCAGTGATTTATGCCGAGGGAAAACAATTTCATATTAACGCGGTCAAACCTGATGCGGTGGTAGACCCAACTGGCTGTGGTGACGCCTATCGTGCTGGCTTACTTTTTGGCATTATTCGTGGCTGGGATTGGCCAACTTGCGGACGCTTAGCCTCTGTCATGGGGGCAATAAAAATTGCAAGCCGTGGTGGTCAAAACCATCAACCAAGTCGTGATGAGATTGAGAAAATTTATACGCAGGTTTTAGTAGATGAAGTACTAGAAAATGAACCCGGACTACAGTTGCAATAACTTAAGGAGATTTAATATGCATCATCTTTGCAAATCAATCACCGTCGCTATTCTGGCATTATGTTTAGTCGCTTGCGCTAGCTCTCGTTCTGGGGATGTGTATACGCGTGAGGACACCAGAAAAGTACAGACTGTGCGTATGGGCGTCATTGAAAGTGTACGAGCGGTCAAAATTGAGGGCACGCAAAGCGGTATAGGGACGGCAGCTGGCGCGGCGATTGGTGGCATTGCTGGCTCTAGTGTGGGTGATGGAAAAGAAGCCGCAATTGGCGCCATTATTGGCGCTGTGGTTGGTGGCATTGCAGGTACAGCCGCAGAGGAGTTTGGTACTCGCAGTGATGGAGTTGAGCTGACAATCAAATTAGACAACGGCAACTTGATTACTATCGTGCAAGAGGCAACCGAAAAATTTGCTCCTGGCGAAAAGGTACGTTTAATCGAGTCTGGCGGGGTCACCCGTGTCAGTCATTAATTTTTTCATGGGATAAGTTTGCCAATCAAGTCCACCCCACTCGCCATACGCGTGCTGAGATGCATGCGTATTTTTTTGCATATCTTGCGTGCTGTGGTTATCACCCAGTTGATTTTTCCTTTTTCCAATCGATATCAGCGCGAACGCTTGCTCTGTCAATGGTCAAAGGGATTGCTAGGAATTCTCAATATCGATTTTAGCGTCAGTGGGAGTATCCCTAGGACCGCAAAAACAGGCTACTTATTAGTCAGCAACCACATCTCTTGGTTGGATATCAATTTGATACATGCGGTCTGCCCAGCACGTTTTATTGCCAAATCAGATATTCGCCGTTGGCCAATTTTCGGCGCACTGGCTGTAAAAAGTGGCACCTTGTTTATTAAACGTCATTCCAAAAAAGGCGCGGCAGCCATGGTAAAAGTCGCGAGTCAAAGTTTGCGTCATGGCGATTTAGTGGCGTGTTTTCCAGAGGGCACTACCTCTGATGGACACCGCTTGCTACCATTCCATGGCAGTTTGTTACAAGCATCGATTGATTGTGCTTGCGCAGTTATTCCGCTTTGTATTCGCTATCTTGATACAGAAGGTAAACCAGACTTACGCATGGCATTTTTAGGTGAGACCACTTTGTTGCAATCTATCGGGGCTATTTTAGCCCTACCGCATGGTCGAGCGGAGTTGCACATACTGCCGGAAATACCCTCGCAAGGTCATGATAGAAGAGGTTTAACGCTTGCGGTACAACATGCGATTGCTCATCATTTGAAAGCCCTCCAGTCAAAGAGCGAAAGCTGAGCCTAGCAGACTAAGCAAAACTCGCCAGACCCGCTGGTCTATCATCAGGCTCACAGGGTACTTGGAATAACTCACCATCCTCTAGTCTATAGGCGCTGAGCAAGCCACCCCACAAACAACCAGTATCCAGTGAGATGGTATTGCTATGTTGTTGAAAACCAAGCGCAGACCAATGCCCAAATAAAACCGTGTGATCCAAACTGGCGCGCTGTGGCACTTGATACCAAGCTTGATATCCAGCGGGGATATTAGCTAGCTGACCTTTAAAAGCAAACTCCATATGTCCCTGTGCATCACAAATCCTCATTCTGGTCATGGCGTTGGTAATCACTCGCAATCTGTCCCAAGATTGCAAATCATCTCGCCAAAAGTTTGGCTGGTTACCATACATGACGCGTAAAAAATCGCGGTAGTAGGGTGAGCGAAGCGCCTGCTCAACCTCATGTGCTAAAGCCATGGTTTGAGTGGCATTCCATTGCGGCATCAAGCCGGCATGAACCATTAAAAAATTTTCTTGCTGATGCACCATACTTTGATGTCTAAGCCATGTAAGCAACTCATCAACATCGGGGGCATCCAGCAATTCTTGCAAGGTGTCACTTCGGTGTGGTGCGATAAAGCCCTCTGCTACCACCAAAGCATGCAAGTCGTGATTACCCAATACCGCCGTGATTTGGTCCTGATGTTGCATCAGCCAACGTAATACTGGCAAAGAGCCAGTGCCACGATTGATCAAATCACCTACCAACCAAATACGATCGGATTGGCCAAAGCCTATCTTTTTCAGCAACTGCTGAAAGGATAGAAAACAGCCCTGCAAATCTCCTATGACATAGCTTGCCAATCTAATCTCTTTCAAATAAAAAAGGCGATAACGCTAGTGAAGTTGCATTATCGCCCGAATATTTTTTGCACATGGATGATTAGTTTTTAAAACTCGCCCCACTCTTGTTGGCCATATAGGCAACAGCATTAGCAATTTCCCCATCTGTCAGGTCAGGGTTTCCGCCTCTGGCTGGCATAGAACGAATACCTTTAATTGCATGTTGAACCAGCGTGTCATACCCCTGAGAAATACGAGGTGCCCAAGCGCCATTGTCGCCAATTTTTGGTGATCCTAAAGCCCCTGCTGCGTGACAAGCAGCGCAAACTGCAGTGACAACTTGTTCGCCTGATTTATCAATATGCGGGCCTTCTTCTACAGCTGCAATTTCTACTGTAGCTACTGGAGCAATATTTGCTTCTACATTTTGATTAGACTTTTGTGAATCATCAGGAAGATGGTTGGCTTGAATACCCATCACCATCATGACAATCATGGTGATGACTAAAAGAGGGGCAACAAGGCCACCTAGTATGGCTAACACCACTTGCTTGACAGTAGTTTTGGGGAAATCGTGTTGGTCACTCATAACGTTGCTTTCGAATACATTAAAAAGCCAACATTATACTAATAAGCCTGAATGAAACCAAAGAATTAAGCGAGTGCAATTGCTGCATTTGTTATAATGCGCCGCAGTGCGCCCGTAGCTCAGTTGGATAGAGTGTTGGTTTCCGAAGCCAAAGGTCGTGGGTTCGACTCCCGCCGGGCGCGCCAATCAATAATAAATCGTATCAAACCCATTAGGCCATTCTAATTCGCGGAGATAAAAGCCTATGTTTCAACAACATCTGAATGCCTCAGGAAAAACTTATAGCGTCCATTTTCGATTTGCAATGAAGGCAAGTTTTTGGCTTTTAGTGGCCGCATTGACTTCATTCATTCATGCTGTTTTACCAAATCTCTTTGCTTTTACAAGTCAGCGTATTGTGATGAGACTGGTGCGTGAATCGCAACAACAAAGAAATTAAGCCAATTTTTTAGGTACACGCCACAAATACCAAGTAGCGATACTGCGATAAGGTGCCCATGATAGTCCAATCTGGCGCAATTCTCTGGCAGTAATGCTGTCGATATTTTTGAGATGTCGATAGCCCTGACGTACCGCAAAGTCATCCACTGGCAGTACATCTAGTCGTCCAAGATTAAATATCAACATCATTTCTACCGTCCATTGTCCAATTCCTTTCAACTCAGTCAGTTGCTGTATAAGCTGTGAATCTGACATTTGCATGGCTTGAGATAGATTAGGGACCTGCCCTGATAGGGCAGCGGTGGCGATACCTTGTATGGTATTGATTTTGCTGGTGGAGAAACCACAAGCACGCAAGGCCATAAAATCTGTTTCGACTAACTGTTGAGGACTTGGAAATTGACCCTTAAACAAGGCTAGCATTCTTGCCATGATGGCATCAGCCGCCTTGCTATGCAGTTGTTGCGCAGCCACTGCACGTATCAATGATTGGTAAGGCGCTTGTAATTGCGCAGTGAGCCTACAACAGCCCACCTCTGCCAATAGCTTTTGCCAGTCTTGATCCAGACTGGCTAAATGTTGTTGCGCTGTGACATAGTTGGGATTCAATGCATCACTAGTGGTGGGTAGACTCAGCGACCTTGTCCATGTAGGCAAACAGTACCCCTGTAACGATCAAGATGAAATGGATGCCAACCATCCATGCCATAGGCTCGCTCCCTAGGTGCTCAATACCAGGAGAGGATTGGTGCATAAAGGCTTTTAGTAGATCAATAGCTGAAATGGCGACGATAGAACCGATAAGCTTTAGCTTTAATCCAGAGTAACCTACTGTCCCCATCCACTCAGGTTTATCCTCATGATTATCTACGTTAATTTTAGACACAAAGTTTTCATAACCACTGAAAATCACCATGATCAATAGGTTAGCCACTAGGGTAATATCGACCAATCCGAGCAAGGCGAGCACCACCTCTTTTTCTGGCAAAGACAAAATATGACTAAATAGGTGAAAAAATTCCTGAGCAAATTTCACCAACATTAATAGCAGACCTCCTACCAAGCCAAGATACATGGGGGCCAGCAACCAACGACTTCGAAACATGAAAACCTCTAGGGTTTTTTCAATCAAATGACTCATTTTTGTATTCCTATCAATGAACTAATTTTGTATATTGAATTTGATGATAAATTATACCTTTTCAAATATGAATCATGATGGTTTTAGCTAGCACAGAAATGAAATTTCGCACTGAACTTATTAGCGTCTTCCTATCTAAAATCATGTCTTCAACATCATTGATTAGGAACCATCCATGTCCGATGAATTTATGCCGCAAAAAAATGTATTGGGCAAAACATTAGAAACTTGCAGCCTTAGTCCGATAACAGGTTTTACAAGAAATGGCTGTTGTGATGCACTGGATGGTGACCGAGGACAACATACCGTGTGTGCTGAAGTGACAGAAACTTTTTTGGATTTTTCGCGTTTGCATGGCAATGATTTAATCACGCCAAGACCAGAGTTTGATTTTCCTGGTTTGCGTCCAGGTGACCGCTGGTGTTTATGTGCCGCACGCTGGCAACAAGCCTGTGATGCTGGATTGGCGCCTCCAGTTATTTTAGCGGCAACCAATCAGCATGCGCTTGAAGTCATTGAAATGGCTGATTTAATGTACCACGCCAAACAAGAATAAAGCTTGGGTAAAACTGGCAGTTATTGCGCTTTTATTTGTGTAATGACCAAGTCTTGTTGTTCTTCTACCACCGAGAATTTTATTTTATCCCCTGGTTTAAGATTTTCTAGTAAGTGGCTGTCTTTTACTTTGAATGGCATGGTCATTGCTGACATACCGATGTGTGGAATTTCTTCGTGTTTAATTAACACAGTATTACTTTGTTTAACCACACGACGAATTTCACCATTCACCCATGGCGATGATGGGCTATCCGCCCAAAGACTTGGGCTAAAAACCAACAGTGCGGCAAACATCAGCATGTATTTTTTTGACATGTTTCTTCCTTGTTGCGGATTGAGCCGAGATTCTAGCGGTAGCGTTCAGTGAATTCAAATGCTTTTTGGTTTGGCTTTATGAGTGCTTGAGATACTGCTGTAAAGCACTGACGAGTCTGCTGAGAACACTATCCCAATCATGTAAAGCTGGCTGACGGAATAAGGTAGCATTGGGATACCATGGGCTGTCCTCGCGCTCTAGCAACCATCGATAGTCAGGCGCAAAAGGAATTAATATCCATACAGGCTTGCCCATAGCGCCAGCTAAGTGTGCAACACTGGTGTCTACAGTGATCACCAAATCCATACACTCAATCAATGCAGCAGTATCAGAAAAATCCTGAATGGTATCTTGGTGCTGTGCTAACTGGGAATATTGGTGCAATAGTCCCTCGTCATGTAATCGATACTCTTTCTGCAAACTATGCCATTGCACATCGAGTTGTAATAATTCATCAAACGCATCTAGGGACAAACTTCGGTTGGCGTCATTCTCATGCTTTGTTGAACCTGACCACACCAATCCTATGCGTTTTTGCTTAGTTTGACCAAGTATTTTTTTGTACTGCATTACTTTTTCGGGATCGGCAAAAAGATAAGGAATCTCTGCTGGAATGGTATCTATTGTCGTCTTCATCGCATACGGCAAACTCATCACAGGACAGTAAGTGTCGAATGGTGGCATGTTGTCGCCTACGGATATTAATGTCATCTCGCAACGCATACTTTTGAACAAATGATAAAGTGGTTGAAATACCTCAAATAAGATATTCGCCCCTTGTGCTTTCAACAGAGGGATATAACGCGCAAATTGAATCACATCGCCATAGCCTTGCTCGGCATAAATCAGTATGGTTTTGCCTTGTAAAGAACTCTCTCCACGCCATCCTGGCGTAGCAAGTCGATAGTGTTTATCTTTTAAATGTGGTTCTTGCATTCGCCATTCATAGAGTTTCCATCCATTCAGATAATCCCCTAACAAAATCAGTAATAGCGACTTATTCCAATAACAACTGACATAATCTGGTTTGAGTGCCAATGCACGATCATAGTCTTGCATAGAGCGCTCATAACAACCAATATCCTTCAGCATATTCCCGCGATTATTAAAAGCCTCATGGTAGTCTGGCTTTAATCGAATTGCGCTTTCATAGTCACTCATCGCGCGATCTAATTGACCTAATTTGCGTAAGCCATTGGCTCGATTGTTGTAAGCCTCTGCATAATCCGGACGAAGGGCAATCATTTTATCGAAAGCAAATACTGACTCCTCGCGACGCCCTAATGACTTTAATACATTGCCGCGATTCAGATGAGCCTCGATAAAATCATATTTTTGTGAGATGGCCTGTTCATAGCTAGCCAAAGACTCTTCTAGTCTTCCAAGTTGCTCCAAGGCCACGCCACGATTGAAGTATAGCGCAGCGTTAGCATCAGAAATTTTTAAGCACTGATCATAAGATTCTAGTGACTTATTAAAATGATTGATTCCTGCATATGCCACCCCCCGATTAAACAGGCTCTGAGCATCCTGAGGTTGTAGATTGAGTGCAGCATCAAAATCATTAATCGCCTGATAATGTTTAGCTCGTTCTAATAAAAAATTAGCCCGCTCGCGATAAGCCTCTGCATTTTTTGGGTTGAGAATAATCACCCGAGCAAACATTTCAAGTGCCTCCACATCGCGATTCAGCAGTCTAAGCAATATGGCTAATTTTAATAATATCGCCTCATCTTTAGGATTTAATGAAATGGCGTGTTGATAGCAATCAACTGCCTGTTGATGCTGACTCATTGCCTTGAACGAGTCTCCTAGAAACTGCCATGCCTCGATATTGCTTGGATTACGCGTTACCGCTTGTTGAAAGCAATTTTGCGCTTGCTCCCAACGTTGCAATTCGCGTAATGCATTGCCACGATTAAGCCACACAAAATCATGTTTTGAATCAATCTCCAGGGCCTGTTCTATTAATTTTTGCGCGGTCTCATGATCCCCTTGTTGCGCAGCAATCACCCCAAGCAAATGTAAAGCATCAAAATTTTTCGCTTGTTGTGATAATACTTGTTGATAAATCGTTTGCGCTTGCATCAAATCGCCTTGTTGATGAAAGCCAATGGCTTGTTGAATTAAATCACGTGCCTCAAATTGAATGGCCTGAGTATTTTCTTGATTCAGCGATTGATGTGAAATATTGCTATCAGGCAAATGAGTTTGCATAAAGAACTCCTGTTGTTATTTTGCATGGCGTTTTTGCTTGGTTAATGAAAGCGTTTTAAGTAAATATTATTTTTGTGTTTGAATAAAAGCAGTTAAATCTGTTTGAAGCCGACTAAAGGCTTGATGCCAATCGTTGTGTTGCTGCTGACGATACAGTTTGATGCTGGGATACCAAGGGCTATCATCACGTCCCAACAACCATCGATAATCAGGCGTATAAGGCAACAAAAGCCATGTTGGTTTGCCCATCGCTGCAGCTAAATGGGCAACCGAAGTATCGACACTGATAATAAGATCTAGGCAATCACATAAAGCTGCGGTATCGACAAAATCATTCAGTTCCTGACTAAAGTCTTTTATCTGGCTGTGCTGCAGTGCTGATTGATCATTGTCTCGAATTTCTTTTTGTAGACTTATATAGTCGGCACCCTCTACAAGCAAAGGCAGTAATTGCGCAAGTCTAATACTACGATTCATGTCATTGCCATGCTCTGGTCTACCACTCCAGACCAGCCCTATTCTTGGCGCAAGCTTGACCCCTAAGCGTTGAGACCATGCTTGTTTTTCATTGCTATAACTAGTGAGATAGGCAGGTGAACTCGGAATGCTATCGAGGGTAGTTTTGAATGCCAAAGGCAAGGACATCAGAGGACAGTGATAGTCGAACAATGGAACTGACTGGCCTTCACATGCCAGTAGATAGACTTGCGGGAGTTGCGCCATCAATCTCAATAATGCTGTTGGCACTGCAAAAATGACCTTGGCACCCAAATTTGCAAGCATAGGCACATATCTGCAAAATTGTAGTGTGTCCCCTAAGCCCTGCTCACAATAAATCAGAATCGTTTTGTCTTGTAATGAGGCATCACCCAACCACAAAGGCTGATCAAAGCTTGGGTGAGGATTGTATGCCAGCTTTCGACGCCATTCGAACAATTGCCAGCCCAACAAAAAATCACCTCGCAATAACACTGCTAGAGACTTATTCCAATTGATATCAGCATGTTCAGGTGATAAAGCGATTGCCCGATCAAAGCATGATATTGCCTCATCAAGTTGTTGTAACTCTTGCAAGCACAAGCCCAAATTGGAATGGCTTTCTACGTCGTTGGGTTGATCTTCAAGCGCAATCTGCAAGCTAATTATGGCTTCTTGAGGATTATTCAATGACATTAAAATCAAACCGCGTATGGCATGTATTGCGCGTAATTCTGGGGCTAACTTGATTGCTTTATCTATTTTTATTAGTGCTTCATCTGAACGTTTTAATTCTTTTAATATTCGAGCCTGTTGCCATAAGTTTTCAGCAGTCTCACCTTGTAATTCGAACAGCTGCTCTGAAAAATCGAGTGCTTGTTGCCATTGTTTAGTTTGAATCAATGCCTCTAGAAAATATCGATAGGCCTCAACATAATCTGACTGTATGGCAAGCAAATGACGGAAACTATCACATGCTTGGCTCATTAAACCCAATTGAAAATATGCTACCCCTTGAGAGAAATAAGCATTGATAAATTTGTCGTCCAAATCAATCGCTTTTTCAAAATAGCGCAATGCATCTTGCCAGCGCTCTAACTGGTTGAGCGCGTTACCTGAGTTAGCCCATGCCGATGCTGAATTTGGATTCACTGACAAGGCTTGACATAGTGTCTCAAATCCCTGCTCTGGCTGCCCATTTTGAGCTTGCAATACCCCCAGCATATGCAGACTAGGGAAATGTGTCGGATCTGATGCTAATACCTGCTGATATACCTGCATAGCAGTATCAATTTGTTGTTGTTGGTGCAGTTGAAATCCAGTTTCGAAAAGAGCCTGTAATGGATTTGCTTGGTCTGTATTTTGCAATTCTATTTGCTCCATCATCGCGCCTTTTTTGCCGTAGTTTTTTTGCTACGAGATGGTTGTTGTTTGTTGGTATCTGTCATGGCCAGAGAAGACTGGGGTAATTTTTTTGTGGGATGGCTGGCAAGCCACTGCATGAGTTGTCCAGCAACATCAGTGACGACACTTTGCCAATCCCCATATGCTTTTTGTCGGAATAGTCTTGCGCTTGGATACCAGGGACTGTCTTCTCGCTCCAATAACCAGCGATAATCTGGAGCAAAAGGTAATAGTACCCAAACTGGCTTGCCCATCGCGCCTGCCAAATGCGCCACACTAGTATCCACGGTAATCACTAAATCCATACATTCAATCAGTGCGGCGGTATCAGCGAAATCATTTAAGTCTTTTTGATGATGTTGTAATTGCGGACACTGTTTGAGTGCAGCTTGATCCTTGATGCGATACTCCTTTTGCAAGCTGTGCCATTCGACCTGCAATTGCATTAACGGCAAGAGTTGATTCAAGGGGATACTGCGGTTAATGTCATTTTCATGTTTAGCGGAACCTGTCCAAACCAGACCTACACGTAAACTATTTTGAGAGGGAAGAGTATTGCGCCATTGGTTTACTCTTGCCTGATCAGCATACAAGTAGGGAATAGCTGCAGGAATAGTGTCTAAGGTAGTCTTGTATATAAAGGGAAGACTCATCAGCGGACAATACATATCAAACTGTGGCAGAGTCTCTCCTTTGGCAATAAATTGAATATCCTTAGCCAAGGTGTTGAGTAGTGGAATTAAAGCGACGTTGACTTGCGCAATCAGATGCTGGCAGTGATTTTTTACTTCAATCAAGTATCGGCAAAATTGGATTGCATCACCATAGCCTTGCTCTGCATAAACCAGCACCGTTTTGCCAGTGATCTCACTCAAGTCGCGCCATTCTGGTTGCGGAAATTTCTGACAATTCACTTGATAGCTAGACATCCGCAAGCGCCATTCATAGAGCTCCCAGCCTGGTAAATAATCACCTTTTACAATCAATAAAAGTGCTTTATTCCATTGCACTTCAGCGTAGTTTGGACGTAATTCGAGTGCTTTTTCATAATCTCTTAATGCAGGCTCCACTCTGCCATTATCTTTATGTAAGTTGCCACGGTTACTGTAAGCATCCGCATAGTTAGGATTAATGTTGATCGCCGCGCTGTAATCATTTAACGCTTCTTGCATACGCCTCAGACTTTTCAGCACATTGCCTCGATTGAGATAAGCCTCTGGGTTGTCTGGTTTGAGTTCTAACGCCTTGCTGTAGCAATTAAATGCTGATAAGTTTTCACCTAAATCTAGATATAAATTTCCCAAGTTGAAATGTGCACTAATGTACTTAGGATCTACTTGGATGGTGGTTAAATAACTTTCTATGGCTTGATAAACACGCCCCAGTTTTTTCAGGGTGATTGCTTTTTGAAAATGCACATCGGCATTGTGATGATTGACGAGGATGGCTTGAGCAAATATTTCAAGCGCTTGTTCTGCGTTACCCATATCTCTTAAAAGGCTAGCATATTCCCTCAGCGCTTCTAGATAATTGGGTTGTAGTCGGATTGCTTCGGCGTAGGATGATAGCGATTCTTGTTGTCTGCCCAACGCATTCAGCAAATTGCCTTGATTGTAAAATGCGCTAACGTAATCAGGTTTAATACGTATCGCCTGTTGATAGCACTGCAAAGCTTGTTCTTTGTGATTTTTTTCTTGATAGGCATTGCCGAGATTGTTGTGAGCAAAAGCGTTATGCGGGCTCAGCGCTAAAGATTGATTTAATAAGTCAATAGCTTGATCTAATTCTCTATTTTGACAATAGGCAGTACCCAACAAATACATCAGTTGCGCATCGCTGGGGGTTTTTTCTAGCGTTGCTTGATAGTGCTGAATGGCTTGTTGAATGTTTCCTGACTGGTGGAGTTGTAAAGCCTCTTGATAATGCGCGGACTGCGTCATATCAACAACATGTTGTTGTTCCATATTTTTTCCGTTTTGAATTGTTATCGTTTGCTCTGAATTGTTATGATTATTGTGGAATATATTTTACTTTAAACGTTTTTTTTTGCCACACTATTTTTTGCTATTGACTGCCTATTTTTTGCTTGATTGAACCAGAACAAATCGGCAGCGTCTGACCTTAACGAGGTTAAACTAACTAGGGTCCTATGATCGATTTTGCTTATTTACTTAAAACTGGCGTCGCTCTATTTGCAATTGTTAATCCTGTAGGCTCCATCCCTATTTTTATTAGTGCCACCAACGGATGGTCTATTCAGGACAAAACGCGCATCACCAATTTAGTTGCAATCACAGTATTCTCAGTGCTCTCAGTCGCAGCTTTGATGGGTGAGCATATATTAAATTTTTTTGGCATCAGTATTGCTTCATTCCAGGTGGCTGGTGGCATTTTGATCATGTTAATTGCCTTGCATATGTTGAACGGTAAGCAAAGCCGGCGTCATACATCTCAGCCTGACACTGGCGCCAGTGATGAGAAAGATTTAGTTGCTGTGGTGCCTTTGAGCGTTCCACTATTAGCTGGACCTGGGGCGATTAGTAGTATTATCATTGCCGCCGAAAACCAGCCCAGCTTGTTAGCGCATTTCAGTCTGATTATTCCTATCAGCGTGGTAGTGCTCATCGCTTGGATAACATTACGTTTATCAGGATTGATTGCCCAACTGTTTGGGGTAATTGGTATTAGTATAGTGACACGTCTGATGGGACTAGTACTTACCTCAATGGCGATTGAATTTATTGCCAAAGGGGTTAATGGGCTGTTTCCTCATCTGGGCTAAATCCTTATCGACTGCATTGCTCTATCATTGGCTAGCGCTATAAAGTTCCTCGCCCAGTTGTCTTAATACCTGACAAGCTTGCTTTGCTTGTTCGAACTGCTGATGTACTGCAGTTTTAAAAATGACGGACTTTAATCCCTTACGATACTGACCAATTTCAATGGCATGCTCAGTGCATAACTGAGAGGCAATATATAAATTCTGATGTGTGACTAAGGCGAAGAGTGCGCGCTGATCCGTGTTATCAATTGCCAAATAAAGTTTAATACTATTGATACCTAGTCTCAGGCTGTCCAACACGTCGAATTCATGAATCCAAATTCCATGGCTCAATATCCAATCATGTTGTCCGATTGAGGATTCTCGGTATTGATTAAGCAGTCCCGTAATTTGCTTACTTTGCACCAGTATATGTTGCTCTAATTGTTGTAAATGTTGCATGCCTTGTTGTGTACCGGCCTCACATTTAATCGTCATATGTACTAGTAACACGGCCATCATTATTTTTCTCATATCCGTATCTTTGATGTTGTTATTTTGTTTTTTAAGTCTACAATTTTAGACTTATATAGTCAACACTAAAGTTCCACTATATTCAACATTTTTAAAACTTTCATAACGCTTTCGAGTTTGCTAAAAGCCGTTATTCAACGTTGAGTATGTCTTGCCAACGTGTGGTGTAATGTGGGCTCTTATTTTGTTGACGCATTTGCCAGCGACTACCCGTCCCTTGGCTCGCCAACCTCACTGCATCAGGACCTAACTTTGCATTCAATTGATCTAAGGTTCGCATCAACGCAGCTCTGGGGGGCGATGGGGTGATAAATAGATCTGCTTGTTGCGCATTGCTATCGACCAACTCCATCAAACAAATTCCTGCTTTTGCATAACGAAAGCCCGGCTGATAAATATGCCGCAAGCCGCACAAAGCTGCTTGCACCAATTCAGCTGTATCATCGGTAGGCCTAGGAAATGCCACACTAATGCCTTGCCCATACTGTGCATCCTTGGTGCGGTAAGGATTGGTGCGAATATAGATATAAAGTACACCCGCAACAGAGGACTGACTGCGTAACTTTTGCGCAGCACGACTGGTAAACTTGGTCACCGCCTCAGCTAAATCTGTCATGCTGGCTATTGGCTGCCCGAAGCTGCGCGAGCTGAGTATTTGTTTTTTTGCTGGGCTTATTTGTTCCAAAGCAATGCAGGCTACTCCATTTAGCTCATTGATCGTTTTTGCCATCACCACGCTAAATTGTTGACGAAGATAGTCGGGCTCAGCTTGCTGTAAATCATATACGCTATGGATACCTAGTTTTTTCAATCGAGCACTGAGTCTGTGTCCAACACCCCATACTTCTGACACATCAATCGACTGTAACAAATGGCTTAACTCTGTTTTGCTCAACTGAGTTAGATTGCATACTCCATCGAATTGCGGCATTTTCTTAGCGCAATGGTTTGCTAACTTGGCCAATGTTTTGGTTGTGCCTATTCCTACACATACAGGCAGTCCAGTCCATTGCAAAACACGCTGACGAATTTGTTGGCCATATTTAAGCAAGTTCACTGGCATGCCTGTGAGATCTAAAAAGCACTCATCAATCGAGTACACCTCTTGCTGTGGGCTGAAATCACGTAAAACCGACATGACTCGATTACTCATATCCGCATATAAGGCATAATTGCTTGATAATGCTTTGACACCATATTTTTTTGCTAGCGGCTGACATTCAAACCATGGAGCGCCCATACGAATACCGATTTGTTTAGCTTCATTGCTACGCGAAATAGCACAGCCATCATTATTAGAGAGTACAACTAGGGGTTGATGGCGCAGTTTTGGATTGAACACGCGCTCACAGGAAACATAGAAATTATTCACATCGATCAGCGCGATGCTTGGTCGCCTGATGTTAGCTGAATCACCACTGGACATGATTATTTAAAACGACGAAAAGAACCGGTGACCACACCCCAAATCTCGAACTGCATACCTTCTTTGATATCAATCGGCGCATAGGCTCCGCTACTATTAGCAGGCAACAATCGTATACTGCCATCCTTGTTGCGACTGAGCGTTTTGACAGTAAATTCACCATCCACTACTGCCAATACAATATCGCCTATCGTCGCTATTTTAGAACGATCAATCACCGCCTTATCACCAGGCAACAGGCCGACATCCATCATAGACTGCCCCTGTATCGTAACAAAGAAAGTCGCATCTTTTTGGTCGATTAAAAAGTCATTGGGGTCTAAGCGTTTTTCAACGTGATCATCCGCTGGACTTGGAAATCCCGCAGCAACTTTTGAGCTAAATAGAGGAATTGCTAGCGAGCTAGGGTTTTCAACAGGAAAGCTGAAATCCAGCACAGTGTCTAAATCGGTAGATAATTTTTTCTTTTGATAAGCAGCCAAAAAATCTTTGATCACTGTATTTTGACTGGCGGGGACTCTTAGGACTACCGTCGGCTCACGAAATTTCCCGCTACCGACCTTACGTCCTGCACCGGGGGCTCTTTTTCTAGGTTTGCTAGGTTTCTGAATGTTCATATAATTATTGTAACAATAATTATATGCTGAGGTCAAAACTTAATCGGGTTAATGGTGATTTATTAATTTAGATTAATTACTATACTATTATAAAAATGACAATTATCTTATTAAGACTGATGGCCACGCTAATGCTGACAATTGCAGCTGCTATCGTTTGTGCCGAAGCAGATACAAATGCAGCATTATTTGTACCTCCTATACAACAAAAAAATTCCTATCTAGAAATCGCACATAGCCAAGATAAATTGAGTGGTGATTATCAAGACTGGCGCTCAAATCAAATCAATTTTTTTCTCTCCCTACCACAAAAAGACAGCTTAGCGATTGAGCTAAATCGAAGCCAACGCTTTGGCTTGCAAGATAGCTCGGCTTATCTCAATTACACTCGACCTATGCAAGGCGGCGCGGCTAACTTTGAGTTAGCTTATGCTCCAGATGCAGATTTTCTGGCTAAACATATGTTGGGTGTAGGTTGGAATGGAGTGATAGGTGCAGGTTATGGTTATATTCTCGCTTATCGGCAGCGGAGTTATCGTGACACGCTATCTGACAGCCTCAATCTGACTTTAGAAAAATATTTTAGTGACTATCGTGTTGCTTACACAAATACCATCTCTAGCATAGATAAAAGTCAAACAGAGCAATCGCATCGTCTGCAACTGCAATGGATAGGAGAAGCGAATAATCGACTCGGTTTGACTTATGCCAGTGGCAATGAACCAGTCTACTTGGGCCCAAGCTCGCTCACCGCAGCGCATGTGAGCACAATACAAATAGATGGCGTATGGTGGATAAAAGATATTGGCCTATCTGTGGCTATGTGGCGGGTAGTACAAGGAAGTTTCTATCAGAGAACAGGAGCACAACTTGGTATTCGACTGGCGTTCTGATCCATTACTAGTATTTGTCGCCCTGCTGTGTTGTTTTCTCACACTCAATATTATTTGCTTCATCTGCATCATCATCTACAAGCACTACAAAAGAATGGCGCAATTACAATATCAAGCACAGCTTCAACAATTATTGATCCAGCTCAGCAAAGCCTCGGCGCATACTCAACAACAACTCAGCCAAGTGATTGAGCAACTAGGCAAAAAAAATACTGCGCAGTCACTGGTAGCATGGGTAACAATCATGCAGCAATGCCATGGTTCACAACAATTACAATATGCCAGCATTTTTCGCAGATTAGACTTTGATGATTTGATCCATCGTGGGTTAGCCAGCCAAAATGTCACGACACAATGCTATGCCATTCAAATGATACGTTTTTGTCAGCTGAATCAGTTTGATGATGCCTTAATACAACAGTTGAGTTCTGTCGTATTAGCCCCTTATGCCATCGCTGCATTGGCGAAAACTCAAGGCGTACGCGCTATTGATTTGATGGTGAGCGCCTACCAGCAGCAGCTACTTTCCAATAGTCAGTTACTGACAGCCCTATCGGAGTTGCCGCTTGCTGCCATCCAAGATGTCATCGATCAAGTTCAGCATGCCTCTATTCGTGCGCTGATTTTGCAATACTTAAAGGTGCCCGCATGATATCTCATAGTGTCATTTCTTCATCGATTCATGGGGTTGAGATATTTTTTCATCTCCATTTACTGTTCGCGTTCTTGACTTACTTATTGATTGCCATATTGCTACGCAAACATCTAAAACACATTCGTTATCGTGCACTGGATACGCAACGCGTGCCGCTAGAGAAATTTAATTGCCCCAAAATTACCATTGCTATTCCAGCGCATAATGAAATGCACTGTATTTTAGATACTGTGCATGCCGCGCTGTCCTCAGATTATCCACATTTTGATGTGGTTGTTTTAAATGATGGGTCTAACGACAACACTTTAGCGTTATTGATAGACCACTACCAACTTCACAAAATATCACCTCTACCCACTTCGAGCATGAGCGATTGTCAAGTGAAGGCAATGTATCAATCCATTCAAGATGCGCGATTAAAAGTCATCGACAAAGTCCATTCTGGCAAATGGGACTCGCTCAATTTTTTGTTTGGTTATAGTGATGCAAAATTGATATGCGGATTAGATGCTGATTCGGTTATTTTGCCTAATGCATTAAGCAAAATGATGGTCAAGTTTATAGACGCCCCCGATCTGATTGCATTAGGCGGTGCAATTATTCCCAGCAATGAGGTCATGATTCAACAAGGTAAAATTAAGCGCCGAAAAACCAAACAATCTGTCTTTGTGGGTTTACAAATTATTGAATACTTACGCTCTTTTACCAGTTGGCGTACAGGTTGGTCTTATTTAGATGGTTTATTAATTATTGGCGGCGCACTCACCGTTTTTAATAAAGATGCGGTGATTAAGGTAGGAGGTTATCGACAAGGTTCTATTTGTGAAGACTTCGAACTTATCCTTACCCTGCATGATTACTACATCAACCACCAGTTGCCTTATCACATTTGGACAATTCCCGACGTCATTTGTTGGACACGTGTACCAGTCACTCGAGCACAGTTAAAAAAACAGCGCATCCGCTGGATGTGGGGAGCCTTACAGAGTCTGAATTGGCATCGTAATCTGGCCTTTAGTTTAAAGAAGCCGATGATAGGATGGTTTTCGTTTCCTCATATTATCTTTGTAGAAACGCTTGCTCCAGTGATCGAATTTATTGGCCACCTATGCTTTATATTAGCGGTGATTTATAGCCTGCTATCCTTTCCCTCGCTGCTATTGTTTGGCCTGCTGGTGTATTTGATAACAGGTTTTTACTCTTGGTATTCTTTGGCGATTAATGACTATTACATGCACAGTTTTAATTCTATCTGGCAGATTGTACGCTTGGGTATGATGGGACTGATTGAACCTCTAGGATATCGTCAACGCGACGCCTATTGGCGCATGTTGGCTTGGTGGCAATGGCTCAACAAAAAACCTGTAGATTGGCGATAATGGTTGCTTGAATGTTGCCTGAATTACTTGGCCATTTGGCGACATTTATCTGAGCAATATTTGACTTGAACCCAAACTTTTTCCCACTTTTTGCGCCAAGTAAATGGTCGATGACACACCACACAAATTTTTTCTGGCAAATGTTGTTTTTTTACACCTTTCATATAGTCCTTTCAAACCAGCCATGGTGTGATGATTGTCTTGACAGATAGATGTCTGCATAATCCTATCAATACCGTGTTGCCATCATCACCAAGCATATCTACTTAAGCAATAGGAGCACATTGTGAAATCTTTATACGCCAAAGAACATATCCAATTACAAACCGAGTTTAATAGCCGTGGTTTAGCAGAATTGATGGATCAAGGAATCGCCCACGATAGCTTAACCGATGACGATAAAGCCTTTATCACCAGCCGCGATATGTTCTTTCTCTCTAGCGTTGACCCTGATGGGATGCCCACAGTTTCATACAAAGGTGGTCCAATAGGATTAGTCAGTGTGATAGACGACAAGACATTGGGGTTTCCTGGCTATGATGGCAATGGCATGTTATACTCTGCTGGCAATATCCTTGGTCAGGGCAAAGTAGGTCTGCTATTCATCGACTTTGAAACACCTCACCGTGTTCGCGTTCAGGGCAACGCCAGTTATCACAAGCAACATCCCTTAATGGCCAATTATCCTGAAGCGCAATACTTTATTACCGTCGCAATTGCGCGTATTTGGCAAAACTGTCCGCGCTATATTCATCGTTATCAGCGCATTGAGTCATCAAAATATGTGCCGGGAGTATGTGCCAAAACGCCACTAGCGAGCTGGAAACGAATCGATTTAGTGCAGGATTTAATTCCCCAAGACCAGCAAAAACAAGCAGCTGAAGCCGGCATTATAGAGATTGATGCATGGATGGAGATGGTCAAGTCGGGCAAAGCTTAATTACGTTTTAACCTTTCCAAGACGAAATGCTCAAGCGATAGTAGCGCCGAATTATTGTCGTCATGTTTCAGTAAAGACACATGAATATCCTGCAATTTAGGAATTTGTTTGCCTTGCTCAATCACTCGTAACTTATCGGGAATCATATTGTGTGGCAACACAGTCAGACCCATGCCAGCTTTCACTGCCGCTACGGTGCTGGCATAACTTTGACTAGAGAAAACAATACGCCATTTACGCCCCATTTCTTCCAACGCTTGAATCGCCCGATTTCTGTATACACAAGGGGCTGGTGAGAGTACCAAAGGCAAACTTTCATCACTACTCAACTGAAATAGCTCAGCATCGCCCACCCAATCAAGTCGCTCCGACCAAACATCAATGCCATTGGGGAAATGTTCTGGTCGATTCATTTTGACAACCACCATATCCAGCTCTTTGTTTTTAAATTTTTCATACAATGGCAAGGTGAGGTCACACTCAATATGCAACATGATTCTTGGATGTAATTCTGAAAACTCACTCAGCACCTCGGATAAAAATACACTGGCAAAATCCTCTGGCAGACCGAATCTGACTTCACCTTTTAACTCAGGCTGCTTAAAGTAATCCACCAGCTCATGATTCAAATGCACGATTTTTTTGGCATATCCTAACAAGGCCTCTCCATCTGCGGTCAAGCTCAACTGTTTGCCTCGTTCAAATAGTTTTCTATCGAGAAAATATTCTAATTTGGAAATTTGTTGGCTGACCGCTGATTGGGTTCTTCCTACACGCTCAGATGCACGGGTAAAACTAGCGGTTTCTGCTACCGCAACAAAACATTCAAGTGTCAGGGTATCTAAATACATTATTAGATTTCCTAATATTAAAAATTAAATAAATTCGTTTTTCTAATAATACCACTTCGCTTAATATGTGCGCCAATAAAATTATTTGTATCAATCCAATTTATTGAAGGGAAACTAATGCAACAGATTGGCGCACTCTTTCGTTTCGACCCACTGAGCCTTTTGATGATCGGCCTAATCACTTTTATCACATTGATAGTGATTGCATTTTCTCGTCGATACATGCGCGGAGATAGAAAAAAATATAGCTTCTACCGCCTCGTTGCCGTCCTATTTCTGAGCATTTGTACGCTAGTGAGTGCTAATCATATGGCATTGTTTGTAGCGGCCTGGGCAGCCAGTAATTACTTTTTAACGCGCCTGATGCAACATAAACAAGAATGGCCTGCTGCCGTGGCGTCTGCCAATCTTGCTCTGAAAAACTCCGCCATAGGCTGTGTCAGCTTGTTGTTGGGATTGTCGCTACTAGCCCCTCACAGCCTACTCATTTCAGAGATAGATTTTGCCCACTTAGCGGTATGGCAAGCCAGCTTGTCGGGGTTTTTTATTTTAGTTGCAGCACTGAGTCAATCATCGATTTGGCCATTTCATCGCTGGTTAATTAGTTCACTCAACTCCCCCACGCCAGTGTCTGCATTAATGCACGCCGGCTTAGTCAACGGCGGTGGCTTTTTATTAGCAAGGTTCGCGGGCTTATATTTACAGCAGCCACTATTACTAAAGTGCATTTTCCTAGCTGGCATTTGCACCGCGCTGCTGGGGACATGGTGGAAACTCATGCAAAATGATGTCAAACGTATGTTGGCCTGCTCCACCATGGGGCAGATGGGATTTATGATCGCCGAGTGTGGGCTGGGTTTATTTGCAGCAGCGGTTTCGCATTTGATTTGGCATGGCATTTTCAAAGCCTATTTATTCTTAAATTCTGGCGGAACGGCGGCTGAGGACAGGCTATCTAGAAGCCCAGCAAAATTATCGCAATTTGCCATCGCATCAGTCATCGGACTATTCGGTTTGCTGGCATTTACTTGGGTCAGTGACAGACCATTATTGCCAAACGATAGCGCCATGATTATCCATTTACTTGCTTGGATGGCATGTTGCCAAGGCGCGCTCAGCGTAATGCAAAGCCAATATGCACGACCTGCGCTGACTGCAGTGATGCCAAGTATCCTGATTGGCGCAGTGTACGGACTTAATTTGCGTTTGGTCGAGAGCGTGCTTGAGCCACTGCAGATTCAACAGGCACAAAGTATCAGCTGGTTGCATATCATCGCTGCCGCATTTTTATTACTGGCATGGTTGTTGATGATCTTCATTCAGCGCAATACTGCCCAAAGTCAGCCACATCAGCTGAGCATTTGGCAAAGAAAACTGTACGTGACCCAACTCAATGCCAGCCAGCCTCATCCTGATACAGTGACTGCGCATCGCAATCACTATCAATATTAATAGCGAGAGAAGCCGATGAATCAGATACATAAAGAAATGCAAAACCATCCTGATGAGGGATTAAGTCAAGCCCAAGTCGCTCAACTCAAGCAAGCTGTGCAGCAAAGTTGGCAGCATATTGCACCAAGCTGGCCATTGAAAAATTTGATTGCGGTTAATCCCTTGGCTGGTTTTGAGCACCTGCCATTTGAACAAGCGGTCAACGAAGCAAGTCGCTTATTCCAACTGGATGACCTGCCCAGCCCCATGCTAGCCATCAATCGTGAGAGTATTAAATGGTTGCAAGCTTTCTATGATCAAGGGCAAGCAAGCATCAATATGCCGATGCGCGAGCTGGGATTGTTGCAATCCGTATTGGCGTTACTGCCCTACGACCAAAATATTGTGAAAAAAAATAGCCCACAACAATCTTGGTTAACACATCTGCCAAACAATGCCGAGGCGATACTGCATCAATGTTTAACTAGTCTGAAATTAGAGCCGCAGGAATACGCTACGTTCATGACGCTCATGCTGACAACACTGCCTGGCTGGGCGGCGTATAGTCAATACCGTTGCTCATGGGCGGATGCTCAAGATGCTGCTTTAGCGCATCAAGTCAGCCATAATGATTACCTTGCATTAAGGTTAGTGCTTACTTATCTTTTGTGGCCACAAGCCAAAAACTTACTTGAATGGCATCAGACCCAAAGTCAACAACACGCCGACTTTGATTACCAGTCCCTGACAAAGAATGAACATCAGTTTCAAGAAAGCCTTCTGCGTAAATTAACCCAATCACCACCACCAGCGACCGGCCAGCGGGCGGCAGCACAACTGGTGTTTTGTATCGATGTGAGATCCGAACCCTATCGACGCGCTGTCGAGTCTAGTGGCAATTATCAAACTTTTGGATTTGCTGGCTTTTTTGGCTTGCCTATTGCCGTACATGACACGGTCCATCAAGAATCCCATGCATCCTGCCCAGTATTACTAAAGCCAGCTCATACCGTCGAGCAAACCCCATGTTGTGATCATCATCAACATCAGGTTCGCTATCAACATGTACAGGGAATCAGAAGAATTTATCAATCACTCAAATACACCTTTACCACCCCCTTTAATTTGGTAGAGACTTTTGGACCGATGACGGGTTTGTGGATGGCCATCAAAAGCTTTTTCCCCGCTCTGGCTATTCCACTCAAACAGCAACTACGCCATTGGCTTAGCCCTAGCTATCAAGATCAGATAAATGCAGATGCTATCCCGTTTCAACAAAAACTCAGCTTTGCTGAGAACGCATTGAGGATGATGGGATTAACCGAAAATTTTGCTCCTTTGGTATTGTTTTGCGGTCATGGCAGTGCGACACAAAATAACGCTTATGCAAGCGCATTAGATTGCGGTGCATGTGGTGGTCGTCATGGTGGTGCTAACGCCAGAGTACTGGCCAATATACTGAATCAATCTGATATCCGCTCAGCATTGGCGGAAAAACAAATCGTCATTGCTGATGACACAGTGTTTTTAGGGGCAGAGCACAATACCACCACGGATGAACTAGAGATCTATTTCAACGACGTTGAAGGAAAAGATCTGCTGGGGTTAGATGCCTTAACACAAGACTTGAAAATTGCACGCGATATCAATTGTGCATGGCGCTTTGCCCAGCTTTACCCCAACGCCAGTACCCATGACGCGAGTGCGAAATCAAAAGTGCATGCTTTGGATTGGGCGCAAATCAGACCAGAATGGGGCTTATCTAGAAATGCCGCATTTATTGTTGCACCACGTTGGTTGACGCAACACGTTGATTTAGAGGGACGCGCATTTTTGCACTCCTATGAATGGCAAAAAGATCCCGAACTGAGTGCACTCACTACCATATTAACGGCACCCATGGTCGTCGCCCAATGGATTAATGCGCAATACTTCTTCTCTACGATGGACAATGTTGCCTACGGGGGCGGAAGCAAAGTCAGCAAAAATATCTCTGGCAAATTTGCCGTGATGCAAGGCAATGCCAGTGACCTTATGCACGGTCTTCCATTGCAGTCGGTTTATTTGAATGACACGCAGCCTTATCACCAAAGCTTACGTTTGAATGTGGTGGTTTATGCGCCAAGAGGCACGATCACAAGCGTCATCACCCAACAGCCATTATTACAAAAATTATTCGCCAATGGCTGGCTACATTTATTCTGTATAGACCCAGAAATCCAGCAAGTATTTAGCTTGTCTCGAGAATTACAATGGGAAATCAATACAGGTCAAGGGCACCAATGATATCAATTGCTAGCAGGCAATACTATCCAATCATGGCCATCACCATCACTAGAGCCTGCTAGCAGCATCATTGTCCTATGCAGTTAAGTTCCTGTATTGAGGATAACTCTGCTTTTTGTAAGCTGCATACTGTGAAAATTACTCGGGGTTGCACTGCCACAACTCCCCTTACTATCACAAAACCTGACATCAAACCTCAACACCCATAGTCCGTTTACATCAGCCCCAAGCTTGTCTCTCAATATAAAAATATATAATATATTCTATATGTGACTAAAGTTACAGATAATCACAACAAATTCATACAAAGTTAAAAAATAGTGTCTGCAAAAGACACTTTTTTTCAACACTAATAACAGGGGTTTATTGCCATGAAAGCTTTAATTAAATTTCTGATTTTGCTACTTATCTTTGTTTCTCAAGTAGTCACCGCGGCTGAGTACAGTGACTACTGCGTATCCAGTTTATCCGAAGGAAGACTATTCAAAACTCATTGTCTGATCACTGCAGAATATGAAGGAAAAAATTATTGTTTCGGTAGCGAAGCAAGCAAAGATAGTTTCTTAGAAGACCCCAAGAATGTGCTCGCAAAAGCCCAAGCATTCTATGAAATGCAATCGATGGAAATGCAATCGATGGCGCACGAAAAAAAGACCGACGAGGACGGCAGAACAAAAATTTCACAGGCTGACGCAATCGCACAAATCAACAGTCCACAATGCGATCTTTCTAATCGAGATGCAGGCTATTTGGAATTCGACGGTATGGATTTGAGTCACTGCGAAATGGTCAATACAAGCTTCTTTGGTGCTTATCTGCGCGGGGCCAATCTGAGTGGCGCAAACCTAGAAAGCGCTTATTTTAATTTGGCGCGTTTAGAAGGCACCAACCTCAGCAAAGCCAACTTAAAAAACGCCACCATTTTTCAAGCCATCTTCGACAAAACAAACTTTGAAGGTGCCAATCTTAGCCATGCTCGTTTGATTGGAACGCTAGGGAGTGTGAATATGAAAAACGCCAATATCACCCAAGGACGCTATGGATTAGATATAGGCAATCAACCGATGGGCCAGATGCGATTTGATGCCGTTGGTGGCAACTTTGAAAACAGTAATTTTGAGGGTGCCGATATTAATCGCTGTAACCTGCAATTTGCCAATCTTAAAAATGCCAATCTGCGCAATACCAATTTATTTCGTGCCGATTTGAGTCAAGCCAATCTTAGTGGTGCAGATATCACAGGCAGTGATCTCAATGAATCGACTTTAGATGGAACGATTATGACCGGCGTCAAAGGTCTTGAATATATCAAGGGCTATAAAACAGAAAAAGGCTTATGTGTCGATTGTAAATACTAGTACAGAAGGCTTCATGGTCAATCTTTGAGAATAGGAGACTAGTTTGCAATTACATTGGCTTTCATTGTTTACTGACTTGGTAAAACTAGAGCCCAGTTCACAACAAATCTTGGCAAAAACTGCAAGGCTGGTGGAGGCACCTGTGGGCAAAATTTGCTATTCAGAAGGGATGCCCTGTAATGCCTATATTTTACGATTAGAGGGAAAATCTAGAGTCTACAAGCTTTCAACATATGGCCGAGAAATTGTGTTGTATCGCGTGGGAGCAGGACAAAGTTGTGTACTTACCACGACCTGTTTGCTAGGTAAAAGTCATTATCCAGCCTCAACTATTGTAGAAGAGAAAGTCACAGACGTGGTCATTCCTGCAGCCACATTTCATCAACTGATGATTGAGTCTCCGGTATTTAGAGCGTTTGTATTAAAAAACTATGGGGCACTGATAAGCGACTTAATTGTGCTTTTGGACGAGGTCGCGTTTCATGGATTAGATATCAGATTAGCGAAATTATTATTAGATACACAAACGCTAAGCATCAATCGAACCCACCAACAAATTGCCGATGAACTTGGCACTGCCCGAGAAGTGATTAGTCGCCAGTTGAAGATACTGGAAAAGCAAGGATTGGTGAAATTGGCTCGAGGATTGATCAAAATTCTAGATCGCAAATCACTCGAAAAAATTTTATAACAAGCTCGAAAGACCCATTCAGGGTTTAAGTTGTCTTTTGCCAAGATTAAGTTAATTGGCTTTACATCTGACAGTATAGTGATGCTTAGGGTAATCGACGAAGCCGTCGGTATAATCTTGGTACTCTTCTTGATAATGAATAATTCTTGCTACACCATGCACACACATCGCCTCAACCCTAGCTCTGCATGCTTCTTTCTTGGTATTAAACTCACTGCAAGAGATGGAATAAATAAAAGGATCTTTGGCATCTTGTTTCACACCATATTGACTGCAAGCAGATAGCACAAAAACCAATATCAGCAGCACAATAGATTTCACTTCGACACCTCGCTTTCACTTACACTTTCATCAAAGCATTCACTTTAGAGATCCGTTAAATCAAGATTCGGTTAACATTGAACAGCAACACGATGGCTTGTATCGCCATCTATGAGCATATTGTAAGTTAAAATAACAATAAAGCCTCGCCTATCTGGGCTTGTTTATTTTTTTATCGATATGTGGACTTCCCCTAGTTTCGGAGTGCCAATTATTTCAACTGTCATAACTAGGCAGCCACTCGTAGTTTTTTCGATGCACGGCGTATCTTAATTTTTGCACCCGTGCGAGGCGCTTTAATTAAAGACTCCGCAGGAATACCAAGATCATTATTTAACCTTCTGATCATGCCAAGCGTTAATGATCTCGTTCCGTTAAGTACCTCATAAACACGGTTTGTTTTTCCAATCATAGGCTGTAGGTCTTTAGGTGTCATGCCTAGTTGTTCCATGCGGAAATTAATCGCCTCAATTGGATCTGGCAGATCAATTGGGAAGGCTTTAGCTTCATAAGCGCTGATCAAAGCTAGCATCACCTCGAAGAAGTCGCCTTCAGCACTTCCTGGCTTCGGTTCATTCTCAAAATAAGGTGAAACAGCTTTGAGTGCTGCTTTGTAATCTGCTTCATTGTGAATAGGTTTAATGTCCATTTATTACTCCATTTCAACGCTATTTGCGTCAATTTCGTCATATTCTTTGTGTGTTCCAATAAACACGGTAGCACTCTTTGGTGTATTAAAACCCACTAAAGATTGAGTCGCATGATTGTGATAAGTTACTTTCCAACCATCGCCAGCTAACTCAAGTGCTTTGAGCTCGTGTTTTGACTCCTTAACATACTTAGCAATTTCTTTTTGGACTGCTTGAGGAAGACTTGTTGGCGATGTCGCTCGTTCAATAAGTACATTAACAGCCTCAATAATTATTTCTTCTAAATATAGCTCCCAAGCAGCACATAACATCAAAACACCACTTCTAGTGATATGTCCAAGACCTCGTCGACCCAGACCACTGTGATTTAACTGCTTGTGACTTTTGATGATTCTGTCTACGTCATCAAGCATATTTCTTTCAAATTTTTGGAACGCTACTGATGGCATCTTAAATCTCTCTATAACATCCGAGAAAAGTCTTTAATTACGTACTTTAGATAACGCTCTTTTACGTACTCAGATTTCTCTTTTGTTGATTTGTCGGTTTTTTTACCGTTAAACCAAATGCTTCTTAGCCCAATGTTTTTACCTGACTTATTTTGGATTGACTCATCTAGAAATTCTTGTGATGACATTAACCAGATCGTGTCTAATCTCTCAGAATAGAACACAAACCAATAATCTTCTCTGTGTTCGTGGGAAATAGCAGCAAACAGTCCAGCATCGCCATGAGTAACAGTATTTGATCTAGCTTTAATTTGAACCTGAGCTATAGAACCATCTTTTCTTTTAATGATGGCATCAACAGCATGATCGTCAACTAAAGGCAAATAAACATCCAAACCATCCTTAAGCATTAAACTAACAATCAAATACTCAATTCGCTTGCCAAAACCTGCTGAGTGTCTAAATTCGCCTGCCATACCCCAACCCTCGTCAAAATTAATAGAGTTAGTTTATTCGTTGCGCCCAGAGAGTGCCAGCAGTTTTTGAATATTATATTCTTCGTTAGTTTACTAACAGTGCGAAATCATTTTTACGAAAATTTCTGCTGAGTCCGGTCTATCACGTAAAATACCACCCGCACTAAGGGCGAAAAAAAAGCTTACCAATCGGTAAGCTTTAATTTTCATGTGATGTCACATGGTGCCGGGAGCCGGAATCGAACCGGCACGCCTTGCGGCGCTGGATTTTGAGTCCAGTGCGTCTACCAATTCCGCCACCCCGGCAGCGAAATGAGGCGTGATTATAGCAAAGATTTATTTTATGAGAACATCTGATTTTGATTTTTACTTACCTGACGAGCTGATTGCGCAGTTCCCTGCCCAACAACGTAGCGCTTCTCGCTTACTTTTTCTCAATGGAAACAACGGTGAATTGCGTGATGAGCAATTTATCCACTTGCCAAATTTTTTTAAGGCTGGCGATGTGATTGTTTTTAATAACACCAAAGTCATCAAAGCTAGGCTTTTTGGACAGAAGTCCTCTGGTGGTCAAGTCGAGGCGTTGATTGAACGCGTGATTGACCATCACACTGCACTGGCCCATATCAAAGCTTCACGCGCGCCACAAGCAGGCAGTCGTATCCGCTTTGCTGATCAATTTGAGGCTGAGGTGCTGGCGCGTGAGGATGATTTATTTTTGTTGCGTATCCATGACCAGCGAAATCTGTTGGACTTGTTGGATAGCTATGGTGCTTTACCGCTGCCTCCTTATATCGAGCACGCGCCTGATGCTGTGGATGATGAGCGCTATCAAACTGTGTATGCAAAAAATCCCGGAGCAGTGGCTGCTCCTACAGCAGGCTTGCATTTTGATGAGGCGATGCTGCAACGTTTGCAGCAAATGGGATGCCAAATTGCTTATGTGACGTTGCATGTCGGTGCAGGGACTTTCCAACCAGTGCGTACTGAGTTAATTAGCGAGCATAAAATGCATAGCGAGTGGTATTGCGTTCCGCAAGAGACTGCCGATTTAATAGTGCAGGCACAAGCCTCTGGCCACACTATTACAGCAGTCGGAACAACCGTGATGCGTACCTTGGAAAGTGCCGCGCAAGCCTCGGGCAAAGTTCAAGCAGGTGAATCTGACACCAATATCTTCATCACGCCTGGTTTTGAATTTAAAGTGATTGAACGTATGGTGACCAATTTTCATTTGCCCAAAAGCACTTTGATGATGTTGGTTTCGGCCTTTGCTGGTTATGAGCACATCATGCATGCTTATCGCCACGCGGTAGCCCAGCGTTATCGTTTCTTTAGTTATGGTGATGCTATGTTGTTGCAGCGCCAACAGCCATGACGACTGGACTGAACTATCCGTCTTAATATCCATCTACAGATTGTTGTTTTTTTAATTTTTAATTGATCATCCTATGAAAACTTTTTTTAAGCTCTTGTTATCTGTTGTTCTGGCTGTCAGTGGTGCTCTCGCACATGCCGGCATTCAAGCCGAAGCCAGCACTGCCATCAAAATTCCTTTGGCGAAAAAACCAACCAGCAAACCGATGTCGATTGCTTATTATCCTTATTACCAAAAATATTATGTTGCTGATGGTGGCTTAGCTCCGATGCCAGGTGAAAACGAAGCGCCTGTATCACGTTCTGAAATTCACAGTTATAGCGATGAGGGAAAATATCTAGCTTCGGCTCGCCCCGGCTATGACAATCGTGCGATTTATTTCAATGAAACAAGCAAGAAATTAGAGACCATTACCTTTAATATTTCCACAGCGGCTGGCTTTTCACCTAATACCGGTATCTTTTCATTGACCTTGGATGAGCAAGGCAATCTGACTGGCCAATCGGATGATGTGCATGGATTTAATCCTGCTTTTGGTGATGCCTCTACCATGCCCAGCTATGACCCTGACCGTCAAGTTTATTATGCCAAGCAAGGCAGAAGTAATGCCGTTTGGGTGGTTGCATTATCGAATCGAGAAAAGAGCAAAGAAATTTTGCTAGACCTGAAAGCCGCAGGGGCACAATTTGATGATGTGGCTGACTATTATGTTGCCTACACGGGGGTCAAAAATCATGAGCTTGCTATCTTGGATATCGACCATAAAGCAGTGCTGTTATTCAATTTGGATGGCAAGTTTGCTGGCAAGAGTCTGTTACCCGCTCAACTGAAACTGCGTTCACAAAATCATATCGCTGGGATGAGTTTTACCAATGGTTTGTTTTTTGTGTTTCATGAACCTGAAGGTGAATTTGGTACTTTTTACGGCTTTAAGATTTTTTCTGATTAATTTTCCCGATAAAAAAACCGCCTAGCAGACTAGGCGGTTTCCATCAGTGTTGATGCGCAATGGCGCACTGATTTATTTGGCTAGTGCATCTGCCACTTTGCCGGAAATCGAGCCGAATACCGCGCCCAAAATAGAAGATATTGCAATGATAATCACTGGATTACTGAGGTCTGTCGCTGTGACTGCCATGTTGTTTGTTGACAAGGCAAACCCTGCTGTCGCTGCATAACCATAAACATTCGCTGGAACGGCTGAAAGCAAATTCACTCCTGCGACAATGACTAAGAAAAACACGGTGATAGCAATATAGACCGCTGCTGCCGCTGTGCCACCTAAACCTAATGGATCTGCGCCTACTAAATTCAATGCAATCCCCGCTAGGATAGCGCCATAAATCATCCCTACGACAGTTTTTTGCAATGAGGCGTTGTCGCCACCATTATTAAAGAATGAACCCCATGCGATAAATCCAACCCAAACCAGCACGGAACCAGACAAAGGACCCAAAGCTAAGAAAGCCCAGATGCCTCCCAATACAGCGATACTTAAAGATAGTGCAGTTATTTTTGACATACTATTCTCCTCTAGTTGTGTTTTGGTACAGCTATAGCGACACGTAAGTCAAGACCGCAAAAAAAACAGCGACCTTGCAACCTACAAAACCGCTGAACTGCATACTAGTACGAAAAAAATGCTGAGTAAACCTTTTGCCCCAAAATAAAGCTTGTATTTGTCGTTTTTATGCCGGATTTATTATTTAACTTATTGAATATTAGATTATTTTTTATTTTGCCGAAGAAAGTTTATTTTTGATAAAACTGACCACCTCTGCGAGTGGCAGATTGATTGACTCGCTGTCTGTACGTGCTTGATATTCAACAGAATTTTGTTGTAATCCACGCTCACCAATGACGATGCGTTGTGGTACGCCGATAAGCTCCATATCGGCAAACATGACCCCAGGACGTTCGCCTCTATCATCCAATAACACATCAATCCCCTCGGCTTGCAAGTCTTGATAAAGTTGCTCTGCCACTTGTTTGACTTGTGGGCTTTTATCCATCGCAATCGGCGTAATTGCCACAGTGAATGGGGCTAATGAGGCGGGGAAAATAATGCCTTTTTCATCATGTCCTTGCTCAATCGCTGCCGCCACAATACGCGAAACACCTATGCCATAACAGCCCATTTCCATCACTTGAGTTTGTCCTTGCTCATCAAGATAGGTGGCATTCATCGCCTGTGCGTATTTGCTGCGCAACTGAAAAATATGCCCTACCTCAATACCGCGACACAGAGATAAACTTCCCTTGCCATCTGGGCTGGGGTCACCTTCCACCACATTACGTATATCGGCCACCACCGCAGGCTCAGGTAAATCACGGCCAAAGTTGACACCTTGCAAATGAAATTTTGGTTGATTTGCACCACAGACAAAATCACTCATCACTGCCACGCTGCGGTCAGCAATCACCTGCACCTTATTGGATACTGCCACAGGGCCAATAAAACCTGGCGGGCAATCATTGAGATGGGCACGAATTTCCTCGCTACTGGCAAAACGGAATTTCGCCATGCCCTGCAATTTAGCCAATTTAATTTCATTCAGCTGATGATCGCCACGCAATAAACATAAACAGAACTGCTCACCCACCATGATGGCCAAAGACTTCACCGTTTGGCTTAACGGGATATTCAACAAGCTGGCGACTTCTTCACAGCTGGTCTGTTTAGGCGTATCCACCAATTGCATGGTTTGCTGGGCAGCGGGGCGTTGTTGCGCAGGTGCGATGGCTTCAGCCAATTCGACATTGGCGGCAAAATCTGAATTTGGGCAATAGGCCAAACCGTCCTCGCCAGAATCTGCCAATACATGAAACTCATGCGAACCATCACCGCCTATCGCGCCGGTGTCGGCTCTGACAGCGCGGAACTGTAGGCCTAATCTGTCAAAGATATTGCTGTAGGCTTGATACATCACTTGATAGGTCTGTTGCAGGCTTGCCAAGCTGGTATGGAAAGAGTAAGCGTCTTTCATGACAAATTCACGCGCACGCATCACGCCAAAACGAGGGCGAATTTCATCGCGGAATTTGGTTTGTATCTGATAAAAATTGATGGGCAATTGTTTATAACTGCGAATCTCACGTCGGGCAATATCGGTAATCACTTCTTCGTGGGTTGGACCAAAACAAAAATCACGTTCATGTCGATCTTGAATTTTTAGCATTTGTGGGCCAAAAATTTCCCAACGTCCTGTTTCTTCCCACAGCTCTTTGGGCTGCACTGCAGGCATCAACAACTCCAAGGCTCCAGCCTTGTTCATCTCATCACGCACCACATTTTCTACTTTGCGCAACACGCGTAAACCGAGTGGCATCCAAGTATATAAACCCGAACCCAAACGCTTGATATATCCAGCACGCAACATCAAACGATGACTGATGAGCTCAGCTTCTTGGGGAGCTTCTTTTTGGGTAGCAATAAAAAATTGTGAGGCACGCATGGGAATAATATCCAGCAAAATCGAAAGGCGAAATTTTATAGTGAATTGCGGTCAACGTCAGCCAGTTTCTTGAACGCAGAGTTGCGCTAGGAACGACTCTATATAATCCTCGCCTTGTCAGGGCCAGCAAACTTGTCTATTGCCCTGTCCGCCCAGCGTTTACTGTCGTTATTCCAACACGCTGATGAACGCTTATACCACTGCTTTCATTCTCGCGTAGGCGGCAATGACGGCAGTGAAGTGCACAACTACCGGCATAAGGAAAATTGAATTTAACGAGCTGCGCTTAGATTCGCCATGCTGTCACGTGCCAAACATAAGTCCTCCCAAGCCTTGCGCTTATCGGCTTGGTATTGCAATAAATGCTGTGGGGCATAACTGGCAACTAAGGGGGTCGCTTGCAAGTAATGTAGTTTACCCCGTAGGCTGTCCAAAGTCTGATGGCTACCACTCAGTGTTTGACTGACTTGTTCACCCAAACATACGATAAACTTAGGCTGTATCAATTGTATCAAGCGTAACAGCATGGCAAGGCTATCTGGAAATGCATGCTCCATATGGAGTAAATATACATTCTCATTACGCTTTAAATTGATTGCGATCAGCATCTTATCTAATAAATCCCCAGCACTGCCGGCAAATGGTTGACCAAGTTGTTTTTCTAACTCCCCTGCTGGCTCACCAACAAATAACCAATCCGCATGCGGGTCTCCAGCGCCAATGAAATATTGTTGGATATCTTGCAAGCTCATACTGTTAATTGGGTTGACAGCTTCAGCAGCACTGGGCTGCGCGTCTTGCATCACCGGCGCTGAAGTGCTTTGCCTTAATTGCCATGCGGGCAATAGCTCTAATGTTTGCAACATATCTTGGTACTTCATGCTCATAAGGCACACCCCATCAAAACTGCATCCTCACGACCGTGATGCGCTGGATAATAACCCGGTCTGACACCCATCTCATTAAAGCCCATGGCTTGGTACAAGGCCAGCGCTGCGGCATTCGACGCACGCACTTCCAAAAACATATGCAGACCGTCATGTTGACGACCCAACTCCATCATATACAGCAACAGATGTCGTCCCCAACCTTGGCGCTGAAAATCCTGTGCGATACTGATATTCAGCAAATGTGCCTCATCCAACACCATCATCTGCACCGCATAACCCACCAATTGCTTGCCTATCTCCATCACCACACAGGCATAGCCTGCATTTAGACAATCGTTAAAAATACCCAACGTCCACGGGAATTGAAAATTGTCCTGCTCAATCGCCAACACTGCTGGCAAATCAGCAGGCGTCATAGTGCGTATCGTGGTAGCCGTATTCATCGATGATGTCAGCTTCAAAGCGATTTAGTGGCACGCTCATGGCTGGTCAGTGCCACTTTATTTCGCACATAAATCGGACTGGCGTCCTGCGCTTGAACAGTCTGCCCCAAGGCAATTTTATTCACCGCCAATTTTGCAATCATGGCGGCACTGGGATATAACACGCTGGCATCGATCGAAGTAGGCGCTAACTGATGAGCATAACTTTGTTGCAATTGTTGCCCATAAACCTGCCATCCTGTGCCCACACCATACCAATCCTGACCTAGCAACTCAGGCACTTGCTCGGGCTGACACAAACAAGGCGCCAGCAACTCGACACACTCACCGTTGGGAAGATTATGATAAGCCGCCAAATACACTTCACCCATACGCGCATCCAAACAAGCAATCACCCGCTCATGTGGGCATTGCGCAGCCAAGGCCTGTAAAGTCCCCACCTCCACCACAGGCAACTGATTGGCATAGGCCAAACCTTGTGCCACACCGCAAGCGATACGCAAACCAGTAAACGAACCGGGGCCTGCGCCAAAGGCAATGGCTGTCAAGTCCGCCAAACCACATTGCTGTTGTTCAAGCAGCTGTTGAATCTCTGGCAAGATGAGCGAGGAATGGCTTTGCAAGGCATGCAGGTCGCGCACCTGTACATCACCATCCTGCCACAAGGCTAAGGATAAATATTCCGTCGAGGTATCAAAAGCAAGAATGCGCATCAGCTGAGCTCAAGTCGTATTAATCAATAAAAGTGTTAAAAAAACTAAGGCGATATTTTGCCATAAGCCCATGTACTGCGCTTTGATAAACGCTGATTTGATAAACTAAGCGCCATGCAACAACAAGATCTAGAAAAACTGGTGACCATGAAAATGCCTTATGGCAAATACCAAGGCCGATTGCTGGCCGATTTGCCGGGACACTATTTGAATTGGTTTGCCCGCAATGGCTTTCCCAAAGGCGAGCTAGGTAGACTGTTACAACTGATGCAAGAAATTGATCACAATGGCCTAAGCGGACTGCTTAAGCCTTTGCGGATTGATCGCTAAAAAACTGCTGCACATCGCTCAATTGACGTGTACGTTTAAACCCCGGCAAACTTTGCCAAATACGCTTACCATACGACTTGGTGATCAGACGTGGGTCACAAATCATCAATACGCCACGGTCATGTTCATCACGAATCAAACGCCCCGCCCCTTGTTTTAGCGTAATCACTGAATAAGGTAACTGATATTCCATAAAGGCATTTTTGCCCTGCGCATTTAACTGCTCAATACGCGCGGCCAACACAGGATCATCTGGCGGAGAGAAAGGCAGTTTGTCGATAATCACACAAGACAATGCCTCACCACGCACATCCACGCCCTCCCAAAAGCTTTGGCTACCCACCAATACCGCATTGCCCAAATGGCGAAAGCGATCCAGCAACTCACTTCGAGAGCTATCGCCTTGGACCAATAAGGGATAGTCCCAGCCTTTTTGCTCGAAAGCCTCTTTCAGCAAAGCATAAATCTCACGCATCGCACGCAACGAAGTACAAAGTACAAAACAGCGCCCCTGATTCGCCTCAATCACAGGCAAAGCGCGTGCGGCAACCTCTGAGCTATAAATCGCACTATTCGGCTCTGGCATCCCTTCGGGCACATACAATATTCCTTGCTCAGCATAATTAAATGGGCTGTTCCACAAAGCAGTTTGTGCATCCATCAATCCCATCTGCTGCAAATAGTGGCTAAAGTCCTGCTTCACCGCCAACGTGGCCGAAGTAAAAATCCAAGCACCGGCTTTGCGTTTGATTTGATTCGCCACGCTATCCGCCACCGACAAAGGCGTGGCGTGCAACTGCACAGCTTGCGTGTAGACCTCTACCCAGCGCACAAACTCCTGCTCATCCACTTGCTTCCAATCGCTCAACATGGCTTGCAAAGCCAAAGCACGTTGCCAACAATTTTCTAACACTGGATCTCGCGCAGCTTGCGATTCCAAAGTGGCTGAAAGATCAGCCAAAGCTTGTTGCATGGCAGCATAAGCCTGATCAAAGTTTGACAACGCCAAGGCTTTTTGCGCTGGCATACGCGAACCCTCAAAAGCGAACAGTAAACGAAAATCGCGCAGAGACTTCTCCAACAATTTCGCGCGTTCTTGAATTTGCACACAATCTTTCGCCACGGTTACAAACGCCATCTCACTGTCACGCGCCAACTCCATTAATTGAGAAGTCGATACATCTTTGCCAAAGAATAAACCCGCAATTTCTGGCAACTGATGCGCCTCGTCAAAAATCACCGTTTGCGCAGTAGGTAATAACTCCGCCACGCCCTCATCACGCAAGGCCACATCGGCAAAAAATAAATGATGGTTGACCACCAGCACATCAGACTCCAAAGCGCGTTTTCTAGCAGCCACCACAAAACAGTCTTTATAAAATTGGCACTCCTGTCCCAAACAATTATCTTTGGTAGAAGTCACCAACGGCCAAATCGAGGCAGACTCGGGCACACTGGACAACTCCGCTTTATCACCGGTTTTGCTGGAACGCAGAAAAAGTTGAATCGCCTGCAAATGCAAAGCATCATCACGATTAGAAAAACGTCCATCACGACTGGCTCGCTCGGCATGAAAATGACACACATAATTCGCCCGACCTTTCAGCATCGCCACTTGCACAGGCACTTTCAGCGCATTACGAATGGCAGGAATATCACGGTGGAATAATTGGTCTTGTAAAGTTTTTGTGCCAGTAGAAATAATCACCTTGCCACCAGATAGCAAAGCCGGCACAAGATAGGCAAAGGTTTTACCAGTACCAGTACCCGCCTCAACCACCAACACCTTGTTCATTTTAATGGCGTTTTCAATGGCCAGCGCCATGTCCAATTGCTGATGACGCTCACGGAAATTTTCCAGCGTTTGCGCCAAAGGACCCCGTGCAGAAAACATAAATGGTAGAGAAGAATCTTGGCCAGACATATTGATAACCTAAGCAAAAAACCGCACTGCTCAAATCGAGTGCGATGAGATAAAGCGCCTATTGTAAGGGTTTGAGCCAGCAATACCAGTGGCACTTGGTAGTATTGATAGGTTTGCTCAATTTAATATTTTTTCAATGAGATAAAACACCCTTAAAACACCTTAAATGCACTTAAAGGATGTGCTGAGGAGAGAAGGGGATCTGTTGAGGATAGCGCATTATTTGTTGCAATTGAAAATTGATAAAACTGTTAAATTCTTATTACATTCCCAAATTCTAATAATCACTTATCTACTTTTTTTCCATATTTTTGAATAAACTCATCGTAGGCTAAAGTTTTTTTCATATGCTCATGCATGGGCTCATCAGCATGGCAACCCAAACATAATATTTCAATGTTATTAGTTTTATTATTAGTTTTGTCGCCATCTTTGTGATGCCCATGTAAAAACTTTCTATCAGTCCCTGTAAGTTTTAAACCACATGTCTCACATTGATATCCTCGCTGCTGTTTAATTTTCTCTGAAACTAACCCCCAATCTTCACTGTAATCACCTATTGGTGCAATACCATAAGGGTTGTCAGGACGCTCGGTAAAAAGATCTCTTGGGTATTTAGCAAAAAAATCTGTTAATTTAAATCTATCAACAATGGCGTTCTTCTCTTGCTCTGAAAGCTTAGTGCTATAGTTATCCCATTTAAGCAAAGCTAAACAATATTTGCATACGTTAAGTTTCAGAACTTTTGAACGAGTCGTTGTACCAATAAAATTCACAACAAAGTTAGTATCTTCTCCGTTATAAACAACATATCGACCAAATCTTTTCATCTTCTTCATCTCATCAAGTTTAGAGCAAGAGCTAATATGAAATTTTGGTATGAACTGTTGATCGTTATTTTCTATGACGTCTCGAATATAAACTAATACTCGTTTATTCTTATAGCTTAATGTTCCATCACCTCCAACTATAACACTGTTAAGATCACCAACATCTACTCCTTTTTCCCCAAGCTTTTTAATATCTGGACTGGGTATTGGTGGGACTAACTTTGCGCCTCCCATCTCAAGTCTTAACTGGTTATATTCAGTATTTTCCAGAAAGTTGATTAGTTGGGAGTCGGCCATTTTATTTCAAGCTCTTTGCAATTTTATCAATACTATCTTCAGCGTTTGTCACGATACGAAATTCAACTCTTTGCGATGCTGAAACATCTATCTCTTTACTATCTTGATTTTTGTAAATGGGTTTGGAAGATGATAGACCGTTAGCTGTTAAATGCTCTTTAATCCAAGCTCTGTTATCTCTTACCTCTGGCGCATCTATATTCAAAATATATTCTAATGTTGCGCGAGTCCGAGATTGTGATAACTCCATATTTTTAAAATAGGCTACCTCTTCAGAGACGCCTAACCAAATTGGAGAAGTATGCCCCTCAATACGAATTTCCTTGACTGTATTTTTGAATTTTTCACTGGTGATAATTTCTATATATTTTGGAATAAAGTTATCTAAGATAGCTTTAAATTCTGGTTTCAATTCATCTTTTCCAGTTGCAAACATCACACTTGGATTATTGAATCGTAATGTCATATCGCCTAAAAACTTTGCATCCCATTCTTTTAAATTTTCTTTAAAAGTTTCTTGTAATGCTCTCAGCATTTCAGCTTTTGTTTTTGTATGCTCTTGAACAATTAGGGTTGTTGTTTGCTCGACGCGCAGCATGAACATGGCTGTCAACAACATAAAAATCATCATTAATCCAGTCATTAAATCGCTCAGTGGAATCCAATGACTATGTCCAGAATTTTCTAAGTTATCCATGTTTAGATTTTCTTGGACATTTGAACAACCTCACGCAATCTATCAGTGAGGGGTGTGTAATCCTCAACAAACTTGCCACTCAGTGAAGCAAGCTGAATTCCCAAGGTTTCAAGAGCATGAGTAAGCTTATTCTTCATTGCTTCATCTAATTGTTCTTGAGATTTTTTTAGCGTATCTGTCAATAATGTTTTCATCTCTTCGTTGGTAGATTGCAATTGCACGCCTAAATTTTTTGAAGCGGAAGCCATTTCACTTTGCACACTAATTAAGCCATCGTTGATTTCTTTCAATAGAGCATCCACTTTTTTGGAAAATTCTGGAGTCACCTCTTTCATTGTAGACAAGACTTCTGATAGAGCTTTTTCTTGTTCATATAAGGTATTCTTTTGTAGTTCCATCAGCTGAAGTTGATTTTGAAGTTCAATCGCAATTTCACTGAATTTCTCAGCACGCTGAACAATCTCCTTGAAGCTATTTGAAACATTCATCAAATCTTCAGCGGTTTGCTGTTGTACAGTTTTTAAAGCATCTAATTCCTCTTTGTATTGTTGTTGCCATAAAACTAGCTTTTCAACTGCAGTATTTAATTGTTTGAAATTGTCACCGAATTGTGACATTAATTTTTCATTGAAATCTTTGATGACTTCTTGCAGTGCCTCAATAATCGCCTTTTGATTGTTCTCAACCATGTGGGCAGCAAAATTTTTGAACTCGGTTATGAGCTTGTCCAACTTGTCATTTGACTCTTGACGCTGTAATTTCATTTGAGAAAGCAATGTGCCTTGCTCATCACCTACAAATCCTTTTCTCATTTCTTCTAAAGTTCTAACTACATCATCTAATGAGGAAGATTTAATTTGATCCGGATTATTAGGTACTGGAATTTTTCTAAAATAATGAAGCGCTCGAAGATACAGAGCTCCAATAACGCCTGCGATTGATGACCAAAATGCCGTTTTCACACCTTGTAATAAATTTGGAATGCTAGATTGCACATTTGTTGAGTCAAATTCGAGTAAACCTAATGCAATACCAAAAAAGCAGCCAGTAATACCCAACATAGTTAGAATTTCAGGTCCATGTGATATTGAGAACCTTGTATATCTGAAATGCCCAAAAAAAATTGTTACTAGAAAAATTAAACCAATAAAAAAAATTATTTCCCCGGATGAAAAAATAGAGTTAACGATGCTGCTAATGACATTCATTGAATTGCCTCACGAAAAATGTTCACCTTAAATTCCCATAAATAATCTTCTTGTTTCTAACTCAAATTATTTACTTAGATTATAGTCAACATTTTATAAAACTGATAGAAACGCCAAAAAGTTATTATTTTTTTAAAAATTATTCAGCTTGCTCACTCGGCAAATGGGCTTCGTCCCTCAGCAAATCCCATCAATATAAGCCACAATAAAAGCTCTAAATTTATTAGCTAAGCCATATTTATTAAATCGCCCCTCAACCTTTTAAATCCTCGTTGACAGCGAAATATCAACTATGATTATATTCATCATTCAGCTTATTGATTTTTGGTCTGATTTAACAACCCTAACTTAAAGACTAAATAACCTAATAATAAAATTGATCTGAATATTGGAGATTCAAAATGGAGATAGACACTTCTAAGGTTAGTCAGGAATACATAGACGCAGTGACCGCGCTAGCAGACAAAAAAGAAAACCGCCGCTTTCTAAATGATTCTTCTGAACATGCCAAACTTTTAGCCAATTTGATGATAGGTAGAAAAACTGAATCTGATGATTGCGTGATTTATTCTGGAAGCTTGCCACTCAGTTGTTTTAAAGACGCGATTATTGCGTCGCATGGAAAAATTAGAGTGCTGGTTGATGACGAAGCAAATATCGAGGCTTTAGAAAAAGAGATTCCTGATTTTGAACATAAGCTAGAGATTAGAAAAATAGCTCAAAGACACGCATCTCAAATCAATCATTTTTTTGTTTGTGGTTCTGCTTTTCGTTATGAAATGAATCATAGCCACGCCACCGCTATTTCTAATTTCAATGAGCCAGAGGTTACAAACTCACTAACAACTTCATTCAATACAATGTGGGATGGTTCTAGTGCACTTTAGTGATGAGATTTTTCATGTCACGACAGTATTGAATGAGCTGTCTCTAGCTGCAATTTTTTTGCATATTGTCGATTTAGCGGGCTGGATTGAAATAGCCAAGAAAGTGAATAACTCTAAGGCTGATACACTTGAGGCGCAAACATGGCTTTCTTTGGCAAGAAAGCTCGGTCCAAAGTATGAGCAAAAAGCTAAATTAGCTATTCTGAGTGACTCAAAAAATAAACTTAGCTATATCCCGCACTTAACTGCATTGACGACCTTTTTTGCTATGTTTTTGACTTCTACGAAGATCGAAGCATTTGAAGAAAACCCATATTTATCCAGAGAGTGGTTCGTATTGATTCTTTCCATCACCACTTTTGCTTTGTCTCTTTTCTGTGTTTACTTTCATCAAAAAAATAAAGTTTCCGACACAAAAACCGTTGTGGTGGATAATTTCTCACCACCCAATGTTTCCTAAAGAATTTCTCGCTCAAATCTGATAGCCATAAAAAAACCGCGCAACCCTCTCAGTATTACGCGGTTTTATCCAAACTAAAATTTTTTACCCTTGATGAAATTTCTCCAAGTTGCCTGGCTTTCTCAGCATCTTATCTACTTCACCCAAATGCAGTTCTTCTTGGTAAATCATTTCACGTGCATATTCTTCCAGCATCACAGATTCATCACCCACCAATTTGAGCAATTCTTTATAGGCATTGAGCGATTGATTTTCATGCTCTAGTGATTCACGCAAGATGTCGCCAATATCGTGATTGTGCGTTTCTAATAATGGCCCTATCGATAGAGAGGGATGCCCACCTAAGTGGGTAATTAATTCGCCCGCTTTGTTGGCATGGTCCAGTGACTCGGTCGCTTGTTCACGCAGCCATGACACAATCGGAATACGGTTATAGCCATACACCATGAGTGAGTAGTGGGTGTAGCGCACTACTCCTGCTAATTCCAACTCTAAAATTTTATTGAGCGCTTGCTCTACTTTTTTGCTGTCCATGTGATTCACCTTTATTGAGGTTAATGAGTTTCCCAGTTTGATTAAAGCCACCCAGTGATTATACCTAGCTTTGCTGTTTTTTTTGTCAGCATTGTTGGCACAAAGTTCTGCTGACTGGTTCCCATATGTATTACCATTGCTTATGGTGCCGGGTTCATCATGGTCAGGTGTAGCTGTTCGATTTGTGCTAGCACTTCGGCTGATAATGGGGTGTGCCATGCGGCGATATTTTGCTTGAGTTGTGGCATGGTGGTGGCACCTATGATGGTGGATGTGACAAACCAACGGTGATAGACGAAAGCGAGTGCTAACTCGGTAGGTGTCATGCCGTGTTGTTTTGCCAGTTTGGCGTAGGCTGCGCTGGCTTTTTCCACGCCCGGTTTTTTATAGCGTTGGGCATAACCGAGAAACATGGTAACGCGCCCTTGCGCTTGTGGATTATCGATATATTTGCCGGTCAGATGTCCGAATGCCAATGGCGAATAGGCCATCAGCGCTACATTTTCTCGATACAAAATTTCGCTGGTGCCAAATTCCATGCCTCGGTTCATGAGGTTATAGCAGTTTTGCAAACTGACGATACGAGGCAGTTGATACTGTTCCGCTATCTTGAGAAATTGCATGATGCCCCATGGTTGTTCGTTGGACAGTCCGATATAGCGTATCTTGCCTTGTTCAATGAGCTCAGCCAGAGTTTCCAATTGATGGCGTATGCTTACCCACTGTTTTTGCTCTCCTACTTGATACTCACCTGATTCATATTCTTGAGCAGGATCAAACTGGTACTGTCCAAACATGGGGACATTTCTCTCTGGCCAATGCAGTTGATATAGGTCGATGTAATCCGTTTGTAGGCGTTTTAATGAGCCTTCTACAGCGGCGCGTATATTGTCGCCGTCTAGTCCTGTTGGGCCTCCACGTATCCAGTGCATGCCTCGTCTTGGGCCAGCAACTTTGCTAGTTAATATAATCTTCTCGCGGGGTTGGTGACGAAGCCAATTACCTAGGATGGTTTCTGTTTTAGTAAAGGTATCGGCCTTGGGGGGCACGGGGTACATTTCAGCACAGTCGATAAAGTTAATACCTTGTTCTAGCGCATAGTCGAGTTGTTCAAAGGCTTGCGCTTGGGTATTTTGATCACCATAGGTCATGGTGCCCAAACAGATAGGGGATACCTCTAAATCGCTTAGTCCAAATTTTACTTTTTGCATATTGTTCCAAATTTAATGAGTCCTTATCTCTGCATTATAACGCTTGCTTATGCTGGGCTTAATGCTTTAGCGACTCTGAAATGTGAGCTTTTTTGTATTAGCAAAAATTCTACTTGATAATGATTCTCATTTGATTTAATATGAGAACAATTCTCATTTGCATATAATTCTTTTGGATTCGTTAATACTTATGAAGCTAACAATTTCACCTCGCTATTTATTTGCTTTGCTGGCTTTGGCTCACTCTGTCAACGCCTCTGCCAATGACAAATTGGCCTTGGCCAACCCTGTTGAGGTCAGCGCACAAAAAATTAGCGACACTTACCCTGTGAAAGGCTATCAAGCCAAACGCTCGGTAACGGCCACTAAAACAGACACGCCATTAATTAATGTGCCACAAAGTGTCACCGTTGTGACGCGTGACCAGATGTTGGATAGCGCCGTGCAAAGTATCGGTGATGCGATTCGTTATGTACCGGGGATTACTTTATCTCAGGGCGAGGGCAATCGTGACGCGATTAACTTTCGTGGCGTAGGTGTTACCACAGGTGATTTCTTTTTGGATGGCGTGCGCGATGACATCGAAACTTATCGCGATTTATACAATATTGATCGCATCGAGGTTTTAAAAGGCCCCAACGGTTTGGTGTTTGGTCGTGGTGCAGCGGGCGGTGCTATCAATCGTGTCAGTAAAGAGGCAGGCTGGGACCCAGTGCGTGAACTGCAAGTGAGCTATGGCGCCTATAACCAAAAACGTACCAGTTTAGATTATGGCCAAGCGATTAATGAAGCAGTGGCTTTCCGGATTAATACTGTTTATGAAAATTCTGACAGCTACCGTAATGGCGTCAATATTGAACGCTATGGCATTAATCCAACCATCACGATATTGCCTTCTGACCGCACTAAGGTCACGCTGGGTTTTGAATACTTTAAAGATATGCGTATCGGTGATCGTGGTGTGCCGTCTGTACGCGGTGATAATGGTGACTTGAATAATCGCCCTTATCAGATCAAAGATTTTCAGACTTTTTATGGCAGTTATCGCAACAGTACCAATCAGACTGAAACCTATGGTTTGAACGCTTTGTTTGAACATGACTTTAATGATCAAATCAAATTGCGCAACCGTACCCGCTATGCTGATTACGATAAGTATTATGAAAATGTCTATGCTGCTGGCAGTGTGCAAGCGGATGGCTCATTCAGAATTGGTGCTTATGATATGGGGACGCAAAGACGTAACTTTATCAATCAGACCGATATGATTTTTAAGTTTGACACCTGGGGCATTAGCCACGAGTTTTTGGCTGGCGCTGAATTTAGCAAACAACTAACAGATCTCAAGCGCTCCATCAGTCAATTTAATAGTTATGGTTCTAGCGCTGAGAATTTGTCTAGTACTTATAATTTGAATATTAACAATACGCTTTCCAATCGTGATTTTGTGTTTAATCAACCGCTGCGTTTTGTGAACAGTAATGTCAATATTTTTGCTTATTACTTACAGGATCAAATTCAATTTAATCCCTATTTGAGTGCCATCTTAGGCATACGTCAGGATCGTTTCCAGAACGATATGGAACGCACAGATTGGAGCGCTGGTGGTGCATCCACATTCAATAGCAATCACACTGAATTTTTGACTTCTCCGCGTGCCAGCTTAATTTTGAAACCTGTCGCAGATATGTCGATATATGCGGCTTATAGCTTATCTTATGTGCCCCGTGCAGGTGATCAATTGGTCAGCTTAACCCGAGGCACGGATGGCCTTAAACCCGAAAAATTTACTAATCGAGAGGTGGGTATCAAATATGACATCACGCCTGACTTGAATGTCAGCCTTGCGGCTTATGTATTGCAACGCGACAATGTAGTGGCCAATTCACCAAGCAATCCTGCCGAAGCGATCTTAGTCAGTGGTACTGAAACCAAGGGTTATGAATTGAGTGTTGCGGGTAAAGTGACTGCACAATGGAGTATGTTTGGTGGCTATGCGCATCAAGATGCTGAAGTTTCTGAGGATCAAAGTAATGGCGCTATTGCAAAAGGCACTCGTGTGGGACAAACCCCTGAACACATGCTGTCTTTGTGGAATCGCTATGACTTTAATGAAAGCTGGGGCGCCGCTTTGGGTGTTATCTCTCGTTCTGCTATGTATGCGCTTACCCCAACTGCTACATCCAGCACCATCTTGCCAGGATTTACTCGTTATGATGCCGCAGTATTTTGGAAACCTGAAAAGAACACCCGTGTGCAGTTGAATATTGAGAACCTGACTAACAAAGATTATGCCTTGAGCGCGCACAACAATAACAACATTCTGCCGGGTTCACCGATTAGCGCGCGATTGAATGTGATATACAACTTTTAATCGCTAAGACTTATTGGCTAGGTTTGTTTGGGAAAAATATCATAGGCTGTGCAGGCATTTGTGCAATATGCTTGCGCAGCTTTCCAATCACATGCATTTCGCAAGGCTTGCAGTCAAACTTGAGTGTATAACGATCATTACCTGAGATCAGCGTCATTGGTTCAGCGTTGACGGTTCCTTGGACGCCGAGCACCCCTTTGGCTTCTTTCGGACACATGGCATGACTAAAGCGTAAACAATGCTTGGTAATCATCAGAGATACCTCGCCCTGCTCTTGATTTTCTTCATAGGCAGCAGCAATTAGTTTCACTCCGTGTTTGTGATAAAACTGTCTTGCCAATGGGTTGTAGACATTTGCCAAATAACTCAGATTGTCCTCGGGGTAAATGGCTGGGGGTTGATGCGCAGGGCGTCTGAGCGGCCGCACATAAGCTTGTTGTCGTGCCAACTGCAGGGCTTCTATCACATCACGCCGCAAAGCGTTTAAACTCGAGGCAGGGATAAACCAATATTGCGATAGTTGCAGTTGGATATGGGTGGCGTAGAAATCACTATTACCTAGGCGCTGAAGTCCATCTATCAAAGCCTGTTGTGCTTGTGCTGCTTGTTTGGCCACTTGTTTTTCCAGCATCAATTCAGCACTGACTTGCAAGCCTGTGTCATCGCTTGCTTGTAACTTAAATCCCTGCTCTGTCTCACTCAAACACCATTGCAAAGGAATTTTTCTTTGCCCAGAGGGTTTTTCTAAAAGCCGCATAAAAGCATGGTCACGATTGCGATATAGCTGAGTTCCGGGGCGGATATCATCGGGCATTTGATTGGGATAGATGTTGTTTCCTTGCACCAGATTAACGCGCATACCGACCAATTGTTTATGCACATCAAAAAAACATAATCCATCACCATTATGCAGGGCTAATTCACTATCCACTTGAATAGCATCTGCACTGACTTTGACCACTCGACCAGCTTCTTCACCAGCAAATTTTGGCGTATCAAATGCGCCAATATCCGCTTGACGTCCATGGGTAAAATAATCAGTGGCACTTCGATTAAAGGTTTTTTCTGGTTGTGGTGTAAAACTAATCTCGCTCTTCCCTGAGGATAAGCGCGCTAACTCTGGTCGTTCTGTAAGAATTTCATCCAATAACAATCGATAGTGGGCTGTGGTATTTTTTAGATAGGCTAAATCTTTGTAGCGTCCCTCGATTTTAAATGAGCTCACCCCAGCATCTATCAGCGCACGAAGGTTGGCACTTTGGTCATTGTCTTTGACCGATAGAAAATGTTTATCGTTGCCTAGCACGCGCCCCTCGGCATCCTCTAGGCGATAAGGCAAACGACACTCTTGCGAACATTCGCCACGATTTGCGCTGCGCCCAGTGTGGGCATAGCTGATGTAACACTGCCCACTAAATGCCACACACAATGCCCCATGAACAAAATACTCCAACACTGCATCAGTGGTTGTTGCAATCGCTGCAATAGTAGGCAAATCCATTTCACGCGCTAGCACTAACTGAGAGAAACCTACTTGATCAAGAAACTGTGCTTTTTTGACTGTGCGGATATCAGTTTGTGTACTGGCATGCAAGGCAATCGGTGGGATGTCCATTTCCAAAATTGCCATATCTTGTACTATCAGGGCGTCCACCCCAATCTGATAAAACTGCTGAATCAATTGACGTGCGTGGTCAATTTCCTGTGCGGCAATAATGGTATTCAGTGCCACATATACCCTGGCGTAGTAACGATGTGCAAACTCGATCAAACGCGCAATGTCTTCAATCGAATTTGGGGCCTTGGCGCGTGCACCCCATGCTGGACCGCCTATATATACCGCATCAGCGCCATGTTTAATTGCTTCGATGCCGTACTCTGCATTTTTTGCTGGTGCTAGTAACTCGAGTTTTTTACGTTCTAAATTCATGTTTTTTGCTTGTTTGAGTACCGAAATTGGGCGGATGAGGCTGGCACTATAACAGTTTTAGGGCCACTTTTACGCAATTTTCCTATCCCTCAATATCGTGAGAAGTGCCTGAATTAATGGGACTATTTATCTTTAGGGAAAATTTAAGGTTGCCAGCCACCCCCTAGTCTTTTAAAATAACCCTATGAAAAAGTTGCAAATTACATTGTTCGCCTTACATATCGGCGTCTATCAAATCACGGTAGCCGCCGATTTTAATTTACCCTGGTCATATGACAAGACAAACGGCGATAAAACCCAATTAAGCGATGCTGGCGCTAGTGATGCCGGCTCATGGTCTAATTATGCCCAAGATGTAATTTTGAGTGCGCTGAGTTTGATGGGCGTGAAATATTCTTGGGGAGGTAAAACTCCTGAGGGTGGTTTGGACTGCAGTGGTTTTGTGCGCTTTGTTTTTCAACAAGCGACCAACTTGACACTGCCACACGGCGCTCGAGCATTGAGTCGGCTTGGCAAGAATGTCTCTAACAAAGATTTACAGCCTGGGGATCTGGTGTTTTTTAATACCTTGAAATCTTCTTTTTCTCATGTCGGTATTTATATCGGCGAAAATCGTTTTATTCATGCCCCGAGAAAAGGTAAAGAGGTGGAAATCACTGATATGACCGAGAGCTATTGGGCCAAACGCTTTAATGGAGCGCGTCGTATTGATCCCAAGGATTTAGCAACAGCTGAATCCGTCGATAAGCTAAATTTGCAATAATCCAAATTAGTGGTCGCTATGACCTAATGACCGACTGGGGTCAATCACATCTCGAATTTTCTGTTTGATATGTTTAAGCTCAGGGAACTGCCCTTGCTGTTGACGCGAATAAATCAGATTATTTTCTAATCGAATATCAAAAATTCCTCCTGATCCCGGAACCAGCGACACACGAGCAATGTCTGACTCGAATGTAATTAAAAGCTCTTGTGCTATCCATGCAGCACGTAACATCCAGCGGCATTGAGTGCAATAGTGAATTTCAATTTGATAAGTTTTCATATTGAATTTTTAATTTAGCTGTTAGGTTGATGCATGCAACAGAGTTCTATGCAAGTAGCGGTAAATAGCGGAAAATATGCATTTATCATACCAACTGAAAATAATTTTTACGACCATTTTAAGGACTAGCCATTTATATGCGCTCAAAAATTGAAAAATTCGTTTTGCTAACCGTAGGCGCAATCTTCGGCGTGATGCTGAGCCTCAATTATTCCGCTAATGCAGAGAAAAATCCTGCCACGCAATTACCCATAGATGCTTTACGTACTTTCGCTGAAGTTTATGGCAAGGTGAAATCGGATTATGTGGAAAAAGTGGATGACAAAAAGTTAATCAACGAGGCTATCAACGGTATGTTATCCGGCTTAGATCCTCATTCTGCTTTTCTTGATGTTGAGGGCTTTAAAGATTTGCAAGCTGGCACGCAAGGCGAGTTCGGAGGTCTTGGTATCGAAGTTGGTATGGAAGACGGCTTGGTCAAGGTGGTGACCCCCATTGAAGATACCCCTGCATTCCGTGCTGGATTGAAAACTGGTGATTTGATTATGCAGTTGGATGAAACCTTGGTGAAGGGCATGAGCTTAAATGACGCAGTTAAGCGTATGCGTGGCAAACCCAATACACCAATCAAATTAACAGTATTGCGTAAAGGCGAGAATAAACCGCTTTATTTCACACTGATCCGTGATGTGATCAAAACCCAAAGTGTTAAATACAAGTTGAGTGAACCAAACTATGCTTATGTGCGCATCACGCAATTCCAAGAACATACTGGCGAGGACTTAGCCAAAGCGCTGAGCAAATTGCTCGAGCTCAACAAAGCACCATTCAAGGGGTTAGTACTTGATTTACGCAATAACCCAGGTGGGCTGTTGAATGCTGCAGTAGGTGTCAGTGCCGCCTTTATCCCCAGAGATGCTTTGGTGGTCTACACCGAAGGCCGTGCATCAGATGCCAAAATGCAATTAACAGCTAACCCAAGCAATTATTCTCGTGGTGGTGAAAATGCGGACTACCTGAAAAACTTGCCGGATGATTTGAAAACCTTGCCTATGGTGGTGCTGATTAACGGTGGTTCGGCTAGCGCTTCTGAAATTGTTTCAGGTGCTTTACAAGACCACAAACGCGCAGTCATTATGGGCACACAAAGTTTTGGTAAAGGTTCAGTGCAAACGATTTTACCTATGAATAATGGTACCGCGATTAAGCTAACCACTGCTCGCTACTTTACCCCGAATGGACGCTCTATTCAGGCCAAAGGCATTGTGCCTGATATCGTGGTTGAGGATCCCGCTAACCCTAGCGACGCATCCCTCAACCTACGTGAAGCCGACTTGAGCCGTCATTTATCTAACCCTAAGGATGGTGAAGCTCCGGCCAAGCCAGAGGCAAAACCTGAGCCTAAGCCTCAAGTCACGCCTAACAAAGATGACAAAAACTTTGCCGACAAAACGCCATTCGAAGCAGGCACACGAAGCGATTACCAATTTGTACAAGCGTTGAATCTGCTTAAAGGCATGGAAATCTTGAACCCTAACAACAAACCTAAATAAGATTTGAGTTTGGCCGATGTTGCTTGACCGCGTCATTATTGAATTTGATAAAGCTCTGAAAACCGTCAGTGCTAGCGCTCATAGCACACGGCCTTACCCTGATGCTGATATTGAAGACAGCACGCTTAGTGCCTCAGAAAAACGACATGCTGCCGGATTGATGCGTATTAATCACTGTGGTGAAGTTTGTGCACAAGCGCTTTACAACGGCCAATCTCTCACGGCACGTAATCCTGAAACAGTACAAGCATTGCAACAAGCTTCGAAAGAAGAAACCGAGCATTTAGCTTGGTGCGAAAAACGTATTAAAGAACTTGGTGGTCATACCAGTTTGCTGAATCCGATTTGGTACGCCGGCTCGTTTGCTTTGGGTGCATTTGCCGGTGCATTGGGCGATCGTTGGAATTTGGGCTTTTTGGCTGAAACAGAACAACAGGTAGGTAAACATTTAGAACACCATTTGAGTATCTTGCCCGATGCTGACAAAAAAAGTCGAGCCATCCTAAAACAAATGGCGCTGGACGAAGCAGCGCATGCAGATACAGCATTTCAGCTGGGGGGAGCTGAATTGCCAAACCCAGTCAAACATGCCATGCGATGTCTATCTAAGGTCATGACCAAATCAACCTATTACCTTTAAACTGAAGCAATATCACTATGAAAAAATTTTCTGAGCTTTTGGCTGAATTGCCCATCACTGACCATGTACAAAAAATAGAGCTGTATCTACCTGATGGCAGTCTTGAGGGCTGTATTGAGAACAAACCGGGCAGCCAAGGTTCAGTGCGTGTTTATCATTATCTGGCCGAGCAATTTGGCAGCATTACTCCTGAAGCAGCCAAAAAGGGCTTGCAGATTTATGCTGAACACACCCATGACGCTGAGCAAAACCCCGGCAAACACCCTAATATCGATCGTCTATTTGAGATTATTTCTTGCGCAATTACTTTGCAGGTAAAAGTGATTAAATAGCTCGGCTTTTACCCTTGTATCACCTCAAAGCCATGCGTAATCTGTGCGGCTTTGCCCAACATAATCGAAGCAGAGCAATATTTTTTTGCTGATAATTTCACCGCACGTTCGACTTGTGCCACATTCAAGTCTTGGCCAGTGACCACAAAATGCACATGAATTTTAGTAAATACTTTAGGAATTTCATCGGCACGTTCTGCACTGATTTCAGCTACGCAGTTGCTGATGTTTTGTCGTGCTTTTTTTAGGATAGTCACGACATCGATAGAAGAACATGCCCCCATACTAATCAGTAACATCTCCATGGGGCGCATACCTAAATTGCGCCCACCAATATCTGGCGCTGCATCCAAAATAACGGCATGACCAGACTCGGATTCGCCCATAAAGCAGACATCCTCAACCCATTTCACTCGTGCTTTCATGGCCTATCCTTTTACTTGATTGCTAATAACTCAACATCAAAAATCAAAGTGGCATTGGGCGGAATCACACCGCCAGCACCATAGGCACCATAGCCCATATCAGGAGGAATAATCAGCGTGCGTTTACCGCCAACTTTCATGCCCGCAAAGCCTTCATCCCAGCCTTGAATCACCTGACCACCGCCTAAAAAGAACACAAACGGTTCGTGACGCTCTAGCGAACTATCAAATTTGCTACCCTTGCCTTCCGGTTTGCTTGGGTCATACAACCAGCCTGTGTAATGGACAGTGATATTGAAGCCAGCCTCGGCTTCACGTCCATTACCAACGACGGTATCTTTGATGATGAGTTGATTGACTTGTTCAGACATTGCATTTTCCTTACTGTTAGGTTGATTGTCGGCATGACAAGCAGTCAATGCCAAAGAAAAAAATCCGGCCACGATAAGCGCTGATGTGGTGAGTTTCATAATATGCTTTCTATTCAAAAATTTAACTTATTGGGGATTAAGACTGATGATATATCCAGTTTAACATAGCTTCTTGCGCGGCCCTGCTTCGCTGAGCCCGCTCGCCATTGACCAGCCAAACAAGCACATAACGACGTCCTTGACTATCTTGCATATAACCTGCCAAAGCCCTCACTTGCTCAAGTGAACCGGTTTTGAAATGAGCTTTGCCATATAACGCACTTGCTTGGTATTTTTTTAGAGTGCCATCTATGCCGTACACAGGCAAAGAGGACATCAGCTCTGGCATCACAGGACTGTGAAAAGCATGACTGAGTAACATGCCTAAATGCTCAGCACTGAGTCGCTCCAGCCGGGATAGACCACTGCCATTTTGTAAAACTAACTCAGCAAAATTCCATTCTTTAGATTTAATCCATTGACGTAATGCCACTTCTGCCAATGCCTCACTGGCTGGCTGAGTCGCATCCGCATAACGTGCTAAGGCCAGATATAATGCACGTGCTGTGACATTGTTACTGGTCTTATTCATGTCTCGCACAATATCAGCCAGTGGTCTGGAAACGTGCTCATGCAGCAATACTGCATCATTCGGTACCATACCGGCACCCCACTTAAGTGCATATTGATGGTTTATATTGCTTTGTGATTTTGTCCATGCCGTTTGCCAAGTCCGAGCGAAATAATCCTGACCATCTTGCCAATAAACATCCAAATATTTTTCGCCGCAGCCAGCGGCATAACTCCCTTTAATCGTTATGCGGTCGCCGTCTCGTTGAAGCATGAGTTTATCTTTCCACTCACCACAGGCTTCACTCGTCAAACTAATGTCGAATTTCTTTGTTAATCCGATTACATCAGGAAATAACACGACATTGAGGATTTCATGATTGGCAGAAAACTCTATCCGCATTGCTTGTTGATTAACCATCACTGCCTCAGCCGGTGCATTGTAAGCACGATAGGGTTTGCCATCAAAGGCAGCAGGATTAAATGCAGAAGATTGATAAGCACTACTATCCAACCACAGATGGCAACAGATTTCTGACACTGCCCATTTCTGGCGAATTTCGCTGGCTATATTGAATAAATCTGCATCAGTCAAACTCGGGTCGCCACTACCACGCACCCAAAGATCGTTAGTAATTTTGCCTGAGGCTATCGGCTGCTTGCTATAAAACTGGGTAACCCAGCGATAGTTGGGGGTAAGCAAATCGAGTGCCGCATAACTGGTCAATAGTTTTATCACCGAGGCAGGATTGCGTGGCACTTGTGCTTCATGGCTCAACACCAGTTTTTCATCATCCAGTCTTTGCACCCAAACACTCACCTGCTCGGCAGCAATACCCTCTGCTTGAAGCGCTTGCATCACTGGCGCAGGCAATTGTGCCCAGCTGAAGTAACTAAACAACAGCCAAACCAGCGCCAATGTCATACGCATTGCAAAACCACCTCGCGGGTTTTTTGTATCAGTAACGCAGCATCATCTTCAGTCATACAGTATGGAGGCATCCAATACACCGTATTACCAATTGGTCTGAGTAATAAACCTTGCTGTAACGCTTGCTGGTAACAAGCGCGTGAAAAATCGCCACGCTCAGTCATGACATCAAACGCCCATATCATGCCGCGGTTGCGTAAATGCCGAATAGGCATATCTTGCCATGGCTGTAACTGCTGATTAATCCAAGCTTGTAATTGTTGGTTACGATTCAAAATGTCGTCTTCAGCAAAAATTTTTAAGCTTGCAAGCGCCGCTGCACATGCTAAAGGATTACCGGTGTAACTGTGCGAATGTAAAAACCCTTTACTCATCTCATCATGATAAAAAGCTTGATAAATGGTATCTGTCGTCAGCGTGACCGAGAGTGGCAAAAAGCCGCCACTAATGCCTTTAGACAAACACAGAAAATCAGGGGTGATGTTGGCCTGCTGGCAGGCAAACAGCGAACCTGTACGACCAAATCCGACGGCAATTTCATCCGCAATCAAATGCACTTGGTGGCGTCGGCAACTCTCACTCAATCGCTGCAAATAAACCGGCTCATACATCGCCATGCCTGCCGCACATTGAACGAGGGGCTCGATAATGACTGCAGCAATTTGCTCATGATGTTGTGCCAAATAACTATCCATCTGTTGCGCGCATCTTATTGCATAATCTTCAGCTGACTCTCCTGCTTGTGCCAAGCGCCAATCAGGACTGGGCATCTGTATGGTGTCACGCAGTAAAGCTGCATAAGTATCTTTGAATATCGGTACATCAGTAACGGCCAGTGCGCCGGCAGTCTCACCATGATAACTTTGCTTGAGACTAACAAATTGATGTTTGTTAACTCGGCCGACTTGACGCCAATAATGAAAACTCATCTTTAATGCGATTTCAGTAGCAGAGGCACCATCCGAGGCATAAAAACAATGCCCCAAGCCCGTCACCTGTGCGAGTGCCTCGGATAATTCAACCACTGGCTGATGGGTAAAGCCTGCCAACATGACATGCTCTAGTTGATCTAATTGTTGGCGAATTGCTTGCTTGATTCGAGCTTCTTGATGACCAAATAAATTTACCCACCAAGAACTCACCGCATCTAAATAACGCTTGCCCTCAAAGTCGTACAACCATAGACCCTCTGCACGCTGGATTGGCATTAAGGGTAACTGTTCATGCCATTTCATTTGCGTGCATGGATGCCACACCGAAGCAAGGCTGCGTTGCAATAAATCCTGATTGTGTTGGGTATGCGTCTGCAAAATGGGATGACCTTTATGTATTTCAACTTGCAATCCAAATTATCGCTGATATAAGCGCAACTCCAAAACCCCACAGGATACTGGATTAAAAAATTTATTTGTTAGCCCTTGAAATTCAATCAAACACCCTCATTACTAGCACTCGAAGGGGATGAGTGCTAAAATGCGCCCTCTGAATTTAACGGTTGTTTCTGAATAACGTAATTTTATTTCAATTAATTAAGGAGTTACTTCAATGAAAATTCGTCCTTTACATGATCGCGTCATCGTAAAACGCCTGGAAGAAGTGCGTACTACCGCTTCCGGTATCGTCATTCCAGATACAGCGACTGAAAAGCCAGATCAAGGCGAAGTGATTGCTGTGGGTCCTGGCAAAAAAGATGAATCAGGCAAATCCATCACTTTGGATGTCAAAGTAGGTGACAAAGTATTATTCGGCAAATATGCCGGCCAAACTGTCAAAGTAGACGGTGAAGAATTATTGGTAATGCGTGAAGAAGACTTGATGGGTGTCATCGAGGCTTAATTGATTTAATCGCATTTTCATAAAATTTTATTTAGGAGAAAGATAAATGGCTGCTAAAGATGTACGTTTTGGTGATGAAGTTCGCCATAAGATGACCAACGGTGTCAATGTATTAGCGAATGCTGTAAAAGTGACTTTGGGCCCTAAAGGCCGTAATGTTGTGTTAGAGCGTGCTTATGGCGCTCCTACCATTACCAAGGATGGGGTATCTGTTGCTAAGGAAATCGAGCTAAAAGACAAGTTCGAAAATATGGGCGCACAAATGGTGAAAGAGGTTGCTAGCAAAACCAACGATGTTGCTGGTGACGGTACAACGACAGCGACTGTATTGGCACAAGCGATTATTCGCGAAGGCATGAAATCGGTAGCGGCTGGTATGAATCCTATGGACTTGAAACGTGGTATCGACAAAGCCGTTGAAGTCGCCGTTGAACATTTAAAATCTCAATCCAAACCATGTGCAACCAGCAAAGAAATTGCACAGGTCGGTTCTATCTCAGCAAACTCCGACGCTTCTATCGGTCAAATTATTGCTGATGCAATGGACAAAGTGGGTAAAGAGGGTGTGATTACAGTTGAAGACGGCTCTGGTCTGCAAAATGAATTAGACGTTGTAGAAGGGATGCAATTCGATCGTGGTTATTTGTCACCCTACTTCATTAATAACCAAGAACGTCAAATTGCTTTGTTAGACAATCCTTTCGTATTGCTATACGACAAGAAAATTTCCAATATTCGTGACTTATTGCCAGCCTTGGAACAAGTAGCAAAAGCCGGTCGTCCATTATTGATTATTGCTGAAGATATTGATGGTGAAGCATTAGCTACTTTGGTGGTGAATAATATCCGTGGCATTCTCAAGACTTGTGCAGTAAAAGCTCCAGGGTTTGGTGATCGTCGCAAAGCGATGTTGGAAGATATTGCTATCTTGACAGGCGGTACAGTGATTGCTGAAGAATTGGGATTGAAGTTAGAAAACATCAAGATCGAAGATTTAGGTCAAGCAAAACGTATTGAAGTAGGTAAAGAAAATACCATCATCATCGATGGTGCTGGCAATGAGAGCAACATCAAAGCACGTATTGACCAAATCAAGAAACAAGTAGAAGAATCAACCAGCGATTATGACCGTGAAAAATTGCAAGAGCGTGTTGCTAAGCTTGCTGGTGGTGTTGCTGTGATTAAAGTTGGTGCTACTACTGAAATTGAAATGAAAGAGAAAAAAGCCCGTGTAGAAGATGCATTACACGCAACACGCGCTGCTGTTGAAGAAGGTATTGTTGCAGGTGGTGGTGTGGCATTGATTCGCGCACGTGATGCAATTGCCAAGGTAAAAGGCGACAACCATGACCAAGACGCTGGTGTGAAGATTGTATTGCGCGCTGTAGAAGAGCCTTTACGTCAAATCGTTGCAAACGCTGGTTTAGAGCCATCCGTTGTAGTGAACAATATTGAAGCTGGTAAAGGTAATTACGGTTTCAATGCGTCTAATGATAGCTATGGCGATATGGTCGAAATGGGGGTATTAGATCCTACCAAAGTGACTCGCTCTGCATTACAAAACGCCGCTTCTGTTGCAGGATTGATGCTGACCACAGATTGTATGGTCGCTGAGTTACCGAAGGAAGATGCGCCAGCAATGCCTGGTGGCGACATGGGTATGGGTGGCATGGGCGGCATGATGTAATACTGCCTCACCACTGCAAATCAGTAGTGATATATATAACCCCGTCCAATGTGACGGGGTTTTTTTATTGTTTTTCTTCATAACTAACAGCCAAAAAAAAAGCCCCGATATAAGGGGATATCGGGGCTAAAAGCCTAAGTAAATAGGCACCACGCTCAGGGAGGAAAGCGTGGGGTTAACAAGCCAATTCATACTTGCTAACCGTGCAAATATAGAGCCCTGCAAAAGTTGTTAAGTTCCCGAACTATCAGCATTTTTTTAAAATTTTATATTATTAAAAGCATTATTTATCATATGGTTTTTTCTGACGGCTATCTTTATTGGGGCCAAAACTGGGATAATAGCTACATGAACGATATCAGTATACAGCCCAAACAGCCTTTGTTAGATGGCCTAAACGATAAGCAACTTGAAGCTGTAACACTTCCCTATGTTTCAGCACTTATTTTAGCTGGGGCTGGAAGCGGCAAAACCAGAGTGCTTACCACCCGAATAGCTTGGCTGATTTCTACTGGGCAAGTATCGCCCAATGGATTATTGGCAGTCACCTTTACCAACAAAGCCGCCAAAGAGATGCTGACGCGTCTAAGTGCTATGCTACCAATTAACACCCGAGGCATGTGGGTTGGTACCTTCCACGGTCTGTGTAATCGTATGTTACGGGCCCACTATCGAGAAGCTATGTTGCCGTCCACTTTTCAGATTCTTGATACATCTGATCAGTTATCCGCCATCAAACGTGTGATGAAAGTGATGAACGTAGATGATGAAAAATATCCTGCCAAGCAAGCGATGGCTTATATCAATAGCTGCAAGGAAGAAGGTTTACGCGCCCATCAAGTGGATGCCTATGATGCTTACTCGCAAAAATTAAAAGAGATTTACCATGAGTATGACCAGCAATGTCAACGCGAAGGAGTGGTAGATTTTGCCGAACTATTACTGCGTTGTTATGAATTATTGCTTCGTGATGCGAGTTTGCGTGAACACTACCAAACTCGCTTTCAATACATTTTAGTGGACGAATTTCAAGACACTAATCGTTTGCAATATCAATGGCTGAAATTACTAGCTGGTTTATCTATGCAGGCCAAGCCTAATGCTGTGTTTGCAGTAGGCGATGATGATCAATCAATCTATGCATTTCGTGGCGCTCGAGTAAGCAATATGAATGATTTTGAGCGTGATTTTCAAGTAGAAAATTTGGTCAAATTAGAGCAAAACTATCGCTCTCATAGTCATATCTTGGATGCTGCCAATGCGATTATTGCCAACAACCAACAGCGCATGGGGAAAAAACTTTGGACGGCAGCAGGTGCCGGTGAACCAGTGAGGGTTTTTGAAGCATATAACGATATTGAAGAGGCGAACTTTATTGTTGAGGAGGTGCGTCATTGTCATCAGAGTGGCTTACGCTTGGATGAAATGGCGGTTCTTTATCGCTCCAATGCTCAATCGCGCGTGATTGAGCATGCATTATTCTCGGCTGGGATTCCCTATCGCGTCTATGGTGGTCTTCGATTTTTTGATCGTGCTGAGGTAAAGCATGCGATGGCCTATCTGCGTCTAATCAATAATCCACATGATGATGTAGCACTATTACGAGTGATTAACTTCCCTGCTCGTGGTATTGGGGCCCGCAGTTTAGAGCAATTACAACAAGCCGCACGTGAGCAAAACTGTAGTCTTTGGCAGGCAGCCATCAATAAAGTAGGTCATGGAAAACCAGGTAAAGGCTTAGAAGGTTTTGTCGCGCTGGTTTTGCATATGCAAGAAGATGCAAGTGGTCTGACGCTTGCAGAAATGACAGAATTGGCGAGCAGTTTATCTGGACTTCGAAGTCATTATCAAACAGAAAAAGAGGGCGAAGAACGAATCGCCAACTTGGATGAGTTGATGAACGCGGCTGCGACTTTTATTCAAAACAATCAAGATGCACTTGAGGGGGATACCTCGGGGCTTATTGAGTTTCTCACATTTGCAAGCCTTGAGGCGGGAGAACATCAAGCCGATGTTGGCGCCGAAGCTTTGCAATTGATGACCGTGCATTCTTCTAAAGGCCTAGAGTTCCAGTCTGTGTTTATTGGTGGCTTGGAGGAGGGATTATTCCCACATGAAAATAGCATGAGTGAGCACCAAGGATTAGAAGAAGAGAGACGCTTGATGTATGTGGCTGTCACCCGCGCAAGAAAACGCTTATATCTCAGTTATGCGCAAAGTCGTATGTTGCATGGTCAGATGCGTTATGGATTGAGCTCGCGCTTTTTGGATGAACTCCCAGAACAGGTATTGTTGCGCCTAAATCAACGCGCCACCAACCAAGCACCCCGTCAAGCCAACCTTCATGAAGCGCCAAGCACTGCGCCGGCATTGACTTGGAAAATTGGCCAAGCGGTTCGACATGAGAAATTTGGACAAGGGGTAGTAGTCAGCTATGAAGGCAACCGTGATGATTTGCGCATACAAATCAATTTTGGTCGCGAGGGCATGAAATGGCTCGCATTGGAATATGCCAAATTGGAAAAGATTTAATTGGATGAGCGTGGTTTTTCATAATACATATACAGATAACTGAAATACTGTATCGAAAATAAAAATGCAGTTGCGATTAAGAAGGCTAGCATTAAAACTAACTCACCCAATAGTCTCCCTAAATCACCAGATAAGAATGCCACAACGCCGACAATCAACCCTAGCAACATCATCATCAACACCACAAAAATAGTCAGTGTCAGCCAAGCGCTGATTAGAGAAACTAAATTTTTTAGTGACGCCCAAATACTATGTTGTATCGCATGAATCACCGTCATTTCTTGAAATGAAATGAGCAATGGTGAGTACCATGTGGCTAAAATCAAAGGCACTTCCAGCACCAATATTTTTAACATAATGATCCAAAATATGAGCGGAAAATCATTGTTGTTGGGGTTGGCTTCACGCCATTGTTCCAAGCTCTGCATATCTGTCTGCATGGCGAATACCATCAGCATACGATAGGCAAAAAATAAAATGCCTAGCAAAATAAGTTGGCGAATATGGGGGCGAATTTTAGCGAATATTTCACTCAGTGCGGTGTGTCTTTCTGTGTGCGTTTCTCGACAAACACCTATCACCAATGAAGTAAAAATTGGCCAGCTAAAAGACACCACCAGTCCCACCAGACTGGTCAAAATAAGTAATATCACCGACGCCTCTTGATTGATTAATACCCCAATCGTACCGAGCAATAACATCGGTAGGATAATAAAGACAAACAGATAAAGAAAAGATAAGAATAACCATTTGGCTGGATGATGCAGAAACAAATCATAACTCTGCCTAACCCAGCTATAGCCTAATTTCAAATCTTGTAACATGTTCATTGTGTCTATTCCTTAGTCTTTTGCTTCGCTTTTGTTTGCATTTAACACCATGTTGTTAGGCATGATGCCATGTTTGCATATTATGTTGGCAGTTTACTAAATGCCACTGCAATATTTTTCTAAAGTAATTTGGATCTTTGGCATGGGTTAACTCACCGCTGTTAGGAAAATGTGCATCATACAAACGTGACAACCAAAAACGCAAAGCCGCTTTTTGTAACATCAGGGGCCATGCCTGATGTTCTGCTTCAGTCAATGCTCGAATCTGGTGATAACCCTTTAGCAAGGCAAGAACTTTATCTTCAAGAATAATGCCATCTTGATGGCACCAATCGTTGACTGCGATGGCGATGTCATACAAGCAATCGCCCCGGCAAGCATAGTAAAAATCGATAACCCCACCAATATGTTGCCCTTGCATTAATACATTGTCGCGAAATAAATCGGCATGAATAATACTTTGTGGTAATTGGCTGAAGTCTGCTTGAGCTAGCTGGGCAAACACCTGTTGCAGCAAGTCCAATTCAGATGCGCTGAGTTTTGGACTAACCTTTGCTGCGGTGGTATCAAACCAATGGGCATCTCTAGTATCGGGCAATGGCTCGTTAAACTGTTGTGCGCTATTATGCATACGCGCCATAAACTGACCTATCTCATAACATTGCTCTACTGTTGCCACGTCGATATCAGCGCCAGGCAAACAACTTACCAAACAAGCAGGTTTTTGGTTGAGCACCAATACCATATGACCATCGCTGGCGACCACTGGTTTCGGACAAGGTAGGCCTGAATTGGCCAAATGCGCCATCAGCTTGAGAAAGGCGGGCAATTCGGCTAGGCTGTGTTGCTCAAACAAAGTAAGGACAAAGCGCCCTTGTGAGGTGGTGACAAAATAATTGCTATTGGTGATGCCAGCAGAAATGCCCTGAAATGATTTCAGTTCACCTACAGAAAAATTGGCAAGCCAGTTGGATAGTTGAGCCTGACTGACGGAAGTAAAGACGGACATAAAGTCTAAATAAACTATAAAAAAACAAAAAAAGCGCACTCGATTAAGTGCGCTGTGAATTAGAACCTAAACAGAATCCATTTGGGAATCACTGGCGGCGGAGTCGGTCCATCCAATCGTGTCCATCCACCCTCTTGATCTTCACGCATCATATAGTAAGGAACACCATGCGATGGCGTGACTTTCATCATATACAATTCACCATGCATACGGTATTCCTCCACCTGTTCCTCACCTTTTTTTATGATGGTGACTTGCGGCTCTTCTACTTCAGCATCGCTGGCACCGGGGGGCGGCAAAGCATCTGGCAACGGCTCAAGATTTTCTGGGAAAACAGGCTTTTCTGCAGCCACGACCAGTCCGCACAAAGACATCACAGCCAAAAAAAGGTATAAAGGCCGCAGTAAATAGTTGAATTTCATAATATCCCCTAGTCAGATGCTTAGCATTCTATCAAAAAAGCGTGCGCCATAAAAAACATCCTATCGCGCATATCAAAGCCTATAAATACAACTGATTGCGTCGCTCGGCCGCTGACAATTCAAAGCCACGGGTTTCATAATGTTTAAATATCGCTGCAACGATGGCGCTGGGCTGGTCTATCACCTGCATCAGCTTCATATCATCTTGATGAATCATGCCTTGTTTCACTAGTGTACTAGCGAACCAATCCAGCATACCTTGCCAAAATTCACTGCCGACTAGAATAATCGGAATCTTGCGAGACTTAGCTGTTTGTATCAAGGTTAAAGCCTCCATCAGCTCATCTAGGGTACCAAAACCACCAGGCAACACCACATAAGCCGAAGCATATTTGACAAACATCACTTTGCGCATAAAGAAATGTTTAAAGTTTTGGCTGATATCCTGAAAAGCATTACTGACTTGTTCATGAGGGAGCTCAATATTTAAACCAACACTGGGAGACTTGCCGGGGTATGCCCCTTTATTGGCAGCTTCCATGATGCCTGGGCCACCGCCAGAAATCACACTAAAACCAGCATCGGATAGTAGACGAGCAATTTCCTCTGTCAGTCGATAATATGGATCATTCGGTTTGATGCGCGCACTACCAAAGATGGATACAGCAGGAGTAATCTCTTTCAGGCCTTCTGTTGCATTGACAAATTCTGCCATAATTTCGAAGGCATGCCAGGACTCGTGTGCGGTAT
>CAYYBG010000006.1:0-64601 GCA_964470195.1 uncultured Methylophilaceae bacterium | reverse complement strand
ATCTGTGAACTGTCGAGTGGCAGTTTGATGAAGTAAAAAGTTGGAAGAGTGGCAGTTTGATGAAGTAAAAAGTTGGAAGAGTGGCAGAGCGGTTTAATGCAACAGTCTTGACAATGAGCCAACGGCTCATTGCAGTGTAGGGTAATCTAAGCAACGCTTAGGTTAGCCGGAACTAAAACTGTCGAGTGGCAGTTTGATGAAGTAAAAAGTTGGAAGAGTGGCAGAGCGGTTTAATGCAACAGTCTTGAAAACTGTCGAGGGTTCACGCCCTCCGTGAGTTCGAATCTCACCTCTTCCGCCAAGTTTTTTAAAGCTGCTGATAGCAGTTTTTTTTTTGCTGTTTTTTTGACAGTGCTTCGTTCATCAATTTAAAGGAATTAACATGACGCAAATCATCATCGATCACAATCCAAGCAAAGAAAAATTAGAGCAATTGGGTGTTTCTAGCTGGAATATCTGGGATTGCCCACCATCCAAGTTTCCATTGGATTTTGATATGACTGAAAAAGCCTATGTATTAGAAGGTGAAATTCATGTAACACCAGCTGGCGGTGAGACCGTGGTGATTCGCGCTGGTGATTATGTCGAGTTTCCACGTGGTTTGAAATCACATTGGGAAGTGACTAAGCAATTGAAGAAACATTACAAACATTTCTAAGCCAAGATTTGTCGATAAAAAAAGGGAGCACAAGCTCCCTTTTTTTATCGTAAAGATTATTTATTGACGCGATTTTTGTATTCTAGTGTACGGGTATCAATTTCAATTTTATCCCCAACACTACAGAACAATGGGACAGGCAATTCGAAGCCTGTAGAGATTCTGGCTGGCTTCATCACTTTGCCAGAGGTATCGCCTTTCACAGCAGGTTCTGTGTAAGTAATTTCACGCACGACAGAGTTAGGTAACTCTACAGAGATGGCTTTGCCGTTATAAAACACTACTTCACATTCCATTCCGTCTTCCAAGAAGTTCAATGCATCCGTCATATTCTCAGCTTCTACTTCGTATTGATTGTATTCGCTGTCCATAAACACATACATGGGATCGGCAAAGTAGGAGTAACTCACGTCTTTCTTTTCAAGCACTACAACGTCGAACTTATCATCCGCTTTGTAAACACTCTCGCTCGGGGCATCTGTCAAAAGGTTTTTGAATTTCATTTTCACCACTGCGGCGTTTCGACCTGATTTGTTGTACTCGGTCTTTTGCACCACCATGGGGTCGCTACCTATCATCACTACATTGCCAACTCGGAGTTCTTGTGCTGTTTTCATAATAATCCTGCAAATTGTTCGCTATAAAGGTCGCGGATTATACCTTAATTTGTAAAAAAATTAACTAATAAATAGGGTGTTAGCTTAAAAATGCTGATGAATATTTAAGTTCCCACTCAGATTTTTACTGATATCAGCAAAATGCAGTATTTATGCGCCCCTTTGTTATGTTTTTAGCGCAAATAAACTGCCTTTGAGGTATGAAATCTGCTAAAATTTTGACTGTTTTTTGTACGCAAAAATCAACTCTTTTTAACTCTTTCATTTTTATAAAAAACATGGACCAATTCGCCAAAGAAACCCTGCCTGTAAGTCTAGAAGAAGAGATGCGTCGTTCCTATTTAGATTATGCCATGAGCGTAATCGTGGGTCGTGCATTACCCGATGTTCGTGACGGCCTCAAGCCGGTACATAGACGTGTGTTATTTGCAATGCATGAGTTGAGCAACGATTGGAATCGTGCTTACAAAAAGTCTGCGCGTATTGTCGGTGACGTCATTGGTAAATATCACCCCCATGGTGATACAGCAGTGTATGACACCATCGTGCGGATGGCGCAGGACTTCTCCTTGCGCTATATGTTGGTGGACGGACAAGGTAATTTTGGCTCAGTAGACGGTGATAATGCTGCTGCGATGCGATATACCGAAATTCGTATGTCACGTATTGCCCATGAGTTGCTGGCCGACATTGACAAAGAGACAGTGGATTTTGGACCGAACTACGATGGTTCCGAAGATGAACCATTAATCATGCCTGCACGTATTCCCAATTTGCTGATTAATGGCAGCTCAGGGATTGCGGTGGGGATGGCAACTAACATTCCGCCACATAACTTAAACGAAGTGCTTGATGCATGTTTGGCTTTATTAACTAACCCCGAGATGTCGGTCGACGAGTTGATTGATATTGTGCCTGGTCCAGATTTCCCAACCGCAGGGATTATTTACGGCACTACCGGAGTTAGAGAAGGCTATCGAACTGGTAGAGGTAGGGTGGTAATGCGTGGACGAACCCACGTAGAGGACATGGAGCGTGGTAATCGCCAGTCCTTGATTATTGATGAATTACCCTATCAGGTTAACAAGAAAACGTTGATTGAAAAAATCGCTGAGTTAGTCAATGACAAGAAGATAGAAGGCATTTCTGACCTTCGCGATGAATCAGACAAATCAGGTATGCGTGTGGTGATCGAGCTCAAGCGTGGTGAAGTCCCTGAGGTTGTACTGAATAACTTATATAAACAAACACAATTGCAAGAAACTTTCGGCATGAATATGGTGGCCTTGCTTGATGGTCAGCCCCGTTTGCTTAATCTAAAACAAATGCTAGAAGCGTTTTTACGTCATCGCCGTGAAGTCATTACCCGTAGAACTGTGTATGAATTACGCAAAGCTCGTGAGCGGGGACATGTACTAGAAGGCTTGGCGGTTGCGCTGGCAAATGTCGATGAGATGATTGCCATTATCAAGGCGGCGGCAACTCCTCCTGATGCTAAGCGTGAGTTAATGGCCCGCGTATGGAACTCTCCAGTTGTTGAGGAAATGTTAAAGCGTGCCTCTATTGAAGCTTCCCGTCCTGACGGTTTATCTCTCGATTTTGGTATGACGCCTAATGGCTATCGTTTGTCTGAAGTGCAAGCTCAAGAAATCTTGCAAATGCGCTTACAACGCTTAACTGGCTTGGAGCAAGACAAAATCGTCAATGAGTACCGTGAAGTGATGGACTTGATTGCCGATTTGTTGGATATCTTGGCGCGCGCTGAACGGGTGACGCAAATTATCACAGAAGAATTAAGCCAAATCCGTCAGCAGTTTGGTGACGCGCGTCGCAGTGAGATTGTTCATAACGCTCAAGACCTATCCTTAGAGGACTTGATTACCCCCCAAGATGTGGTGGTGACTTTGTCACATACTGGCTATATCAAATCACAGCCATTAGATGAATATCGATCACAACGCCGAGGTGGACGTGGCAAGCAAGCCGCAGCCACCAAAGAAGATGACTTTATCGACAAAATGTTTGTCGCTAATACTCATGATTACATTTTATGTTTCTCCAGCCGTGGTCAAGTTTACTGGCTGAAGGTTTATGAAGTGCCACAGGGTGGTCGAGCCAGCCGTGGAAAACCGATTGTCAACTTATTCCCATTGCAAGAAGGCGAGAAGATCAATGCCATCCTGCCAGTGAAAGTATTTGATGATCAGCACTTTATTTTTATGGCGACTTCTATGGGCACCGTTAAAAAGACCGCCTTAATTGAATTCTCCAACCCTAGAAAGAGCGGCATTATTGCCATTAATCTGGACGATGGCGATTATTTAATTGGTGCTGAAATTACCAACGGCGGTCAAGATATTGTGTTGGTCTCTGATGGTGGTAAAGCGGTGTGGTTCGATGAAGAAGAAGTGCGTGCAACAGGCAGAAGCTCACGTGGTGTGCGAGGGATGAAATTACAAGCAGACCAGCAAGTACTATCCCTATTAGTCGCAGAAAATGACCAACAAACCGTCTTGGTAGCCACCGAAAATGGTTTCGGTAAGCGAACTGTGCTGGCTGATTTCCGTCACTCAGGACGTGGCACCCAAGGTGTCAAAGCCATCGCTATTAGCGAGCGTAATGGACGCGTGGTTGCTGCGCGTCTGGTCAGTGATGAAGATGAAATTATGCTGATTACGACTGGCGGCGTTTTAATCCGTACCCGTGTAAAAGAAATCCGTGAATTAGGTCGTGCCACACAAGGTGTGACATTGATTAATTTGGGTGAGGGTGAAAAATTATCCGGACTAGAAAAAGTAGTTGAGTCTGGTGAGGATGACGAAGAATAAGCGACCAACCATGAAGCCCATATTCAACTTTTCCGCTGGCCCAGCAGTATTACCTAAGCAGGTGTTAGATCAAGCGCAAGCTGAGCTTTCGGATTGGCATGGTTGTGGTATGTCCGTCATGGAAATGAGTCATCGCGGTGAACAGTTCATGCAAATTGCTTCAGAAGCAGAACAAGATTTACGCGATTTGATGCAAATTCCGGCAAATTACCGGGTGCTTTTTTTGCAAGGTGGTGCTCATTTGCAATTTGCCATGGTGCCACTCAATCTGTTACGTGAATGCGCCAGTGCAGACTATTTAAATACTGGAATTTGGTCAACAAAAGCCATCGAGGAAGCCAGCAATTATTGCCAAGTGAATGTGGTTGCCAGCAGTGCAGACAAAAACTTTAGCTACGTTCCCGAGATAGCCTCTTGGCAATGCAACCCCAATGCAGCCTATTTGCATATTACTTCCAATGAAACCATAGGTGGGGTAGAGATGTTTACTCTGCCCGACAGTGGTCACGTACCCTTGGTATGCGATATGTCTTCACATATCTTATCCAGGCCTATAGATGTCTCACGCTATGGTTTGATTTATGCAGGCGCACAAAAAAATATCGGTCCTGCTGGTTTGACGATAGTGATTGTGCGTGAGGACCTTATCGGTCATGCAGCCTCGCACGTACCGACCATGTTGAACTACCAAACGCACTCTGATCATCAATCCATGTACAACACCCCACCTACTTATGCGATTTATATGGCTGGTTTGGTGTTTAAGTGGTTGAAACAACAAGGGGGATTGGCGGCAATCGAGCAACGTAATATCGAAAAAGCCAATCTACTCTATGACTATATTGATAGCTCAGATTTTTATTGCGCTCCTGTGGCGCGTGAAAATCGTTCCCGTATGAATATTCCTTTTACTCTGCCTGATACCAGCATGGATAGTGCTTTCTTACAAGCCGCCCAGCAGCAAGGGTTGCTTCAGTTAAAGGGACATAAACTAGTGGGCGGCATGCGTGCTTCGATTTACAACGCCATGCCAATCGAGGGGGTACAAACGCTGATAGCGTTTATGCAGCAGTTTGCCAACGATCACAAATAGAGCGAGGCATGCGATGAAACAAAATGATCATCAACTCAAGCAATATCGCGATCAGATAGACGCGATAGACGAGCAATTACTCGTATTGGTCAACCAACGCGCCCATCATGCACGCCAAATTGGCGAGCTTAAAGGCGGTGGGCCTATCTATCGTCCAGAGCGCGAGGCGCAAGTATTAAGACGTTTGCTAGAACTTAACCAAGGCCCGCTTCCTGATGAGGCGATTAGCGCTATATTTCGAAGTGTTATGTCGAATTGCCGTGCGCTGGAAAAAGCTGTTACGGTGGCTTTTCTAGGTCCTTTGGGCACATTTAGCGAGGAGGCTGCCAATAAGCAGTTTGGTGGATTGTCTGCGCCTATGCAATGTAGTTCGATTGATGATGTGTTCCGTGCCGTCGAGTCTGGTCAGGCCGACTATGGTGTCGTGCCAGTAGAGAACTCAACTGAGGGTGCAGTAGGCCGGACATTAGATTTGCTGACTGCCAGCAATTTAAAAATTTGTGGTGAAATCACATTGCCTATTCACCATCATTTACTCAGTCAGCATCAAGACTTGAGTGAAATTAACAAGGTTTATTCACATAGTCAGTCACTCGCCCAATGTCATGAATGGTTGTATCAACACTTACCCAATGCCCATCTGCAAGCGCTTTCCAGTAATGCAGAAGCGGCAAGAATGGCAGCCAACGAACAGGGGGCCTCAGCAATCGCTAGCGAGCGTGCCGCGGAAATATTTAGCCTGCAAACATTAGCTGTGAACATCGAAGACGACCCCAAAAACACTACACGATTTTTGGTATTGGCGACTCATGAGGTCGCTGCCTCTGGTAGAGATAAAACTTCATTATTAATTGCCACCAAAAATGTACCCGGTGCTATGGTATCTATTCTTGAGCCCTTAGCTAAAAACCAGGTAAGCATGACCAAATTTGAATCTCGCCCAGCCAAAATGGGACTATGGGAATATGTATTCTTTGTTGATATTGAAGGCCATCAACAAGACGCCAAAGTGGATAGGGCATTGCAGGAAATTGCGCAACGCGCTTCATTACTGAAAATTTTGGGATCTTATCCTATTGCAGTGATTTAAGAGGATTATCGTGTCAGACTTATGTGAATTAGTGCCATCCTATATTCGTTGTATTGCACCCTATCAACCCGGAAAACCGATTAGTGACTTGGCGCGTGAAATGGGTTTGCCAGTAGAGCAAATCGTCAAGTTAGCTTCAAACGAAAATCCACTAGGACCAAGCCCAAAAGCCTATGAGGCAATGCAAGATGCCATCGCTGATATTGCTCGTTATCCTGATGGCGGTAATGTAGATTTACGTGCTGCTGTCGCTAATCAATTTAATTTGGATGTGCATCAACTGATATTTGGTAACGGATCGAACGATATTTTAGAGTTAGCCGCGCGAACGTTTTTGTCTGCTGGCGATGAAGCCATCTTCTCTCAACACGCATTTGCGGTTTACGCCTTAGTCACCCAAGCAGTTGGCGCGACAGGAGTAGCCGTACCCGCTAAACATTATGCCCACGATTTAGATGCGATGTTTCATGCGATTACGCCCAAAACAAGATTGATATTTATTGCAAACCCAAATAATCCAACTGGCACGCTAATAGATAAAGCCACGCTAAAAGCTTTTATGCAAAAGCTTCCAGCGTCAATCCTGGTAATTCTAGATGAGGCCTATGACGAATATTTGTCAGAAGTAGATAAGTCTGAGGCATTGAACTGGCTGTCCGAGTTTCCCAATTTACTTGTTTCGCGTTCGTTTTCAAAAGCCTATGGTTTGGCAGGTTTAAGACTGGGATTTGGGGCAACCAGTCGAGTGATTGCCGATTTAATCAATCGTGTCAGACAACCGTTTAATATCAACAGTGTGGCACAAGCAGCTGGTATCGCCGTCTTAAACGACCATGATTATTTGGCCCGCAGTCGTGCTTTAAATCAAGCAGGGATGGAACAAGTGACGCGAGGATTGAATGAGCTGGCATTAGATTTCATTCCTTCCTATGGCAACTTTGTGAGCTTTAAAGTGGGCGATGCAGCCGGTGTTTATCAACGCCTGTTGCAGCAGGGCGTGATTGTAAGGCCTATTGCTAATTATCAAATGCCAGAATATTTGCGCGTCAGCATCGGCTTGTTTGCTGAAAATGAACGCTTTTTGATGGCACTCAAGCAGGCGATTTCAGGCTAACTGCCTGTTTCGTCATCGGCCTAGCGCCATTCCTGCGAAGGAAAAGTCTGACTTCATAGACTTGCCTTATTGATTTCTATCACTCATATTTTTTTCGCTCACAATTTGCAGATAAAGACTTTCCAAATCTCGGCAAAATTGTTGGCTATCAAACAAAGCGCTGGTATCTCGATTTTGGACCAGTTTTTGTCTGAGCAACGCGCGTTCATGTGGCGACAAGCCTAGCTGAATAGCCCTTTGTTGATAGCTGTCAAGTTGGTAACAAATCAGCTCGGAGAGGCCAATGGCAGTTAATAAACTAGCTCCAACCCGCGAGGCAAAAGTTTCTCCACAACAAGTCAATACTGGCAAGCCAACCCACAAAGCATCACTGGCTGTGGTATGTGCGTTATAAGGCAGGGTGTCCAAGAACAAATCGGCTAATGCTAATCGACTGAGATGGGTTTGCCTATCAACTCTTGGCGCAAATATTAATCGAGTTGGCGTTATGCCCGCTTGTTGCGCTTGTATTAGCAGGTTTTGCTTGGCTAGCGTATTGCATTCCAACAGCCATAGCACGCTATTTGGAACCGCTTTTAGTATCTGCATCCAACGTGAAAATACCACGGGCAAAATCTTGAATGTCTGATTAAAACACGCATACACCACGGCATCGTCACTCAAACCGTGGTCTTTTCTTTGCGCTTTCAATGCTTGTGGACGCTGTCTATCATTGGGCTGATAACAATGGGGCATACGCAGTACTTGCTCTGCATAATGGCATGCTTGTGAATCTGGAATAGTGATGGCATCCGCCACGATATAGTCATACAAGCCCGCTCCCATAGTGCCAGGAAAACCTAACCAGTTAATGCTGATAGGCGCAGGCTTGAGTGCCGTAATTTGCGCACGACTGTTTTGAGTGAAACCAGTTAAATCAATGAGGATATCGATTTGATCGGCGTGAATTTGTTGCGCAGCAAGTTCAATACTGAGTGTTCTGATATCACGGAAATAATCCACACTGTGTTGAAAACGCTGACGCTCCGCAGTTTCATCATTTTTGCCAGTGGAGTAGGCATATACCTCAAATTGATTGCGCTGATGCAGTTCCAATATCTCTGTTACCAAGCTCGCAAGTGGATGCTGACGAAAATCAGCAGATAAATAGCCTAAACGGATTTTACCGGATTGACCTATCGTTTTTGGCAGACTGAAGGGGGTTAGACGCGCTTTTGAGAACCATGACTGATAACGCTGCTTCAGCCACAAATTAGCACACTCCAGTTGTGCTTTAGCGCAAGTGTCAGGCATAGACAAAAAGGCAAAAGGCGATATCTGCATGGGGATTTGCTGGCTCACCCAGGATTGAACTTGTTGAACTTGAGAATACAAGTCGTGCCAGTCACAAGCATGTTGCTTTTGATGGATCAGGTGTACCAAAGCATGTCCAAGTTGTGGATTGCGTTGTATCGCTTGTTGGTAATAATCAATCGCTTGAGACAAATTGCCTAGCTCGCGCTCAACATTACCAAGATTATTATAAATATCAGCATCCTCGGGACTGATCGACAATGCCTGAAGATAGTGCTGGCGCGCTTGGGTAAGTTGGCCTAATTCACGTTCCGCATTTGCCAAGTTATAAAATAACTCAGATTCAGCAGAAATCCCCAAGGCACGCTGAAAACATTGTTGTGCCAATGCATAATCACCTTGCTGATGGGCTTGATTGCCTTGTAGAGACAACACAGAAAGCAAACTATCGCGGATATCGGTATTGTCTTGATCATGTTGTAAGAGTTCTGAAAACAGCCCAACCGCTTCATGATAACGTTCTGCTATCCAATAAGTATTTGCTAGGTTTTGCAATAAATCAGCATCATCAGGGCGCATTGCTTGTGCTTTTTTTAAATGCTGAATTGCCAACTCAAACTCGCCAAGATCGCGTAAACATAAAGAATAATGTTGAATTAAATCAATATTATTAGGAGATATGGTTAACGCTTTTTCTAGAATATTTTTTGCCTGCGCACTACGCTCTGTTTGATAGTACAAAAGACCTAAATAATGCAGACTATCCGCATGGTTGGGATCGCTGTTGAGAATTTGACAGTACAAACGCTCAGCCTGAGATAGTTGACCTTGGCGATGATAATGAAGCGCTTGTTGATACAGTGATACGTTAGCCATGACTGGATTTTAACCTGTTTGCACTTGTGATTGCAGTGGGTCGTGATACTGCTGTTTGAGACTTTTCAAACCCAATCGTTTCAATAGTTGGCGGTTGGGATTTAATGCAGCAAGCAACTCTACCCCGACAGGCATGGGTTCAGAGTTGATTTGGCAAGCCAAAATTTCCGCACATAACGGGGCTTGCAATAAGCCTTTAGCACCATGACCAGCATGAATATATAAGCCCCGATGCAATGGCGGTAAAAGCTGTTTATTACGCTGAAACATCACTGGACTGGGCATGTTGGCCTGATCAATGACTGCGCCTAACATCGGCAAATAATCAAAACTACAGCTGCGAATAGCGCTTCTTCCTTGCCATTGATTTAGATCGCATGTTGCGCCATCGAAATCTGATAAAAATACTTGTAAGGATTCGAGGTTCTTTTGATGTGCTTCAGCAGTGACTGACAAATTGGTTTGATATGGTTCAAAAGTGGCTCCCAAACTATGCAGACCATCAATATTCGGGGTGAGATAAGCGTCGGAGCATATGACACAGGATAACTTTTGCAATTCAGGGTAGGGGGGCAGTAGGCTAATTTGACCTGCCACAGGCGTTAACTCACAGTGCTGGGATTGCCTGAAATCCGCAATATGGTAAGCGTTGGCAAGAATCAGCACATCAGCCTCAGCCATCACCTCACTGCCATCCCATAGGCGCCAACCATCACAAGTTTGCTCAAGACGCAAAGCCTGACGATGCAATTGCAACAACACACCAGCGCTATTGCTAAGACGCCGACACAACGCATGTGGCTTTATCCAGCCGGCATCTGGAAAGTATAGTCCGGGTTGGTTCAAGTCAATACCGCTGATTTGATTGACTTGATGGGCAGGCAGAAACGATGCCCAAGCTGGCGCATGCTGGGCAATTTCTGCCAAGCGTTTGGCTTCGTGATGATCTTTTGCCAGTTGCAACACGCCGCATAAATCATAATCCTGCTCACAAAGTTGCAATTGCTTCAGCCAGTTAATCGTATATTGATAACATGCCAGTGCTAATTGGTTGAGTGGGTTATCAGCCAAGTTGGGGCGTGGGTAAAGCACAGCAACAGGGTTGCCTGAGGCTTCTTGCGCGACATCACTGTGCTTATCTATCACGCTACAATGCCAGCCTCGCTTTGCAAGCGCATGGGCGGAAGTTAAGCCAGCTACACCAGCGCCCAAGATGATGGCCGTTTTGCTTTTGCCAGTTGCATGAAATGCTTGTTCAGGTTTGTTGTCCGTACCAAAATGCCCTGACAACATCTCACGTTTTTTGCCATACCCAGGGATTTTATTCACTACAAAACCAGCCTCTAGCAGTCCACGTCTCACCTCACCTGCAGCAGTGAAAGTTGCGAAAGAAGTTCCTGCTTTGGAATGCTTTGCCATGGATTGAAATAGCGCAGCTTGCCACATAGCAGGATTTTTAGCTGGGGCAAAGCCATCTAAAAACCACGCATCAGCAACGCCATGCAGTTGCTTCATCATATCCATCACATCGCCAATAAACAGCGTCAGAGAAATGCGCTGATCAAATAAATGAAAACGATGAAACCCTAGGCCTAGCAAAGCATATTGCTCAAGTAAAGCATGACTAAACTCGGCTAACTCAGGCCACAGCGCGTGTGCTTGATGCAATTGCTTTAAGCTAAGTGGGTGTCGTTCACAGGAAATAAAGTGCAAGCGTTGCTCAGGTTTAGCACTGTCAAGCCAAAGCCGACAACTGCAAAGAAAATTAAGACCAGTGCCAAAGCCAGTTTCAATAATAGTGAAATGCGACTGAGTCAGATTGTGCCAGCGCTGTTGCAGATGGTTTTGTTGCAGAAATACATGGTCGGTCTCCTGTAAACCATGCGCTTGAGAAAAATAAATATCCTCAAATAAGGTAGAAAAGGGCTCACCGTTGACCCATGTCAAAAAGCTATCATTATGCATACAGGCATTCTAAGGGATTTGCTCATAAAAGCCGAGATAGAGGCTATACTCACCACTTTTCTTATATCAGGATTTGGGCTATGAAAAATCGTGTTCTGTTATTGCTTCTATACTGTCTTTCCACACCATTGCTCGCGCAAGATTTAGATAATGACACACACGCTATCGTCCACGCAGCGCATCAAGCCAATCCGCAATGGCCTAGCTTTGGTATGGACTACTCCAATCAACGCTATTTTCCAAGCTCGCAAATCAATCGCAGCAATGTGGCCAAGCTGCAAAAAAAATGGGAATTTCGTACAGGAGTAAAAAGTAGTTTTCAGGCAACTCCTATCGTCACCGATGGGGTCATGTATGTCTCCTTGCCATTCAATCATGTCATCGCCTTAGATGCCAAAACAGGCAAGCAATTATGGCGCTACCAACATCAACGTCGCGCTGATTGGAAAATGTGTTGCGGACCCGCTAATCGCGGAGTGGCGGTAGCGCAAGGAAAGGTCTTGATGGGAACGGTAGATGCCCGTCTGATTGCACTAGATGCAAAAACTGGCAAGCTGGTTTGGGATATTAATGTAGTAGAAGATAGTGGCTTAACTGAGGGACAAGAAACGCTGAATCAAAATGATCCCAATAGCACAGCAAAGGTCACAGGTGGTACTGGAGTAGGGGTAGCCATGGCGCCGATTGTGTATCAAAACAAAGTCATCGTTGGCATCACTGGCGTCGGCTATGGCTTGCATATCGACAACCCGCGCGAGGATGCCCCATTAGGCGCAGTGATAGGGGTGACAGGGCGCTATGGCAGACCCGGCTTTTTAGCGGCCTTTGATATCAACAACGGCAGCCGCATTTGGCAATTTGACACTATTCCCGACAAAGGTTGGGAGGGCGCATTCAGCGCCACCACATATGACGGAGTACCGCTCAATCGTGATATCGCCCATGAGCGGGCGAGCTTGGCTCAATATCCAGATTCAGCAAGATTTGGCGGGGGATCAGCTTGGTCAACGCCGGCGGTAGACAGCAAAACTGGCTTGCTATTCTTTGGTACAGGCAATCCATCTCCGCAAATGAATGACGTATCAAGACCTGGCGATAATTTATATACCGTATCGTTGGTCGCTTTGGATGCCTCAACAGGAAAATTGAAGTGGCATTATCAACAAGTGCCTCATGATGTATGGGGTTATGACCTAGCCAGTCCACCGATATTGTTCGATTTGAAAATTGCAGAAAAAAGCATCCCCGCAGTCGCAGAGGCAGGCAAGACCGGTTGGTTTTACGTACACGACAGAAACACAGGCAAGTTAATACTCAAATCCGAAGCCTTTGTGCCACAAAAAAATATGTTTGCCAAAGCTACTTTTGAAGGAATGATTTTATACCCCGGCATACTTGGTGGCTCTAATTGGTCTCCGGCGTCAGTAGACAGCAAACAGCAAATGGCCTATGTGGCAGGGATACATGCACCAATCAAATATACCTTGCATGAAGCACCTACTAAAGATGGCAAGACACCATTGCGCTATACCTCATCAGAACCAGCTGATGAACCACGTTGGGGGCTGCTCAGTGGAATCAATCTACAAACCGGCAAAATCGTCTGGCAACAAAAAACTGAACAACCTTTAATTGGTGGTGTACTTTCGACCGCTGGTGGCTTGTTGATGATGGGAGAAGGCAATGGTCAATTTAATGCCTTTGACAGCACGACAGGAAAACCACTTTGGCAAGATAAATTAGAGTATGGCGTCAACGCACCGCCGATTAGCTATCAAATAGAAGGCAAGCAATATATAGCCGTGGCGGCTGGTGGTAATGCCATTATGGGATACAAGCAAGGGGATTTGATTGTGGTGTATGGCTTGGAGTAGAAAAGCAAATTCAAACTGCAGTTAGTCAATGCTAGAGAGCAGTTGTGAAAGATAGATAGTGCTTGATTTTCCATTACTAGCTCACACTTGATTACTATTGAACTCATCTGCGATAGACACCAACTCAATCAATTCGAAGGCGAGAGGGCACGCTCAGTGCCCAAACATCCATGCCCGAATAGTAAATCGACATTTTGTTTATATCCGCACTTATTTCATCATTCCCGCCAAACATAAAAGTATTCTTCACCACCGACATCCTCACGTCAGAATCCCCCAAAGCGCAATTCCACCTTTTGAATAATTCATCATTTTTGCTTTATCTCACATAAATATTATTAAAGAAGTCACCCTATTCGCCTTTGGGACTTTATAATCGTAAAAATAAATGATGAATTTAGTCCACATTAAAGATGAATCAAATATGGAACAACTCACTGACCTAAAAGCCATTTTGCATTCCAAAAGAGCCAATATTTACCTATTGGAACATTGTAGCGTCATGCAGAAAGATGGTCGTGTGTTGTATCTCACAGAAGCCAAAGACGAAAATCATTATTGGAACATCCCTATCGCCAACACCACCTGCATTTTGTTAGGCACAGGTACATCCATCACTCAAGCCGCCATGCGTATGCTGGCACAAGCAGGGGTGCTGGTTGGCTTCAGCGGTGGAGGAGGTACGCCACTATTGACGGCAACAGAAATCGAATGGATGACGCCACAAAGCGAATATCGCCCTACTGAATATGTGCAAGGCTGGCTTAGTTTTTGGTTTGATGAATGCAAACGCTTGCAAGTGGCCAAACAGTTTCAGCAGACACGTATAGGATTGATTGAGCGTGTTTGGCTTAAAGACAAAGAGCTAATCACCGAGGGTTTTGGCGCACAAGCTGAGGCTTTAAAAAGTGCAATGCAACGCTACGCGCAACAAATAGAAAAAGTGAACAAAGTTGGCGACTTACTCATGCACGAAGCCAGCCTGACCAAACAGCTTTATAAGTTAGCAGGTCAAATCACTGAAATTACAAACTTCAATCGCCAACATGATGAACAAGATCTCGCCAATACCTTTCTCAATCATGGTAACTATCTCGCCTATGGCTTAGCGGCAACCACACTTTGGGTGCTTGGCATACCGCATGGTTTTGCTGTGATGCACGGAAAAACAAGGCGCGGCGCTCTAGTGTTTGACATAGCCGACTTGGTAAAAGACGCCATTGTGTTGCCTTGGGCTTTTGTATGCGCCAAAGAAAAAATGGCAGAGCAAGAATTTCGTCAGCAGCTATTGCAAAAATTCACTGACCACAGTGTGCTTGATTTTATGTTTAATCAGGTTAAACAAGTGGCATTAAAGCATTTATCTCTTGAAGAAGGTAATAGTCAAGAGGTGTTGCAATGAGAGTTTGGATGCCCGATAGATTCGCTTTATTTAGCAATCAAATAGCTAACGCCAAGTTGCTGAGCAATACCCGTCAGTCGCTTATCGCGCGTCCAAAGTTGCATATCATTTGTGAGCAAGCAACTTGCCAACAAATGCGCATCCACAAAACCAATCCCTTTGCCCATCAGCTTGTGACGCTCAATCATGTGCAACACCTCATGATGGCTGGCCTCTACGCAGGCACTCAAATCACTCAGCAAGCCAAGCACTTGTTTGCGGTTTTGCAAATTGCCACAAGACAACTCACCCAAAATCATCGTGTGGCAACACACTCGATCAGCGAGCAAAAGCTTAACCAACTCAGCATCACGTTGACGCAGATGGTCGACCCAAACCGATGTATCTACCAAAACCATTACGGTTTATCTGCTTTTACAAAATCACTTGAGCGGCGTGAAGGTGCAACTAAATCTGGCTCAGAGCCCCCCAACAAGGCTAAGCGCTTTGCGCTTTCGCGCTCAATTAAAGCCTTTAATCCTTCACGTAATACAGCAGACTTTTCCTTAATACCAATTAACTCCGTTGCTTTGGCTAACAAGTGGTCATCAATATTCAAAGTAGTACGCATTGTCAGACTCCGTAAACATCAAAATAAGCATCATTGTATGACACTTTTGATGCTTAAGCGACATGCAGTTTTTTGTAAAGTGAAAACGCCATGATGGTTACCTTTGTCAGCCAATGTCAGAAAAAAGCACTCAATCGCACTAGGCGTGTATTGGATGCATTTGCCAATCGTATTGGCGACAACACTTGGCAAACTGTGATTACTGAGGAAGGAATTGTTGCGGTTAAAAAATTGCTGCGAAAAACAGCGACCAAAAACACAGCAGTGAGTTGCCACTGGATACGCTCACGCTCAAGAAGTGAATTGGTTTGGGTGGTGGGGAATCGGGGTCAGTTTAATCATGCAGGCATTGTTCCAGTCAACACAACAAATAAAGAGGTCATTATGGATATTGTTATCAAAAAGGCAGACCCTAACACCTTTTATGCGAACACTCATTTGCAAAGGTTGGATGAGCATTTGTTTGCAGTAGGGTTTGTTGCAGAACAGCTTTGCAAATCATTTATTTCAGAATCAAAATTGGCCACTGCAACTTTTGTTGCAGGATGTTTGCACGACTTAGGGAAAGTTGACCCTTGCTTTCAAGACTGGGTAAAAAACCCAAAGAAAGCAAATTTTTTTGCTGAAGATGGACAACATATTGATGAAAAGTTTAGTTTCGACAAACATCCACGCCATAACGAAATTTCAGTGTTGCTCTACGAGTTACTAGACTGTGAGAGTATTAAAACCATTAATACCGATAATAAAGCCAGCATTAAACACGCTATTTACTGGCATCACGCAAAACCATTTCGCAAAGAAAAAGAGGATGAGTTTTCAACCTATGGCGCAATTTATAAAAAGTTAACTGAAAATCTCAAAAAAAGTGATTTAACAGATTTACTCCAAAAATCTGTTGCACTATTAAAATCATCTATTGAATTGGATAAAGTATACAGAGCGACTGATAACACAGTCTTGGAGAGCATATTTAATGAGGTTTTCGATTTCGAAGTTATGCAGGATCGAGGGAATAAATCCAAGCTACCGCTTCCAGTATATAAATGTTATGAAGCTGAAAATAGCATTGAAAAATATAGCAATCAGGTCGATTTTAATGCTAAAAGCAATATTATTCGTGCTTGTGTAATCACCGCTGATAGATGGATTTCTGCACTTGAGCCAACAGATTTACATGCATTGATTCGAAAAAATCAGTTAGAAGTATTTGTACGGGACAAGCTTCAAATTGACTCCTCATTATGCAACGCTATCGCTGGATGCCTTGCAAATTTTCCAATGAGTAAACGTACTGAAAAGCAGTCTGAAATAGCTAATCAGTTACTTAATGCGCAAAGCGTGTCTGTGCTTGCTGGTCCAGCTGGTTGCGGTAAAACTAAAATCGCACTTGAGTGGGCGAAGTTGAAAAATGCGAAACAAATTTTCTGGGTTTGCCCACGCGTTCAAATATGCCAAGGACTCTTTCACGAGCTAACCTCAGAGCAGTATTTACCAACAACTAATATTGAAATTAATACAGGCGAGTTTAAATTCACTAATCAATGGAATAAACCTACGCCTGAAGAGGAATATTTTTCTGCTGATATTGTAATCACCACGATTGACCAAATTTTTGGGGCAATTATTACTCATACTAACGCAAACACGCTGATTAGTTTTTTAAACACTCATGTGGTGTTTGATGAGTATCATGAATATATCAATATGCCAGCTTTCAATTTGTTATTTGCCGAGTTGATTTCATGCAAACAACAACAGGGTTCGGCAGCAAATACCCTGCTCGTTTCAGCAACGCCTCATTATTTTTTTCTCCACCATCTTTTAAAAATAGAAAGAGAAGACATTGTAAGCATGCCTTCCTTTAACCCCAGCACTTACCAGATTCAGTTTGAAGTGTTTGAAGATGCGGAAATTGAAGCAAGCGCTTTGTATAAAACCCAAGATCACAAAACTTTTGTGATTAGCAATACTGCCTTAACTGCACAAAAAAGTTTTGTTAAAAATCAACATGAGGAAAACGCTGTTTTACTTCATTCAAAATTCAAAAAAAGTGACAAACAAAAATGGTTTGAAGAGGTCTACGAAGCGTTTAAAAAAGATGGCAACGGTAAATTTAATGTTTTAAGAAGCGGCCCTATTGTTCAAGCGTCACTTAACATCAGTTGTGATTATATGATTTCAGAAATGACAACCGCTGAAAACATGTTACAGCGATTAGGTCGTTTGGATCGCTTTGGGAAAAGCAACACATTTAATGTATTAACAATATGTATAACCAAAGATGTTATTGACGGAAAATCAAAAGGTAAAAGTTCAAGGTTTTTAAACAGTTTGCACGCTTTACAAGCCGCCAAAGTTTGGTATCAATTTTTGATGGAAAAGCTCAGTGACCATCGGTTTAAGTTGCCTGAGCTATATGAGTTATACGAGCAGTTTTATGATTCTAAAGGTGCGACATTTCAAGCCCTAGAATCAGACATGCTATCCGCACTCAAACAAAGTGTATTGCTAATCAACAATAAAGTTGTAGACCCAATTGTTATCACGCTGAAAAGAGAAAGCATTAAATCTGGCACTAAAATCAGCAAAAATTCTTTACGTGGTGATAACCGATTTGTGCAATTGGCTATATGTGACGTAACTGACATAACTAAGCCTTTGTGGATTGAGCAGTATGCATACCAAGCACCCATCAATGAGCGTGATAGTTTTGATAACTTAACAGCATCTACGGACGAAATTCAAGGGTATGGCGACAGTGACAAAAACTTGTTAGCCCACATGAAAAACAAACATCACAACGTAATAGGTGACCCTAAAGCCAAAGCATATAAAGACTTTATTTTGCTCAACGAAGCAAGAGACCCAGAGTTCCCCGTTTACCTAAGTTATACCCCCAATGATTTGGACAGGGTCGGCGGAGAAAGCGCAAGACATAGCCACGCAATCTACTATGCTATTTGCGACAAACAGCCAATCGGCGCAATTTCAATCAAGCAACTAATCACAAATGAGGACTAAAAAATGCAAAAAATAACAGGTATTAAAAGTGTAGATTTCAAAGTGGTAGCCAATGGTTACGGTGTTGTTAACTGGAATGGGCCGACAAGCCTGGCTGGGGATGATAAAAAAACAGTAGATAATCACACACTACCAAAGTTGCGAGGCTACAGTAATTTGACTGGGAGAATCAAAGAGGAAACAGGCTTTAAATATAAAAAGCATGCTTCAGATATAGACTTTAAAGAGACACCTATGTACATCAGTCAAAACTGCATTCGACATCATTTGTTTAGAGACCAAGCTTACGATTTGCACTATGCAAAAGATAAAAACTTGCAGGATGTTCTATCTTCAATAACCGGTCTCATTCGTGGGTATGTGGTTCCAGCCAGCCAGTGCAAACGTACAAGCCCATTGTTGCTTGAAGACTTCGTTGACCAACTTGGAAATGGCAATTTTGAACAAATGGGGCGCTCGGGTTCAAAAGAAAAAGGTAAAGACGATAAAGGGGATGACGTAGCTAGTAATTCCTTCTTCTCTAAAACCACCTTCGGTGAAACAGAATATCTAGCTTATGGCTCAATCAGTATCGAGCAACTTGAATTTATTTCACTGGATAAAAAATTTGATCGCGCTTCTATGATTATTAAAGAAGGTGAAGGCGAGAAAATTGCGCAATCAGTTCAAGACTTCATTAAAAGACTAGACCCAACAAAATCGCCTAAAGCCGTTTTTCATCCAAACTACGTCCGCGCCGGCACAATCTTTGAAGAAGGCGAGGTCGGCATCTTGCTAGATAACGTAGCGATAGATATTTTAGTAAAAGAAACATTGCGCATGATTGGTGATTTAAGTATTCGGCAGGCTAAAGGCTATATGTGTGTTGATAGTATTTTAGTCGATTACAACGATAGCAATAAAATGATGCGAATCAAACGCTCAGAGGGTGATATTTCCGAGACGCCTGAGTCAGATTACGCTGTATATTTTTATGCCAAATAGGAGGCTATATGCGTATAAGCATCAAGTACGAAGCATCATGGCGAAATTCATTTTTAGACGGCTCAAATAATGAACCTTTACCCAACGGGGGGCGAGGCTTTGTTGGGTCGATGACAAAGCTAGATGTTCGTCAAAATAAACAATTTTTAAATTTCAAAAAACGGGAAATCACAATTGATACGGTGATGGGCGTGCTTAACCGACTGATTGGTGACCAACGTAAGTTATATCAATCAAGAGCAAATGAACATTATTTTTTTTCAGATATAGAAGATAGGGTTTCATTTGAGGATAAACAAGATAAAACTAAGCCAATTAACACGGAGATTGTTTACATCCGAAATATTACTGGAAGCACTGATCAAAGCGGCTTTACAGGAATGATTAAAAGTAACAATCCAATTTTTTGCTCGGCATATTCAGCCTCGTTTTGGGGAGTACTCGATTTAACTTTGCAAGATTTGTGTGATTTTGTCATAGAAGACAAACAGGTAACTCGTTGTGTAACTAATTTAGACCCCTTATCAATACTGACAAGATTAAATGATATCAAGGCAGTCAATAAAGTGGGAGTAAACGATAACTTAACCAAAGTTGCCGAAATTTTTTCAACTAAATATCCAGCCTTTAAGTTCACTAAGGATGCTCAAGGTAGAGCTAGTGTTTTATCTTTCTACTGTTCAGCACTCTATTTACAGATGGAGCGATTGGAAAACAAATTGAATATCAATATTCCAAAATCTCCTCAAGGTTTGATATCAGGGATATCAAAAAATGAGCATACCCCAAAAGACTTTATGAAAGTCTATACCACAGGCGCTGGGAAACCTATCTGGGGTAATCCGTATATCCTAAAAGAAAAACGCAAAGGCGAGGGGGAGGTAACTTCAATGTTAACGAAAGCGAATGGTACTTTGGAAATAATTTTAGATATTTCGCAAGACAAAGCACAGAAGTTGGGGGCAATGATAGAAACTGCAGGAGTATCAAGCTTTTACCTTGGTAAAAAAGGTTTAGCTTACGTTGATAGCATAAGAATATGAGGGGCTGACATGAACTATTACCTAGAAATAACCCTTATTAATGACAAAGAGTTTGGGTTTTCACGTTTATGGTCGTCTGTTTTCACCCAACTCCACCTCGCCTTTGTCGAACAAAAAGACGCAAACGAACAAATCCCTTATGGGGTGAGTTTTCCTGAGTACAAAACAGTTGAAAACAAAGGCAAGCGTTTGATGTTGTTGGGTTCTAAATTGCGGGTGTTTGCCAATAGTGCGGATGAGTTACAAAAGCTTGATTTAAACAAATGGCTAGAGCGGCTCACCGACTATGTGCATATAAACTCACCCAAGCAGGTTGGAAACGTGACCCAATACGTCACGGTAAGTCGCCACCGCCCCAAAGCTAATGCCGAAAATTTGGCAAGGAGATATGCAAGGCGACATCACTTAAGCTATGAAGATGCAGTTAAAAGAATGGATGGATATAAGCAATTGTACGAAGACTATCCCTATATTCAATTAAAAAGCCTTAGTGGTAATCGAGAGTTTAGTTTATGTATTCAACAAAAAATCGTTGCAAAACCGACTATTGGCCTCTTTTCAACTTATGGTTTGAGCGGAGTTAGTACTGTTCCTAATTGGTAATGAGTTTTTGAGGGAAATAATTTTGTTCTTTAACAATTTAAATGAAACCAATGAGTTACAGCAAGGCACAATTTGGATGGTAAAAACATTGAAATTGGTCGCTAAGTCTTACTGTAACTAGTTTTTTTGATTTTTTGATAGTGTAAGCCGCCGCGCAGGCGGCTTAGAAAGCTCTGGTCGCGTCATTTACGCGCTGCCGAATGTAAGCCGCCGCCCAGGCGGCTTAGAAAATAAATCTTGAATCGCTAACAGAAGTGCGGATGTAAGCCGCCGCGCAGGTGGCTTAGAAATGTTAATGATGCAAAGAGCAAGGGGACTATGCGTAAACCACCGCACAGGTGGCTTAGATAATATAATCGGTAGGGAATCTATTAAGGGTGTATAAAAATCCAGATTCTCAAATAAGCTTTAAAGGGAACCCATTGCATAGGTCAATATTGACCATCCGCAAACTATTCATATTGGTATTGAAGCAAAAAGATTTCGCTAAAAGTAACTCAATTGTTTGCTATCGTTTTTGATTTAGTTGCGTGGATATGAAAACTAAGATTTTTTATGCCAATTTTTTGCAGAATATATTGGCGTCCCCACGGGGATTCGAACCCCGGTCGCCTCCGTGAAAGGGAGGTGTCCTAGGCCTCTAGACGATGGGGACCTAAGAAGCGAGCATTATACTGTTTTAGCCGATTAAATCAACCTGAAAAGCTCGAGAGGCGTTCTCTAGGCTTGTAAGCTGGTATCTATTCAATGATAGATGATTGGTGGAGATAAGCGGGATCGAACCGCTGACCTCTTGCATGCCATGCAAGCGCTCTCCCAGCTGAGCTATACCCCCAATGGATACAAACAGTACTCTCGAAAGAGGCGCTATATTAGGGATGCGGGCGGCGACTGTCAATCATTTTTTCTGCCTGTCTAACCTTTGATGCGGGCGATTAGCTTTCGCCAAAACTTTCTTCCTGCATTGCGTTTTAAGCTTACTTTGATATCGTAAAGGTAGAAGGGGATTCGCATCCAATGCGAAAGGCGTTTGCCTTGGTGGGCAAAATAATAATTCAATAGCGCTTCTCGGTCAGTCCAATTTAATTTATTGCATATTCTTACCAGATCTTTGTATCTCTGACGTTGTGTTAGCGCTTGTGAGTAGAAGCGTGCACGATTGGTGTCTATCAGCGTGATGGTCAATTCTTGAGCTTCTACATTAAGCAACATATTGCCAGCGGATAAATCTCTAAACAGTACACCACGATGGTGCATTTTGTTGATAAAGTGACTGAGCGTTTGCAAACAACGGGTTTTACTCAATCCGAGAAATTCTGTTTGTTGTTGATTGAATGCTGCAAACATTTCTCGCGCACTTGCTTGATGGTTGACGGCTTCACATACATAGAGGTTGTCATTAAAGCCTTTTTCGGTGAGATGTTCGATAAAAGCGATGGGTTTGGCTACGCAAATTTCCCTACGCATTAATTCACAACTGGCATTCCATGCCGCTAATGATTTATTTGGCTTGCCTTTATTCAACCAGCGCTTGTACCAATGCTGCCGGAACGGACGTTTGAATACCAAGTGCAAATTGGTGTTAAACGCTGTGGTAAGTTGCCATACGCTATTGCGGCCTTTGCGCAGCATTTGTACTTGTGGCGCTGACTGATTCAGCTCGTTCAACAGGAATTCAAATAGTTGCACAGCCTGCGAACGCAGATTAGCGGCAATAACCGCTTGCCACTGTTGATTCTGTAAATGAAAGTAATCAACATAACCATAGCGACAGATTTTGACTGACAGCGCATTTTGGGGGGCAATCGGTTTGTAAGCGTCCTTGATATCTTGCCACTGCAACATCACCGGTTGTTCATTGATAAAGTCAGGTAACGCGCTTAATGATTCGCCGCGTATGTCGAAAAACTGAGCGCGACTCAAGGCCTCGGTAGAATAAACCAAATGCGTGCTATAACCCAGCCCATTGATACACCAAGCGATATCAAATACTTGCTGTTGTTTTTTAAAACGATGTATCTCTAATCCTGGCAGAATACTTTGCGCGCCAAGATAATCGGCTTCAGCCAGCGTCGAGCTGATAAAGCGCATGGCATGAAAACTTGGCCTACGCGTGAATTTACTCAATTGACCAGTCACTTTTTCGTAGTAACTAATTTTTTCTCTTTGCGGATATACTTCTTCATGGTCATCGATTAACCCTTCACGATGACAGATGAGAGGTCCCCAAAATGCCTTTTCTAGGGCTCCAGAGGCAATACTGAGCACCATATACCTGACCAGGTAATCAGCCTGTTTCAATTCGCTAAAGATGGTGTAACGCTGGATACGCGGTAATGTCCAAAAACTAGCCAGCGACACCATATGCTTGATACCAAAATGATTGGCTATTTGTTTGAGTGTTTTGGCTTTTTTGATGAGATTAAATTTCAATATCTCAGCCATGCCATAGCCCAGTACTTTGTGGTCATAACGTTCTGGTTCGGTGGCTCGCTCTGCAAATAGATTGTTGCTGTATAAGTCAGGTAAAAGTTGGGCTTTTTGTAATTTTTGCAAAAAAAGCTGGCTATAGGGCGGTTCAAAATCTGTGATATTGGGTCCCGCTAGGCTTAAGCGAAATTCTTTGACAATAGGATGTGCGATTTGCCATGCGCTGATAAAACTTTGCAGACTATAGCCACTCCATCTTGGTCTGTTAACTGTGCTGCCAATCTCAACCATCTGTATATGCGCTTGATAGCGATTTAATAGATATCGGATAAATTCAGCCCATTGGCGTTGTAATTGACTGTTTTTCGCCATTTTTTTCGCATCATCAGGGTGTTGAACAAAGTGCACGATGAGCTTAATTCCCATGCTAGACAATTTATCCATCAAGCGCATTTGCGCCTCTTTGTTGTCATTTGATACATCAATCCTAACGTTGCTGAGCTTCAGCGCTTTGATTGCTTCGCATATATAGTCGTCATAGGCTGGATGAGGTCCTGGTGCTACGCCAACGCCAAAGTAGTCTGAAGGTACAGAGAATTTTGCTACTGGCAAATGGGCTTGCTTATCTAAGAACTTGCCAGCCAGCAAGAACTTGCCTGCATTACAAAATAATTGCATTTTGGCGACTTGATGTTGAAGTTTATTTTTCCAACGATGACTTAACATGTGATTTCCATTAATTTGGCTGACGCAGGGGAATGTCATACTGTTGCTTTTGATATAACTGGCTGGGTAATAGGGCATGTGCCAGCGCTATATCAGCCAACTGTTGCTGCTGAACTGATGGATGCTGCAAAACCGACAGTACTTTACTAATAGGGTCGTAGCTGGCATAGCTCACCGGTTTGCCTGCTTGCAGGATGGCAATATCCTGACCTTGCATCCATGCATAGTTTTGATTGAATTGCATCATGGCACGACCTGATTGACCATCTGCTAGCTGCTCATCGGTCATAAGACTCAGGTCATAACCTATCATCGGATGTTCAGCGCTTATCCCCATTAATGACAGCAAGGTGACAGGCAAGTCGATCTGACTGCATACGCGTTTGATGATTTTGGCTTGAATATCAGCACCCAGAATCAATCCTGGGATATGGAAGTTTTTGACCGGCACCAAATGCTCTCCACGCACACGGATGTCGTGGTCTGCAACAATTAAAAACAAGGTGTCTTGCCAATAATCACTTTGTTGTGCCTGCTTGATGAACTGTCCCAATGCATAATCTGCATATTTAACTGCATTGTTTTCAGTGGCTTTTTTTTCATCATAAAGGCTAATGCGACCATCAGGATATTCAAATGGTGCATGATTGGAAGAGCTGAAAACCAAACTAAAAAACGGCTGGCCTTGTTGATGCATTTGCTGATGACGCTGATGCGCTTTGTTGAATAAATCCTCGTCACTGACCCCCCAACTGCCGACTAAAATTGGGTTGTTAAAATCTTTTTGCTCAATGACTGATTGAAATCCATTGCCTCTAAAGAAACCATTCATATTATCAAAGTGAGATTCTCCACCATAAATAAATTCGGTGTGATAACCATGCTCGCTAAGCAATTTGGCGATAGTGAAAAAATTACTTTGAGATTTTGATAGTTTAACTATACTTTGGGCTGGAGTAGGAGGGAAGCCACTTACCACCGCCTCTATGCCCCTTACCGAACGCGTCCCTGTGGCATATAGTTGCTCAAACCACCATCCTTGATGTTTCAGTTGTTCTAACTCTGGCGTGACGGGCAAGCCTCCAAGCGATTCAACAAAAGTTGCGCCCAGACTTTCCTCTAAAATAATGACGCAATTCAAGGGTTTTTTGCGATTATTTGAGGCCGGCGCAGCATGTAAGGTAGGGTAGTTTGCATGAGGTAAAAAAGCATATTGCTGCTGTTGTGCAACTGTTTTTAACACTTGCTCTGGGCTCATTTTGCCGTACATTTCACTGGACTTATGTTCGTGCTTAAAGCTGTAAATTGCGTGTATCACCGACCATGCGGAATTCAAAATTAGACTATTCACCATGGCATCTTTGGTCATGGCAAACATCGCCGGATTGGCGGGCCTGTGGCCTAGCCTAGAGCGTATCAGGGCAGCATTCAGTAAAAATAGCACAGGCCACAGGACTAATACCGTGGTGCTATCGGTTTGCTGACTCAGGTTTAATATCGGTTGCAATATAGTACTAAGTGCCCATGCGCTGAATAAGGTCAAGCCAACAACAAACAACACCTGCCAACGGAATCCTCGCCACAGCATGGCACACACCTCTTTGGGATATTTGAGGTATTCAACGAATAAGCGATTGGGTCTGACGTCATATTCACTGATAAATCCTGGGGTGGCCATTTCTAGAAATACACTGAATAAGGTACAGGCGATTGTCCAAACATAGCAAAGGTACAACCAAATTGACCAACTGGCAGTAAACGCTGCTAGTGGCAATAAAATTAATGGAATAAGCCAATATAGGCCAATTTGAATGCTATCTACACGCATTCCTTGCAGAATGATGGTGCTGATGGCAGCAGTGGCCTTGACGCGTTTAAATTGCCATATCAACAGTGCGAATCTTGCCGTACTGAATATGGCGAAACACAACACCCCCAGTATCAATAATGGAGCCACTGCCCCTGATTTGATTATCCATAGAGGCATTGAGTCAAAGGGATAGAACAACTTAGCCTCGGATATTCGATTGTGAACTGAATTGTGTTAAATCGACTAGCGGTGCTGGTTGCCAGCCGGCTTTTCTATGTTCTGCCACTACATTAGTAAATACCCCACCACGAACATAAAACTTTGCGGTTAAGCGCATAAAGCGTGGTTGTGTGGCTTGTACTAAATCATCCAAAATACGATTGGTGACGGCTTCATGAAAACAGCCTTCATTTCGAAATGACCAAGTGTAAAGTTTTAGACTTTTTAATTCGACACATAAAGCATCGGGGATATAGTCTAGATATAAAACTGCAAAGTCTGGCTGACCTGTTTTGGGACATAAGCAAGTGAACTCAGGGATTTCCATATGAATATGAAAATCTCTTTGCGGACAAGGGTTAGGGAAAGTTTCCAAGCTTTTGCTTGGCTGTGCGGTAGGTTTTGCACCCAAAGATTCTGTGTTTGTCATGCTCATTTTCGTAAAATATGTTGGACACCATATTATAATGCTTAATGTGATTGAATCGATAAACGCAGTAGAAAAACCCTTACCGTCGGATAGCTCAAAAATTGCGTCTTACTCATCTAAAACTTGCCGGATTTAAATCCTTTGTTGATCCCACCACTTTGCACATTCATGGGCAAAGAGTAGGAGTGGTTGGCCCTAATGGCTGTGGTAAATCGAATGTCATGGAGTCAGTGCGTTGGGTGTTGGGTGAGTCTAGCGCAAAAGAAATGCGTGGCGACTCTATGGATGCGGTGATTTTTAATGGTTCTGCAAATCGTAAAGCGATCGCCCGTGCCAGTGTCGAATTGGTATTTGACAACAGTCTTGGTAGTGTGGGCGGGGCATGGTCGCAATATGCTGAAATATCCGTAAAACGTGTGATCGAGCGCGACAAAGGCTCAACTTATTACATTAATAACGCAGTAGTAAGGCGTCGTGATGTGTCTGATCTTTTCTTGGGCACAGGCTTAGGCAAAAATTCCTATGCCATCATAGGACAAAATACCATTTCCAGAATTGTTGAAGCTAAACCTGAAGAGTTACGTGTTTTTTTGGAAGAGGCGGCGGGTATATCAAAATATAAAGATAGGCGCCGTGAGACCGAGTTGCGCTTGCGAGATACTCGAGATAATTTACGTCGCGTTGAGGATATACGCCAAGAAATTGATAAGCAAATTTCTCGCTTGCAGGCACAAGCCGCAATCACCCAGCAATATCATGCTCTACAACAAGTCGCAAAAATAGCAGAGGGACGTTTGTGGTGGCTGAACAAACGTGATGCAGGAGTGCAATGGGAAAAGTCACAACGCCAAGTGGAAAAATTTGCCAATGATTTAGAAGCACAGACCGCGATACTACGTAAAACAGAAAATGAATTAGAGCTTTTGCGTCAGCAACATTTTGAGCAAACTGAGATGGTGCAATTGGCGCAAGCCGCTTATTACGAGAGTAACGCACTGCTGGCAAATCTTGAAAGTCAAATTAAACATCACCAAGAAGCCAAGCAGCGCTTATTAAACCAACAACAACAGTCAGAACTTCAATTGCAACGCTTGCAAACGATGTTGCATGAACTTTCACAAGATTTACAACAGTTGCAACAAGAGAGTGCCCAGGTATTGGATGTGTTGGCTTGTGCAGAACAGCAAGTGAAACATCAGCAAAGCCAACTTCCAGCGCTGCAATCTACGCTAGATCAATGTCAAAAGGCATTTCAACGCGCACAGCAACAAAGGCTGGATGCAGAGTCATCATTAAAGTTAGAGCAGTTGCAGCTGTCGCATCTGCATAGTCAAGATGTTCAGTTGCAACAACGTCAACAGCAACTTCAGCAAGAGCTGGGGCAAATCAGCCTGCCTGAACAGCATTTGCTAGATGATTTACAACAGCAACAGAAACGACAACAAGATGAAATTGTCAGTCTAGAAAATCAAATAGCACAATTAAAACAAGACGAAATCACTTTGCAATCACAAATTCGTGATGCACGCCTGCAGCAGTCCGATTGGGATAAACAGTTGATGCAACAGTTGACACAAATCAATACGCTCGAGAAGGTACTGCAAAATCTGGGTAATATTGAGCAAATGTCCAACTGGCTGTCGGCAAAACAGTTAAATCAAGCACCCCGGATATGGCAGGCGTTGGAAATTGCCAGCGGTTGGGAAATGGCTGTTGAAGCGGCTTTATCGCAACACCTGAATGCAATCACCAGTCAACAGCTAGACTACAGCTTACTAGAGCAACGCCCTCCAGCGACGTTGAGTATTTTGCAATTCGATATTGCAGCACATCAACATCTGCATCCATCCGAACATACTCCATTACTCGATAAAGTAAAGGTGATTAATCCAGAATTACAAGCCTTGGTGTCAGCATTGTTGGCAGATATTTATGTGTGTGAAGACGATGATAATTTTTTTGCCATGCAGCATTCACTACAAAGCCATCAAATGGTAGTCAATCGACAAGGCGATCTACTCTTACACTATGGCGTAGTATTCAATGCAGCGGCTGGTGACAGTCAAGGTCTGCTAGAGCGACAAGCAGAACTAAAATTACTGAATCAACAACTACCAGAGCTCAAATCATCAGTGGACCATCACCAATTGAGCTTGCAGGCACTTGAACATCAAGCCACCCAGCTCAACCAGCAATTACAGGAAAAAAACCAAACCAAGGAGCAACTGGTCCAACATCAGCATCGCTTGGCTATTGATTTACAAACCTTACAACAAACGCAAACACACTTTAAGCAAAGAGCAGATGCGATTCATACCGAGCTAAGCAGTTTGCAAGAGAAACATCAAATCAATCAGCAAGAAAAAACACTTAAACAGCAGAGTATTGCGCAATTTGAGAGACATATCCCGACTTTAGTGCAGCTCGCCGAGAGTGCTGCTCAGACTTTACAAAGCGCTCAGGAATCGTTGCAGGAATTCAATCAATCACTGGCGAAAGAAGAAAAAAGCTTACAAGAGAAACAATTCAATCAAAAGATTAACTCTAATAAAATCAGTGAAATAGAGAGAAGAATTAAACAAGGTGATGAAGAAAAATCGCATTTGCAAAGACAACTTGATGACGTGCAAGGGATGCTTGATGCTGCCAAAATGGAAGGATTGCAACAAAGTCTGCAATCTGCGGTGGTGGATAAGCAAGAGAAAGAACAACGCTTGGCGACCGTTAGAGATGGAATGGCTCAATTTGAACAAACACTACAAGAGCGTGAGCGATTCAGAATCCAAATAGAACAGCTGATCCATCCGATGCGTGACAAACTTGAGCAAGCGCGCTTACAAGAACAGGAGTTGCGACTCAATTTTGAAGCTTGTCAACATCGATTAAGTGAGATCGATATTGAGGAGTCTTTGTTATTACAAGATTTACCTGCAAATGCCAAGGCGCAGCAATGGCAAGAGCAAATCCAGCAAATTCAGCTAGAGATTGATGCTTTGGGTGCAGTGAATCTTGCGGCAATTCAGGAACTTGACAGCGAGCAACAGCGCAAACAATATCTGGATAGCCAAGCAGCTGATTTAGAGCAGGCAATTAACACCCTAGAAGATGCCATCATTAAAATCGATCGTGAGACTCGTGCCCGCCTGCAAGCGACTTATGATCAGACAAATCTCCACTTTGGTTTATTGTTTAAGGATTTATTTGGTGGTGGGCAAGCAAAGTTAGAGTTACTTGGCGAAGAAATTCTTGATAGTGGCGTACAGGTATTTGCACAACCTCCTGGCAAGAAAAATTCCACCATACATTTACTCTCTGGCGGAGAAAAAGCCCTTACCGCGCTAGCTTTGGTATTTGCATTATTTAAGCTTAATCCAGCCCCATTTTGTTTAATGGATGAGGTAGATGCCCCTTTGGATGACAGCAATACCGTGCGTTTTTGTGAGATGGTTAAGAAAATGTCTGAACGAACACAATTTTTATTTGTTAGTCATAATAAGATCACCATGGAAATGGCACAGCAATTAGTTGGTGTTACTATGCAAGAGTCCGGGGTGTCTCGCGTTGTAGAAGTGGATATGGATGCTGCGATCAATATGAATGAACCACTTGTTGCCTAATATAATGATCAATTCAGTTTTAAAGAAAAGGGTAATTGAATGTTGAATGATATGACCATTTCATTGCTAGTCATTGGCGCGCTCATCATTGTTTTTGTGATTGGCTACAATCGCTTTCAGGCCAGCAGAATGAAACAACCCAAGCATTCATCTCAACCACCATCTCAACAATCTGATACAGAACCATCGATTGATTCATCATTGCATGACACCGCAACTACTCAGCCAGATTTTGAAATCAATCCCTACGCTGGTGATGCAGTCCAGCAGCATGAAGATGCTGATAGGGGAGTAATTGAAACTGACGCCGATGCGCATGCCGACGCTTTGGATGATTTACAGCTGACAGAATCCACAGACCATGAGATGTCTCAGCCAGTCGATATTGAGCCGAGCAAAACCAGCATCAAGCTTAATCTGCCAGCCAGTGTTTTTGCAGAAATCGACAGCATCGTACAATTTGATTTATCCAGTGAAATTCATCAGCAATCATTGCTAGAAGATCTGATTAGCAAGTTGATGCCTCCAGCAGGATTGCAATCTATGCTGCAAATCTTTGCCCTGAGTGAAGCGGGGGAGTGGCATCACCATGAGCAGTTACAAGCCAATGCTCGCTACCAACGTCTGATTCTTGCTTTGCAGTTGGTCAGTCGTGACGGCCCAATCTCTGAGCAAAATGTTCAACAATTCAGCAAGCTAGTCGAATACCTAGAAAAGCAGCTAGATTGTCATGCTGAATGGATTGCCAATGCTGCTATGTTGGAGATGGCAAACGAACTTGATCAGTTCTGTATCTCGGTGGATAAAACGCTTAAGTTACATTTATTACATGGCAATGCTGGCAGATTTACTGGCACCAAGTTTCGTGGATTAGCTGAGTCCAGTGGCTTGCAACTGCAACAAGGCGTATTTGTCTATTTGGGCGATCAGGCGCAGACACTTTATACAATCGAAAATATTGAACGCAATCCGTTTAATGCTGACATGCTGAGAACTGTTGTGCTGAAAGGTGTGAGTTTTCAACTGGATATTCCACGCACAGCAAAATGTGCTGAAACTTTTAATATCATGTTGCAAACAGCCAAAAAAATGGAAACCGCCTTGTCAGGCATATTGGTAGATGATCAACAGCGTGAGATTGCTGAAGTTCAATTAGAGCGAATTCGTCAGCAGTTAAAACTGATACAAACACAAATGCTGACACGTGGCATCCCCTCTGGAAGTGATGCAGCATTAAGGTTATTCAAATAGATCACTATGGCACAGCAATCAGGATTGTTCGATTTAGATCCACCTCAACATAGTCAGCAATGTGACGCATCAGCGCAACGTCGCCATCAGCAATTAACTCAAGAAATTGCTCAGCATGATTATCAGTATTATGTATTGGATACGCCGCTGATCACGGATAATGAATATGATGGCTTGTACCGAGAGCTATTGTCATTAGAATCACAATATCCTCAGTTAATTACCCCTGACTCACCTAGTCAACGAGTTTCTGGCACCCCTCTTAAAGGCTTTCAGGAAGTCATCCATAGACAAGCCATGCTGTCTTTAAATAACGCGTTCAGCGAACAAGAGGTCAGCAGTTTTGATAAGCGTATTCGAGAAATACTTGCCTTGGATGAGATTGAGTATGCCGTTGAGCCCAAATTTGATGGCTTAGCTATCACATTAACCTATGAAGAGGGTGTTTTTGTGCAAGGAGCTACTCGGGGCGATGGCTATCGTGGAGAAGATGTCACGCATAATCTGCGTACGATTAAATGTATCCCCATGCGCTTATTTAGCACGCATGCTCCAAGATTGCTTGAGGTAAGAGGCGAAGTCATCATGTTGAAACATGATTTTGAACGATTAAACCAAGAGCAAGAACGACTTGGTGCTAAGTTGTTTGCTAATCCAAGAAATGCTGCTGCCGGTAGTTTGCGACAATTGGATTCCAGTGTGACTGCCACTCGGCCGCTATCCTTTTTTGCTTATGGTTTAGGGGCGAGTGACGGGCTAGTGGTGCCAAACTCGCATCATGCATGTATCCAGTTGTTGCATGATTTGCATTTGCCTGTTTGTAAGGAAAGACAAGTAGTTCAGGGTGTTGCGGGATTAATGCAGTTTTACCAAGCTTTGCAAAACAAGCGTGCAGAGTTGCCCTATGACATTGATGGTGTGGTTTATAAAGTTAACGCTTTGCGCTATCAAGAGGAGTTAGGCTTTGTTTCTCGAGCTCCACGCTGGGCAATTGCACATAAATTCCCTGCCCAGCTGGCGCAAACGATCGTTGAGGGGATAGACGTTCAGGTAGGGCGTACTGGTGCGATTACCCCTGTGGCGAGATTAAAACCAGTATTTGTCGGGGGCGTGACTGTCACCAACGCTACTTTGCACAACGAGGACGAGATGCGTAGAAAAGATATACGCATAGGTGATAGCGTGGTCGTGAGGAGAGCAGGGGATGTTATTCCCGAAGTGGTCGAGGTTTTATTAGATAAACGCCCTAGCAATAGCCAAATGTTTACCATGCCTAGTGCATGTCCAGTGTGTGGCTCACATATCCTAAAACAGTCAGATGAAGCGGTTGCACGTTGTACAGGTGGCCTATTTTGTGATGCCCAACGCAAACAAGCCATCATACATTTCGCCTCACGCAAAGCCATGGATATTGAAGGATTAGGTGATAAATTAGTGGATCAGCTGGTGGATGCGAATCTAGTCCATGCTTTATCCGATTTGTACCAGTTGAATGTCGATAGCTTGGCTGATTTGGAGCGAATGGGCGAAAAATCAGCACAAAACATTATGCTAGCAATTCATTCCAGCAAAAAAACAACGCTGGCACGTTTTATTTATGCTTTGGGTATCAGAAACGTAGGAGAAGCAACCGCCAAAGATTTGGCCAAATACTTTGGCGATCTGACTGCCTTAATGCAGTCAGATGTGCAAACTTTGCAACAAGTGCCTGATGTTGGACCTATCGTAGCTGAATCTATCGTTAATTTCTTTAATGAGCCGCATAATCAACATGTTTTACAATTTTTGACTATGCCGGAAGCGCAGGGTGGGGCAGGCATTCACTGGCCAAATCAAGTTGCAGTGCAACATCATCCTGAATTTTCTGGCAAAACATTTGTCATCACTGGCACATTAGAAAATATGACCCGTGAACAAGCCCAAGCGATTATCGAAAGCTTAGGTGGCAAGTGTTCAAACAGTGTCTCTAAAAAAACTGATTATCTACTTGCTGGAAGCGAGGCGGGCTCTAAGTTAGAAAAAGCACAGACATTGTCTGTCGACATTATTGATGAACAAACTTTTAATAGAATGGTGGGAAACAAATGAGAAATTGGTGCGAATTTTTACTGGTGACATTATTGATTTGCTTTGTACAGAGTACTTATGCCGACTCTTTTGATAATGAGTTAATCAAATGCAATCAAGAGCTTAAACAAGGGAATTCAGATAAAGCTTTAGAATTATCTAAATCATTAATCAAAACGCAAAAGCAGTCTGCACCTGCTTGGCTGTGTCGTGCCAAAGCACTGCTTCAACAATCTGATTTCGAGCAAGCAAAGCAAGCATTTCAACAAGCGATTGCTTTTGAATCAAAAGAAACTGAACGTATGGTTATTTTGGGTTTGGTTGGAAATACTGAGTTTCAACAAGACCATTACGCTGAAGCGCTAAGTTATTACCAGCAATCCTATGACTTATCGATTAAAAACAATGTTACTGCTTATCAAAGGGTGGCGCTTAATCTGATGGCGGATAGCAACAGCCGATTGAATCATATTGATTTAGCCAAATCTCAATATGAGGCATCCTTGACGCTAAGCAAAAATGATTCAGAACGAATGGATGTGCTGGGTAGAATGGCGCAAATGTACGCCAATGCAGGGCAATACAATCTCGCGATAGAACATCAAGTAAAGAGTCTAATTGCTGCAGAGCGTTATGGCACGATGGATGAAAAAGCAGATATCCAGTTAGAATTAGGTCAGATGTATGCACAGGCCAAGGATTTCGGCATGGCATATAAAACGCTTAATAAATTGCTTGATACATCTTCATCTCAAGGTAGCCCATATTGGCAGGCGCTCAGCCATCTCTATTTAGCACGCTTAGACTTATTGAATAATCAGCCGACTGCAGCCGAACAACACCTCAGCGTTGCGCTACAACTTAATCAAGAGTTAAAGGACGATCATCTTGCCGAAGAGATTAAGTCGACGCAACAGGGCATGAGTCGCAGCCAATGATTTGAATCGATATCAGTAGAGGCCATGACTAACATGGCCTTTCTTTTCTGTTATTAATTTTACATAATATACATTATGCGCAATTCAAAACAATAACACTTTAGGTGTAGATAAGAAAAAAGCCCACTTCCATGGGCTTTTGAGCACGATGAATGGAAACACTATCGATTATTAAAAAAAGCGATGTTGGCACACCGATCATTAACAAAGGTCAACTCAGTAAATTTATATTTTTTATTAGGTGCATAATTGACTACGCCATTGTAGTACCACATTTCTACATTGACAGGCTTACTGGACTCTTTTCCCCGACCCGCAATCATCGTATTTGCATTGCTAGGTTTAACCGACTGCTCTTTTTTTACCGGTGCGCCAAGTTTCTCTAATACTACTTTCTTCGGTTTACCACTAAATGCATTCAAAAATTGGTCTTCTGTATAGGTTTTACCACCAGCCAATGCAGATAGGCTGAAAATGGTCCCTAAAATCAAAACAGCAGATTGTGGTGTGAAAAAAGACTTCATAAAACCCCTTAAATTGGAAAAATAAGTTTAATTTGAACCTGAGACTAGATATCAGGAAAAAACTCAATAAACGCTTCAAAAACGCATTTTAAACTAAAGCTGTTATAAATGCGGTAAAAAAAGCCTGAAAAAATTACTAGTGGTTGTTTGAGCAACTTCTTGCAAAGAAATTCCTTTGATATTGGCAATTTCTTGCGCCACATAGGTTACATAAGCTGGCTGATTGGTTTTTCCACGAAATGGTACGGGTGCCAGATAGGGAGAATCAGTTTCAATCAATAGACGCTCCAAAGGTACTTGTTTGACCACTTCACGTAACGCTTCAGCATTTTTGAAGGTGACAATACCAGAAATGGAAATATAGAAACCTAAGGCCATCGCTTGTTGAGCCATCTCATAGGATTCAGTGAAACAATGCATCACCCCACCTACCTGTTCGGCCTGCTCCTCTTGCAAAATAGCGATTGTGTCTTGTGCGGCGGCGCGGGTATGGATAATCAATGGCTTATTCACTTGTTTCGCTGCACGAATATGTTTGCGAAAGCGATCACGTTGCCATTCTAAGTCACCGGTTAATCTAAAATAATCTAAACCTGTTTCTCCTATCCCTACCACCTTGGGATGTTGAGCCAATTGGACTAAATCCTCGATACTAAACTCAGGTATATCTTCATAATCAGGATGAATACCAACTGTGGCGTAGAAGTTGTCATACTGTTCCGCTAAAGCTAGAACCTGGGGAAAGTCTTGCAAGTTGACTGAAATGCATAAAGCATGATCGACCTGCTTGCTGCGCATATTTGCACGAACGTCAGTCAATTGCTCAAATAGACCAGGAAAATTTAAATGGCAATGTGAATCAACAAAACTTAATTGCATCATAGGGCTTCTTTAAATAATTGGATATATTTCAAATAGATAGATTCAAATTGTAATTCTTGGTTCAACGGGTGCGATGCATGGCGCCTGTAGTCATTTAACTGATCAAGAAATTCAAAGGCTTTGCTTAGCTCAAGTTGATTGGATAATTTTCTAAATTTTTCAGCATCGTTGTGATGATAGCGCAGTTTGATATTGGCTTTGCTAAACACCAGGTCATGCAAGCACTTTTGCAATACATCAACTGTACTGACCATCCCGAGCACTTGGCTGATACTGACCGCTTGTGCCACATCCATGCTCTTACCTTGCATTAAGCTTTTGATGAGGCTCATACAGTCATCATATTCTTGCATTTGCAACGCTTTTAGTGGGCTTGATCCTGCATATTGCAGTTGCTGTTCATTTACGTTGACACCCTGTTGTTGCAACCACGCAACCGCAGTACCTGGGTCTGGCTGACTCATTGACACTTGTTGGCAACGACTTCTGATGGTGGGCAATAAGCGTTTAATAGCATGGCTGATGAGGATAAAAAATGTATTATTGGGTGGTTCCTCTAACATTTTTAACAAAGCATTGCTGGCTGCAAGATTCATCTCTTCAGCAGGATTGATCAGTATCACTTTTCTGCCCTGATGACTACTGATAGCTAAGAAATCATTGAGTGCTCGAATTTGATGAACAGTGATTTGTTTTTTTTTGCTGGAGGATTTTTTTTCTTCATCCTCAACATCGCTCTCTGCACAAATTAATTGATAATCGGGATGTGTGTCATTTGCAAACCAATGACAACTCTGACATTGCTCACATGGCATTGCTTGTACGCCAAGTTTTTGGCAGAGCAGAGATTTTGCCAGCGCCTGAGCAAATCGTTGTTTACCTATCCCCGCCTCTCCACTCAATAAAAGGGCATGATGCAACCGGTCAGGATGCTGTAGCAGCATTGTCCAAGTCGATTGTTGCCATGGGTAAATCGGTTCACTCATCAAACACCTTGCAGGATTTGAAAAACTTGTTGCTGCACTTGCTCAATAGGCTGATTGGAATCAATTATTTTGATTCGATGAGGTTGCGCTTTAGCTCTTGCTAGGTAGGCATTTCGGATACGAGTAAAAAAATCAGCAGATTCTCGCTCAAATTTATCTGGGGCTCTTGCTTGCGATAACCTTGCCACACTGATCTCGACTGGGACATCGAATAAAAGTGTTAAATCGGGATGCAACTGTCCTTGAACCCAGTTTTCTAGTTGCAGTACTTTATCTGCGCTGAGACCTTTGGCTCCACTTTGATATGCAAATGTGGCGTCTGTAAAGCGATCTGACAATACCCATGTACCAGCTTGTAATGCCGGAATGATTAGCTGTTGAAGATGCTCTGCGCGTGCGGCAAACATTAACAATGTCTCCGTATCGACATGCATGGCATCATGAAGCAATATTTCACGTAATTTTTCACCAAGTGGAGTACCACCTGGCTCACGTGTACTCAGCACCTGATGTCCAGCCCGAGTTAAGCAGTCGATGATATAGGAAATATGGGTGCTTTTTCCTGCACCGTCCATACCCTCTAATGTGATAAATTTTCCGCGCATTATTTCGCTCTTAATTGATATTGAGACACGGCACGATTGTGTTCGCCTAGGGTGCGACTAAAAAAATGACTGCCATCACCTTTGCCCACAAAATATAGAGCATCTGTATTGCTAGGATGAAGCGCAGCATGAATCGAAGCTAAGCTTGGCATTGCGATGGGCGTAGGTGGCAGACCAGTGCGGGTATAAGTATTGTAAGGCGTATCTCTAAGCAAGTCAGCTTTACGTATATTTCCGTCGTAGCCCTGCCCTATGCCATAAATCACTGTGGGGTCTGTTTGCAAACGCATCCCTATTCTCATGCGATTGATAAACACCCCGGCTATCATAGCCCGTTCTGATGATTTTCCAGTTTCTTTTTCGATTATTGACGCCATAATTAAAGCTTCATAAGGTGTTTTATAAGGTAAGCCCTGCTCCCTATTTTGCCATTCTCTAAGCAACTTTCTTTGCATGGTCATATAAGCACGTTTCAGTATTTCTCTATCGCTGGTGTTAGGGTTGAAATAATAAGTATCTGGATAGAATAATCCTTCTACATGATTTTCAGAAGCCCCAATATATTCCAGAATTTTTTTATCAGTTTCAGCCATCGTCATATGCTTGATATATTCGTTTTTATTTAGTGCTTGGCGAAACTGTGCAAAACTCCAGCCTTCGATAAAAGTAATACTGGCTTGATTGTCTATCCCAGAGGTAAGCTGATTAATTAATTGCCAATGACTAATTCCCGGCTTGATACCGTAGATACCTGATTTTATTTGCTTATCTTGTTGTAAAATCCGGGCCAACAATTCAAAACTATGAGCGTGACTGATGATGTTTTGCTCTACTAAATGCTGGCAAATTTTCCTAAAATTACTGCCAACATCAATTTCAAATGTTTGGTTTTGGTCAACAGGATTGATTATCGACTGGCTGAAATATACTAGCCAAGCACCAAGGCATAATGCCCCTATCAAACAAAGTTTGATTAGACTGGAGATTAGTTTCATGGACTGATTTCTAAAGTGAAGCGAATCTGTTTAGCTAAATCGTTTTTTAACCAAGTTTTGTCACTCAGTTGTGTGATATTGATAGCCCCCACCACACTATTCGTCATTAATACTTCACTTGCCTGCTCAAGTTGCGACAAGCTCAATGTGGTTTGTTCAACTTTTAGAGACCATCTTGACGCGTTTTGCAAAAGCCAATCGCGCACCACGCCAGCTACACCACATTGATCTAGCTTGGGAGTCACTAACTGATCGTCAAATCGAGCAAATATATTACCAGAGGTGCACTCAATCACATTCCCATGTTGATCTAACAACAATCCGTCTTGCCAGGCAGGGTCACGACTTTCGCTTCTCGCTAGAACGTTTTCAAGCCGATTTAAATGCTTGATACCTGCTAATTTCGCTTGATGAGATAGTCTAAGTTCACACAGAAATAATTTTGCGCCATGTGTCAGGGTATGCTCTGATAGCTTGGGATAGTCACTTTTAATGACGATACGGTTGTGTTGGCTGATTTCTGGAATGGCATAGCCACGTGCTCCCTCGCCCCGGGTGATGATTACTTTAATGACACAACATGCTTCTTGATCAGAAAGTGATTGAATCTCGTTTAATAGCTGCTGCTCAGAGCAAACTGACAAACCTAATGCATGTGCATCTTGCACCAGCTTTTGATATTGCATAGACCACAATAATGGTGTTCCATATTTCACCATAAATGTGCGATATACACCGTCGCCGTAGGCTATGCCTCTGTCTGTGACTGAAATTTCACTGATGGGTTTAGCGTTGATTAAAACTCCGCTGTTGTTTTGAAGATTGTTCATCAAAATTTGCGGCGTTAATGAGTGACTATTTAGATTTTTTTGAACAGCAGTGAACCGTTGGTTCCACCGAAACCAAAGTTGTTTTTGAGTGCGTACTCGATGTTCAAATCTCGCGCCTGATTTGCGCAATAATCCAAATCACAATCAGGATCTTGATTAAAGATATTAATGGTGGGTGGGGAAATTTGATGGTGCAAAGATAACACCGTAAATACTGATTCTAAGCCACCCGCACCACCCAATAAGTGGCCTGTCATTGATTTGGTGGAGTTAACTACTAATTGATAAGCATGATCACCAAAGGCAGCTTTAATTGCATTGCTTTCGTTGGTATCGCCTAATGGCGTAGAGGTACCATGTGCATTGATAAATTGAACTTGATCAGGATTTACTCCGGCATTATTCAGGGCATTTCGCATGGATCTTCTTGGGCCATCCATATTGGGCGCAGTCATATGATATGCATCCGCGCTCATTCCATAACCCACTAATTCAGCGTAGATCTTGGCGCCTCGCTTTTTGGCAGACTCATATTCTTCTAACACCATCACACCTGCACCCTCACCAATGACAAAACCATCACGATCTTTATCCCATGGACGACTTGCCGTAGCAGGATCATCATTTCTTGCTGACAATGCTCTAGCAGAGGCAAACCCACCCACAGATAGCTCTGTAATAGCGGCTTCAGCACCCCCTGCAATCATCACATCAGCATCACCATACTCTATCATCCTTGCAGCATCGCCTATGGAGTGTGTTCCGGTTGTACAAGCAGTAACAATGGATACATTGGGTCCTTTAAAACCAAACATAATAGACAAATTGCCTGAAATCATATTAATGATTGTGCCAGGAATGAAGAATGGCGAAATTTTTCTTGGACCACCCTCTTGATAAGTATCGTTGGTTTCTTCAATCAGGCGCAGACCGCCAATTCCAGAACCTATTGATACGCCAATACGCTCGGCATTTTGCTCATTTACCTCTAATCCAGAATCCTTGAAAGCTTCAATGCCAGCAACTAAACCATATTGGATAAATGTATCCATACGGCGTGCATCTTTGGCTGGTAAGAATTGTGATACGTCAAAGTTTTTAACTTCGCCGGCAATTTGCGAGGAAAATTGGCTAGGGTCAAATTTGCTTATTCGCGTAATACCAGAATGGCCGGCTAAGATATTGTTCCAAGCAGTTGTCACATTATTGCCAACTGGAGAAATAACACCTAAGCCGGTGACGACTACGCGCCTTTTAGACCCGATATGTGTTTGGGACAAAATTACACCAAGTGGACTAAAAGATTATTTTAAGTGTGCGTTAACGTAGTCAATCGCTTGCTGCACTGTCGTGATTTTCTCTGCTTCTTCGTCAGGAATTTCACAATTGAATTCTTCTTCAAGCGCCATAACCAATTCAACTGTATCGAGTGAGTCGGCACCCAAATCATCCACAAAAGAAGATGAGTTTTTTACGTTGGCTTCTTCTACACCTAATTGTTCTACAACAATTTTTTTGACTCGTTGTTCGATGTCGGACATCTTTTACCCCTTAAATTTATAGAAATACGCTTAAAAAGCCCTGACATTTTATCAAAAAGCGGCAGGATTACAAAAAACTTGTTGATTACGCCATATACATTCCGCCATTCACATGAATGGTTTCCCCAGTGATATAAGCTGCCGAGGGAGAAGCTAAAAACACAACAGCAGCAGCAATATCTTTATCTGAGCCTAATCTTCCCAAAGGAATATGTTGTAATAAATTGTTTCTATGCTCCTCGGATAACTCTCTCGTCATATCGGTATCAATAAACCCTGGGGCAACACAATTGACAGTAATATTGCGACTTCCTAGTTCTTTGGCTAATGATTTGGTAAAGCCCGAGATACCAGCTTTGGTTGCGCAATAATTAGTTTGTCCAGCGTTGCCCATATGGCCTACCACAGAGGATATGCTAATAATGCGTCCAGCTCTGGCTTTCATCATTGGTCTCAAAACCGCTTGCGACATTCTAAATACCGAGGTCAAGTTTGTAGAGATGACCGCATCCCAATCCTCGTCTGACATACGCATTAACAAGGTATCTTTGGTAATCCCTGCATTATTGACTAATATACTAATATCCCCATATTCGGTAGCGATATGCTTCAGTGCTGACTCAATCTGAGCGCTATCATTAACATCCAGTACAATGCCACTTCCCTGAATATTTGCTTGTTTTAGAGATTGCGATATTTTATCTGCACCCATTTGGCTAGTTGCGCTACCAATCACTATCGCTCCTTGTTCACCTAAAGCTAGAGCTATAGCGGCGCCTATGCCTCGACTTGCACCAGTCACTAGCGCAATTTGTCCCTTTAACATTATTCCATCTCCCAATTGATTAGCTAGTTAAGCTTTTTGCTTCTGCAAATGCTTCACTATTTACCAATGCAATGCAGCTAAAATCATCCACAATGCGTTTTGTCAAACCTGCCAAGACTTTACCTGGGCCACACTCAAATGACTGAGTAATGCCCTGCTGGCGAAGTGATTGAATGGTTTCTACCCATCTCACTGGACTATATAGTTGACGCACCAAAGCATCTTTAATCTTCTCTGTATCCTGATAAGCGCAAACATCGGCGTTATGCAAAACTTGAACGCTTGGTAAGGAAAAAACAATATCCTTTAAGTAGCTTGCCAACTTATCTGCCGCTGGCTTCATCAAAGCACAATGCGAAGGCACGCTGACAGGAAGCAATAAAGCACGTTTTGCGCCTTTAGCTTTGGCGACTTCCATCCCTCGTTCCACTGCCTCTCGATGTCCCGCAATAACCACCTGTCCTGGTGAGTTAAGATTCACAGCCTCTAGTACTTGGCCTTGAGCTGCTGAAGAGCAGACTTCCTGTACAGCAGTATCATCCAACCCAAGAATTGCTGCCATAGCACCAACCCCTTCGGCTACAGCTCCTTGCATGACTTCAGCACGATATCTTACCAAAAGCAAGGCATCCTCAAAGCGTATGACTCCAGCAGCAACTAAAGCCGTATATTCACCAAGGCTATGTCCCGCCATTACACTTGGCATGACGCCTATTTCGTTTTGCCATCGCTTCCATGTTGCAATACCCGCAGTCAGCATCAGCGGTTGTGTGTTTGTGGTCTGATTTAGCAATTCATTTGGTTCGCAAGCCATACGCCAAACATCTTGATTTAAGATATCTGAAGCCTGTTCAAACGTTTGTTTGATTAACGCATGATCAGCTAAACCACTCATCATCCCGACCGATTGAGAGCCTTGTCCGGGAAACAAAATTGCAAATTGCATATCCACCTCTTTAAAATTTTAGTAGGACAGAGCCCCAGGTAAATCCGCCACCAAATGCCTCCATCAGTATAATTTCATTGTGCTTAATACGACCGTCTCTAACCGCCACATCAAGTGCGAGAGGAATTGATGCAGCTGAGGTATTACCATGTTCATCTACAGTAACAACCACACGATCCATACTCATACCTAGTTTTTTAGCTGTTGACTGAAGAATTCGGATATTAGCTTGATGTGGAACTAGCCAATCGATGTCGGATTTACTCATCCCATTGGCATTTAAAGTTTCATCTACAATCGCATCCAAAGTATTAACAGCCATTTTAAAGACTGCGTTGCCTTCCATTTTGATGGTTTTATCTCCCGACAAATCTGTAACGCCCTGTGGCACAGTTAATAAGTCGATATAGTGTCCATCTGCATGAATATGACTGGATAGGATGCCTGGTTCGCTACTGGCTTTAACAATTACTGCGCCAGCACCATCGCCCCATAGAATGCAATTACTGCGGTCGCTCCAATCAGTGATGCTTGACATTGCATCAGCGCCAACGACTAATACGCAAGAGGCCGTACCAGAACGAACAAATTGATCGGCCACCGACAAAGCGTAGACAAAACCACTACAAACAGCTTGGATATCAAAAGCTGGACATTCATGCAAACTCATTTTCTTTTGCAGGATACATGCCGAGCTTGGAAAAGTACGGTCCGGCGTAGTAGTGGCAAAAATAATCAGGTCGATTTCGGATTGCTGTATACCGGCCGCTTGAATAGCGCGTTGGGAGGCAAATACTGCCATATCCGTAGTGGTTTGATTGTCGGCAATAATATGACGTTTACGAATTCCAGTTCTGGAAAAAATCCACTCATCAGTGGTATCCACCATTTTTTCCAAGTCGGCATTAGTCAAAATCTTCTCGGGCAAGTAACTGCCAGTTCCAATGATTCGAGAATATCTTGGCGCTTTTGTCATATCATGCCTTTTGTAAATAAACTTTGTTAACTTATTGATTAATAGGAAATTCTTGTGTTAATTTTGCTTGTTCAATTTCCAATTGGGTAGTGATTTTTTCTATCATGTTGTTGCGCGCCTCTTCAACTGCTTTAGCAATCGCATACTCAAATCCAAAGGCATCTGTACCACCATGACTCTTCACTACTATACCTCTCAGTCCAAGGAAACTTGCCCCATTGTATCGTCTTGGATCTAAGGTTTTTTTGAATGCTTTTATAACGGGCATTGCCAACAGTGCGGCAAGTTTGGTAAATAAATTACGCTTAAATTCTCGAGTCAAAAATAGGCCTATCATATGCGCCAAACCCTCTGATGTTTTAAGTGCTACATTACCTACAAAACCATCACACACAATAACATCTGTAGTACCACGGTATATATCATCACCTTCTACATTGCCATAGAAATTGAGGTGGCTAGCGCGTAATAAATCAGCTGCCTTTTTTACTACTTCATTGCCTTTTATATCTTCTGAGCCAATATTGAGTAGACCGACAGAGGGATTATTTTTGTGCTCTACAGAATTCACTAACATGGCACCCATAATCGCAAACTGCAACAAATGTTCGGGTGTGCAATCTGCGTTTGCTCCTAAATCCAGCATATAGGTGGTACCTTTTTCGTTTGGCAATGCGGCTGCAATTGCGGGACGATCAATACCTGGAAGAGTTTTAAGAACAAATCGTGCTGTAGCCATCAGTGCCCCAGTATTTCCTGCACTGACACATGCAGCTGCTTTACCTTCTTTGACTAAATTGATTGCAACACGCATTGAAGAATCTTTTTTATTTTTCAATGCACTTTGAGGGGACTCATCCATAGCCACTACTTCGCTGGCATGGTAAATGCTGATTTGCGAATGGTGAGAGGCATGATATGTACTTAAAACTTGGCTCAATTGATTTTCTAAACCAACTAAAATGACATTTACATCTTGATGTTGTTTGAGAAAAGACAAAGTAGCGGGAACGGTAACTTTTGCACCGTAATCGCCTCCCATCGCATCGACGGCAATCGTGATTGTCATTGTAGTTTATCTAAAAATGAATGCCATGAAAAAAGCCACAAAGTCAAGTGACTTCATGGCTTTTGAAAATAATTGCGAAATCATTCGCCTTTAGCAGGCATTACCTTACGACCACGATAGAAACCATTTGGGCTAACGTGGTGACGTAGATGCACCTCACCGGTCGTTGGCTCAACTGCCAAAGGTGGATTGGTTAAAAAATCGTGAGAACGATGCATCCCACGTTTAGATGGTGATTTTTTGTTTTGCTGAACGGCCATAATTCACTCCTAAAATCAGACTTTAACGTCTGTCAAACTTCAAACTTTTCAATGCTGCAAAAACCCTCTGGGGTTCACCTGAACTGAGAGAGCCATCAACTTCACAGCCCCCTGCATGCTTTGGTGCATACGGCATTGCCAAAATTAATTCATTTTCGATCAACTGAAGTACATCAAATGCTTCAGAAATCTCTAAATATTCTTGCTCAGAATCGTCATCAACAGGAATCTCAGATTCGTCTTTAACTAATTCATACACTTGTTTTATTTGCAAATTGTGCATTAATGGATTTAAGCATTTCTGGCACATTAATTGCATCGATCCATTTATCGTGAGTACTAATTGTGGTTTTGAATGTTGCCCCGCAACCAATCCCTCGAGAGACCAATTTAAATCACCTTGCTGAGTTGCTAGAAGGTCAAGTGTCTTCGAAAAAAATGAAAGCGTGATTGTATCATGAATTTTCAAGGATTTTCTTGAAAATTCAATGGTATTAATGATGTGCTGTGCAGTCATAAGTGGCGCATGATATAATTTGATGTATTTTGTGTCAAAAAAACATAGATATTTTTGATATTTTGGGTTGAACAGTGATTAAGAAAATTCTTGTAGCAAACCGCGGTGAAATAGCGGTGAGAATCGTTAGAGCATGCTCAGAAATGGGGATTAAGTCGGTTGCTATCTATTCAGATGCTGACCGACATGCACTTCATGTTAAGAAAGCGGATGAATCCTACAATATTGGCTCAGATCCAGTTGTAGGATATTTGAACGCGCATAATATTGTCAACATCGCTGTTGCCTCTGGATGTGATGCACTCCATCCAGGTTATGGTTTTCTCTCAGAAAATCCTGAGCTGGCTGAAATATGTGCGCGTCGAGGCATCAAATTCATAGGCCCACATGCTGACGTTATTCGGCAAATGGGAGACAAGATTGAAGCACGAAAAGCAATGATCGCTGCTGGCATACCTTGCACTCCAGGAAGTGAAGGCAATCTCGATAACTTAGAGCAAGCAGTTGAATTAGCCCACAAAATTGGCTTCCCCGTCATGCTCAAAGCAACCAATGGTGGTGGTGGTCGAGGAATTCGTCGTTGTAATGATGAAAAAGAGTTGATTAGCAACTACGATAGAGTCATTTCTGAAGCAAGTAAGGCGTTTGGCAAACCAGAAGTATTCTTAGAAAAGTGCGTGGTCAATCCACGTCATATTGAAGTACAGGTTCTTGGTGACTCGCATGGAAATGTCATTCATTTATTTGAGCGAGATTGTTCAATTCAGCGCAGAAACCAAAAGTTGATTGAGATTGCTCCTTCTCCTCAATTGAGTGATGCGCAAAGACAATACATCGGAAATTTGGCTGTAAAAGCTGCAAAGGCAGTCGGCTATGAAAATGCTGGCACTGTTGAATTTCTGTTAGATTCCGATAACACCTTCTATTTCATGGAAATGAATACCCGTTTACAAGTAGAGCATACTGTTACTGAAACCATTACAGGTATTGATATTGTTCAAGAACAAATTCGTATAGCAGATGGTCATCCCTTGCAATATAAGCAAGAAGAAGTGGCTTATCGCGGTTACGCCATGGAATTTCGTATCAATGCCGAAGACCCAAAAAATGACTTTCTTCCAAGTTTTGGAAAAATCACACGATATTATGCACCTGGAGGTCCTGGGGTAAGAATGGATGCGGCGATTTACAGTGGCTATATAATTCCACCTTACTACGATTCAATGTGCGCAAAACTGACTGTTTGGGCACTTGATTGGCAAAGTGTAACGGAACGCGGCAGACGCGCGCTGAGTGACATGTTAGTTTATGGGGTAAAAACCACTATCCCTTATTATCAGGAGATTTTGAAGCATCCTGATTTTCAAGCGGGTGAATTCAATACTAGCTTTGTGGAATCACATCCTGAACTTATTAATTACGCAACTGGATTCCCTCCAGAGTTGATTGCCGCTGCGATTTCTGCAGCGATAGCAGCTCATGAGGGTGTCTAAATTTTGATTTAATTTATTTGGTAGATTATGGCAAAAGTACACATTACAGAACTGGTTCTTCGAGATGGTCATCAGTCGCTGATTGCGACTCGTATGCGCACTAGCGATATGCTACCTATTTGTAGCAAATTAGACTCTATTGGCTTCTGGTCTCTAGAGGCTTGGGGTGGTGCAACTTTTGATGCTTGTGTTCGGTATCTAAAAGAAGACCCATGGGAGAGGCTGACTAAACTTAGAAAAGCTTTGCCTAACACGCCACTCCAGATGTTGCTACGCGGACAAAACCTTTTAGGATATCGCCACTACTCTGACGACGTGGTGCGGGCTTTTATTAAAAAATCTGCTGACAATGGTGTGGATGTTTTCCGTGTATTTGATGCGATGAACGATATTAGAAATATTAGAGTATCTATCGAAGCCGTCAAACAAGCTAAAAAGCATGCTGAGGGCACCATAGCCTATACCACTAGCCCAGTTCATGATATTCCTTATTTCGTTGAGATGGCTAAACAGCTAGAGCAAATGGGCTCAGATACCATTGCAATTAAAGATATGGCTGGTTTACTCACGCCGCAAATGACAACAGATATTATTAAAGCTCTGACTCAAGCGGTTCGTGTACCTGTTCACTTACATAGTCATGCAACCTCTGGTTTAGCCAGTATGTGTCTATTAAGAGGCGTGGAAAACGGGGCAACCATCATTGACACATGTAACTCGTCTTTCTCTGAAGGAGCAAGTCATCCCACCACCGAAAGTATCGTCGCCGCATTTAAAGGCACAGAATATGATACCGGTCTTGATTTGGCTGCATTACAAGAAGTGACTGCCTATTTCCGTGATGTCAGAAAGAAATACTGGCAATTCGAGAGTGAATTCACCGGCGTAGATACTCGAGTTTTAGTCAATCAAGTACCAGGCGGTATGATTTCTAACCTTTCCAATCAGTTGAAAGAACAAGGTGCATTAAACCGTATGGATGAGGTGTTAGCAGAAATTCCTAGAGTGCGTGAGGACTTGGGTTTTCCGCCGCTGGTTACACCAACATCACAAATTGTTGGTACCCAAGCGGTACTCAACGTCATGACCGGAGAACGCTATAAATCTGTGACCAATGAAGTAAAGAGCTATTTGCTTGGCCATTATGGTAAAGCTCCCGGCAATATCAATGACACAATCAGAAAGCTTGCGGTTGGTGATAATCAAATCATTGACTGCCGTCCAGCCGACTTACTCGAAGATGAAATGGATAAACTCAGATCTGAGTGCGAGGCATTAGTTAAATCAGAAGAAGATGTGTTGACTTACGCCATGTTCCCAGATCTAGCTACCACCTTCTTGAAAGAGCGTAATGCTAATAGCCTAAAGCCTGAACCTTTACTCAGTAAAGAAGCATCAGCGGTTAATGAAGCACGTTTTGCTCCAAATGAATTCAATATCACCCTACATGGAGAAACATTCCACGTTAAATTGACAGGAAGTGGCCATGTTGGAGAAGAAAAACGTCCCTTCTATGTGTCAGTAGATGGTATCGCTGAAGAGGTGATAGTTGAAACACTGAGTGAAATTGAAGTAAATGGTAAATCCTCTGGCCAGAAAAAGAAATCCAATGCATCTAAGGCAACTAGCGGACGTCCACGTCCCACTCACCAAGGATGTGTAACAACAGCAATGCCAGGAACCATCGTTGAGGTAAAAGTGAAGGCTGGCGATAAAGTACAAGCTGGATTCCCTGTTTTAGTCATTGAGGCAATGAAAATGGAGAATGAAATCCAAGCGCCAAAATCAGGTGTGGTGGTTGCTGTACATGTCAATAAAGGTGACAGTGTGACCCCAGATGAATCACTCCTTGAAATCCAGCCTGAATAGCCTGACATACCGAGATATTATCGGTGATTTGTTATGAATCATCTCATTTTAGCCTCCTCCTCTGTGTATCGAAAAAAACAGCTGCAACAATTGCAGCTGAATTTTTCTGTGATTGCCCCTTTTGTCGATGAAACACCTTTGCAAAACGAGTCCCCTCAACAAACTGCGCTTAGGTTATCCATAGAGAAAGCTCGCTCAGTTGGTGTGCAACATCCAAATTCTCTAGTCATTGGTTGTGACCAAGTAGCAAGCTTTGATCATCAAGCAATAGGCAAACCACTAAATCACGAAAATGCCGTAAAACAACTTAGCCTGATGCAAGGTAAAAAGATAATTTTTCATAGTGGGATTTGCTTATTTAACGCAACTACAGAAAATATTCAAAGTGCTGTGGTAGATGTCGAAGTTAAGTTTAGGACATTATCGGATCAACAGATAGAAAACTACCTCAGACGTGAACAACCCTACGATTGCGCTGGAAGTGCAAAATCTGAAGGTTTAGGTGTGGCTTTATTAGACTATATTAGAGGGGATGATCCTAATGCACTCATAGGTTTACCTCTAATACAGTTGGTCAGTATGCTGACTAATGAGGGAATCAATATTGTCTAGCGACTTATCTAGTTTAGGTAAGCTTTACCTAATCCCGACTTCATTAGGCCAGCAAGATTATGCTTGGGTACTTCCCAGTCAAGTAATAGCAAAAATTAAGCAATTAAATTATTTTGTTGTTGAAAATGAGAAAACGGCCCGGCATTTCTTAGCGACAATTCAGCATCCAACACCGATACGACAGTTACACTTGACGGTTTTGGACGAGCACACTGCAAAAAATACCTTGGATAGTATTATGCTACCGCTATTATCTGGTCACGATATGGCGGTCATCTCAGAAGCAGGCTGCCCTGCTATCGCAGACCCCGGTGCTGACTTAGTTCAACTGGCTCAATTAAAGTCAATCAAGTGTATTCCTCTAGTCGGACCATCCTCCATTATTATGAGCCTGATGGCGTCTGGATTGAATGGCCAGCAGTTTGCTTTTTATGGATACTTACCAGCAGAAAAAAAGCAACGAATTGCCAAAATCTTAACCCTGGAGGTAGAGTCAAAACAGAAAAATCAAACACAAATTTTTATTGAAACGCCCTATCGTAATCAACATTTATTCGAGGATTTAATCACCCATTGCGCAGACCACACGATGATATGTGTAGCTAAAAACATTAGTTTAAGCGATGAATCGATAAAAACGCTCTCGGCGAAAAGATGGCGTCAAGAAGATACCCCTGAACTACACAAGCAACCTTGCATATTCCTGATACTTGCTTGATAGAGCTAAGGTCAAGTTTTCTGCATCAGCTTTTTAATTGGAGCAAATGTTTTTCTATGGATAGGTAAAACTCCGAACTGTTCGATTCTCTCTAGATGCATTTTTGTGGGATAGCCTTTGTGGAGGGCAAATCCATAATCAGGATAAATACTATCCAATCGATACAGCTCTTCATCCCTAGCTACCTTGGCCAAAATAGAAGCCGCAGAAATACAAGCATATTTGCTGTCACCTTTAATGACAGCTTCACCAGGAATATCAATTTCAGGAAGATATAGACCATCTACCAAAATATTGGTTGGTAAAATTTCAAGCTGCTGGATAGCTCTTTTCATCGCTAATAAACTTGCTTGTAATATATTGATATTATCAATCTCTTCAACAGATGCACTTGCGATTGACCATGCTAATGCATGTTGCTTGATATTCTGATTGAGTTGTTCGCGCTTCTTTTCAGACAGTGTTTTCGAATCCGCTAGGCCCTGTATTTGATTTTCGGGTTTGAGGATGACGGCAGCTGCATACACTGCACCAGCCAGTGGCCCCCGCCCCGCCTCATCAACACCTGCTATCAATGTCATTTTCATTTTAGATACTGTTCGATAATGGCGGTGATTTTTGCCTCGGTATTTTGGCGAAGTGCTTGATGAATCTCTGTAAACTTTTCCACAATCTGATTTATTCGATTTTTATCTATAATCAAATCATTTAAATTTTTAGCAATCAAAACAGGTTTAGCTTCATTTTGGATCAATTCAGGAACGACCATCTGATTCGTTAGAATATTTGGCAGCCCAACGAACGGCAAATAGCTTAAACGTTTTAAAATTTGCCAGCTTAACCACGAAACTTTATATGTGATAACCATAGGTTTTTTGAGAAGTGCAGCCTCGAGGGTTGCAGTACCAGAAGCAACTAATACTACATTAGAGGCTTCCATTGCAATTCTTGCATGGCCAAACATTACTTTGATTTTAGGTAAATGCTCAATCGTCTCAAAAAACTGGTACATTTTTGATTCAAATAGTGCTTTGGTTTGTTGGCTGACCAGTGGAACAAGAAATACTGTATCTGGATGATCTTTTGCGACAATTGCTGCTGTTTGAAGCATGATGTCAGAAAGCATATTTATCTCGCTTATTCGGCTACCAGGCAACATAGCAATCACCCTAACATTTGAATCAAGACCAAGTTTTTCTCTAGCTGTTTCAGTCTGTGGAACCATTGGATAAAGGTCTGCAAGTGGATGACCGACGTAATCAACATCAATATTCTTTTGATGATAATATGCTGCTTCAAAAGGAAATAAGGTCAGCATTTTGCTAACACAACACTTTATCTTGGCTAACCTCCCTTTACGCCAAGCCCAAATAGAAGGACTTACATAATGAACAGTGGGAATACCGGCATTTTTAACCCTGCGTTCCAGAGATAAATTAAAATCAGGGGCATCAACACCAATAAAAACATTAGGCTTTGCATTAATTATTTGTTGAGCCAATCGGCTTCTTGCGACAAGTAATGATGGGATTTGCTTAAGCACATCCCAACCATAACCATGTAGAGATAATTTCTCGAAGGGGAATAACGACTTTAATCCAGCAGCTGCCATCAAAGGTCCACCTACCCCGATGAATTGAATTTCTGGATGTTTTTTTTTGAGTTGAATTAACAATCCACTAGCAATTAAATCACCGGACGCCTCTCCAGCAACAATAGCAACGGTTTTAGCCATACAATTAGCGGATAATACCACGCGCAGTTTGATTTAGAAACTCAGCCATAATAGATATTTCTGGAGCCGTGAGTGACATTTTTTGCAGCTCAGTTTTGGCTTCATCAAGACTGAGTCCATTGCGATAAAGTGCTTTATAGGCTCTTTTGATATTCAGCATCTGTTCAGAAGTGAAGTTTCTTCGCTTCAAACCTTCAGAATTGATACCGTGTGGATTAGCATCATAACCTGACGCGGTGATATATGGCGGGATATCTTTAAATACCACTGAGCCAACAGCTGTAATAACATGAGCGCCAATTTTGCAAAATTGATGTATGAGCGTAAATCCCCCTAAAATAGCATAGTCATGAATTTCCACATGCCCAGCCAAGGATGAGTTATTTGCCATAATGACATTATTTCCAACGCTACAATCATGTGCGATATGCACATAAGCCATAATCCAATTGTTATCGCCGATTTCGGTGACTCCTCTATCTTGCACAGTGCCTAGGTTAAAGGTGCAAAACTCTCGGATAGTATTGTTGTCCCCAATCACTAATTTTGTATTCTCTTGCTTATATTTTTTGTCCTGAGGTACTTCACCCAGTGAGTTAAATTGGAAAATCTGATTATTTTTTCCAATCGTTGTGTGCCCTTGAATAGTGACATGGGCAGAAACACGAGTTCCAGTATCAATTTTTACATAAGGACCGATAATTGAATAAGGACCAATTTCAACCTCTGAAGCAATCTCAGCTTTGGGATCAACCAGTGCGGTTGGATGAATCTTAGTCACTACTCGATTTCCTTGAGGATACACATCATCTCAGCCTCGGCCACGACTTGGTCGTCGACTAGAGCCACACCTTTATATTTCCATATTCCACGTAGAATACGTTCAATACTTACTTTTAATACTAATTGGTCACCTGGAGAAACAGGCTTTTTAAAACGAGCGCTATCAATTCCAGCAAAATAGTAAACAGCATCATCCGTTGGTTTGGCTCCCATTGTTTTAAATGAGAGGATAGCAGCAGCTTGCGCCATTGCCTCAACAATCAAAACACCGGGCATTACAGGGTGGTAAGGAAAATGACCTGGAAAATAAGGTTCATTCATACTGACATTTTTGATTGCCACAATTTCTTTACCCAACTCAAGAGACTGAACGCGGTCAATCAGCATAAAAGGATATCGATGAGGTAGATGCTCAAGTATTTGATGAATGTCCATTGAGTTTAAAGCACTATCGCTCATATCATTCTTTCTTTTCTGTATTTTCTTTTGCTTGAATTGTATCAAGCTGATGTTGCAAATGTTTCACTTTATCCGTTAAGTGAGACAGTTTTTTAATGTTGACTGCTAATTTAAGCCATTCATTATGTTGCATAAACGGCATTAAAGCTGTGTAAGTTTCTGGTTTCAGTATCGATCTGGTAATCATTGTTCCAGGTGAGATTGTGACATAGTCAGTAATCTCAAGATGTCCCAGAATCATCGCAGCACCGCCAATTCTGCAATGTCTTCCTATTTTAGCACTACCCGCTATACCAACACATCCTGCAATCACAGTATGCTCTCCGATAACGCAGTTGTGGCCAATTTGAATTTGGTTGTCTAGTTTGACTCCCTTACCAATAATTGTATCGTCTAATGCACCACGGTCAATCGATGTATTAGCTCCAATATCAACATTATCTGCAATGATTACACGCCCTATTTGAGGAATTTTTACCCACTCATTATTCTGTGGGGCATAGCCAAAACCATCAGCTCCAATCACAACACCTGAGAAAAGATGGCAGTGTTTACCAATTTTACAATCATGATAGATCACACAATTCGAATCGATTTTGGTGTGATCATCAATCTCAACATTCTTTCCGATAACGCTATTAGCTAGAATAACGACATCCTCACCCAGTACCACACCATCATCAATAAATACATTCGCGCCTATATGACATGATGCTGGTACCTTTGCTGTATCAGATATTACCGAGCTTAAATGAATATTGGCCTGATAAGTTGTGGGAGGGTTAAATAATGAGGATAATTGTGCAAAGTAAGCATATGGATTTTCAGTAATAATTTTAGGGATACTGGTTAACTTACTATTTTCTTGAGAAATGACTACCGCACTGGCGGAAGTTTTAGAAAGTTCTGAGGTAAATTTTGTATTGGAAAAAAAACAAATATCCCCAATTGCAGCATTCGCCAATGAGGATAATTTAGTGACAAATACATCTTCCCCCTCCAGACGTCCGCCCAGTTTTTGAATAATTTCGCTGAGAGAGAGTTTCACTGAATAAGCGTTATTTCTTACCGAGAGATTTCAGCACTTTGTCAGTAATATCTATTTTTTTACTGGCATATGCTACTCCACTGTAAACCACCAAATCATATCCTTCAGTTTCAGAAACGGAAGTAACAGCTTTGTTAATTCGATCTTGCAATGTAGCAAGTTCTTCATTTTTGCGCATGGTAAGATCCTCACGCAGTTCACGCTGCTTACGTTGAAACTCGATTTTAATATTAGACACATCACGCTCTTTATTTTTGCGATCTGTCTCAGACATAGTCAAGCCGTCTTTATCTAGAGCTGTTTCTAAATCTTTGATTTGTTTTTGCATTTTGTCTAGCTCTTGCGAGCGAGGGGCAAATTCTTTTTCTAACTTTTTGCTGCTCTCTGTCGTTTGAGGAGCATCTTGTAGGATCTTTTCTACTTGAACATATCCAATTTTTAACTCAGCTGCATTAATGGTGAATGATCCTAATACAAAGCTACCTAACAACAATGCTTTTAACAATCTACTCACTTTATCATCTCCTAGATACAATTTTATTTAGAACTGCGAACCCATTTGGAAACCGAATACCTGCGTTCTGTCGGTGTCTTGATCTTTAAATGCTTTAGCAACAAATAATTTAAGTGGCCCAAATGGTGAAAACCAACTGACCCCCAAGCCAGCAGAGTATCTTAGCTCAGTTAGATTAATACTTTCTCTTTCACTCCACACACTACCAGTATCAACAAAGGTACTCAGACGGAACTGATTGGAATCCTTCAGACCAGGAACTGGGAAGAATAACTCTGCATTACCTACTACACGTTTAGTACCACCTTCATAAAAATTAAAGGTACCTGTATTATCGGTGAGTCTATTGCCAATAGAACTCGTGAAGTAGCCACGAACACTATTTACACCGCCAACAAAGTAATTTTTAAAGAATGGAAACTCTTTACCACCATAGCTATTTCCATATCCTAACTCACCATTGAGCATCAGCGTTACCGATTTGGAAAGCGGCTGATACCATGCATGGCGATAATCTAACTTGTAATATTGCAAATCTAGACCAGGCAAGCCAACTTCAAGGTTAGCACGCTGGAATACACCTTTATTTGGGAACATAATATTATCGCGCGTATCATGTGACCATCCAGTAGTAAAAACCCAAGAATAGTTGTTACAACCGCCTGATATGTTGTTATTACAGTAACGCTTCCAATTTGGTGGACTTTCAGGAGTAAGGGTAACATCTGTGTAATCAAATGATAGCCCAGCTAAAATTGCATCTCGTTCATTAAGTGGCACACCAAAATTGATACCCCCGCCGTAAGAAGATGTCTGGTAAGTCCCAGTTCTTAAAAAGCTAGTGTCGACATCTCTACGGTAGATATTAAAAGTCCGGCTGATGCCATCAGGGGTAAAGTATGGATCAGTGTATGAAAGCGAATAAACCGTATTGACTCGACCTGTATTAACTTGAGCTGAAACTCGGTTGCCCGTACCCAAGAAGTTAGCTTGATTCACCGTAACCCCTAAAATCACCCCTTCAGCACTTGATAGACCTGCGCCTAACATAACACTTCCTGTTGATCTCTCTGCCACACTGACATTGACATCAACTTGATCTGTAGTACCCGCTACGGCCGGTGTTTCAATATTCACATCTGAGAAAAACTGAAGACGTTCCAAACGTTGTTTAGATCGCTTGATTTTATCGCCACCATACCATGAGGATTCCAATTGACGCATTTCACGACGCAATACCTCGTCTTTGGTCCTAGTATTTCCGGTCAACACGATACGACGAACATAAACTCGACGACCGGGATCCACCATGAAATTAAAGCCTACGATATGCTTATCTTTATCTACCTCAGGTACAGCGTTAACATTAGCAAAAGCATAACCCTCATTGCTAAGTCTCTCGCTCATCGCTTTGGTTGACTCAGTAAGAAGTTGTCGATTAAAGGTTTCTCCAGTTTTTAATTGGATTAGATTTTTTAATTCATCTTCAGGAATAATCAAATCACCAGATAATTTAATCTCACCAACATTATATTTTTCACCCTCAGAAATATTTGTTGTGATGTATATGTCTCGCTTATCTGGACTAATAGATACCTGCGTTGATTCTATATTAAACTCCAAGAATCCCTGATTCATGTAAAAAGAACGGAGTGACTCGAGGTCTGCAGTTAGTTTCTGCCTTGAATACTGGTCGTTTTTATTCCACCAAGTCAACCAATCAGGAGTGGTTAATTTAAATTGGTCTTTAAGCTCATCGTCATTAAATGCGAGATTTCCTACGATATTAATCCCTCTTATCTTAGAAACAGGTCCCTCTTCAATTTCAAACTTAACTAATACACGATTTCGCTCTAATGGTTTTGATGTGGCTTTGACATTGGCGGAATATTTACCTTGTGAGAGATATTGACGCTTAATTTCTTGTTCAGCACGCTCAAGAAGTGATTTATCAAATATTTGACCTTCAACCAAACCAATTTGTTTAAGGCCTTCCTTCATCTTATCTGTAGGGAAAGATTTATTACCTGACATATTGATGTCTGCAATAGCAGGTCTCTCTTGCAAATAAACCACCAAAACATCTTGATCATACTCAATGCGTACGTCTTTAAAATACCCAGTACTATAAAGTGATTTAATTGCCTGAGTAGCCTTGTCGTCATCCATCTCCTCGCCTACTTTCACAGGCAGATAGCTAAATACTGTGCCTGCTTCTGTACGCTGCAGGCCCTCAACACGAATATCTTTAACGATAAAAGGTTGAACTGCAAAGGCAAGTGAAGACAGCGAAAATATCGCCAAAAGGAAATGAAATTTTAATACTTGTTGTAGTTGGTGTTTAAAAACCATTAAAAAGAACCCGTGAGTAATCTGTTGAAGTCGTTATAAATCGCCAATAAAAATAACGCACCTAAGATAACAAATCCAACTTTCTGACCAACCAACATCAGCTTTTCTGATACTGGCCTTCCCCTGATAACTTCAACAGTATAATACACTATATGACCACCATCCAATACAGGAATGGGGAGTAAATTTAACACACCTAAACTTATACTTAAGATAGCTAAAAAAGCGACATACGGCTTCCATCCCAAATGAGCGCTTTGTCCTGCGAAATTAGCAATCGTCACTGGACCACTTACCGATTTTAAAGATGCATTACCAGTAATCATTTTACCTAACATCTTTACTGTGAAAGTTGATGTTTGCCAGGTTTTATTGATTGCCTGCACTAAGGCACTGAAGGGTCCATAATGCTGAATAATCAACATCTTATTGACTTGCTCATGATCAACTAAGGGGCTAACACCCAAGCGACCTATGGCAACTTTATTTTCAATGGCTTGATCAAGTTTTGTTGTGACCAAAAGCTTATTGTCATCACGAATAAGTTCTATTGCCACCGTCTTGTTGGGATTAGATCTTATATAATCAACAAAAGATTTCCAATCAGCAAGCGACTCACCGTCAATGGCGACTAAATGATCACCGGCTCTTAAATCTGCACGAGATGCTGCACTATTGGGCTGGATTTCACCTACCACTGCCGGCAAATCTGCTTGAAATATTGAAAAGCCAATTTTTTGCATGATATTTTCTTCAAGATCTGCGGGGGCTATCTTCGAAAGATCTAACATTAAGTCTCGTTTCTGACCCTCCATCGTTTGAATTTTTATTTTAATTGCTTGATTCGATGGTAAAAGTTGTAATAGTTCCCACTGAAAGTCTTGCCAAGTAGTAATATCTTTATCCTTGACAGAGATAATCAGGTCGCCTTGTTTAAAGCCAGCTGTATCCGCAATAGAGCCAGTTTTGGGAGAAGATAATTGCGGCACAAGTCCAGTGACTCCTTGCAACATCAAAATCCAGTAGAAAAAAATTGCAAGTAATAAATTGGCCATAGGGCCTGCGATAACAATGGTGATTTTTTTTAAAGGAGACTGTCTATTAAAAGCCCTAGCTAAATCATCTGAAAAAGCCTGTCTCTGATGCTCATCAAGTTCACGTTCATCTAGCATTTTCACGTAGCCGCCTAATGGTATTCCGGCGATTACAAACTCTGTATTGTCTTTACCAAACACCTTAGTGAAAATTGGTTTACCAAAACCAACAGAAAAACGTAATACTTTTACTCCACACCATTTTGCCACTTGAAAATGACCAAATTCATGAATGACCACCAGAATTGCCAACGCTACAAAAAATGCCAGCAACATCAACATACTCTACACTCCACCCACTGATTAGCAAGTGCCCTAGCCTCTGCATCTATTTGTAATAAATGTTCTAAATTGGCGACAGGAAATCTTGCAATTCGATTAAGCACACTGTCTATCAATCTTGCAATATCATTAAATCCTATTTTTTCCTTTATAAAACTACTTACAGCGACTTCATTCGCTGCATTCACAATTGCAGATGCATTTCCACCCACTTTAAGCGCTTCAAAAGCCAAAGATAAGCAAGGGAAACGTTGATAATCTGGCTGTTCAAAATCTAGCTTAGACAACTGAGTAAAGTCTATTGGTGTAACACCGCTCTGAATTCGATTTGGATATGCTAGGGCATAGGCAATGGGAGTTCGCATATCTGGAGTCCCTAATTGGGCAAGAACAGAGCCATCGATATATTCAACCATAGAGTGAATAATGCTTTGTGGATGAACCACAACGTCAATTTGCTCTGGTCTAGCGTTAAATAACCAATGTGCCTCAATCACTTCTAAACCCTTATTCATCAACGTGGCGGAATCAATGGTAATCTTCGGCCCCATCACCCAATTAGGATGGGCTAAGGCTTGCTTCACCGTTACTTGTTCCAGTGATTGAAAATCCAGCTGTCGAAACGGCCCCCCAGAGGCGGTTAAAATTATTTTCTTAACTCCCATATCTTCAAGACTACCTTGCTTGCTATGAGGTAATACCTGAAAAATAGCGTTATGTTCACTATCGATGGGCAGAAGTTGAGCATTTCCTTGGATGACAGCCTGCATAAATAAATCACCCGCCATCACTAAGGTCTCTTTATTAGCTAATAAGATTGTTTTACCAGATTTAGCTGCGGCAATTGCTGGCATTAATCCAGCTGCTCCAACAATAGCTGCCATCACGGTATCCACATTTTCATGAGTAACGATTTGGGATAATTCAGCTAGGCCACTCAAAACTTGAGTTTTGCTATTTGTTTGACGTAATTGGTAATTGAGCTGCTGGGCTGATTGATCGTTTACCATGACTGCGAATTCAGGTTGAAACTCTATGCAATCGTGGAGCATTCGATCAACATTGGTATGCGCACAAAGTGCAAAAATTTTAAATTGATTTTTTTGATGACGAACCACATCAAGTGTATTTTGACCTATGGTCCCAGTTGACCCAAGGATACATAAGCTTTGGTTTCTAGACATACCTAGACCACAACATCATCAAAAAGGGGATGAGCAAAATAAAGTTCACAACAGGTAATGCAGATAAAATCCCATCAATCCGATCTAATACACCCCCGTGTCCTGGCAGTAAGGTCCCACTGTCTTTTAGTCCAGCTTGTCTTTTGATGAGAGATTCAAACAGATCGCCAATAATGCTAAACACAGCAACAACAAGCATCATCATGACAAAACTTCCTGTCATATGCTTCCACCATGAAATAATACAGGCATAGAGAGCAACGGCGGCTAGAGCACCATATACGCCTTCCCATGTTTTACCTGGACTAATGTTAGCTGCCAGCTTATTTTTGCCGAAGCGATTACCGACCAGATAGGCTGCAATATCCGCAACCCATATTCCTGCAAGTAGTATAAGAAGCAAAAATTGATTGATTTGATGTAGCGTCACCATGGCAAACCAAACAGGCAATATGGATACAAGACCTAAAACAGCTAACCAAGCTTTATGACGAATGATAAATTGTAGTTTCAGCCAAATAGGTACAAAAATTATCCAAAATATTGCAGCGCAAACAATCGCTATTAAATTGACTAGACCACCCCATGAAGGAGAAAACATGGCGATTGGTAAAATAATTATCGAGAAAAGCATCAAGTACAAAAGCGCTTGTGGTTTATTAAAGTAAGCTATATCAGCCCATTCCCAAGCAGCCAATAGCACTGCAAAGTAAATAAATAAGTGCCAATAAAGTTGAGGAAGAAAAATTAAAGCTGCTAAAAAAGATGGCAGTATCACAAGGGTAGTTAGTAGTCTAGTTTTAAACATTTTTTAACTCAGTTGTTCGCTAGTTCGACCAAATCGTCTTTCTCTAGTTTGATAAAATTGAAAAGCATCAAGTAAACTTTGTTCATCGAAATCAGGCCACAAGATGTCGGTAAAATACATTTCCGTATAGGCTAATTGCCAAAGTAGAAAATTGCTCACACGTTGCTCACCGCCAGTCCTAATAAACAAATCAGGTTCAGGCAAATCATAAGTTGACAAATATGGCATTAAATCTTGTTCTTGATAATACCCTTTATCATTTGGATGCTGGTGAATCATTTTATTCATCGCTTGAAGAATATCCCATCTACCTCCATAATTTGCCGCAATCGTGAGCACCAGATTAGTATTTTTTTCGGTAAGTTTCTCAGCATTATTAATCGCTTGCTGAAGCGTTGGGTCGAACTGGCTTCTATCGCCAATCAACTTAAACCTCACATTGTTATCATGTAACTTTTCCACCTCGCGCTTGAGCGCCTCCATGAATAATGCCATTAAGAAACTAATTTCATCCTTTGGTCTGCGCCAATTCTCGGTACTAAATGCAAACAATGTCAGGTATTTCACACCATGCAGAGAACATGCCTTGATAATATTTCTAACCGACTCTAACCCTTGTTTATGACCCGCCACTCTAGGCAAAAGACGGTTTTTGGCCCAGCGACCATTACCATCCATAATGATGGCAATGTGTTCAGGAGTTTTAGTAATTTTTGGAATGTTTTTGGTAGAGCTGGTGAACATAGTGATGGACAGTATTTAAACTGCCATTAAATCTGCTTCTTTTACTTGCAACATTTTATCAATCTCAGCGATATATTTATCGGTCAGTTTTTGGATTTCATCCTGACAACGACGCTCATCATCTTCACCGATTTCTTTATCTTTCAATAATTTCTTCAAGTTATCATTGCTATCGCGTCGAATATTTCTGACTGCAACTTTTGCATTCTCTCCCTCACCTCTTACGACTTTCGTCAAGTCGCGACGACGTTCCTCAGTCAACATGGGCATAGGGACGCGAATAACATCGCCATTAGTAGCAGGATTTAATCCTAAATCTGCATCTCTAATTGCTTTTTCAACTGGAGAAATCATCGACTTTTCATAAGGCTGAACATTAATGGTGCGAGCATCCCCTAGCGTCACATTAGCTACCTGATTAACAGGGACTGGTGATCCATAATAATCGACTTGGATATGGTCCAATAAACCTATATGCGCTCTTCCAGTACGGATTTTAGATAAGTCGTTTTTTAAGGTTTCAAGTGTTTTTTGCATGCGCTGCTCAGAGTTTTTCTTAAGTTCCGTAAGCATTTATTTCTCCTTAAAAATTAGTTAAATATGGACTAAAGTGCCTTCATCTTCGCCCATAACCACTCGCATTAATGCGTCATGTTTGAATATACTGAATACAGAAATTGGCATTTTTTGATCACGACACAGAGTCAATGCAGTTGCATCCATGACTTTAAGATTTTTATTGATAGCTTCATCAAAACTGATTTTGGAATATCTCATCGCATCTGGATGCGTTTTTGGATCGTCTGTGTAAATACCATCTACCTTAGTCGCTTTGATCACAATTTCAGCATTAATTTCTAAGCCACGAAGTGCAGCCGCAGTATCGGTAGTAAAAAATGGATTCCCAGTGCCAGCACCAAAAATAACAACTCGCCCCTCTTCCAAGTATCGAATCGCTTTTCCACGAATATATGGCTCTGCAACTTGTTCAATATTGAGAGCGGATTGCACTCGGCTTACCAAACCAATATGACGCATAGCATCCTGCAAAGCCAAAGCATTCATCACGGTCGCAAGCATACCCATATAATCGGCTGTGGCTCTATCCATTCCCTCAGCAGCGGGAGCCACGCCGCGAAAAATATTGCCCCCACCGATAACCACAGCGACCTGGACATTCATATCCACAATGGTTTTAATTTGACTAACAATGGCTTGAATCGTAGCACGGTTGATGCCGTAGCTATCCTCTCCCATTAGTGCTTCACCAGATAGTTTTAGCAAAATACGACGGTATTTGGGAGAAAGTTTGCTCACGATTAGACTCCGTTTCTTGCAAAAAAACGATGATGGCAGAGGGTCTGCCATCATCGCACTAAATCAAACTTTTTAAAAAGTAGAAACTAGACTTTTGCAGCCGCAGCAACTTCAGCCGCAAAATCTGTCACTACTTTCTCAATGCCTTCACCAACCACGTACATTGTGAAAGAAGCAACACTAGCGTTTTTGGATTTTAGCAATTGATCAATGGTTTGTTTATCATCTTTCACAAAAGGTTGACTAAGCAGGGTCACTTCTTTCAAGAATTTTTGCACAGTACCCTCTGCAATTTTTTCTAACATTGCATCTGGCTTGCCTGCTTCCTTAGCTTTTTCAATCGCAACACGACGCTCAGCCTCAATCAGTGCTTGATCTACGCCACTTGCATCTAATGATTTTGGTTTTGCAGCGGCGATATGCATCGCAACATCCTTGGCAAGTGCGTCATCACCACCAACAACATCTACTAAAACGCCAATTTTCCCACCATGCACGTAACTTACCAATTTTCCTTGCGCCTGCAAACGAACAAAACGACGAGGTGTAATGTTCTCACCAATTTTACCAATTAGCTGTGTACGCATCTCTTCAGCATTACCACCTGGCAAGGATAAAGTAGCTACTGCCTCGATATTAGCGGGATTATTTTTTTCAATCGCAACTGCTAACTCACGAACAAAATTCAGGAATTCATCGTTCTTGGCACAGAAGTCAGTCTCAGAGTTAACCTCTACCATTGCACCTGTCTTACCGTCAGCACTGATACTGACCCCTACTGTACCCTCTGCGGCAACACGACCAGCAGCTTTGCTTGCCTTATTACCAAAACGAACACGCAATATCTCTTCTGCACGCGCCATATCACCGTCAGCTTCGGACAATGCTTTTTTACAATCCATCATGGGTGCATCTGTACGCTCACGTAATTCTTTAACCATCGAAGCTGTAATTTCAGCCATTTGATACTCCTTCTTTTTCCAGTTTAACTGGCATAAATATTCGATATAAAAAAAGGGGCAAAGCCCCTTAGTCGGCTTATTCTGCCGGTGTTTCCTCAACTACTTCTTCAGCACTTGCTTTGACAATTTCGTTAATTGACTGCGCGCGCCCTTCCAATACAGCATCGGCAATACCACGAGCGTACAAGCGAATAGCACGGCTTGAATCATCGTTGCCAGGAACAATATAAGTGACACCTTCAGGTGAGTTATTAGTATCAACAACACCAATCACTGGAATACCTAACTTACCTGCCTCAGTCACAGCACCGCTCTCATGACCAACATCGATAATGAAGATAGCATCTGGCAAACCGCCCATTTCTTTGATTCCGCCAATAGAGCGAGTTAGTTTCTCTACTTCACGCTTAAAACCAAGGATTTCTTTTTTACCAAATTTATCCATGCTGCCATCTTGCAACATCATTTCATAATCATTTAAACGTTTGATAGATTGCTTGACTGTCTTGAAATTAGTCAGCATACCGCCTAACCAACGATGGTTAACGTAAGCGCAACCAGCACGTTCTGCTTCTTCACGCACGATCTCACGTGCTTGACGCTTAGTTCCAACAAACATAATGCGGCCTTTATTGGCGGCTAATTGACGCACATATTTGAGAGCGTCCTCAAACATGGGTAATGTTTTTTCTAGATTAACGATATGGATTTTGTTGCGATCGCCGAAAATATATTCGGCCATTTTTGGATTCCAGTAGCGGGTTTGGTGGCCAAAATGGACACCAGCCTCTAGCATTTGACGCATAGTCACAGACATATAAAACTCCTGTAAGGGTTATAGCTCACATACACTCTGAAACATTCGCAAAGCGAACACCCTTGACTGAGTGCATGATTAAATTTGGTTATTGCTAACCGCCATTTATTAAGCTAATGACAATAAAATTAAAGATGACAAAAGATAAAACTTAGGATTAAATTTTGTATCTTATCTAGGCTCTTAATTGGCTTGTTTGCTTGCCGAATAAAAAGGTGCGCAATATTAGCATAAATTTTGCTTGGATTTCAAGGAAAAACTTATATTTTCATCAGCTTATATTTTCAGGAT
>CAYYBG010000005.1:0-77108 GCA_964470195.1 uncultured Methylophilaceae bacterium | reverse complement strand
ATTTTGACAATTTAGGCATATGCTTCCCCTTGGATAATGGAGTACCAAACCCTTTTTAATCGATAAGGCCTAAACAATATTAATGAAGATTATAGTCCGAATTATATGTGTGTCAAATTTATCATTTTTATAGATTTAATAGAAAAGGGCGCCGCAGCGCCCTTTTTTCGTACTGAAATTAGCTACTAAATTTTTACTTCGGATTGATGTTCAAAAGCTTTGCCTTCGTTATCGGTCGCAACCACTTTAAGTGTCCCTGAACCGTCAGGCAAAAATTCAAAACGCATATAAGGGTCCTCGCTAGTGCCAACATTCACATCTACACTGAGTATGGGCACATCATTAAAGCTGAAACTCGCTTTGTTGATGTAAAAAGCAGGAATAAAGCCCTGTGAAACTAAATCACGCTGTAAACCTGTACGCATAGGGTGCTTGATAATAAAAGTGATTGCACCTGTATCGCCCACTTTAGCTGGTGACTCAACACTCAATTTGATTTTTCCAGCAGATGCACGGATTTCTTTCTCATCTGCATCTATCATGCCTCCACAACCGCCTGCAGCACGAACTTCAACAGAACCCATTACCAGTTTTCCATCTGCCGTTTCACCTACAGCGCGAATGTAAGAGTCCATTTCCATACGGATGCGAGTCGCAATTTTGAAATTGCCCAGTTTGTCAGTGAGGTGATAAGTGGATGCTAAAGGAATCGGATTGGCATCGACTAATAGATATAAATTCTTAATCGGATTACCGCCAGTTTGACTTTGATCGATACTGATTTCTATCGGTACTTGTGCTCCACTTTCAGCACGACGAGGCGCAGTAAACTTGATGTAATCTACCTCGGTAATGGAGCGGTCAGCAAAAAAAGCTTCTTTGACAACGGGCCATTTTTTTGGATCAGACTCTGCGTGCGTAGATAAAGAAATCAGCAGTGTATAAGCTGACATTATCACTAATAAAAAATATTTAATCATGCTAGGCTCCCCTATAAAAACCTTATTAAATGATGTGTGAAATATTAGAATTAACCCTAGTTTTTTTAAGAGTATCAAGCTTTGCTAAAGTTCATCAGCAAGTTTATTGTTAATATTGCGTACTTGATGAAAAAACTTATATTAAGTTGTAAATATACTGATATTTAAAGGCTAATTCATGATACTTGGTTTTGATCATTATAACCTACGCGCTGACCGTGACACGATGGAATTACTCAAAGTATTTTATCGCGATGTCGTAGGGCTTACATTGGGGGAGCGCCCCCCACTAAAGACATTTGGCTACTGGCTTTATGCTGGTGGTAAAGATGTATTGCATCTATCTGAAGTGCGTGAGGGAGAAACAGTAAAGATGGAGGTTAAAACTACCTTCGATCATGTGGCATTTCGCGCCAAAGATTTACAACGTAGCCTGCAACATTTGCAGTCATTGGGAATTGAGTTTAGGCAAAGAGAAATCGCTAGCACGCAAACTGTACAGATCTTTTTTAAAGATCCAGCCGGTAATGGGGTAGAGCTCAACTTTGCCAAGCTGGATATTTAGTCAATCGATTAGTTTTAGGTCAAGCCCTTTAATAACTGTACTTTGACGATTGCCCCAGCTTCAATGTCACCACTCTGCTCATCCAGTACTATCAGACAATTGGCTTGCGACATCGAGCTCAGAACACCAGAGCTCTGATTGCCAGTCGATTTTACTAGCCACTCACCTTGTGCATTGCAATATAAAATTGCGCGCTGAAATTCCATACGACCTTTAGCTTTTTTAAGATTTTCTGCCAGTTTGACATTGAGCATTGGTACTTCATAGGGTTGTGATTGCCCCATCAATATTTGAAGCGCAGATTGTACAAATTGATAGAAAGTGACCATGACAGCGACTGGATTGCCCGGCAAACCAAAGTAATGTGCCTGACCTATCTTGCCATAAGCCAGCGGTCTGCCCGGCTTCATGGCGATTTTCCAGAACAATACCTGCCCATGTTGTTGCAATAAAGACTTCATCAAGTCTGCCTCGCCTACTGATACACCGCCACTACTTATCACCACATCATGAGCACTTGCAGCGTTTAATAGGGTTGCTTGCAATTGATTGATTTGATCAGGAATCGCACCTAGGTCGCTAATTTGGACGCCGAGTTTTTTTAACATGGCAAACAAGGTATAGCGATTACTGTCGTAAATTTTGCCTGCTTGTAGTGGTTGACTGATGTCTAGTAACTCGTCGCCGGTAGAGAAAAATGCCACTTTTAGAGGGCGCATGACTTCTACTTCTGCGATGCCCAAAGAAGCCAGTAAACCAATATCGGCAACCTGAAATAAATGACCTTTTTCAAACACCTTCTGACCCACGGCAATATCCTCACCAGCACGGCGAATATTGGCACCCAGCCCTGGAGATTGTTGTAGTCGTATATTTTCACCTTCACATTGCACCCATTCTTGTGCGACGACGGTATCGATGTCCGCTGGAACAACCGCTCCGGTCATGATACGTAGGCAAGTACCAGGCTGGTGTTTTTCTGAATAAGCGCTGCCAGCAAAAGCTTTTCCAGCAATACGTAAATGTGAATATTGCATCAGTTCTGCGTGTACAAAGGCATAACCATCCATGGCCGAGTTGTCATAGTCGGGTACGTTGATAGGCGATACGATATCTTGCGCACAGACTCTATCTAATGCATCACGAATCGCAATACGCTCTGTTTGTTGGATTGGTTGCAAATACTGTCTTATGAATTGTTTGGCTTGTGATACTGACATTGCGTTAGGATCGTAATCATCACAAGCTGACATATTGATTAATTGAGCGAGTGTTTTTCTAGTCATTGGTATTTCCTTGAGCGATATATTGCTCGATAAAATCAGCAATTAATTCAACTTGATTGAGATTCAATACAGTACATGGGGCGATGACAGGTGTATTGCTTGCGACTGCGATAATATGCTTGTCCTGCATGGCAAGTAAGGGACTATTTAATTCCGCACGATACACTTCTATCTTGCAGATATGACTATATTTGAAACCCTCAATCAATACTAAATCGGTTTGCTTGGGATCGATTTGCTGTAATAAATATTGCAGACCCTGGTCATCTTCAAGCGCTTGGGGCATTTGACTCACCAAAGCCCAGCGCTGAGCGTTGCCTAGCAGGGTTTGAACTGCTCCAGCCTGATGAATTTGATAGCTATCTTTACCTGCATGATCAATCTCAAAAGCGTGGTGGGTATGTTTGATGACAGAGACACGTATACCGCGTTGAGCCAATATCGGAATCAAACGACAAATCAATGTCGTTTTGCCCATGTTGCTTGTAGCTGCACATATGCCGATGATTGCAGTCATGCGAACCACTGTTGGGGAGTATTAAGATTATTAAACTGGTCTGCGCTGTCGGCAAAATCGACAATATGATGTGGCATACCAGTTTGCCATTCCAATACTTTACGTTGTCCCTGCGCTAAAAATTGTTCGAGATTTTCTAGGCAAGTAACGCGCATTAGGCAAATCACTGGATGCAGTTGTTGCGAACGTGCAATGACGATTTCAACCTCATGGGTTAGTAAAGCATCATATAACTTACTGACTAAATTTTTTGGCAACATTGGGGTGTCACATGGAACAAATAAACATAAATCGGTAGAGCAGTGTTTAAGTCCTGATTGCATGCCTGCCAAAGGACCTTGATAATCTGTTAACAGGTCGCTAATCACAGGGTAACCAAAAGACGCATATTGCGATAAATGTCGATTGGCATTAATCATGATTTGGCCCACTTGCCCCTGTAAAGCTTGAATAACATGGGTAATCATGGTTTGGCCTTGGTAGCTTAGCAAGCCTTTATCCTGTCCTCCCATGCGCAACCCTTGACCACCAGCCAGAATCACAGCAGTAATTTCTATACTCATCATCCACCAGTATGTGACATAAAACGAACCACAGCAGGCTGTTGACGACGCAAGTCGAAATCATGACCTTCAGGCTTAATCCGCATTCCATGCAATATGGCCTCTCGCAGCGGCTCATCATCTTTGGGGTAGCGACGCATGATAGGGAGTAAATCTACTTTATCATCATGGCCTAGGCATAAAAATAGCTCTCCTCGGCAACTAATTCTGACGCGATTACATAGCTCGCAAAAATTATGGCTGTGGGGAGAGATTAAACCTAAACGACTTTGTGATCCTATAAATTGCCAGTAGCGTGCTGGTCCACCTGTGCTGATAGTGGTTGGTGAGAGCGCGTAATGTTGTTGGCAATATGCCAGCACCTCTTGGTTACTAATATAGGTATCTGCTCGTTGATGATTGACCTCACCCAATGGCATTTCTTCGATAAAGCTGATATCTAATTCATTTTTTAAAGCAAACTGGATAAGCGCATCTATTTCATCATCATTGATTCCGCGCATTAATACGCTATTCAATTTGATGCGCTCAAAGCCTACGGCTCTAGCAGCATGAATACCTTGTAGCACTTTATCTAACTCTCCGGTACGAGTGATTTGCTTGAAGGTTTCAGGACGCAGACTATCTAGACTGACATTGATGCGACTGACGCCAGCTTGTTTTAGCGCGATGGCATATTTGGCTAGTTGCGAGCCATTGGTAGTAGTGACTAGTGAGGTAATTTGTGGGAGCTGCCCAATTTGCTCAAATAGCGACAGTGCATTTTTTCTGACCAAAGGTTCACCACCAGTAATACGTACTTTAGTGACGCCCATCTCTGCAAATACTCTTACCACGCGCAGACACTCTTCTAGGCTCATAACCTCGTCGCGCGGCAAAAAAGTCATCTCTTCTGCCATGCAATAAGTGCAACGAAAATCACAGCGGTCTGTGATAGAAAGTCTGATATAGTCGATGCGGCGATTAAATTGATCAATGAGCACTAGACTGACCTATGTAAATTTATCTATCCATATGACATGACTAAACGCTGAGAGTGCTAAATCATAGCTGATTAATGTTTCTGATAAAGCTTGTAATAAACATGTCTCTCTGCAGGGCGCTTGTCTGTCCAAATTAACTTCCAACGATTTTTAGCGGGAGTAATCTCACTATAGCGATTTTCATTTCTCACTAACAATAAATTACATTCCTGCGATAGATACCATTCCGAGGCATGTAATGGTTGATGGAGATAATAATTAAATAAATTTTGTTGATTGCTGGAAAGTCCTATGCTGTTAATACAATTAAAACGCTTTGGCAGTGCTTTTTGCATTGATAGACTGACTGAAGCATAACTTTTTGCCGAGTCCAGCATGGGTAACCAGAGTGACATGAGCAAGCTCCAAGCCATGGTGATGCCGACTGCCCAATCGGTTACGGCCGCCCGATTAGAACGTTTGGCGTTGACCGTTATCAACCAAACCAAGCTGATAAAAATAGCCAGAAAGAGCGCCAGCAGGTTCAATTCAATATGATTAATCCCTGACAAAAATACCATACGTTCATTTAATTTGGAGGGCCAGCCAAAATTTAATGCTATCCAACCTAGCCAGATGACAATACCTAGAATACCGAATAGTACTAAACCAAACCAATTGAGGGCGCCCGCTGCCCCACGCTTGAGTTTTTCCACACTGCCTGAAGCAAGTACTGCCATCGGTATCAGAAGTGCATATGCACTGGTCTCTGAGGTATCTGCTGCGAGGCAGATAATGAATAGCGATAGCATAAAGAAAACAATAATTAGTTGAAATTTCGGTTTGATCAATAAGCTATGGCGATAAACCCATAAGCCCCAAATACTTAAAGGTAAGGCAGGCCATGAAAACCATGCTAGGGTACGAAAAAAATAATTGAAGTTAGTTTGCTTAATGCTGATTTCTCTAAGCCACCAAAAATTAGCTGCCTCAGGTTGCCAATGCCATAGCGAGACAAGCCAAATAGCACATAGCATTGACCCAGCAAACAGACCAAGGACAACGCTGGTTAGAAAGGTTTTATTGCGCCAGTTGGCAAACAACAGCGGTAATGCGCTACTACAACAGAGCAAGATAAGTGCATTGATTAACCCGGTGCTGAGAAAACTTATCCCGATACCACCTGCTAGTAAGGCGGCAGCTCTATATGGGCGGCGGTGTGATAATGCTAGCGCATAGAACCCCATCGCTAAACCAGTTAATGCTGCGACAGCGGGTATTAATAAATGGCTGCCACTTATCAGCCCTATACAGCTGATTAAAATGAAGGTGGTTTGACGACCAATGCCAGCTCCCCAAATTTCTCTTCCCATCATGCCAGCTAGTAGTAGAGTAAGTGACATCCAAAAAGCGTTAGATAGCCGGGCAGCGTCATGCATAGTGAGTAAGCCGCTGAAAAGCTTGGCAAAGCCAGCAGCGACAAGATAATAAAGCGGTGGATGTGTTACCTGAGGGTCACTGCTGGCATGCAACAGCAACAGATTACCATGTTGCAGAATGCCCTGAATAATACTGATAGTCTCAGCTTCTGGCTTCCAAGGTTGGTGTCCTATCAGTCCCAGCAATATCCAAATCGCACAAAGCAATATCAATAAGCGTATTTTGGCTTTTTCACCAATACGCGCAGTCGGTGTGGCAAGATTGCCTTCCCAATCATGATCAATTTCAAATGCCATGTTGATTTAGAGGCTGTTAACGGGTTTCACTTTAGCGATAAAAGCAAAGTTTAAAATAAAAAAGGCAGCCTGAGCTGCCTTTTTTGAATTTACAGAGTTACATACCGTATTTTTGACGGAATTTTTCAACACGACCAGCAGTGTCAACAATCTTCTGCTTACCAGTATAGAAAGGATGGCATTGAGAACATACTTCAATGTGCATATCTTCTTTGGCTATGGTCGAGCGAGTGGAAAACTTGTTGCCACAGCTGCAAGTCACCTTAATTTCGCTGTAATCTGGATGGATATCCGCTCTCATATCGTATTCTCTTTCAGTCGCTTTACGGAAAACTGGAGATTATCTAGCAAAAAACAGAAATAATCAACTATTAACCTCGTCGCATGCTATCGAAAAAGTCATTATTGTTCTTGGTTGCTTTTAGCTTATCAAGCAAGAACTCCATGGCTTCCAAGTCATCCATTGGATAAAGCAGTTTACGTAGCACCCAAATTTTTTGCAGGATTTCTTTGTCAATCAATAATTCTTCACGTCGCGTTCCAGATTTATTAACGTTAATTGCAGGATAGATGCGCTTTTCTGCCATACGGCGATCTAGGTGGATTTCCATATTGCCAGTACCCTTGAATTCCTCATAAATCACATCATCCATTCGTGAGCCAGTATCGACAAGCGCCGTCGCGATAATGGTCAATGAGCCACCTTCTTCGATATTACGTGCTGCTCCAAAGAAACGTTTTGGTCGTTGTAAAGCGTTCGCATCTACGCCACCCGTCAACACCTTGCCAGAGGCAGGGACTACAGTGTTATATGCACGAGCTAAACGGGTAATTGAATCTAACAAAATCACCACATCTTTTTTGTGTTCAACTAAGCGTTTGGCTTTTTCCAATACCATTTCTGCCACTTGAACGTGACGGGTAGCAGGCTCATCAAATGTGGAGGCGACTACTTCGCCTTTCACAGAGCGAACCATTTCAGTGACTTCCTCTGGACGCTCGTCAATCAGCAGAACGATTAAAATCACATCAGGGTGATTGGCAGTAATCGCATGGGCAATATGTTGCATCATCACCGTTTTCCCGCTTTTGGGGCTAGCGACTAATAATGCACGCTGACCTTTACCTATTGGAGCAATCATATCGATTACTCGACCAGTAATATTTTCCTCGCCACGAATATCACGCTCTAAGGTCAATGGCTGAGTTGGAAATAATGGAGTTAGATTTTCGAACAGAATCTTGTGTTTGGTATTTTCTGGGGTCTCGCCATTGACTTCATCTACTTTGACCAGAGCAAAATAGCGTTCACCTTCCTTAGGTGTTCTGATTTCACCTTTAATTGTATCGCCCGTGTGTAAATTAAAACGACGAATTTGAGATGGTGAAACGTAAATATCATCTGGGCCAGCCAGATAAGAAGTATCAGGTGAACGCAAAAAGCCAAAACCATCCTGTAAAACTTCCAAAGTGCCATCGCCATAAATGCTCTCACCTTTTTTGGCTTTGTTTTTCAGTAAGGCGAAAATTAAGTCTTGCTTGCGCATACGACTGGCATTTTCGATTTCGTTTTCAATCGCCATGTCGACTAGTTCAGTAACAGGTAAACGTTTTAAATCAGATAAGTGCATAAAGGACTCACTATAAAAGGCTCTTTCGAGAAAGAAATGATGTTTACAGAGGAAGGTATATTTGGATGGGTTTGCAGAATTGCAAACCCATTAAGCTCAAACAATATATGGATTAGATATTACTGTCAATAAAAGCGGTTAATTGTGATTTGGATAAAGCACCCACTTTAGTGGCTTCAACATTACCATTTTTGAAAATCATCAAGGTGGGAATTCCACGGATACCGTATTTTGGTGGTGTCATTGGGTTCTCATCGATATTCAATTTTGCAACTTTGAGTTTGCCTTGATACTCTTTGGCAACTTCATCAAGTATTGGAGCAATCATTTTGCATGGGCCACACCATTCAGCCCAATAATCAACTAATACTGGCGTTGTGGACTGCAACACTTCCTGCTCAAAGGCTGCGTCAGTTACATATAAAATCTGGTCACTCATTTGAACCTCTAATAAGTTGGAAAGATTGAAATTTGTTCCGAATTTAGAACTAAAGAAAATACATTATCCGTAATGCTAGCGAAAAAAATCGATTAAGTGAAGTAATATCTCAACAGCATTTTATGAATGATGGATTGATTTGTTGAAAATTAAGTGAAAATAACATGCATTCAATGAGAGGTTATTACAATGTATTTGATTAATTTAAGAAAACAATGCCTACTCGTCATCTTGCTGGTTTGTATAGAGTCAGCTTCTATTTTAGCAGCCCCTATTGATTTCAAGCTTCAAGATATATCTGGTCAGGTTCACAAACTCAGTGATTACCGAGGCAAATGGTTGGTGTTAAATTTTTGGGCAACATGGTGTCCGCCTTGCTTGGAGGAAATGCCTGATTTAGTAATGTTGTATGACAAACGCAGACAACAAAATTTCGCTGTGATAGGTATTGCGCAGGATTATCAATCAGAAAAGCAGGTACGTGAATTTGTTGATGATATGTTGGTTTCCTATCCGATTGTACTGTCAAGTGATAGTGTTCGAGCACAATTGGGTAAGATCGAGTTGCTACCTACGACAATGATTTTTAACCCTCAAGGTCAATTGATATTCACTAAACGTGGTGCTATCACGCGCAAACAAATTGAACAGATAATCGATGGGCCCGCAACTAAGCGCGGGCCATCATCAAATAACTAAAGACTTATTGTGGAACATCGATACTATTGCCAGCGTCATCCAATATGTTCAAATTATTCTCACTAGCGAAATGCATCAACTGCTGGTATCCGTCTGGGTTAACCTCTTTTAACTTGATGTCGACTGCCAAACAGCGAATACCTTCTACTACTTTAGGTTTTAGATAAGGTGAGTACTTAAGCTTGCGATCAGCACCAAAACTGGCATAGGTGCTACACATTCTGTCTACCCAGTCGCTAGGACGAAATGGCTTGCCAGAACGCGTTAAACCCTGAATGATAATTTCTTTCCCCATAACAATACTCTTTAAAAAATTAATCGATATATTCAAAAACTTTGATGACTTGCTTTACATCAGAGATGTGACGCGCAAGATTGGTTGCATCCTCTGCTTCTTTTTTGCTGACGATTCCCATTAAATACACTGTCCCTGCTTCGGTAATCACTTTTACATAAGTGGCTGGGAAAAGATTCTTTCCAATAAATTCTGTTTTAACTTTAGAGGTAATGTAGGTGTCTTTGGCTCTTGCAGAGAGCTCGGAGTTCGGCCCTATTTTTAACTCATTGGTCAGTTTTTTGATGTTTTGATCAATTGCACGAACAGCTGCCTCTGCCTTGGCTTTATTTGCTTCATTGCCCACTTCGCCAGTAATCAGGACATGGCGATTATAACTTGTCACATTGGCATGAATTTCTTGTGCCCCCAAGTTGTCGCTAATGGCTTTGATGGCTTTCAGCTCAATCGTTTCATCATCGATGAATGTGCCTGAACTACGACGATCTGAAACGATAGCACCAGTGGTAGCCACACCACCCGCTACAACTGGAACACAGGCATTCAGCTGAACAGCTAGACTTAATACTACGCAAGCTTGCAACATGAAGCGCGTTTTTGCTTGATTTAAAAACATTATTCAACTCCTAATAAAATACTATCCACTGCATCACATATACAATGAATAATCAGAATAAAAATTTCTTGAACTCTAGCCACTTCATGACTAGCTACGCTGATCAAAATATCAGTATCTTGTAACATTTGCATGACATCGCCACCATCTCCACCCAACATGACGATGATTTTCATACCATTTTCACGAGCACTTTCTATCGCGTATTTGATATTCTCTGACTCACCTGATAAACACATGGCGAAAAAGAGATCCCCTTCTTCCCCCAATGCCGACACTTGCCGACTGTAAATTTGCTGAACTTCATTATTCATACTCATTGCACTAAACAACTGAATATCTTGTGACAAATTAATGGCTGCCAATCCTGGACGTTCAAAGTCCAAGTGGCCCATCAAGCGACTAACCAAATATTGGGAATTTGATGCACAAATACTATTACCACAGGCTAGAATTTTTTTTCTAGCAAGAAGGCTTTCGGCGATTGATACACTGGCTTGCTCAATAGATTCGGCAAGAAGAGGCGCGAGCTGGCTGGTAAGCAGAACATTCTGCTTGAAATGTTCATTGATACGCTGATGTAAATCCATAACGATATTTTACCTGATATAGGGGTTTCCCCCTAGCTCACTTTCTTAATTGCGGACAGCAGTTAGAACGCATCCTTAATCCATTCGATGCCATGACGATTTAGCTCTGACATCAAGATTGTGTCGAATCGACAAGCTTGCTCGCCATAACGTTGCATATACTGGCTAGCAGTTAAGCGTAATTTATTTTGTTTGGTGGTGGTGATGCTAGCTACAGCGCCACCAAAATCGTGGGAATTACGTAATTTTACTTCGACAAAAACCAGCGTCTCCTGATGTCGCATAATCAGATCAATTTCGCCAAAACGTCCACGAAAGTTACGCGCTAGTAAAATTAAGCCTTGGCTAGTTAAAAATTCCAGTGCAAGTTGCTCCGCTAGTGCCCCAAAAGTAGAGGTTAGCATGTTATTTTCCCTTAAGTATTTGTGATTCTTCAGCGCGATTATTATTTTTAACAGTACAATTGCATTTATGTCGAATTCTCATATAAGTGATCAAACGATTAAGCCACTACCACCTGCATTATACGTCGTAGCAACCCCTATAGGGAATTTGCAAGATATTACATTGCGCGCAATTGAGGTGTTAAAACAGGTGGATTTGATTGCTGCCGAGGATACGCGACACAGCGCTGTCTTGCTGGCACACTTCGGGATTACTAAGAAATGTATTGCAGTGCATGAGCATAATGAGCGTCAAGCTGCGCAAAGCATTTCAGAAAAAATACGGCAGGGGCATTCGGTTGCTATCATTACTGATGCAGGCACTCCTGCTATCAGTGATCCAGGTGCAGTTGTCGTGGATGAGTTGCATAAAAATGGCGAAAAAGTAGTCCCAATCCCCGGCGTCAGTGCTGTAACAGCTGCCATGTCAGTGGCCGGAATGGCGATCACCGAATATCACTTTTTTGGTTTTTTGCCTGCTTCTTCCAAACAACGCAAAATGGTTTTACAACAATATGCCAGCCTGCCTTATAGCGTTGTGTTTTACGAGGCGCCACACCGAATCCTTGCGACTATACAAGATTGTGTCCAAGTATTTGGTGAGGCCAGAGAAGTACTGATAGCGCGCGAGTTGACCAAACAGTTTGAGACCATTTATCGCGCTCCGCTAGGTGAGATACTGCATATCATGCAGCAGGATAGTCATCAGCAGCGCGGTGAGTTTGTTTTAGTATTATCCCCGCAAATAGTCCAAGCAGATGAGCATGATGCTTTAGTTTGGCAAGCTACTTTACAGGTTTTAATGGCTGAATTGCCATTGAAGCAAGCGGTAAAATTATGCGCAGAAATCACCGGCGCAAAAAAAAATCTGGTGTATGACCATGCTTTAAAGATCAAACAAAATGACTGAATTAACCATGATAAAGCCAGACGACTGGCATTTACATTTGCGTGATGGCACCGAGATGGCTTCGGTATTGCCTGATACCACGCGACGCTTTGCGCGTGCGATTGTCATGCCAAATTTGCGTCCCCCTGTTACTACAACCGCCATGGCGCAACAGTATCAGCAAAGAATTTTAGCTGCCTTGCCTACAGGAGCCGTATTTGAGCCGTTAATGACTTTGTATCTAACCGATAACACGGCACCTGAGGAAATTGTTAAAGCCAAGCAGAGTGGGGTCGTGCATGGAGTAAAGTTTTACCCTGCGGGGGCTACCACCAATTCTGATTCAGGCGTGACAGATATTCATAAATGCTACTCAGCAATCGAAAAAATGCAGTCTGTTGGGATGCCACTACTGGTTCATGGTGAAGTGACTGATGCAGAAATTGATGTGTTTGACCGAGAAAAAGTATTTATTGAGCGCATCATGCAGCCTATGTTGCAAGCATTTCCTAATTTACGTGTGGTGTTCGAGCATATCACCACGCAGGATGCAGCAGAGTTTGTGACTGAAGCGTCTGCCAATGTAGCGGCTACCATTACGCCCCACCATTTATTGATGAATCGAAATGCCATGTTTACCGGAGGCATTCGACCACATCACTATTGTTTGCCAATCCTAAAACGCGAGAGGCATAGACGCGCTCTAGTTAAAGCTGCTACCAGTGGTAATCCGAAATTCTTCTTGGGTACCGACAGTGCCCCGCATGCTAAATCAGCCAAAGAAAGTGATTGTGGATGTGCTGGGATGTATAACTCGATCAATGCATTGGAACTCTATGCAGAGGTTTTTGAGCAAGCTGGCGCGTTGGATCAATTGCAGGGTTTCGCCAGTTTTCATGGTGCAGATTTTTATCAGCTACCACGTAATCAAAGTACCATCACATTGCGTAAACAAGATTGGACGACGCCAGCCAGCCTTCCCTTTGGTGATGAGGAATTGATTCCGTTGCGAGCCGGTCAATTAATACACTGGCAGTTGGTCTAAGTTGATTAAAGTTGCCAATTAATCGGCAACTCACCACGTTGTTGCAGGTAAGCATTAATTTGTGAGAAATGATGATTGCCAAAAAATCCTCGATGTGCAGATAGCGGTGAGGGATGTGCTGCACTTAGAACTAGGTGTCTTGATTGATCGATGATGGCGCCTTTTTTTTGCGCGTAACTTCCCCACAATACAAATACCAAACCTTCGCGGTGATGATTCAAAGCTGCGATAGCAGCATCGGTAAACCGCTCCCAACCACGATTTTGATGAGAGCCAGCATTGGCCATCTCGACGGTTAATGTGGCGTTCAGTAATAACACACCTTGCGCTGCCCAAGGTGTTAAATCTCCCTGCCCGCTTATTTTGATTCCCAAATCGGCTTGAATTTCTTTAAAAATATTGAGTAGTGAAGGAGGTAGGGCGACACCATTCGGCACAGAAAAGCTTAGGCCATGGGCTTGGTTTGCGCCATGATAAGGGTCTTGGCCAATGATGACTACGCGCACCTTATCAAAAGGCGTGTGATTAAAAGCATTAAAAATGAGTGGGCTAGGCGGAAAAATAGTTTTACCTTGCGCTTTTTCTTGACGCAAAAAATGACGCAAAGCTTGCATATAGGGTTGCTCAAATTCTTTGCCTATCATGCGCTGCCAAGAGGTCTCTAGTTGTCCTAAAGGTGGTGGGGTCATGATGTGATCACTATCAAAAAATTATCAGGGCTTAGCCATCTTTGCTTGCGCGGCTATTTTTTCTAACCCATGCGGCAAATTCAGCCTCGTTAATTTCGCTAGCAGCTAGGGCTTGCATGGTAAGAGTTGCATCAACCTGTGTGGCGAAAAGTTTATAGCCATTAATGGATAAAAATAAACCAACACTTAAAAAGGCAACTCGTTTATTTCCATCAATAAAGGCATTATTTTTTACTAAGCCCACGCCATAAGCGGCGGCCAAATCAGCAAAATCTGGACTGCCATATTCAGCTAAGTTTGGTGCTCGATTTAAGGCAGAGTCTAGCGCGGCCTCATCACGAATTCCGGCTGCTCCACCGTGCATAACCAAACTTTCATCATGCAAGGTGACTAATAAAGATTTATTAATCCAACGCCATTTGCTCATTATTTAGCCAAGGCATTAAAGGTATCTCGATACTCACGCATAAATTCTCGTCCAATTTCTAATTGTTCTTGAAATGTAGGGTCATGAGGACTCATCGTGATTCCGCTGGGAGCGTCGGTTAAATAAACAGTATCACCCTTTTTTAACTTCAATCTGGCTAATACTTCCTTAGGCAAAATTAATCCTACCGAATTACCAATTTGGGTAAGTTTAATGCCTTGTGCTTTGGTCATATTGGTTTCAGATTTGTCCATAGAAACTCCTAGCCTAGAAGTTGTTATAACAAAAGTTATAATATGGTAAATGTTATAACATGGCAATCATTACCAAATATCTAGCTGTCCTCTTGCAGAGTTGGTATCTGTTTCGCATGTTAAAATGCGCTCGGAAGCTGACCAGACAGTCGCCGCCCAGCAATGGGGGGAGGAAAGTCCGGGCTACATAGAGCGGGATGACGGCTAACGGCCGTACGCTGAAAGTGCTTAGGCATATAAGGCGAGGAATAGGGCCACAGAGACGAGTCGTATTAATCTGCTTGCGGATTAATCGGGTGAAACGCGGTAACCTCCATCTGTAGCAAGACCAAATAGGCTGGCGATAGCGTGGCTCGCGCTGTCAGCGGGTAGGTTGCTTGAGTTTGTGAGTAATTGCAAACCTAGAGGAATGACTGTCACTCATGCAAATGAGAACAGAACCCGGCTTATCGGTCAGCTTCCAATTTCTGTATCTCCCTTCTATATCAGTCAAAATTTATATCATTCCTAAATTTTTAACCAAGCCAATGTTTTTCATCATTGATTAAGCATTTTAATGAGCAAGCCAAGCAACCAAACATCTTAATATTTCACGTTCATTTAATTTGCTATCTCATTATTTTTAAAAGGTTTTATCTTTTAATTAATAATCACAGCTAAGTCATTGTACTGTAAAGGAAAATCGTAAAAAAACCCTTGCACACCCCTAATTTTTTCTCTATAGTGTCATTAAGTGGATAAAAGTGGGTTTTTGTGGGGGAACATTGATTGTTCGATACGCTCATCTCCACAGGGCAGTTGTGAGTCGTTTTTTTATCAATGTTCCCTTTTTTTTATTTTGAGTATTTTTAAGGGCGTGTATGTTTCGTGGTGCTTCATCATTGAATCTCGATGCGAAAGGTCGGTTGGCAATTCCAACCAAGCATCGTGACGCCCTGCATTCTTTCTCCTCCGGTCAATTAGTGTTGACTGCGCACCCTCACCGATGCTTGTTACTTTATCCTGCACCCGCTTGGGAACCTATCCAAGCCAAGTTAATGTCTCTGTCCTCCTTCGATAAGCGCTCTAGCGCATTGCAACGCCTTTTGGTGGGTTATGCAGAGGATATTGTGATGGATACTGCTGGCCGTATGCTTGTGTCGCCAGTGCTACGTGAGTTCGCAGGCTTAGACAAGCAAGCCATGCTGGTTGGACAAGGAAGTCATTTTGAGTTGTGGAATTTACAGGCGTGGCGCGAGCAACTTGAACACGGGGTGATAGGTGATGCGCTAGATATGCCCGCAGAGTTAGAAGGATTTTCCCTGTGAGCGCCGGCTCACAATCCCCAAATAATGCACAACAGGTAGGGAAATTGTCAGCATCGCCTCATGTGGCGGTGTTGCTAAATGAAGCAGTTGATGCATTGAATATCCGTTCGGATGGGGTTTATATCGATTGTACATTTGGGCGTGGCGGTCATAGCCGCGAGATTTTGCAAAAACTTGGCAAACAAGGGCGTCTGATTGCGCTGGATCGAGATTTGGCAGCTATTGAATTTGGTAAACAAATTGAAGACTCACGATTTTTGCTGGTGCATGCACACTTTTCCCAGCTAGCTAGGGTTTTGCGCACACAGAAGCTAGCTCAAGTGGATGGAATTTTATTGGATTTAGGCATTTCATCTCCACAGATTGATGAAGCGGAACGTGGTTTTAGTTTTCGTTTTGATGGTCCCCTGGATATGCGTATGGATCAGACTCAGGGGCAGACTGCCGCAGAATTTCTTGCGCAAGCAAGTGAACAAAAAATTGCAGAGGTGATTAGAACGTATGGTGAAGAACGGTTTGCTAAACAGATTGCAAGGGCGATTGTTGAGAAACGCACGTTGGGAGCAGTCTTGCTCACGACACGTCAACTCGCCAATCTCGTGGCTGGGACTGTCCCCAAAGCTGAACCAGGGCAAGATCCGGCGACGCGTACCTTTCAAGCTTTACGGATTTATCTCAATCAAGAGCTTGAGGAATTAGCGTCCGTGTTGCAACAGTGTTTGCAATCTTTGGCGGCAAATGGGCGCATGGTGGTAATTAGTTTTCATTCCTTAGAGGATCGTATGGTGAAGCATTTTATACGTGAGCATCAGCAGCGCGATGATTTGCCTGCCAAGATGCCCGTGCTTGCCAAAGATTTACCCAAGCCTTTATTAATGGCTGTGGGAAAAGCACTCAAACCGAGTGAGCTCGAAGTACGTGCTAATCCCAGAAGTAGAAGTGCGGTGATGCGAGTGGCAGAGAGAACAGCAGAGCCATTGGGCAGAATGGCTGAAGCTAGACGATGACAAGGTTGAATTTTATCTTATTCTTTGTCTTGTTGACTTGTGCTATGGGCTTAGTCACCTCGCAGCATAAAGCCAGAAAATTATTTATTGAGCTACAGCAACATAAAGAAACAGCTAAATCTTTAGATTTGGAGTGGAGTCAGTTGCAGCTTGAGCAAAGTACTTGGGCTATGCACAGTCGTTTAGAAAAAGTGGCAAGAGATATGTTGCATATGCATGTGCCAGAAACAAAACATATACAAATTGTGACCGTAGAAAAGAGTCAGAACGAGGCAAAATGAAATTCAGCCGACCAGTAAAAAATAAAGTACAGGAAGTGGTGAAGTTGCCAGCTTGGCGACGTCATTTACTGTTATTTATGTTGCTGTCTGGCATGGTGTTGTTGATTGGGCGCGCGCTGTATCTGCAAAGTTACAACCGTAGTTTCTATCAAAAACAGGGTGAGGCTCGATATACCCGCTCACTTACCTTGAACGCCTATCGCGGAATGATTAGAGACCGCAATGGTGAGGCTTTGGCGATTAGCACGCCGGTTGAATCGATTTGGGCTAATCCTGCGGATGCCAATATGAATGAGCAGCAGAAAGCAAAATTGGCTGAGTTACTTAAAATTGATGTGGCAGAAATTAATCGCAAATTAGCTAACCAAGAGAGGGAGTTTGTGTTTCTGAAACGACGCATTTCTCCCGAGTTGGCAAATGATGTATTGGCGCTCCGTATTGCAGGTATTTACAGTCAACGCGAGTACCGCCGATATTATCCAGAAGGAGAAGTGACCGCTCACCTTGTAGGGTTTACTGGGGTAGATGAAAAAGGTCAAGAGGGGTTTGAGCTGAAATACCAGAACTGGTTGGCAGGCAAGCCTGGACGTCGTCATGTGTTACGCGATCGCGCTGGACATATCGTAGAAGATTTAGAAGCCGCCAAGATGCCACAAAATGGTAAAGATTTGGTGCTGTCCATCGATAGAAAAATACAATATTTGGCATTTCGTGAGTTATCAAAAGCCGTTGAGGAAAATCGCGCTCAAGCAGGATCCGCAATTGTCATGGATGCTAAAAGCGGTGAAATTCTAGCAATGGTTAATTTGCCTAGCTACAATCCGAATAACCCCAGCAATATTGCAGGCAAATCAAGAAATCGGGCGTTGACGGATACTTTTGAACCTGGCTCAACCATGAAACCAATGGCAGTAGCAATGGGGCTGGAATCAGGCAAATATCGTCCAGAGACACGACTAGAAACATCGCCTGGCACCTTCAAGATTGGTCCTGCTACCATTCATGACACGCACAATTATGGCTTGCTGACGGTTGCTGGCGTAATCCAAAAATCCTCGAATGTAGGTGCAACCAAAATTGCGCTCTCGTTGGAACCTCAATTTATGTGGGGTATGTTGAGCCAAATGGGATTTGGCACACTTACTCACATTGAATTTCCTGGCGAAGTCTCAGGTCGCTTGCGGCACTATAAAAATTGGCGGCCGATTGAGCAGGCTACCATGTCCTATGGTAATGGTATTAGCGTGACATTACTTCAGTTAGCACGTGCTTACACAGTGTTTGCAAATGATGGTGAATTACGTCCAGTTACGCTGATTAAAAGTAAAGAGTTGCAGGTTGGGCAACAAGTGTTATCAGCAGAAAATGCACGAAGTGTCAGAGATATGTTGGAGACTGTGGTTCAGCCAGGTGGTACCGCAGTCAAAGCCCAAGTCATGGGTTATCGTGTTGCTGGCAAAACGGGAACAGCGCATAAACCAGGGGTTGGGGGCTATCAAAATAAATATATTTCATCTTTTGTTGGAATGGCGCCTGCATCTAATCCCAAATTAATTGTGGCTGTCATGATCGATGAGCCAAGTGCTGGGCAGTATTACGGAGGTGCAGTTGCTGCACCGGTATTCAGTGCTGTGATGGGGGCGACCTTGCGTATGATGGGTGTGCCTCAAGATGCGCCTAATGACAATATCGTAATGCCTAGCGCAGATAGTGCCGAAGTGAAGGAGTCTATGTAATGGCCTCACTTTGGCAAAATCATTCATACAAAAGCATCACCAGTGACAGTCGTCAGGTTTCTGTAAATGATTTATTCGTTGCATATCCAGGTGAGTCTCGCGATGGTAGAGATTACATATTGCCAGCCATTGAGCAGGGCGCAACTGCTGTAATTTATGAGGCGGATGGATTTGATTGGCAGCAATTAGGTGAGTCAGTGGCTGATATTCCTCATCAGGCTGTTAGCCAGCTACGTTATCAAGTCAGTCAGATTGCTGCCGAGTTTTATCACTATCCATCACGTCAATTATGGGTCATTGGAGTGACAGGTACCAACGGCAAAACTACCTGTAGTTATTGGTTAGCTCAATGTTTTGCAGAATTAAAGCGGACAAGCGCCATGATTGGTACTTTGGGACATGGGATAGTGGGGCAGGATTGCACACTCAAGGCTAATCCAAACACCACACCGGATGCAATTTGTTTGCAAGCCTGGATGGCAGATTATTTGGCTCAAGGCGCTGAAGTGGTCAGTATGGAAGTTTCCTCCCATGGTTTAGATCAAGGGCGAGTCAACGCGGTGGAATTTGATGTGGCAATTTTCACCAATCTAAGCCGAGATCATTTGGATTATCACGGAACCATGGAAGCTTATGGGCAAGCCAAGCGTCGCTTATTTGACTGCCCTAGCTTACGTTGTTCGATTATTAATATTGATGATGATTTTGGCCGTCAAATTGCACATGATCTCAGGTATCAAAATAAACCGGTACTGACCTATGGGATTGCTGATGCTACGAATAATTCTCATGGCGAAGTAGCGGATGTTCGTGTTATTGATGGTGTGATGTCTGCCCAAGGCATGTATTTACACGTAGTCACTCCTCACGGTGAGACTGAATTGCGTGCGCAAGTGGTGGGTGAATTTAATATCTATAACTTGCTAGCGGTATTCTCTAGTTTGTTGATTTCAGGCGTTGATTTACCAACTGCTAGTGCAGTGATAAGTCGTCTGCAATCGGTTCCCGGACGTATGCAACAGTTGGGTGGTGCAGAAAAACCATTGGTGATTGTTGATTATGCGCATACCCCAGATGCATTAGAAAAAGTATTGAAATCGTTGCGAACCAATTGTCATGGCAAATTAATCTGCCTATTCGGATGTGGTGGTAATCGTGACAGTGGCAAACGTCCAGAAATGGGTGCATTAGCCAATGAGTTGGCCGATATTGTGGTGGTGACGAGTGATAATCCCCGCGATGAGGATGCCTTGCAGATTATTGAGCAGATTTCTACGCATATCGCCCAAGACAAGTTAAACATTTGTGTGGATCGTGCTCAGGCAATTGCGCTTGCAGTGGGTATGGCACGGTCTGGAGATGTGGTATTAGTGGCTGGCAAAGGTCACGAGTGTTATCAAGAAATAGCTGGTACACGCTTCCCATTTAGTGATGCAGAAACAGTACAACAAATTCTGTCAGGGTGGTCAGCATGATGCGCTTATCTGAGCTGGCCAAGTTATTGAACGCACCGATGCAAGGTGACGATGTGACTTTTACCAGCGTAGGTATCGATAGTCGGACTATTCAACCAGGTCAATTATTTGTAGCCATTACTGGCGAGCATTTTGACGGACACGATTTTGTTGGACAAAGTTTAGCTAAAGGCGCAGTAGCAGCGCTGGTGCAAAAGTCTAGCGATTGGCAGCCCTGTGTACAAGTCAGCAATACACGCCTTGCATTGGGGCAGATGGCACAGCAATGGTTGTCAAACTTTCAAGCTCCGATTGTGGCACTGACAGGAAGCAACGGCAAAACCACGGTGAAAGAAATGTTGGCAGGCATTCTGATTGCGCATACAGGAGATGCTGACTATGTACTGGCGACAAAGGGCAATCTAAATAATGATTTGGGTATGCCTTTAACCGCTTTAGGTTTACGCAGTCAACATCAATACGCCGTGTTAGAGATGGGAATGAATCATCCTGGTGAAATCCATTACATGAGTACCTTAGCGAAGCCAGATGTTGCGCTAGTGAACAATGTGGGTAGCGCACATATTGGATTACTAGGTTCATTGCAGGCTATTGCCAATGCTAAAGGTGAAATTTTTGATGGCTTGAAACAACAAGGTATCGCTGTCATTAATGCAGACGATCAATTCGCCGCTCAATGGTTGAAGCAAACTCAGTCTCACCAGCAAATCACTTTTGCTTTACAAAACTCAGCCGATGTTACCGCCGATTATGAGTTACGAGACAAAAGCAGTGTCATGCAAATATTTAGCCCAGCAGGTGCAATCGAGTTTTCAATTCAGGTGCCTGGTTTGCACAATGTGGCCAATGCATTAGCAGCAACGAGCTTAGCTTTGGCGCTCAATATCCCGCTCGATTCAATCGCTTTAGGACTATCACAATTTAATGGCGTTTCTGGACGTTTGAGATATGTGCCCGGAATTAAGCATACCACCTTGATTGACGATACCTACAACGCCAACCCCAGCTCCATGCGGGCAGCCATTGATGTGTTGGTGAAGCAAACTGGAAGACATTTGATGGTGATGGGGGATATGGGCGAATTGGGTGAGCTGGCAGAGCAAATGCACAGCGAAATCGGCCACTATGCCCGCCAACAAGGGGTGCATCAGTTATTCACTGTTGGCACACTCAGTCAAAATGCCAGCCTAAGCTTTGGCGATGGTGCACAGCATTTTTTTGAGTTATCAGATTTGCTGAATGTTCTAAAACAACAATTGCAACAACATGATGTTGTGCTGATCAAGGGGTCACGTTCAGCCAAAATGGAGCGCGTGACTGAACAATTGCAATCTATCCAACAAACAGAGAGGACTTAAACATGTTGCTAATGTTAGCAAGATGGTTGGCGCAAGATATTCATGGATTCAATGTATTTAATTACATCACTCTGCGTGCTGTACTGGCAGCTTTGACCGCACTTGCCATTTCTTTTCTGGTTGGACCAGGCCTCATCCGCAAACTAACACAATATAAAGTAGGTCAAGCGGTTCGCGATGATGGCCCTAAATCTCATCTGATTAAAGCGGGAACACCGACCATGGGCGGTGCTTTAATTTTGGTAAGTATTGCGATTGCCACCTTACTTTGGGGGGATTTGAGTAATCGCTATATTTGGCTTGTACTGCTCTCGACACTGGGTTTTGGCCTGATTGGGATGGTCGACGATTGGCGCAAAGTTGTTCATCGAAATCCCCAAGGGTTGTCTGCCAAAGAAAAGTATTTTTGGCAATCTGCCGTTGGTTTAGGCGTGGCCTTGTTTCTGGTTTACAACGCCAGCAGTCCGTCAGATACCACTTTATATATTCCATTTTTTAAACATTTGGTATTCCCTTTGAGTAGTTTGGCCTTTGCAGTGCTGACGTATTTGGTGGTGGTTGGCAGTAGTAATGCAGTCAATTTGACCGATGGTTTGGATGGCTTAGCGATTATGCCGACGGTATTGATTGCGGGTGCGTTAGCGATTTTTGCTTATGCCGCAGGACACTTAGTTTTTTCTAAATATTTAGGTATTCCCTACATATCCGGTGCTGGTGAATTGGCAGTATTTTGTGCCGCCATGACAGGCGCAGGATTAGGCTTTTTATGGTTTAACGCTTATCCCGCTGAAGTGTTTATGGGGGATGTAGGTGCCTTAGCTTTAGGAGCAGCTTTAGGAGTGGTAGCGGTGGTGGTTAGACAGGAAATCGTGCTGTTCATTATGAGCGGTGTGTTTGTGGTGGAAACTTTATCAGTCGCAATCCAAGTAGGCTATTTCCGTTACAGCAAAAATAAATATGGCGAAGGTCGACGTATCTTTTTGATGGCGCCTTTGCATCATCACTATGAGCAAAAAGGTTGGAAAGAGACTCAAGTAGTGGTTCGTTTTTGGATTATCACCATGATTTTGGTCTTGGTGGGATTGGCGAGTTTAAAAATACGATGAGCTCAGGTCAACAAAGACAACTATATTTAGTATTAGGCTTAGGCGCTAGTGGCTTATCAGCTTTACGCTGGTTGCATAGCCAAGGTGTTGATGTGCGCGTAGCGGATTCGCGTTTGACCCCGCCTAATTTTGCCATTATTCAACAGCAAATGCCTGACTTGGAAATTCATTTGGGTGAGTTTCATGAGTCATTATTAGACGGTGTGCAGTGCGTGGTGATTAGCCCCGGATTGCCTTTGCAAACGCCCATTTTAAAAAGCGCTTTGCAACGAGGTATTGAAATTGTCGGAGATATTGAATTATTTGCGCGTGTTTGCCCAACGGATAGCAAACGGATTGGAATAACTGGTTCGAACGGAAAAACCACAGTCACCAGCATGGTGGGTGCCATTTGTCAGCAAGCAGGCTATCGTACTGTTGTGGCTGGCAATATTGGCTTGCCGGTATTGGACAGTCTGATGGATGGTAGCGCAACAGGCGTGCAAGTCTTTGTTTTAGAGCTTTCCAGTTTTCAATTAGAGACCACACATTCCTTGCATTTAGATGCTGCAGCGATGTTGAATTTAAGCGAGGACCATTTAGATCGCTACAGCGATATGCAAGCCTATGCAGCAGCAAAACAACGTATTTTTAATCATGCCAAATTACAAGTGTTAAACCGCGACGATCCAGCCAGTATGGCGATGCGCAATCCTACACTGGGGATGTTGAGTTTTTCTAAGCATGCCCCGCAAGATGAACATGAATATGGCTTGCGACATATCAATGGGCAAGTCTGGCTGTGTCGAGGTGAGCAGGCTTTGTTATCGATGGTAGATTTAAAAGTAGCAGGCCTACACAATGCCAGTAATGCATTGGCGGCTTGGGCCTTGTCTAGCTCAATTGGAATTAGTGATGATGTATGTGCGCAAGCGTTAACGCAATTCAAAGGTCTGCCACATCGAGTCGAGTGGGTTGCCAATATTGATGGGGTCGATTTTTACGATGATTCTAAAGGTACCAATGTCGGTGCGACTTGTGCTGCCTTAGATGGATTTGCCAGCTGCGCAGGTAAGGTGGTGCTCATCGCCGGTGGAGATGGTAAAGGTCAGGATTTCACGCCCTTACGTCAGGCAGTTCAGCAAAACGCGCGTGCGGTTGTGTTAATTGGCCGAGATGCACAACAAATTGCAGCAGTCCTAGATGACAGTACGCAATGTGTATTCAGCGATACATTACCAGCCGCTGTCGAGCAAGCAATGCACTTAGCGCAAAAGCAAGATTGCATTTTACTATCACCAGCCTGCGCTAGTTTTGACATGTTTGAACACTATCAGCACCGCGCTCAGGTATTTGTACAAGCAGTTCATCAATTGGCAAGCACTCAAGCAAGGAGTCCGGTATGAGCGTGACCTTTGCCAATCGCGGAAAAATTGTTGGGGCGACATATGACCAAGCTTTGCTTTGGGTGACATTAATTTTATTAGCCTTTGGATTGGTGATGGTGTATTCCGCATCAATCGCTACTGCTGAAGTAAAAGAGGCGACCCATCAACAAAGTACTTATTTCTTAATGCGTCAAGGCATATTTGTAGTCATTGGATTAGTCGCTGGTGTGTTGGCATTTCAAGTGCCCACCCATGTTTGGCAACGTATGGCACCAGTATTATTTTTACTTGGCTTATTGTTGTTACTGCTGGTAGCGATTCCTGGGATTGGTCATAAGGTATTGGGAAGTAGACGCTGGATTAAATTGCTGTTCTTCCAAGTACAGCCCTCCGAGTTTATGAAATTATTGGCGGCAATGTATGTGGCCGATTACACCACCCGCAAAGCTGCGTTGATGGATAGTGTCAAGCATGGATTCATGCCGATGCTTGCCGTAATGTTGTTGGTTGGAGGATTGTTGTTATTTGAGCCTGACTTTGGCGCATTCGCTGTAATCGCGGCAATCTCCATAGGTATCTTGTGGTTGGGCGGTATCAACATTCGAATTTTTGTTGTGTTGATTGTGATGTTGGTGATTGGTTTTGTGGTGCTCATTTGGTCATCCCCGTATCGACTCCAACGCATTATTGGCTATATGGATCCATGGGCTGATCCTTATGGAAAAGGCTATCAGCTCTCCCATGCTTTGATGGCGTTTGGGCGTGGCGAGTGGTTTGGTGTGGGCTTGGGGGCAAGTGTAGAAAAGTTAATGTATTTGCCAGAAGCACACACGGACTTTTTATTAGCGGTGATTGCTGAAGAGTTAGGCTTTGTTGGAGTGGCTATTGTGATTGGCCTATTCGCATGGTTGATTGTGCGTTGTTTCAATATCGCTAAAGCAGCCATTCAAAACGAGCGTTATTTCTCTGCTTTATTAGCGCAAGGGATTGCCGTGTGGTTGGGTGCCCAAGGCATCATCAATATGGGAGTAAATATGGGGCTGTTGCCTACCAAAGGCTTAACCCTGCCACTTATGTCATTTGGCGGTAGCGGCATTTTAGTGAACTGCGTCGCCATGGCAGTGCTGTTACGCATAGACTGGGAAAATCGCCGTATTGACCGAGGTATTCCAGTATGAGTCAGTACACTTTAATGGTCATGGCGGGGGGTACTGGAGGACATGTCTATCCAGCGATGGCGGTTGCCGATGTATTGCTTGAAAAAGGTTGGCGTGTGGTCTGGCTGTGTACCCAAGGAGGAATGGAAAACCGATTGATTGCCGACAAGCCCTATGAGAAAACCATGATTCAAATGCATGGTGTACGTGGTAAAGGCATTAGGACTTGGCTAACGATGCCTATGGCTGTCTTTCGCGCTCTCATGCAAAGCATGCTTGCGTTGAGAAAATACCAGCCCAATGTGGTGTTGGGAATGGGTGGATTTGCTGCATTCCCTGGCGGTATTGCAGCAAAGTTGCTAGGCAAACCTTTAGTGATACACGAACAAAACTCTGTGGCCGGATTAACCAATCGTGTCTTGGCTAAGCTAGCCAATCGTACCTTGTGTGCCTTTCCTAATGCACTGGCGGATTCCGAAATGGTGGGTAATCCAGTACGCGCTGATATTTGCCACCTACCTGCTCCGTTAGTACGCATGGCTAAGCGTGCGGGTAAGTTAAGGATATTGGTAGTAGGCGGAAGTTTGGGTGCGCAAGCATTGAATCAGACTGTTCCAGCCGCATTAGCGATGCTTGAGCCTAATCAGCGACCAGAGGTAGTACATCAAGCTGGGACTCAACATATACAAGATTTACAACATCATTATCGACGTTATGACATTGAAGCAGACTGCCGAGAATATTTGCAGGATATGGCGCATTGGTATGCTTGGGCAGACTTCGTGATATGTCGTGCAGGCGCAATGACCATTGCAGAGCTTTCCAGTGTTGGACTGGGGAGTTTGTTGGTGCCTTTCCCTTATGCGGTTGATGACCATCAAACGAGTAATGCGCACTATCTTGTTGAAGCAGGTGCGGCACTATTGATACAACAAAAGGATTTTAATGCTGAGGGTTTAGCGGATGTACTAGTCAGCTTAAACCATGACCAATGTTTGTTGATGGCTGAAAAAGCCCATCAATTAGGCAAACCAAAAGCAGCTCATTTAGTGGCGCATTGCTGTGAGGAGTTGGTCGCTTGAAGCATAAAGTCAAAAACATTCATTTTATCGGCATTGGTGGCTCTGGTATGAGCGGTATTGCTGAGGTGTTGCTGAATCTTGGCTTTCAAGTGTCAGGCTCTGACCTAGCCAGCAATGCTGTGACTGAGCGATTAAAAGCTGCCGGTGCTGTGATTTGTCAGGGACATCAAGCAGAACATCTTGCTGAGGCCGATGTGGTCGTGGTCTCCAGTGCTGTGAGTGACACTAATCCTGAGGTGGTGGCGGCAAGAGGTCGAAAGATTCCAGTCATTCCGCGTGCGATGATGTTGGCCGAGTTAATGCGATTTAGACAGGGAATTGCCGTGGCTGGCACACATGGCAAAACTACTACGACCAGTTTGATTGCTAGCATATTGGCTGAAGCTGGTATGGATCCAACCTATGTGATAGGGGGTCGTTTAGAGTCAGCTAATGCCAATGCCAAATTGGGCAGTGGAGAATTTATTGTGGCTGAAGCGGATGAGTCTGATGCATCGTTCTTACATCTCACTCCAGTCATGGCAGTCGTCACCAATATTGATGCTGACCATATGGATACCTATGAGCATAGTTTTGCCAAGTTAAAAAATGCTTTTGTGGAATTCATCCAACAGTTGCCATTTTGGGGCATGGCCGTGTTGTGTATCGACGATCCCAATATCCGAGAGATTTTGCCCCGTGTCACGAAACCAGTGACCACCTATGGATTTAGCCAAGACGCTAATGTTAGAGCAATGAATGTGCGCGCTGATGGTCCGCAAATGCTGTTTACGGTAGAGCGAGTGAATGGGGTGACTTCACGCTTTGATGTGCGACTTAATTTGCCAGGAAGACATTATGTGCAAAACGCGCTTGCGGCGATTGCTATTGCCAGTGAGTTGAATGTACCTGATAGCGCCATCATCAAAGCTTTGGCTGAGTTCCGTGGAGTTGGAAGACGCTTTGAGCAATACGGAGATATCACTAGTCCGCAGGGCAAACAGTTCACCCTCGTCGATGACTACGGACATCATCCAGTTGAGTTGCGTGCAGTGATTGCTGCTGCTAGAGCAGCTTATCCAGGTAGACGTTTAATGATGGTGTTTCAGCCTCATCGATATACCCGTACACGCGATTGTTTTGCAGATTTTGTTGAAGTATTGGCAAGTGTCGATAACTTATTGCTGACTGAGGTTTATAGCGCTGGTGAGACTGCTATCGAAGGAGCGGATGCTGAGGCGTTAATGCAATCCATTCAAGGCCAATTGGAGCATGTGCAGTATTTCTCTGCGCCGACAGAGTTGCCTCTCGCTATTTTACAAAACGCACAACAGGGTGATGTGGTGATCGTGATGGGGGCTGGCAGTATTGGCCAGGTCGCTAGTAAAACCAAGCAATTGGCTAAGGAGTTATCAGCATGATAGCGGCCCAAGAAAAAACAGAATTGCGTGGTGTACTTAAATTGAATGAGTCTATGCAACGCTACAACAGTTGGCGCGTTGGTGGGCATGCCGAGCGCTTGTATATTCCAGCAGACTTAGCTGACCTGCAACAGTTTATCGGTAGTTTGCCAGCGCATGAGCCACGTTATGTAGTGGGCTTGGGTTCTAATTTGTTAGTTCCAGATGCAGGTATCTCAGGCACGGTCGTGATCATGCATAACGCTTTGAATCAATTGTATATGGAGCATGGCTTGGTATATGCCGAAGCTGGAGTGACCACCGCCAAAGTAGCGCGTTTTTGTGTTAAGTCGGGCTTGAGTGGAGCGGAGTTTTTGGCAGGAATTCCCGGAACGATGGGAGGGGCTTTGGCCATGAATGCAGGATGTCATGGCGGCGAAACATGGGATTTAGTCAGTCGTGTGATGACCTTGGATAGCCAAGGTGGCTTACATCAGCGTCAACGCAATGAGTTTGTCGCTAGCTATCGACATGTGCAAATGCCTCAGGTGCAGGAATGGTTTGTCGCGGCATGGTTGGATTTACCCCAAGGCGATAGTGCCAAGGCTGAGGCAGAAATGAAACAGTTACTCGCCAAGCGATTAGCCAGTCAACCTTTGAATTTACCTAATGCGGGCTCGACTTTTCGCAATCCGCCTGGAGACCATGCGGCGAGATTGATAGAAGCCTGTGGATTAAAAGGCAAAGTCATAGGTGGTGCACAAATTTCCTCTAAGCATGCCAATTTTATTGTCAATTTGGGCAATGCCAGCGCGAGGGATATACAACAGTTAATCGATTTGATGCGTGCAAGCGTACAAGAAAAATTTGGTGTGCAGTTACAACAAGAAGTCAAGTTATTGGGATAGCGATGAATCATCAATTAGGCAAAGTGGCAGTATTAATGGGAGGGCGTTCTGCCGAGCGGGAAATTTCGCTAAAAAGCGGGACAGCAGTGTTACAAGCTTTGTTGCAAAGTGGTGTGCAAGCCTTTGCCTTTGATCCCGCCTGTGACCCCCTTAATGATTTGCAACGAGCTGATATGGCTTTTATTGCCTTACATGGACGTTATGGTGAGGATGGCTGCATTCAAGGTGTTTTGGAGTTGATGAATATTCCTTACACCGGCTCAGGCGTGATGGCCTCTGCATTAGGAATGGATAAGTGGAGGACCAAACTAATTTGGCAATCAGCTGGCATAGCGACGCCCGCGTTCCAGTTGTTGGATGAGCACAGTGATTTGACGCAAGTAGCAAAAAATTTGGCTCTTCCTTTGTTTGTGAAACCGGCTAATGAAGGATCCAGCATTGGGATTAGCAAGGTAAAACAACTGCATCAATTGGCACCAGCTTATGAGTTGGCACGTCAGTTGGATCCCTTGGTTATAGCAGAGCAGTTTGTGGGTGGGGGTGAATATACCGTCGGGATTTTGGGTGAACAAGCTTTGCCTATTGTTCGTATTGTCCCTGGTAATGAGTTTTACGATTATGAAGCGAAATATCTTCGAGATGATACACAGTACTTATGCCCATGCGGTTTGACAGAGGATGTTCAAGCCAAGATTCAAGTAGAAGCATTACAGGCATTCAAAGCAATCGGCGCCAGTGGCTGGGGTAGAGTAGATTTTCTGATGGATGAGGCGGGAAAACATTATTTTCTTGAGATCAATACTAGCCCCGGCATGACCGACCACAGTTTAGTGCCGATGGCAGCCAAGGCAGCTGGAATAAGCTTTGACCAATTGGTATTGCGTATCTTGCAATTGACGCAAGGAGGACATGATGTGGAATAAGCCACATGTGCTGAATTTGTTGGCCAATATCATGTTTGCCATGGCATTCATCATGATGGTTTATGCGGCTTTATTTTTGTTAATTCGCACACCTTTGTTCCCACTCAAAGAAGTCAAAGTAGAAAACAAGCTTGAACATGTGACACAAGAACAGGTGCGATTGATTGTGAGCCGTTATTTAACTGGTAATTTTTTTACAGTCAATCTGGAAAAAACTCGCGAGGCATTTCAGAAATTACCTTGGGCTAGAAACGTCATTGTTAAACGTCGTTGGCCCAATAGCTTGGAGGTGTCAATTGAAGAACATCAGGCCTTGGCAAGATGGGGCAATTTAGCTTTGGTGAATACCCATGGAGAACTATTTACTGCTGCATCAGATGCTGAATTACCGATTTTTTATGGCCCTGGTGATGCCGTAAACAAAATGGCACAAGCTTATCAGCAATACCAGCAGATGTTGCTGGATAAACAACAGAAGATTAATGAGTTGATTTTGTCTCCTCGAGGATCCTGGCAATTAGCCACAGAAAGCGGTTTAACGGTTGCTTTGGGACGGGAAAGAATGCAGCAGCGTTTACAAAGATTTTTGCATGTGTATGACATAACGGCGAGCAGTGTAGGAGGAAAACTGAGTTATGTGGACTTACGCTATCCCAACGGCTTTGCGGTGAGACGCATTGGGCTTGTGCCTGTTAATAAAACAGTGGCCAACCCATTTGCAGGACAAGCAAAAAGCTTGGTTAAGGCAATCAATTCTGCAACTGCGAGTAATAAAGCTAACAGCAAAGCAAAAGCTAAATTACCCGCCAGAACAGAGGCAAAGAAATAATGCATAACAGCATGATGGGTATAAAGATAACAGTGGAGACATCATATGAGTAGGGTTAAAGACGAGAGAAATCTGATTATCGGATTGGACATAGGCACATCTAAAGTCGTGGCAATTGTTGCAGAGCTTTTGCCCGACAACAGTCTGAATGTGATCGGATTAGGACAGCATACCTCAAGAGGTTTGAAAAAAGGCGTGGTGATTAATATCGACTCCACCGTAAACGCAATTCAACGTGCCATCGAGGAGGCTGAGCTGATGGCCGATTGCAAAATCCGCGAGGTATTCACTGGCATTGCTGGCAGTCATGTACAAAGTATCAATGCGCGTGGCATGGTCAAGATTAAAGATGCTGAAGTGAGTGAAGCTGATGTGCAGCGGGTGATTGAAACCGCCCAAGCGATTGCCTTACCCTCGGATCAGCAAATACTTCATATCCTGACACAGGAATACATTATTGACGGCCAAGAGGATGTGCGTGAGCCATTAGGCATGAGCGGCATGAAGCTAGAAGTCAAAGTGCATATTGTCACGGGTGCCGTCGCTGCGGCACAAAATATCGTGAAAAGTATTAAGCGTTGTGGCCTTGAGGTGAGTGACCTAATTCTTCAGCCATTGGCATCGAGTGAAGCGGTGTTGACCGATGACGAGAAAGAGTTGGGAGTATGTCTAGTCGATATAGGTGGAGGCACCACCGATATTGCCGTGTTTAAGCAAGGGGCTATTCGACACACTGCAGTGATTCCTATTGCAGGCGATCAAATTACCAACGATGTTGCCGTAGCGTTGCGCACACCGACTCAGTCCGCTGAAGAGATCAAAATGCGTCATGGTTGTGCTTTACGTCAATTGGCTGACCCACGAGAGTCGGTAGAGGTGCAAGCAACAGATGGACGCGAGTCACGTTATTTGTCGGTACAAACGCTAGCTGAGGTGATTGAGCCTCGTGTGGTTGAGCTTTATGAGTTTGTTCAGGCGGAATTACGCCGCAGTGGTCTTGAGGAGATGATTGCCTCTGGCATCGTTATCACTGGTGGTTCATCGATGATGCGAGGCATGGTGGAGTTGGGTGAAGAAATCTTCCATATGCCAGTTCGTTTAGGCATGCCACGTTATGTAGGCGGTTTATCTGAAGTGGTTAGCAACCCACGTTATGCCACTGGGGTTGGTTTGTTATTGATTGGTAAAAAACAGGTCGAACAACATATTCAGCAACATCTAGGAGGAAATACTTTCGGCAACATTCTAGAGCGCATGAAAAATTGGTTTAAAGGGAATTTTTAGTAGTGAGTGTTTTATTTTAAAGGCAGAAATAAGGAGGCAGATATGTTTGAAATTATGGAAAAGAACCCACAAGAAGCCGTCATTAAAGTGATTGGTGTGGGTGGCTGTGGTGGTAATGCAGTTGAGCATATGATAGAAAAAAATGTCAATGGCGTTGAGTTTATTTGTGCAAATACTGACATGCAGGCGTTGAAAAAGAGCCAAGCGCCTATCACATTACAAATTGGCGGTGATATTACCAAAGGATTAGGGGCTGGGGCTAAACCTGAAATTGGACGTGAGGCGGCTTTAGAAGATAGAGATCGTATCGCAGAAATTATTGATGGTGCTGATATGTTGTTTATCACTGCGGGTATGGGGGGTGGTACTGGAACAGGCGCCGCACCAGTGGTCGCGCAAGTTGCCAAGGAAATGGGGATTTTGACCGTTGCGGTAGTGACCAAACCATTTTTATTTGAAGGTAAACGCATGGGTGTAGCAGCAGAAGGTTTGGACGAACTCTCCCGTCATGTGGACTCTCTCATCATTATCCCCAATGAAAAGTTGATGGAAGTGTTGGGTGAGGATGTAACTTTTATGGATGCTTTTAAAGCAGCCAATGATGTATTGCACAATGCTGTATCAGGGATTGCAGAGATTATTAATTGCCCTGGCATGGTGAATGTGGATTTTGCTGACGTGAGAACTGTCATGTCAGAAATGGGGATGGCGATGATGGGGTCGGCATTAGCCACAGGTCCGGAACGTGCGCGCATTGCAGCTGAGCAAGCGGTTGCAAGTCCATTGTTGGAAAATGTGGATTTGACTAACGCACGTGGTATTTTGGTGAATATTACTGCCAGCCATAACTTTAAGATGAAAGAGTATTATGAGGTGATGAATACCATTAAATCCTATGCAGCAGAGGATGCAACGGTGATTGTCGGTAATGTGTTTGATGATCAGATTGGTGATGGTTTACGTGTGACTATGGTGGCCACAGGATTGAATTCTGCTGAACATCGCCAAAAACAAAAACCAGAGATACGTGTGGTGACTGAAGTTAAGCGAGATGGTACAACCAATCAACCAATCTACAACGGCAATGGTTACTTGATGGAAGATGAACCAGAAGTATTTTCTGGCAACAGAAGACAACAAGTGGATGCGATGATGAAGGATGGTATCGAAGAATTTGATATTCCAGCTTTCTTGCGCAAACAAGCAGACTAAGTTTGATTGGATGGCATGTTTACTTGCCTGTTAAAGGGCTCAGGTGCTTTATGGTATGCTAATAGCTTACAAAATCACTGTTCAAAACTTTATCTGAACAGAAGCAATGGAAAATAGCTGATGCTAAAACAACGGACATTACAAAAATCGATTAGTGCCACAGGAGTTGGTTTGCACTCAGGTGACAAAGTCACGATGACCCTGCATCCTGCACCAGTGGATACTAGTATCGTATTCCGACGCGTTGATCTGCCCAATGCGCCGCAAATGAAAGTAAGTCCTGAGTTGGTCACGGACACCCGTATGTGCTCTGCCTTGCAATACGAGGGAGTTAGAGTGGCCACCGTAGAACACCTGATGTCTGCACTGGCTGGTTTGGGTATCGATAATATTTATGTCGATTTAACCGCCGCTGAAGTGCCAATTATGGATGGTAGTTCCGCGCCTTTTGTTTATTTGATTCAGCAAGCAGGAATCGCTGAGCAACTGTCTGCTAAAAAATTTATTCGTATCAAAAAAACCATAGAAGTGAAAGATGCAGACAAATGGGTAAAATTTGAACCCTATTTTGGTTTCCGTTTAGACTTCACTATTGATTTCCTTCATCCAGTATTTGAAGGTTTGGATAATCGAGTCGTGATTGATTTTGCTGACCAATCGTATATCAGAGAAGTTAGCCGAGCCCGTACTTTTGGATTTATGCACGAAGTTGAAGCCCTTCGATCTATGGGATTAGCACGTGGTGGTAGTTTAGATAATGCTATTGTGTTGGATGAGTATCGCATCTTGAATCGTGATGGACTGAGATACGAGAATGAATTCGTCAAGCATAAAGCACTGGATGCTATTGGGGATTTATATCTATTGGGTCATCCCTTGCTGGGTGCCTTTACCGCCTATAAATCAGGCCATGCGCTAAATAATCAATTAATCCGTCAATTGATGGCTGATAATGAGGCTTGGGAGTTTGCAAGTTTTGAGCATGAGCAAGATGCTCCAAAGGTATATGCGCCCGCCATTGCGAATGCTACTGCACTGCAATTTATTTAGTATTTATTTTGCCTAAAGGATAAATTGCGATGATTGTGTTGCGGTTATTGATTGTACTGGTGGTGATTAGTGTCATTGTCTGTCTTGGCGCATTTTTATTTACCCAGCATCGTGGCTACCTGAGATTGGCCTGGCAAATTATTAAATTTAGCGGTGTAATGTTACTAGTCGCATTGCTGTTATTTGCTATTAGTCGAGTTATTTTACTTTGATGTTGGAGTATCTGCGGTCAGCATGATTTATGCCGCAAGCAAGGAAAGTAGCTTATGAAAATTAGTTTACTTGCAATGGTCATCCTCATCGCTAGTTTTTGTATTTCAGCAAACGCGGCAGGAGATCAATCAGATGAAGCATTTCTGCGCGCACGATCTCTCTATCAGCAGCGCCAACTTAATGAACTCATCCAAATAGCTGACAAACTAGATGCGGAAAAATATCCGCTCAGCCCTTATCTTCGTTATTGGCAGTTACTGCTCAGTCTTAATCAGGCGCAGGATGCAGATTTTGAGAGATTCCTGCAACAGTATGCTGATACCCCCTTTGCCGAAAAAATAACTGTAGAGTGGATGAAGCAACTGGCAAAACGGCAACAATGGGATCAGTTCTTTCAAATATATCAACAATACCCTAAACAGGATGCTACGCTTGCCTGCTTGGCCTTGTCTGGGCGCATAGCACAAAACGACAATCTGGCATTGCTTGAAGCAAGAGAAATTTGGCAAGAACAGCATGATTGGCCTAGTGTATGCAGTCCTATATTCGATGCTATGCAACAAAATCAATTGCTAACACAAGAAGATATCTGGAAAAAATTGCGTAGCACTCTACGAGAACAACAGCTCACCACTGCCAAAATGGTATTAAGCCGTTTGTCAGCTATTTCTGTTAGCCAGCAAAAAAAATTCGAGCAATATACGCAAAGTCCGCAAATGATTCTGAAACATCCAAATAAACCAGAAACACGTTTAGAGCGTGAACTTGCCATCTATGCGCTGGCCAGAATGGCAAAACGCGACTGGGGGCAGACCCAAAAAATACTGGCAAAAATTCAGTCGGGTCTAGATGCTGAGCAGTTAGGCTATTTGGACACACGTTTGGCAGTGGCTGCTGCATTTCGACTTGATGATGCAGCTTTTGCTATGTTTGAAAAGCTCGACGCAAAGGCAAGCGAAACGCTTAAGTTGGATGATCAAGCTTTAGCTTGGAAAGTGCGCGCAGCGCTAAGAGTTAAACGATGGGATAGTGTGATTACAACCATCGTCGAGATGCCGAAAAAAATGCAAGAGGAAGCTGCATGGCGTTATTGGTTGGCACGCGCTTATCAAGAAAAAAGAGAGAATGCGAAAGCTAATCAACTATGGCTAGGTCTTGCCAAAGAGCGCAATTTTTATGGAGTGTTGGCGCAAGAGGAATTAGGTGAACTGATTCGTGCACCAGCGCAACAATATGTTCCCAATCAAGCCGATTTGGATAACGCTAAACTTATTCCTGGCTTGCAACGTGCGATAGAATTGGATCGACTAGGGTTGCGTTGGGAGTCCCGTGCCGAGTGGAGCTATGCAATCAGCACAATGAGCGATCAACAATTGCTGGCGGCAGCTGAGCTTGCAATGCGACAAGGTTGGCTAGATGTTGCCATTAATACCGCTGAAAAAACTCAGCAGTTACATAATGATAACTTGCGTTACCCTTTACCTTATCGAGATGTAGTGGAGAATTTTTCGCGTACTCAACAACTAGATGCAGCTTGGGTTTACGGATTGTCTCGTCAAGAAAGTCGATTTAATTTGAATGCACGTTCAGGGGTAGGCGCCAGTGGCATGATGCAAGTCATGCCAGCTACTGCAATATGGATAGCCAAGCGAAATGGATGGAAAGATATAAACGCAAATAATCTACATCAGCTGGACACCAATGTGAAACTTGGGACCTATTATTTACGCTACACGCTTGATAGTTTTAGTGGCCAAACACCTATTGCTACCGCAGCTTATAATGCTGGCCCCAGCCGTGTGCGAGCTTGGATAACTGCGCAGCCGATAGAAGGGGCGATATACGCAGAGACAATTCCTTTATTGGAAACACGGTTGTATGTGCAAAAAGTCATGCTGAATACCTATTATTATTCGCAAAGATTAGGTAAACAAGGACTCAGTATGAAACAACTGTTAGGAAAAGTGTCAAACGCAACAACTTGGCAATTAAAAGATGTACAAATTCAAGAAATGATGGAGTAAGCAGTGAAGGTAAAACAAATCGCAGTATTAGGTGGATCTGGTTTTCTGGGCAGTGCCCTGGTTGCACAGTTGTCGGCAGCTGGATATATCGTCAAGGTATTAACCCGACGTCGCGAGACGGCTAAACATCTGTTTTTATTACCTAACGTAAAAGTAGTCCAAGCTGATGTCATGAGTAGTGCAAGTCTACGTGCGCATTTAATTGGCTGTGACGCTGTGATTAATTTACTTGGTATTTTGCATCAATCCAAGCTTGTCAGCTTTGACCTAATGCATCATCAATTGCCTAAGCAAATCGCTAAATTATGTGCAGAATTAAATATTCCTCGCTTATTACATGTTAGTGCGTTGGGAGTCAGTGCTCAGGCACCAAGTCAGTATCTGCAATCTAAATATGCCGGTGAACAAGCGGTATTAAACCAAGCACGTGTTAGCACCACCATTTTCCGACCCTCAGTGATATTTGGCCGTGGCGATAGTTTTATTAATCTATTCGCCAAATTAGTTAAATTGATGCCTGTCATTTTATTGGCAAAACCTCACTGTCGATTCCAACCAGTGTATGTCGAAGATGTTGTCAAAGTGATGTTGGCTAGCTTGGAGAGTGTGGCTAGTGTGGGAAAATGTTATGAATTAGTCGGCCCTAAGGTCTATCGCTTTAGTGAGCTTATCAAAGTAGTGTCTCAGGCAGTAGGTAAACGTCCCATAATTATTGGACTAAACGATACACTCTCTTATTTACAAGCTTTTTTTATGGAGTGGTTGCCAGTCAAATTAATGACCCGAGATAATCTACGCTCTATGCAAGTGGATAATGTGTCTCAGCAGACTTTGCCGTTTGGCATTGCTGCCACGCCTTTAGAGGCTGTGATGAGCGATTTTCTTAATGGCCAAAATCCGCGAAACCAATACAATCAACTGCGTGCAACGGCAGGTAGATAATGAAGATATATTGTGTCGGCGGTGCAGTTCGGGACGCGCTGCTTGGCTTGCCGGTACAGGATAAGGACTATGTCGTTGTTGGTGCAACTCCAGAGCAAATGCAGCAACTTGGTTATCGCGCAGTGGGTAAAGATTTTCCAGTTTTTTTGCATCCTGAAACGCAAGATGAATACGCCTTAGCGAGAACCGAACGTAAATCCGGCAAAGGCTACAAAGGATTCGTGATTCATGCTGCAGCAGACGTCACTCTTGAGCAAGATTTATTGCGCCGAGATTTGACTATTAATGCTATCGCCCAAGATAGCGATGGAAGTTTGATAGACCCCTATGGTGGTCAAGCTGATCTCAAAGCCAAATGTTTGCGCCACGTCAGCCCCGCTTTTGCAGAAGACCCAGTGCGTATTTTGCGAGTAGCAAGATTCGCCGCACGTTTTGTTGAGTTCAATGTTGCTGCAGAAACCCTAGATTTAATGCGGGATATGGTACAAGCAGGAGAGGTTGATGCGCTTGTTCCTGAAAGAGTTTGGCAAGAACTATCCACGGGTTTGATGGAGCAACAACCGAGTCGCATGTTTGAAGTGTTGCGTGCTTGCGGCGCTCTAGAAAAATTATTCCCTGAATTGAATAGGCTATGGGGCGTGCCACAGCCCGCTCGATATCATCCAGAAATTGATACTGGAGTACATATGATGTTGGTCATCGATTATGCTGCGCAACGTCAATACTCCTTGCCTATTCGTTTTGCTGCCCTGTGTCACGACCTTGGAAAGGGCACAACCCCTGTGCAAATTCTGCCAAGTCATATTGGCCATGAAGAACGCAGTGTGGAGTTATTGAAAGGCGTTGTAGAACGCTTAAAGGTCCCCAATGACTGCGCAGGACTAGCGCATATCGTGGCAAAATTCCATGGCAAATTGAATCAAGCCCAGCAAATGCGCCCAGTCAAATTATTGGAATTCTTAATGCAATTAGACGCCCTGCGCCAACCACAGAGATTTGAAGATTTCCTTGCAGCCTGTGAGTGCGATTCGCGAGATAGAACAGGGTTTGAGCATGATGAATTTGCTGTGGCAGATTATTTACGTGAGGCGCTTAAGGTGATTGCCACAGTCGATGCAGGCAAGATTGCAGCACAATATTCAGATAGTGAACAAATACGACAAGCCATATTTGATGCGAGGCTTGAAACGCTTAAAAAATAATCACCTAATTACACTTGTTTGCTAGCGCTAGACTAACTCTAAAGACAAGACTGCCGTGGTGAAAGATTTGCTTGCTGCACTTTTCCTTGGACGTTTTGAGCGCAGTCGCAGCATCCATCTATTTATTTATTCTAACTGAGTTTCTCTCGCGTCTATCAATTGCCCATTTTGCGTATTCTGAATAAAGCCTATGACGCGTAAATGATTGGTATTCCAAGTCGAAGGAATGCTTATGGACGTTTGACTAACATCTTTGTCGAGATTGACTCTGTTGAATGTTCGTACCACATGGCTAAGCTGCAATGTGCTGCCATTTAGCTCGCCCGCTTTGGGTTGGTCTAGCAAATTGTCCTCTGTAATCACCAAGTACAACTCATGACTTTCAGGTAGTTTGGGTGGCACTTCATACATCACATCTATCTTATTCTCGTGCTTTGTGGCGCTTACTTTGAATTCCGCTAAATGCCGTTGAGTTTGTCTGGTAGCCTCGGCAAAACTAGTGACTTCTCTGCCATTGGCCCGTATTTGAGGGGTGTAGACGGTGACGGTTGGCCTTTGTCTGACATAAAAACGTTGACGGGTATCATATTTTTTGTCACTAAATGGATCAGTCCAGCCTAGGTAATTCCAATAGGTGACATGGTAATTAAGCGCAATAATTTCCACTGAGGATGAGGTGGCGGCTATTTTGCTTAACCATTGCTCGGCTGGTGGGCAGGAACTGCAGCCTGTAGATGAGAATAACTCTAGAAAAATAAAATTGTTTTCCGCATAACTTGCTTGGGCAAAAGACATGCTAGCAAGTGACATCAATAAAATCATAAGTTTGCGCTGAAAATAGCAAAATACCTTGATCATGACGAGCTCCTTATAGGTTTTTTGGTCATATTTGTAGTGATTGTTTGACCAGATGGATAACACAACTCATGAATCACTTATACTACGCTTAGCTTAACTTAGCGTCACCAATATTTTTTTCTTGGTGATGACAAAGACAGTTTTTATTTTTTGTCGATATATCGTTTTATTCTTCGCTATTCAGCAAACTGATCAACTGGCGTTGGGCTAGCTCCATTGGCTTGCGCTTGAACCCACTTTTGGCAAATTGATGCCAACAACCAATCACATAACAAAGCAGTAAATTGGCTTGCGCTTCGGGGTCTAAATTTTTCTTGCCTTGTGCTTCGGCGATTCTTAAAGACTGTTTGATGGTTGCTTCTATACGATCAAAAATCTGATTGATACGTAATTGCAGCGCATGATCTTCATGAACCAAAGCATCTCCGATTAATACCCGTGACATGCCAGGGTTTTTTTCTGCAAATAGCAACAGGATAGTAATCATACGTCGCACTTGGCTGATACCATTTTCTTCTTCTGTGGAAATTTTATTGATCAAGCCAAATAGGCTTTGCTCGATAAAATCTATCAAACCCTCAAACATTTGTGCTTTACTGGCAAAGTGACGATATAAAGCAGCTTCGCTCACCTCTAATTTGGCGGCTAAAATGGCGGTGGTGATTTTTTCATGTTGTGGTTTTTCCAACATTTTTGCTAATGTTTCTAGTATTTGTTGTTTGCGTTGACCCTTCTCTATCGCCATCTTTAATTTTCTCCGTTTATTATTTCAAGCAAGCCTACATTATAAATGATAACGAGTAAGTGCTAACACATCATGGATACGTAAGTCGATATAGTTAGGTTTTTTTAATTGTCGTGAAACCCACACTGTTCGCATGCCTAAGCGCTTGGCTGTTTTGAGTGCGTGGGGATTATCTTCTAACATCACACAATCTTTGGCGCACACTTTCAATAGTCGCAACAATTGACGAAAACCGCGCAATGCTGGTTTGGGGTGAAACTGGGTGGACTCTACGCTGAATACCACTTCGAATAAATCTGCTATGCCGAGGATTTCTAACACTCGCACAGCGTATCGTTGAGGGGCATTGGTGAATATCACTTTACGACCTCGTAGCGAGCGGATGAAGTGACGTAAACGTTGTCGTTGCAGCACCATATTATTGAGGTCGAGATGATCGTGGGTAGCACTGAGGAAATGGTGAGGATTGATACCATGATGGCGTACTAAACCTTTTAAAGTTGCACCATATAGACGCCAATAGTGCTTGCGAAGTTGTTGTGCTTGTTCTTCGCTGTATTGCAGTTGGTCAATAATGAATTGGGTCATGGCTTGATTCATGACAGGAAAGATATGTGCTGAGGCGTCGTGTAGGGTGTCATCCAAATCAAAAATCCACACCCTTCGCTGTTGATGGTTCATAGAGATGATAAGGTTATTGAGAGATTTATTTGGCTTTGATTAGGGTACCAACACCTTCATCAGTCAATACCTCTAACAGCAAAGCATGCTCAACGCGCCCATCAATAATATGTACAGATTTCACACCACCCCTCGCGGCATCGAGTGCAGAACCAATCTTGGGCAGCATGCCGCCTGATAAAGTGCCGTCCTCGACCAAATCATCAATTTGTTTGGGGGTAAGGCCGGTAAGTAATTTACCATTTTTGTCTAATACGCCAGGGGTATTGGTCAGCAAAATCAGTTTTTCTGCGCCAAGAATTTCCGCCAATTTTCCAGCAACGACATCGGCGTTGATGTTGTAGGTTTTACCGTCAGCGCCGACACCAATAGGGGCAATGACAGGGATAAAATCGCCGCTATCCAAGAAGGTGATGATACTGGGGTCTATGCGACTGATTTCACCGACTTGGCCTATATCGATCATTTGCTCAGGTTTATCCTTATCTTGCATCATCAATTTAATGGCATGAATAAAGTTACCATCTTGACCAGTCAGGCCGACAGCTTTTCCACCTTTGCGATTAATCAAATTAACAATCTCTTTATTGACTTGCCCCCCCAGCACCATTTCTACGATATCCATGGTTTCTTCATCGGTGACTCGCATGCCTTGAATAAATTCGCCTTTTTTACCTAGCTTATCCAACATTTCATTGATTTGCGGGCCACCACCATGCACTACAACGGGGTTCATCCCTACTAGTTTTAGCAATACCACATCGCTGGCGAAAGACTCTTTTAAATGAGGTTCAGTCATCGCGTTGCCACCATATTTGATGACGATGGTTTTATCAAAAAAGCGTTTGATATAAGGCAATGCTTCGGCTAGTGTTTGCGCTTTTTGACTTGCAGTTGTTTGATTCAGCATGCGGTTTCCTAAATTTCAGTATGCGGGTTCAAATTTCGCCATATTCTAAATGAAAAACTAAAGCCTTTTGACAAATACTTTTGAGCGCCGCTGCAGGTTGTATAGTTTTTGTTTTTCTACAGGAAGTGCTTCAACCATGCTTTGCTTAAATCCCCGCTCTAGGAACCAATGCTCAGTGCGAGTGGTCAGGCAAAAAATGGTGTTAAATCCCATTTCTTTGGCTTGCTCTTCGCAAAAATGAAATAGCCTGTCACCTCGACCTCCTCCTCGATAAGCAGGATGGATTGCAAGACAAGCAAACTCAACCATTTTCTCGGCAGCAAAAGGATAAAGCGCTGCGCAACCAATGACACGGCCGTCATGCTCCATTACATAGAATTGATTGATTTCCATTTCTAGACGCTCACGTCCGCGTCTAACCAAGACACCTTCCGTTTCTAAGGGCTCTATCAGCTTAAGCAAGCTGCCAACATCTTCAATGTTAGCTTGCCGCATTAACTCGAGCGGAGTTTCGGTCACCATGGTGCCTATCCCTTGTAGGGTGAAGAGTTCTTGCAAAATAGCCCCGTCGGTATGGCGACAAATTAAATGTGTTCTAGCCACCCCATTTTCACAAGCTTTAATGGCGGCAGGTAAATAATATAATTCGTCCTCACTAATGAAAGGAGCTGCATCTTGGGCTGCCAACTGCTCGTTATGTTGATAGTGATGAACATGTTGCAATAAATTTTTGGCTTTTTGGGTAGTCATCTCACGCAACAACTCCCCCCTTGCATTGTGAACGCCTTCTTTGTCCATCAGGAAAATCAATTTATCTGCATCCAAAGCGATAGCGGTACTGACCGCTACATCTTCGACAGTTAGATTAAAAATTTCACCAGTAGGGGAGTATCCCAGCGGCGACAACAATACTACTTCCCCGTCGTCTAAACGTTTCTGTATGCCAACATTATCAATTTTTCTGACTTCTCCAGTGTGTTGTAAATCCACACCTTGATGAACGCCTAGAGGCTTGGCGGTGACAAAATTGCCACTGGCCACCCGAATGTCTGAACCTGCCATCGGAGAATCTACCAATCCCATAGAAAGTTGAGACTCAATATCTACTCTGATAGCACCATTAGCTTGTTTAACAATCTCCATTGCATCATCATCAGTAACGCGCAGACCATCTACTAGGTTTGTTTGCAACTTGGCTTGTTTTAGTTTGTGTTCAATTTGCGGTCTAGCGCCGTGCACCAAAATAAGTCTCACTTCTAAGCTGGCAAGAAGATTGAGATCATGTGATAAAGCAGTAAATTGGCCATCTGCAACCACTTCACCACCAAAGGCAATCACAAAGGTTTTTCCACCAAAAGCATGGATATAAGGAGCGGCTGAACGAAACCAACTGACAAATTGAGGCGCAGAGTGACTAGCCGAATTGTTATTCGAGACAAAATTTGCGTTTTGCGCAAAATTAGTCTTGTCTTGATTTGCATAAAGCTGCGCAGGACTACACCCTAAAGCTAAGCATATTTTGTTCAGCATGCTGGGAGAAACACTTTGCATCCCTCTCTCCACTCTAGAGAGATTGCCAGCATCAGTACCAATTTGTTGAGCTAACTCAATCAGTGTTTTGTTTTGTTGTTGGCGCACAAGTCTTATTGTCAGACCAAGCTTGACAGATGGAGTTTGCTCCGCATTGAATGGGCTGATATGAGATAGTTTGGATGGTGTTTTAGGCATAATTGGCTTTTAATTTGCTTATATAGCAAATTTTATAATGTATTTGCATTAAGTGCAAATTTTATAGCTTAAAATCACCCCATAGCGTTTGTATGACGGATAGTGCTGCGAGGGGTGCGGTCTCGGTGCGTAATATACGAGCGCCCATACGAACTGATACAAAACCACTGAGCTGTGCAAGCTGTTTTTCTTCGGGACTTAATCCACCCTCAGCGCCAATCAGTAAACAAACCTCTGTGCCTTGTAACGTTACCTCAGTAATTGCCATCTCAGCATCGGGGGAGAGCATGATGCGAGTGGGCGCTAACGGTGCTTTTGCCAACCAATCTGCCAAGCTCATTGGAGCAAATACTTGAGGTACTACAGCACGTCCCGATTGTTCGCAAGCGGCATTGGCAACGTTCTGCCAATGCGCTAAGCGTTTCTCAAGTCGTTCTTGAGATAATTTGACTACGCTACGCTGACTAGCAATTGGTTGGATTGCCGATACCCCAAGTTCAACCGCTTTTTGGATGGTGAAATCCATACGGTCTCCTGCAGAGATAGCTTGTGCCAAGGTAATTTGTAGAGGTGCTTCGCTATGGTTGGTGTTGACGGAAACAATTTTGCAACGCGCTTGATGTTTGTTTATTTGTACGATTTCGGCGCGATAGTCTTGCCCGTCCCCGTTAAATAAAGTCAGACAATCTGCAAGATTCATGCGTAACACTTTAATGGCATGCAAAGCTGCATTGTCGGGTAATTGCACAATTGCACCTAAGCTGAGACGGTCACATAGGGCTGGATCGCAATAAAATCTTGGGTTTCGCATGGTTGGTGTGGGCAATGATAAAATATTCAAAAAATCATTTTAATATGAGCTTGCATATTTTAGATTAAGGAATGAAGTCATGGTCAGTTTAAATCCGCCAGTTTGTGATTTTGGAATGCCAGCACCGCAGTTTAATTTGCTAGGGGTAGATGGTCAGCACTATTCTTTGCAGCAGGTGCGTGGTCCTAAAGGTTTACTGGTAATGTTTATCTGCAATCATTGTCCCTATGTCAAAGCGATTCATCAACGCCTGCTTGAGGATGTGCAAGCACTCAGGAAGGTTGGCATTCATGCGGTAGCTATATCCAGTAACGATGTGGTGAATTATCCTGAAGATTCCTATGAAAATATGCAGCGCATAGCACAGCAATGGCAGTTTGACTTTCCTTATTTGTATGATGAGACACAGCAGGTTGCCAAAGCCTACGGAGCTGTCTGTACGCCAGACTTTTTTGGTTTTAATGAGCAACTGGAGTTGCAATATCGTGGACGACTAGATGAACAAGGGCGTGACCCCACTCCAAAACCAAATTTGCGTCGAGAATTATTAGAAGCAATGCTTGAAGTTGCACAAACTGGTCAAGGTCCCAAGCAACAAATAGCGAGCATCGGCTGTTCCATTAAGTGGAAAGCTTAAATCAATTATTTTTGACTGCTAATTCAGCACCTTTTCAACATTCTTACTACGCTTGAAGCACTGAGTTTTACTTGCTCAAAAACGCTAACTGGGCAATAATTTCGCCTTCATGTCCCTACCGTTCATAGGGCGATAAAGCCAATCGCATTGTCCAGTCCCATGTCTCCTGTATAGCGAGACTTGGCAAACTCTGGTTTTTTAAGCTGGTGCGATGAACGAGGATGGGGTGAGCAGCAGATTTTGTTAGACGTTGATTAACGTCTAAATACATTACGTTTTTTGATAGGGAGAAGGCAATGGCAACACGTCAAGACTTAGCAAATGCTATCCGTGCGTTATCCATGGATGCAGTGCAGAAAGCCAATTCTGGCCACCCAGGTGCGCCTATGGGGATGGCTGAAATTTCGGAAGTATTGTGGAATCATCATTTACGTCACAATCCTAAGAATCCTCAATGGGCTGATCGCGACCGTTTTATTTTGTCCAATGGTCACGGATCCATGTTGATTTATTCTTTATTGCATTTGACTGGTTACGATTTGCCTATGGACGAAATCAAAACCTTCCGTCAGTTGCATTCTAAATGTGCAGGTCATCCTGAGTACGGTTATGCGCCTGGTGTTGAGACTACTACCGGTCCATTGGGTCAAGGGATTACTAATGCTGTTGGTTTTGCTATGGCTGAAAAGCTGTTAGCGCATCAATTTAATAAGCCTGGTCACGAGATTGTTGATCACTACACTTACTGTTTCTTAGGTGATGGTTGTATGATGGAAGGCGTATCCCATGAGGCTTGCGCTTTGGCGGGTACATGGGGTCTTGGTAAGCTGGTCGCCTTCTGGGATGACAACGGTATCTCTATCGATGGTCACATCGAGGGATGGTATACCGACGACACAGCTAAGCGCTTTGAATCTTATGGTTGGCACGTGCAATCAGTTGATGGCCACGATGTTGATGCTATCGATGCCGCTATCAAAAAAGCCAAGGCAGTCACAGATAAGCCTTCTTTGATTTGTTGTAAAACTATTATCGGTAAAGGCTCACCAAACAAATCTGGTAGCCATGACTGCCACGGTTCTGCATTAGGTGAAGAAGAAGTTGCTGCGACCAGAAAAAATATTGGTTGGAATTACCCACCGTTTGAAATCCCAGCTGATGTCTATGCTGGATGGGATCAAACAGCCAAAGGGGCAAAGACTGAAGCTGAATGGAATGCAAAATTTGATGCCTATGCCAAAGCATTCCCTGCAGAAGCCGCTGAATTCAAACGCCGTATGGCCGGTGACTTGCCATCAAACTGGAAACAAGTGACTGACGCGATGATTGTTGCGATGAACGAAAAAGCTGATACGGTAGCGACTCGTAAAGCATCACAAAACGTAATTGCTGCTTTAGCACCAACACTGCCTGAGTTCTTGGGTGGATCTGCAGACTTGACTGGGTCTAACCTGACCTCCTGTTCGAGTTTTACCCATGTGGATGCTAAGCAACCTGGTAACTATATTTCCTATGGTGTGCGCGAATTCGGTATGTTTGCCATTATGAATGGTATGGCATTACACGGTGGGTTGTTGCCTTTCGGCGGAACATTCCACATGTTCTCAGACTATGCTAAGAGTGCATTGCGTATGGCAGCATTGATGAAGCAACGTACTATCGCGGTATTGACCCACGACTCTATCGGTCAAGGCGAAGATGGCCCTACCCATCAACCAGTAGAGAACACAGCTGGGTTACGTTACATCCCTCGTATGGATGTTTGGCGTCCTGCTGACTCTACAGAAACAGCAGTGGCTTGGGTTTGCGCGATTGAACGTAAAGATGGTCCATCCAGCTTGGTTTTAAGTCGTCAAAATGTGCCTGGTATCAAACATGATGCTACTCAACTACCACTGATTCGTCAGGGTGGTTACATCTTCTCTGATGTTGCTGGTAAACCAGATGTGATTCTGATTGCCAATGGTTCAGAATTGGATTTAGCTATCAAAGCGGCTGCTGAATTAAATGCAGCAGGAACAAAAGTGCGTGTGGTTTCTATGCCATCTACCAATGTGTTTGATCGTCAAGATCAGGCATATCGCGACAGTGTCTTGATTCCTGGCGTGAAGCGTGTTGCTGTTGAAGCCGCTCACCCAGACTTCTGGCGCAAATATGTAGGATTGGAGGGTGCTGTGGTAGGTATCGACACTTTCGGTGAATCAGCTCCTGGTGGCGCATTGATGAAGCACTTTGGTTTTACAGTAGAAAATGTGGTTAACACTGTAAAATCAGTGCTCTAAATCCTAGTATATTGTTTTTCTAGGTTGATTTAAGGGAGCCCAAAAGCACAGGGCTCCCTTTTTCTTTATGCAATATGCGAAGTTTTAAAAAGCGAAAGTTAAATCATGACAGTTAAATTAGGGATTAATGGCTTCGGCCGTATCGGTCGTATGGTTTTGCGAGCAGCCTTTCAAGAAAAAGAATTTGAAGATTTCGAGGTTGTTGCTATCAATGGCAGCAGTGACGCTGAATATATGGCTTATATGCTCAAGTACGATTCAGTTCATGGGCGTTTTAAAGCTAAAGTAGAGGTAGAGAGTCATGCGCTGGTGATCAATGGCAAACGAATTGCGCTCACTTTTGAGCGCGAGCCAGCCAATATCCCATGGGCTGATTTGGGGGTAGAGGTTTTAGCAGAGTGTACCGGTGCTTTTTTGACTTTAGATAGTTGTCAGGCGCATATCGATCAAGGTGCTAAAAAAGTGATTCAATCTGCCCCAGGTAAAGATGACACACCCATGTTTGTGTATGGGGTCAATCATCTAAACTACCAAGGGCAGGCAATTATCTCTGCCGCGTCATGTACCACCAATGCGCTAGCTCCAGTTGCAAAAGTATTACATGATTGTTTTGGCATCAAACGTGGCTTAATGACAACTGTTCATGCAGCAACTGCGTCGCAAAAAACGGTCGATGGACAATCTAAAAAAGACTGGCGTGGCGGTCGAGCGATGCTGGAAAATATTATTCCCTCTTCTACTGGGGCTGCCAAAGCAGTGGGAAAAGTGATTCCCGATTTGAATAATAAACTAACTGGGATGGCTTTCCGCATTCCAACCTCAAACGTATCAGTAGTTGATTTAACTTGTGAGTTACAACAAGCAACTGACTATGCCACTATCGTAGATGCAATGCGCAGTGCCGCCAATGGCAGTATGCAAGGAGTACTTGGGTTTACTAATGAAAAGCTGGTATCTACTGATTTCCGTGGTGAATCATGTCCTTCGGTATTTGATGCTGAAGCGGGAATTATGTTGGACCCAACTTTTGTAAAAGTAGTCGCATGGTATGACAATGAGTATGGATATAGTTGTAATTTATTACGTTTGGCACGTTACGTAGCCTAGGGAGAGCGTGATGTCTGTCATCAGAATCAGTGATTTGAATCTATCGGCCAAGCGGGTATTTATTCGGGCTGATTTGAATGTTCCTTTGCAAGACGGCAAAGTGAGCTCAGACGCAAGAATTAGCGCATCACTAAGCACCATTGAATATGCGCTACAAGCGGGTGCTAAAGTGATGGTTACCTCTCATTTAGGTCGTCCTGAAGAAGGGGTTTATTCTGAGGAAAATTCCCTTAAACCAGTGGCGGATGTGCTAAGCCAAAAATTAAATCGTCCAGTTAGGCTTATTAAAGATTGGGTGAATGGCGATTTTCATGTGGATAACGGCGAACTAGTGCTACTGGAAAATTGCCGCTTTAATGTGGGGGAGAAAAAAAATCTCGACAACACTGCGCAAGCTTATGCCAAGTTATGCGATATTTTTGTCATGGATGCGTTTGGAACTGCACATCGTGCAGAGGCCTCTACCCACGGGATAGCGAAATTTGCACCAGTCGCAGCAGCAGGCTTTTTACTGATGCAAGAATTGGATGCCTTAGGCAAAGCGCTGACGAACCCAGCACGTCCTTTAGTAGCAATTGTTGGCGGATCCAAAGTGTCTACTAAACTCACTGTTTTAGAGAGTTTGTCAGAAAAGGTTGATCAACTGATTGTGGGTGGTGGGATAGCCAATACCTTTTTAAAAGCCAATGGCGCTGAAATTGGCAAATCATTGTGCGAAGACGATTTGTTAGACACGGCACGACAACTCATAGAAAAAATGTCCCAGCGCGGTGCGGCGGTTCCGATGGCGGTGGACGTGGTGACAGCAAAGCAATTTGCCTCCGATGCTAAGGCAAACAGTAAAAGTGTCGCTGAGATTGAAAGTGACGATATGATTTTTGATATCGGTCCGCAATCTGTCAAAGTGCTGGTAGACATTATTATGAAAGCCGGGACTGTGTTATGGAATGGACCTTTGGGGGTCTTTGAATTTGATCAATTTGGCCATGGTACTCAAGCAATAGCGCAGGCGATAGCCAATACTCCAGCTTTCACTCTCGCTGGCGGTGGCGATACAATAGCCGCCATTCAAAAATACGATATTTATGACAAGGTGTCTTATATCTCGACTGCTGGGGGAGCTTTCTTGGAGTTTCTTGAGGGCAAGAAATTACCTGCTGTGGATATCCTGGAGCAGCGTGCTATACAAACCAAGCGTTGATTTTTGTTGATCAAGACGTCACTGGTAAAAGTGCCAGCTGTGCCTACTACTAGCTCAGGTATAATGTTAATTTTTGCTTTAACCTAGATTTACATTAGGATTCAATTTGTCTACCAATATCATACAATCTGATATCAAAAGTTTACCTTTGTTGCATCGCGGAAAGGTGCGTGACATCTATGATATCGATCAGAATCATATGTTGTTGATTGCAAGTGATCGCTTATCCGCTTTTGATGTAATTTTGCCCACCCCTATCCCCAATAAAGGCGCCTTGCTGACCCAAATTTCCAATTTTTGGTTTGCGCGTTTGGGTCATATTATCCCCAATCATTTGACGAGTATAGATCCTGCTAGTGTGGTTAAAGATCCACAAGAACGTGCCCAATTAGCTGGGCGAGCTATGGTGGTGCGCAAGCTTAAACCCTTGCCTATAGAAGCCATAGTCCGAGGCTATCTGGTGGGCAGTGGCTGGAAAGAGTATCAGCAAACAGGATCAGTATGTGGCATCGATTTACCGGCTGGATTACGTGAGGCTGAAAAATTACCCCATGCATTATTTACCCCATCGAGTAAAGCTGCTGTAGGCGATCATGATGAGAATATTAGCCTAGCCCGTTGTGCTGAATTGTTGGGGGAGGACTTGGCGCGGCAAGTAGCTCAAGTGAGTTTACAATTATATTCAGAAGCATCTGCGTATGCGCTCACTCGTGGCATTATTATCGCTGATACAAAATTCGAATTTGGCTTAGATGATCAAGGCCAGCTTTATTTAATTGATGAAGTGTTGACCCCGGATTCCTCTCGTTTCTGGCCTGCTGATCAATATCAGGTTGGCAAAAACCCACCGAGTTATGACAAGCAATATGTTCGCGATTGGTTAGAGTCCTCTGCTTGGAATAAGCAGCCCCCAGCGCCATCATTGCCTAGCGATGTGGCGGCAAAAACCAGTGAAAAATATCACCAAGCCTACCATCAATTAACTGGTCAACAATTTCAATTGAATAAGCAAGATTTATGAGCGATATCAAACAACTCATCGCTGGATTTCATCAATTTCACCAGGATTATTTTCTTGCTAATCAAGCTCTTTTTGCTACTCTCAGTCAGGGCCAAAACCCAAGTACTTTAGTAATCGCTTGCTCAGATTCGCGCGTCGATCCTGCCATTGTCATGAATGCCAAGCCTGGTGATTTGTTTGTAGTGCGTAATGTGGCCAACTTAGTTCCTCCTTATGAAAAAGGCGGTGGCTATCATGGCGTTAGTGCTGCATTGGAATTCGGTGTATGTAGCTTGAATGTAGAAAATATCATCGTGATGGGACATAAGTATTGTGGTGGAATTAAGGTCCTAGCTCAAGGTATTCATGAAGGAAATGATAGCGAATTTGTAAAACCTTGGATGAGTATTGCTCAGCCTGCCATGCAAAGAGTGCAGCAACATCAAGGTATGCAAGATCAGCTTGAATTTCTGTGTAATTGTGAGCGTGAAGCGATTGTCGTTTCTTTAGAAAATCTTGCAACATTTCCATTTATCCAAGCGCGTCTTGCAAAAGGTAATTTGACTTTACATGGCTGGTATTTTGATATCGAAGATGGCGCAATGTCAGTTTTCGACCAGCATAACAAACAATTTAAACAAGTTTCTTAATTAGTATTTAAAAGGTAAATATTGTGGCTTTAATGAATGTGCCTAGCGGCAAAGATATTCCAAATGATTTCAATGTAGTTATCGAAATTCCTATGCAAGGAGACCCAGTCAAATATGAGGTTGACAAAGAAAGTGGAGCGATTTTTGTTGATCGCTTTATGGGCACTTCTATGCAATACCCATGTAACTATGGCTACATCCCTCATACGCTCTCAGAAGATGGAGATCCAGTTGATGTATTGGTGATTACCCCAGTGCCATTGATTCCAGGAGTGGTGGTGCGCTGTCGCCCTCTCGGTGTGTTGATGATGACGGATGAGGCAGGTCCTGATGCAAAAGTATTAGCGGTGCCAATTGATAAAGTATGTGGATTATACAAACATCTACAAAAATATAGCGATGTCTCTGAATGGCGTTTAAATATCATTGCCCACTTCTTTGAGCACTACAAAGATTTGGATAAAGGTAAGTGGGTAAAAATTGATGGCTGGAAAGGCATAGAGGAAGCCAAACAAGAAATCATTAATGGCATCAAACGTTATCAAGATAGCGATGATAAACCACAATTCTGAGTTTCTTTTACCCAATAAAATCTCGCCTAGCGGGATTTTTTTTTGTCTGGGAATTAGCGATCCTCGCCATATTATTCAACAAGCCAGCAATAAGCTTTCCCAATATCTTGTTTTGGTTTAATCTAGCAGACACTACCTATTGATTTAAGTAGTTTGCAATTCGTAATGAAGTAGTAAACAAGTTTTAGTTTCTTGAAGTTCTAAGGTAATACGCAATAATTCTCAAAATAATATAGGAGAGTAACAATGTCACAGAGTCTTTTACTTGCTCTTGGCTGTGCAGTTGTAGCCTTGCTTTATGGAGCACTTACAATTAAGTGGGTTTTATCTCAGGCGACTGGTAATGAGCGCATGCGCGAAATTGCTGCCGCAATTCAACAAGGCGCATCAGCCTATTTAAACCGTCAATATCGAACGATAGCCATTGTCGGTATTGTGCTGTTTATTGCGATTTGGCTTGGACTGAATCAGCTTACAGCACTGGGTTTCCTAGTGGGGGCGGTATTATCAGGCGTGGCAGGATATATTGGGATGAATATTTCTGTACGTTCTAATCTGCGTACCGCGCAAGCAGCCCATAACGGTATTAATGCCGCTTTGCAAGTCGCTTTCCGAGGTGGCGCAATTACTGGCATGCTGGTTGTAGGCTTGGGTTTGTTAGGAGTAGCGGGTTTTTACGCTTATCTCGTTAGCCAAACGCCTGCTGGTACTGCAGTGGATACAGGTTCATTGGTCGGGTTTGCTTTTGGTAGCTCGCTGATTTCTATCTTTGCTCGTCTAGGTGGGGGTATCTTTACCAAGGGGGCTGATGTTGGCGCTGACTTAGTCGGCAAGGTAGAAGCAGGAATTCCTGAAGATGATCCACGCAATCCTGCAGTGATTGCCGATAACGTCGGTGATAATGTCGGCGACTGTGCAGGGATGGCGGCTGATTTATTCGAAACCTATGCCGTTACTATTATCGCCACCATGGTATTGGGTGCATTGCTAATTCCAGATAACGAAAATGCTTTGCTGTATCCTTTGGTACTAGGAGGTGTTTCCATTTTAGCTTCTGTGATCAGTACTTTCTTTGTGAAAGTTAAAGATGGTGGACGTGTGATGAACGCCTTATATCGAGGTCTGATTGTGGCTGGAGCATTGTCAGCTGTAGCCTTCTACTATGTCACGATGGATATGATGACAGGTATCACGATTGATGGTGCTGAAGTATCTGCTATGAATATTTTCTATGCAGCATTAGTCGGTTTGGGGGTTACGGCCGCAATGGTAGTGATTACTGAATACTATACCGCGACTGAGTATGCCCCTGTCCGTCATATCGCTCAATCCTGCACCACCGGTCATGCGACGAATATGATTGCTGGTTTGGGCGTTTCAATGAAATCTACCGCTGCACCAGTATTGGTTATCTGTTTAGGTATTTGGGCTTCTTTTGGGCTGGCAGGTTTGTACGGAATTGCTGTCGCGGCGACTGCGATGTTATCAATGGCTGGGATTATTGTTGCACTCGATGCCTATGGCCCTATTACTGATAACGCAGGCGGTGTCGCAGAAATGGCACAGTTGCCAGCGAAAATCCGTAACATTACCGACCCATTAGACGCAGTAGGCAATACCACTAAAGCAGTTACCAAAGGCTATGCTATTGGTTCTGCTGGTTTGGCAGCAATTGTATTGTTTGCTGACTTTACCCATAACTTAGGCCATTACAACATCACTGCTGATTTTAGTTTGTCCAATTACAAGGTGATTATTGGTTTGTTTATTGGTGGCATGATTCCTTATTTATTTGGTGCGATGGCGATGGAAGCAGTTGGTCGCGCAGCCTCTTCCGTGGTGATTGAAGTACGTCGTCAATTCAAAGAAATAAAAGGAATCATGACGGGTAAAGCCAAGCCAGATTATTCACGCGCAGTAGATATGCTGACTAAATCTGCGATTAAGGAAATGATTATTCCTTCTTTGTTACCAGTAGCTGTTCCTATCATTGTCGGTAAATGTTTAGGTGCAGAAGCATTAGGTGGCTTGTTGATTGGGACAATTGTCACAGGTCTGTTTGTAGCGATCTCCATGACCACAGGTGGCGGTGCTTGGGACAATGCCAAGAAATATATCGAGGACGGTAATTTCGGCGGTAAAGGCTCTGAGGCACACAAGGCTGCGGTAACTGGGGATACCGTAGGCGATCCATATAAAGATACTGCAGGACCTGCAGTTAACCCATTAATCAAGATTATTAATATCGTTGCTTTATTGATTATTCCGATGTTGTAATTCTGATAGACAAGGTAAAAAAATCTTGTCCAACCAAATAAAGCCCGTGTATGCGGGCTTTATTTTTTTGCGTTGGCTAGAAAATGACGGATTTGATCAGCTAATGGAGAATCCAGTTGTTCAGCAAATTGTTGCAAGGCTTGTGCGCCTTGTTTAGGCAGACTGCGTTGTGGCGAAGTTTTGCCAGTGTTGGGCAAACTGAGTAATTGAATCTTAATTGTGCTCACCACCAGATTTTCAGCACGTAGGCTAATAATCAATGAAGGCATTAAAAATTTAATTTTGGCAGCTATCGCATTATTCGCAACCAGTACAGTCAAACGTTTGTTTTGCAAAGCCCCAACCTGACAAAAATCGGCTAATTCACTGGGGACTACTCTAGCCCATGCTCGCTCGATGTTAAGTTGTGCCTGAGTAAGCTCGGCTAATGGACTGAGCGTCGGATTACTGGCCAAAATGGATTTTAATTTTTGCATGCGTTTCAGTGGGTCTGATTGAGTAATTGTCTGTTTATATAAAGGGCTTATGGTAAAATTGCGCATTTTTTGATTCGCGCAATAAACGAGCGAAAGCAGATTGTATTTTACGCATTTTTTTAACATTAACTATGTTTTGGCCTGATCCCTCTTTTCTGGGAATCAGCTAAACGCCGGTATTCAATTCTGGTAATTATTTATGATCACGACCTTGTTCAAAAAAATCTTTGGTAGCCGTAATGACCGGTTAGTCAAACAATATATGCAACAGGTACAACGCATTAATGCCTTGGAACCTGATATGCAAGCGCTTTCAGATGAGCAATTACGCGAAAAAACACAACAATTCAAACAGCGTTATCAGCAAGGTGAGTCACTTGAAAAACTTCTACCAGAAGCCTTCGCCGTGGTGCGAGAGGGGAGTAGAAGAGTTCTCAATATGCGTCATTTTGATGTGCAGCTAGTGGGTGGCATGGTACTGAATGCCAATAAAATTGCCGAAATGCGCACCGGAGAGGGTAAAACTCTTGTTGCTACTTTACCTGCCTATTTGAATGCATTAAGTGGTAAAGGAGTGCATGTTGTCACAGTCAATGATTACTTGGCTAAACGAGATGCTGAGTGGATGGGGAAGTTATATAGTTTCCTCGGTTTGACGGTGGGTGTGAATTTATCGCAAATGCCGCACGAGATGAAACAAGCTGCCTACGCAGCAGACATCACCTATGGTACCAACAACGAATTCGGCTTTGATTATCTGCGCGATAACATGGTGTACTCCACTGAGCAAAGGGTGCAGAGAAGTTTAAATTTTGCCTTGGTAGATGAGGTCGATTCTATTTTGATTGACGAGGCGCGTACGCCATTAATCATCTCTGGTCAGGCGGATGATAGTGTTGAGTTATATACCCAAGTGAATCAAATTGCGCTTAAGCTTAAGCGTCAAGAACTAGAAGACGGCGAGGGTGATTTCTGGGTGGATGAAAAAGCCAGTCAAGTGATTATGTCTGAGCAGGGTCACGAGCATGCTGAACAACTGATGGAGCAATCTGGTTTATTGGCGACAGGGACAAGTTTATACGATGCTTCTAGCATCAGTTTGGTACATCATTTGTACGCTTCATTACGAGCACATCATCTTTTTCATCGTGACCAACACTATGTGGTGCGAGATGGGGATATCGTAATTGTCGATGAATTTACCGGCCGCATGATGGCTGGACGCCGTTGGTCTGATGGATTACATCAAGCGGTTGAGGCTAAAGAAGGGGTGCAGATACAAAAAGAGAACCAAACACTGGCATCGATTACCTTTCAAAATTACTTCCGTATGTATACCAAATTATGCGGTATGACCGGTACTGCAGACACTGAAGCCTATGAATTTAATCAAATTTACGGTTTAGAGACGGTGGTCATTCCAACCCACAGAAACACCCGTCGTATTGATCATATGGATAAGGTTTATCGCACTGCTAAAGAGAAATATCAGGCGGTGATTGAGGACATTAAAGAGTGTCAGCAACGTGGTCAGCCCGTTTTAGTGGGGACTACTTCGATTGAAAATTCCGAATTAATTTCTGCTTTGCTTGATAAAGCTAAGTTGCCCCACCAAGTGCTGAATGCCAAACAACATGAACGTGAGGCTCATATTATTGAGCAAGCTGGACGTCCAGCGATGATTACCATTGCCACCAATATGGCGGGTCGTGGTACCGATATTGTACTGGGAGGAAATCCAGATTCTGAAATCATTGCAGTACAAAATAATGAAAAACTCAGCGAAGCTGAAAAACAGTCCTCTATTGAGAAAATTCGTAGCGAGTGGCAACAGCGCAATCAAGCTGTTTTGCAAGCAGGGGGCTTACATATTATTGGTACCGAGCGTCATGAGTCTAGGCGGGTTGATAATCAGTTACGAGGACGAGCTGGCCGACAAGGAGACAACGGCTCGAGTCGCTTCTATTTGTCTTTAGAAGATCAATTGTTACGTATATTTGCTTCGGATCGTGTCTCCGCCATTATGGAGCGTCTGAAAATGCCTGAGGGTGAAGCAATCGAACATCCATGGGTAACGCGTGCGATTGAAAATGCGCAAAGAAAAGTGGAAGGTCGTAATTTCGATATACGTAAGCAGTTATTAGAGTATGACGATGTAGCGAATGATCAACGTAAGGTGATTTATGAGCAACGTAATGAACTACTCGAGTCAACTGATATTGGCGAAACTATCAAAGTAATGCGAGATGACGTGCTGAGCGATATGTTTGCTCTTTATATTCCGCCAGGCAGTGTCGAGGAGCAGTGGGAGGTTTCTGGATTGGAGAAAGCGTTACAGTCCGAGTTTAATTTGCATTTACCCCTGCAACAAATGCTACAAGATAATCCCTCGCTTCATGAGGAAACTCTGCGTGAGAGGGTTCTTCAAGCGGCCGATGAGGCATATCAAATCAAAGAACAACAAGCGAGCTCAGATGTATTGCGTCAATTTGAACGTGCGGTGATGTTGCAAAGTTTGGATCAGCATTGGCGCGAACACTTGTCTGCGCTTGACCATTTGCGCCAAGGCATTCATCTGCGCTCGTATGCACAGAAGAATCCAAAACAAGAATATAAACGCGAAGCCTTTGAATTGTTCGCGAACTTACTCAATACCGTTAAACATGAAGTCACTCAAGTGACCTTGCAAGTCAAAGTGCAAAATGAACGCGATGTCGAGGCGGTTGAGAAACCAACTGAGTTAGAAAATGTGCAGTACCAACATACTGACTTCGACGCGGCGCTCGCTGGTGAACCAGAGCAGGATGAACAAACGCCATTCCAGCGGGATGGAATAAAAGTAGGTAGAAATGACCCTTGCCCTTGTGGGTCTGGTAAAAAATATAAACAGTGTCACGGTGTTTTGAAATAAAGAGGTGAATAATGTCTGCTGAAAATATTGAAACCCCATGTATTGGAGTTTGTACCATGGATGATAATTCCGGATTATGTTTGGGTTGTTATCGTTCATTAGAAGAAATCCAAAATTGGTGGGATATGAGTGATGAACAACGTGCTCAAGTGCTGGCGCAACTCGATCAGCGCATGCAGGATAATGTGCAGTTTTAATTCTGTCTCTATCCAAGCAAAAACCATTTAAGGGAATAAGCGGCTTTGCCGCTTTTTTTTATCAATCAGTTAAAATCACAGGGACTTTTAACTTTCATTAAATATTGAGAGAGCTTCCATGCCAGTCAATCTAACCGCTCCATTAGCCCATGAATTAAAACCCATTGCAGGACTTAAACTGGGTATTGCCAAAGCAGAAATACGAAAACCAAATCGAAAAGATATGTTGGTGATGCATTTGGCAGAGGGAAGTCATGTAGCTGGGGTATTTACTACCAATCAATTTTGCGCAGCGCCAGTGACAGTTTGCCGCCAACATTTAAGCGCTGGCAAGCCTATACGTGCTTTATTAGTCAATACTGGTAATGCCAATGCAGGGACAGGTGAGCAAGGTTGGCAAGACGCTAAACAAAGTTGCCAGATATTGGCACAACTATTGGATATTGCCCCTGAGCAGGTATTACCTTTTTCTACCGGGGTGATATTAGAGCCTTTGCCTATGGACAGATTGTTAGCCGGCTTACCCGCTTGTGTAGCAGACTTGCATGAGGATCACTGGTTAGATGCTGCCGAGAGCATTATGACCACCGACATTGTTGCTAAGGCTGCCAGTCAACAAATTCAAATTGATGGCGTTACTGTCACTATCACTGGTATTGCAAAAGGCTCTGGCATGATACATCCCAATATGGCCACGATGCTGAGCTATATCGCAACTGATGCCAATATCAGTCAAGCGACTCTGGATGAGATGGTGTCTGATATCGTGAATCAGTCATTTAATTGCATCACGGTGGATGGTGATACCTCTACCAATGATGCTTTTATCTTAATTGCTACTAGACAAGTAGCGCATGCAGAAATAAATACTTGCTCAGCGAATTATCAGCGCCTGCGCGATGCGATCTGTGAAATCGCTATTCAGCTGGCAAAAGCCATCGTTCGCGACGGTGAGGGGGCAACCAAATTAATGACAATACAAGTCGAGGCAGGCCGTGATGTGCAAGAATGTCGTCAAATTGCTTATGCAATTGCCGGCTCTCCTTTGGTGAAGACCGCTTTTTTTGCCTCTGATCCTAACTTGGGCAGGATTTTGGCCGCTATTGGATATGCCGGTGTGAGTGACCTGCAAGTAGACAAATTACAACTATATTTGAATGAAACTCTGGTCGCAGAGCACGGTGGCAGAGCCTCTAGTTATTCTGAAGAGCAGGGGGCAGCAGTGATGCAGCAAGCAGAGATATTGGTGCGTGTTGTACTCAATCGTGGTGTTGCAAAATCCACCATCTGGACTTGTGACTTTTCTTATGATTACGTCAAAATTAATGCGAGCTATCGTTCATAATGCAATCTTTACAACCACTTTTACAGAGTTTGATAGACCGATTAGATACCCTCATCGAGCAAATACAAGCTAGCTTGCCAACACAAGCTGCAGCTACCGATTGGGACGCTTTGGCATGGCGTTGGCAGAGCCATCAGTTGGAAAAAATAAATCAGCCTCACTTGATCCAACTAGACAATATTCGTCATGTGGATACACAAAAAGCACAACTTGTTCAAAATACCCAGCAGTTCCTTGCTGGATTACCAGCTAATCATGTTTTGATGAAGGGGGCGCGTGGCACCGGAAAGTCCTCATTGATTAAAGCATTGTTACATCAGTTTCATCAGCAAGGACTTCGTTTAATCGAGGTAGATAAGCAAGACCTATTGGCACTGCCACTGATTGTGAATATGGTGCGTGAGCGTCCTGAGCGATTTATCATTTTCTGCGACGATTTATCTTTTGAGGCAAATGAAACTGCCTACAAGTCCTTGAAAGTAGTGTTGGATGGTTCTTTACAAACGCATTCCGACAATATCTTAATTTACGCTACTTCGAATCGTCGCCATTTGATGCCAGACTTTATGCAAGATAACTTACAAACCACTTATCTGGGAGATGAAATTCGTCCAGCAGAGAGCGTAGAAGAAAAAATTTCCTTATCAGAACGTTTTGGCTTGTGGTTATCTTTTTATCCATTTGATCAAGATGCTTATCTAGATGTTGCGAATACTTGGTTAAAGCATTTTGGCGTCGATCAATTTAATCAGCAAGCACGACAAGCTGCGTTATTATTTGCCGCCAATCGTGGTGCTCGAAGTGGACGTGTGGCTTATCAATTTGCACGAGATTATGCTGGTCGATTAGGGTTAGCGTACAAGGGCCAACAATGAATGCTGTGACTCAGGTTGCTGTCGCTGTATTACAGCGTCCATCAGGTGAAGTTTTGCTTGCACAGCGCCCAACAGGAAAGCCGTGGTCGGGTTGGTGGGAGTTCCCCGGTGGCAAAATTGAAGCTGGCGAGACAGCCTCTCAAGCGCTAGCGAGAGAGTTACAAGAGGAGCTGGGGATTCAAGTGCTTGAGGCAAATCCATGGCTGACAAGAACTTATCAATATCCTGAAAAAACAGTACGTTTACATTTTTTTAAGGTGCGTGACTGGCATGGCGAACCGCAAAGCCTTGAGCAACAAGCATGGTCTTGGCAAAATCCGCATCAGCTTAGCGCACAGCCTTTGTTGCCGGCAAATCTGCCTATTATGCAAGCATTGCGCTTGCCAGCTATATTTGCAATCAGCAATATTGCCGAGTTAGGTGAGCAGCTTTTTTTAAAAAAATTACACATCGCATGTAGCCAAGGATTGCGTCTAATCCAGTTACGTGAGCCGCAACTAGATCAGACACAACTTTTGAATGTATTCACCAAAATAGAAAAAATTCCTTTACAAATTGTATTAAATGCTGAACCGCAACTTGCCATTCAGGCTGGCTGCGGGCTTCATCTAAATAGTCGGCGTTTGATGCAACTTAGTGAACGTCCCATATTAGCCGCTGATCAATTATGTGGTGGCTCCTGTCATGACGCCGAAGAATTACAAAAAGCATGGGATTTGCAACTCGACTATGCCTTATTATCGCCTGTCAAAGCTACCCGCAGTCACCCAGATGCCCAGCCTCTGGGTTGGCAGAAATTGAGTCAACTCATACAAGCCACACCTATTCCGATTTATGCCTTAGGAGGTCTATGCGCTGATGATTTGACGTGGGCATGGCAAGCAGGCGCACATGGTATTGCGATGCAGCGCGGTATATTTGCATTGGATGAATGATGTTGTTGCGTTTTTTGCTGTTAGGGATTGTATTAATTTTGGCAGGATTATTGCTGTGGCAGCTGCCCTCTGTGCTTGAACATCAATCCCTGCTGCATTCCTCTGAGAAATTCCAACGATTACCTTGTCTTGATCCGATACAATCGTGTGGCGATGAAATCACTCAAATTCACTTTAGTGCAATTCCTCAGCCACTTCGTCCGTTTCAATTAACCATTCGACATCCTCAAGCAAGCAATATCAGTGTAGAGATGAATATGCAGGGAATGGAGATGGGCTTGAATCGTTATCGTTTATTAGCTCAAGATGGTATATGGTTTGCCGATATTATTCTGCCTGCCTGCTTGCAAGGGCGTAGCGATTGGGAAATGACTATTAGGATAGAAGACGGTAGTGGGGCATTGGTCAAAAAAATCAACTTTCAGGCACAAGCTAAATAGCCATATTATTTTGCCAACACAGGGACAACAATGGTTTGTTGTTGATGACTTCCGTCGCCAGCAGTAAAACTTAGTTGTAACTCAATTTTTTGACCTGCCTGTAAAGGGCTTTTTAGATCGATTAACATTAAATGGGTTTGACCTGGAGCAAGAGTCACCTTGCGCTTTGCTGGAATATCCAATTTTTCTAACATACGCATACGCATGACGCCCTGATCCATATGCATACTGTGAATTTCCACTGACTGGGCAACTGGACTGATTACTTTATCTAGCCTATATGCTTGCTGCGCCGTGAAGCTCATATAAGCAGCACCCACTACTTGCCCTGGCGCAGAGGCACGTGCCCAAGCTTCACTGATCGAGATGTGTGGTGTTGACAGGTCGTCGTGGCAGCCAGCAAAAGCAAACAGCAAAATCAATAAGCAGAATTTTTTCATTCTGTGCTGTCTTCGGGTAGCTCGACAATGGGAGATTCAATTCGGTAGCTTTCACTCGCCCATGCACCCAAATCTATCATTTTGCATCGCTCACTACAAAATGGGCGAAAAACATTAGATGGGCTAAAAACAGCAGGCTGACCACATTGAGGGCAAGGTACTTTTTTGATGATGGAATGATTCATACTCAGCATTATAAAGAAGCGAGCGTCAGCTTGAAATTAACCAACTGCTGGCAAGCACAGGCATGACGCTGTTCATCAATACGCATAAAGCGAACATGAATAGCGTATTTATTAGCGCTTATTTCTGGATAGCAACACAAACCATCATCCAACTCAATTCTGACCATTTGAGCAGCTTTGTTTGTGCCAAGCATAAGTTGAAATGTGCCATTTTCTGCGTCGATTGATTCCGCCTCAGCACTGTTTCGTAAAAGCTTTAATATTAGAGCCAATGCTTGATAAATGGGATAAATAGGGTCAATCCAATGTTGCAACTCTTGTTGTCTTTTTTGTACGGTTTGATTTAACCAAAAATGATAACTAGGAAGATCAAACTCACACAGTCCTCCTGGAATAACCGCGCGCTGTTTAATGTTCATTAACCATTCATTTTGCTTAAGTTCTTGGACTGGTTTGGTGGCTAATGTCCGCAGTTGATCCACTTGCAGGTTAACCAAATCAAACGTCTCATCTAATTTGGCGGCATCAATTTTGGGATTAGTTCGAAAAAATGCCAGCATGGCTTTGTGTTTTTCTAGCTCTTGCATTAAATCATTTTTCAAATCACCTCTATCCATGACATCCATGATTTGAAACAAACTCAGCATTGCACTGTGGTGGTGGTGGGCTTCAGATTCTTGAATATTACTTAAAAATTTGCAAAACAGATCCTCGAGACGCAACAAAGTGCGTACACGTTCATTCAGAGGAAATTCAAAACAAAGCACAGCGTTTAGGAAATCTCAGCGTGAAAGATTGAATAATTATGATTTGCTGTATTGATTTGCGCAACCTAAGATTGGAGATTTTTATCTTTGCTTTGAGATAGATACACAGTGTGAAAGTGTAGAACTTGTTGTTTTAATTTCCCTAAGCCACCATCGTTGATAATAATGTCATCTGCTAGCGCTAACTTTTGCGCTCTAGGCATTTGTGCCTGCATAATTTGTTGCGCATGCGCACGTGTAATTTGGTCACGCTGACAAATTCTTTCTAGTTGAAGTTCAGGGGGACAATCTACTAACAGGCTCCGTTGGATAATAGACAGAAAATTGGCGTGCTCAAATAAAAGAGGGACTGCCAATATGACATAAGGAGCATTCTTTATCTGAGCTATTTTTGTCAGGGTGGCTTGGTAAATAGCGGGGTGCAATATTGCTTCAAGCACCATGCGCTGTTCAGCGTCTTGAAAAATAATTTGGCGTAACTGTGGTCGGTTTAGCTCACCATCAGCGCCGACTACTTGATGGCCAAATTGTTTGATAATGGCATTAAAGCAGGGTTGACCAGCGCGTGTGAGGTCGCGATTAATTTGATCGACATCGATAATTGCGGCACCCATCTCGGCAAAAAAATCAGCGACGGTGGATTTTCCGCATCCTATTCCTCCAGTGAGTCCTATTACCATCATTACCTGAGTCCCTAAATTTTTGCCTGACAAAATAGGATATACCAGCTTAGTCAATCAGAAAATGTTTAGAAATCAAATAATTTACTCACAAGTCTGTGTGGTCGACTAATCTGCATGCATATTTTATCCTTGAATTTTTCTTACGCATCCCCATAATCACAATAGTAAGGACAGCTTAGCGTCTTTATTCCGTGGTTTTATGAAAGGTAAATCTATGCAATCTGATTTGATCGACGATCAAGAGTTAATCGCTAGCTTGATCAAAGATGGTACTTTGGAACCATTTCCTGATCCTATAGTTTGTAAGGTTGAGGTCGATTTAAAAGGCTGGGTCAAAGAGCTTGCTGGAGGTGGAGACTGGGAAGTTTTTGATGAACAAGAGGATGATTTAGCGACAACCTTTAGCATGCGTCACGGTGCCAGAAATGCTGAGGTTACTCTGTACCAGACAGGCCATGCAATAGTGGATATCGATGGAACCGCACTTTTTAATGGCAATCTTGCTGAGCAAGGTAGTCGTTGGACGCAGCTCACTTACTTTAACGGTTTGAATGGCGAGCGCATTACATTGAACTAATCACCATCTCGATAGGCTAGACCAAGCCCAAAGGTGCAAATTAAAAATCGCGCGTGACTGAAAATTCTGCTAAATCCAGCAGTCTCTGTTTGGCAGCACTATCAGAAAAATGGTCAATCGCTTGGCAGGCTAAATTGGCTTCTGTTTTTGCTAAATTTTTGACATGCTGTAGCGCATCTGTTTGTTGTACAGCGTCAATCACGCTTTGAATATTATGCTCACCACCTTGCTGGATAGCGTTGCGTATCAGTTCAGCTTGTCGTTGATTGCCATGACGCATGGCATACAATAAAGGCAAAGTGGGTTTGCCTTCTGCGATATCGTCGCCAAGATTCTTTCCAATTGTCTGCGTATCACCTGTTAAGTCCAGCACATCATCAATCAACTGAAATGCCGTTCCTAAGTGCATGCCATAACACGCTAGAGCTTCTTCATCAGTCTTATTGGCTTGACAAATGACTGCCCCTAACCTTGTTGCAGCTTCAAATAATTTGGCAGTTTTAAAATGAATGACTTGAAGGTACTCTTGTTCAGTAATATCTGCATCATGCACATTTAGTAATTGCAATACCTCTCCCTCAGCAATCACATTGGTTGCCTCAGCCAAAATTTCCATCACATACATACTATCTACGCTGACCATCATTTGGAAAGCACGCGAATAGACAAAGTCACCGACCAGCACGCTAGCGGCATTGCCAAACAGACTATTGGCAGTTGCCTGACCTCGTCTAAGGCTTGATTCATCAACCACGTCATCATGCAGCAGTGTGGCAGTGTGAATAAACTCCACCACAGCGGCGAGTTGATGATGTGAGGGTTTAACAGGGCCAAAAAGTGCTGCCGACATCAGCACTAAAGCAGGACGCAGGCGTTTTCCGCCGCTGTTGATAATATATTCAGCTACCTGTTTGATCAGTACAACATCGGAATAGAGCGCAGTGCGGATGACCTCATCCACTGCACGCATATCATTGGCAATAGCGGACTGAATTTGCTTGAGAGACACGATAGTAAAGGCTAAAAAAAAAGTGTACGGATTTTATCACATGGGTTTATTCGCAAAACTTAAATTTGTATTTGCTTGTAGCGCTTTTTTCCGTATAATGCGCGGTTCATTTTTATGCGTAGCAAACGAGGCTAAATCATGTATGCAGTCATCAAGACTGGCGGGAAACAATATCGTGTGACCCCAGGTACAAAACTGAAAGTAGAAAAATTAGAGAGTGACGTTGGTAGCAGCGTTATATTCGACAAAGTGTTGGTGATGGCCGACGGTGATAATGTGAAAATTGGTGCTCCATTAGTCGATGGTGCAAAAATTTCAGCCACCGTAGTTGCTCATGGCCGTGGCGATAAGGTAATGATCTTTAAAATGCGTCGTCGTAAGCATTATCGCAAGACGCAAGGTCACCGCCAAAGCTATACTGAAATTTTAATTGACGATTTCGCTGGTACAAAAAAAGCGGCTCCTGCTAAAGCAGCAGAAAGCAAGCCAGCTGTAGAAGCGAAAGCGACAAAAGCTAATACTGAAGCGAAGGCTAAACCCGCTGCGACTAAAAAACCAGCAGCTAAAGCTAAAGCAGAATAAGGAGTTTAATCATGGCACATAAAAAAGCAGGTGGTAGTTCCCGTAACGGTCGTGACTCACAGGCCAAACGTCTAGGTGTAAAGGCTTTTGGTGATCAATTGGTTTCTGCTGGTAGCATTATTGTTCGTCAACGCGGCACTCGTATGCATGCTGGTGAGAACGTCGGTATGGGTAAAGACCATACATTATTTGCTAAAGTGGATGGCAAAGTTGCATTTACTGTGAAAGGCGCATTGCGTCGCAAGACAGTCACAGTCATTCCAGCCTAATACACTGCTGAGGATGCAAAAGCCCTATCTGAATTGGTAGGGCTTTTTTGTTTTATAGCCCTGTTTCGTCTATCGTGTTCGCTGGTATTATCATGCCACGATGACAGCGCGAAATAATCACCAATCAACCATCAGCTAATGGATTGTGGGAAATGGTATGAAATTTATAGATGAAGCGACCATCAAGTTATATGCCGGTGACGGTGGCAATGGGGTGGCTACATTCCGCCGAGAGAAATATGAGCCTATGGGAGGCCCGAGTGGCGGTGATGGTGGTCATGGAGGCTCTATTTTTCTTGAGGCTGATCGAAATATCAATACCCTAGTGGATTATCGTTATACCCGCACTTTTCGGGCGCAACGTGGCGAAAATGGCCGTGGCTCAGATTGTTATGGAGCTGGTGGAGATGATTTAGTATTACGTGTGCCCGTTGGTACTGTGGTAAGCAATAATGCCACTGGGCAGACCCTAATTGACTTGGCTGAGCATGGCCAGCGTGCTTTGCTGGCTAAAGGTGGCAAGGGTGGACTTGGTAATATCCACTTTAAATCGAGTATTAATCGTGCTCCGCGCCAATGTACTAAAGGCGAACCTGGAGAGGAGTTAGAGTTATATCTTGAGCTAAAAGTATTAGCCGATGTAGGCTTGCTTGGAATGCCCAATGCCGGTAAATCTACTTTTATCCGCGCTGTTTCTGCTGCCAAGCCCAAGGTGGCGGACTATCCTTTCACAACACTTCATCCAAACTTAGGTGTGGTACGAGTAGATACCAATCGTAGTTTTGTGATTGCTGATATTCCTGGTCTGATTGAAGGGGCTGCCGAGGGGGCAGGCTTAGGGCATCAATTTTTACGCCATCTAGCTCGAACTCGCTTGCTATTGCATATTGTAGATTTAGCCCCCTTTGATCCTGAAGTCGATCCTGTGGTTGAGGCGCGTGCCATCGTACAAGAGCTAAAAAAATACGATGAGTCGCTCTACCAAAAACCACGCTGGTTGATTTTGAATAAAGTAGATTTATTAGAGAATGCAGCAGAAAAAGTACAACAATTTGTGCGAGACTATGGCTGGGATGGCCCATGCTTTGTTATTTCAGCAATCTCTGGGGAAGGTTGTAAAGCATTAAGCTATGCCATTATGGACCATGTTGAGGCTGAACAACGTAAAGCGCATGAATTAGAACAGCAAAGTTAATCACTATGTCATTACTGCATCAAGCAAATTGCATCGTCATTAAAGTAGGCTCAAGCCTAGTTACTAATAACGGTGAAGGACTGGACAGACAAGCCATTGCAGCTTGGGCTGAGCAGATTGCTACGCTGAAAAAAATGGGTCGTCAGATTGTGCTTGTTTCTAGTGGAGCCGTGGCAGAAGGCATGCAAAGGCTTGGTCTAGCAAAGCGACCAACCGCTGTGAATGAATTACAGGCGGCTGCAGCGGTGGGGCAAATGGGCTTGGTGCAAATGTATGAATCCTGCTTTAGTCTGCACGGACTGCATACTGCCCAAGTTTTGCTTACTCACGATGACTTATCAGACCGCAAGCGCTATCTTAATGCACGCTCTACGCTGAGAACTTTACTAGGTTTAGGTGTGATTCCTATCATCAACGAAAACGACACGGTGGTGACTGATGAAATTCGCTTTGGCGACAATGATACTTTGGCTTCGCTGGTGGCTAATCTGATTGAAGCAGATGTATTGGTCATTTTGACCGATCAAGCTGGTCTGTATTCAGCCGACCCTCGCAAGGATAAACAGGCAGTATTGATACAACAGGCAGTAGCTGGTGATAGCGAACTAGAGAAAATGGCCGGTGGTGCCGGAAGCTCAGTCGGTACTGGGGGTATGCTGACTAAAATTCTTGCCGCTAAGCGTGCTGCGCGGAGTGGGGCAGGGACAATTATTGCCTCTGGTCGTGAGCCCGAAGTCCTCTTAAAACTGGTGCAAGGGCAGCTCATTGGCACACATTTGCGCGCTGAACAGGGGAAATTGCAAGCCAAACAGCAATGGATGGCAGATCATTTACGAGTTTCTGGCAAAGTTACTTTAGACGCAGGTGCGGTAAAAGTATTATGCGGTCAGGGCAAGAGTTTATTGCCTGTGGGGGTGATCAAAGTTGAGGGTAATTTTGAACGTGGAGATGTAGTGGCTTGTTTAAATGAGCAAGGCCAAGAGATTGCTCGTGGACTGGTGAATTATTCGGCGGCCGAAACAGCTCGTATTTTGCGTACACCCAGCAATGAAATTGCCCAAATTTTGGGCTATGTGGATGAGTCTGAGCTGATTCATCGGGATAACTTAATATTGATGTGAAAGGCAGATAATGTCAGATATACAGCCAAAAGTAGCGATTATTATGGGATCAGACAGCGATTGGCCAGTGATGAAGCTGGCTGCGCAAATGCTGGAAGATTTTGGCGTGGCCTATGAAGCAAAAGTGGTATCTGCGCACAGAACGCCAGACTTAATGTTTGAGTTTGCCCAGAATGCTGCTAGTAAAGGTTTTCAAGTCATTATTGCGGGAGCGGGTGGTGCTGCGCATTTGCCAGGAATGGTAGCTTCAAAGACTACTTTGCCAGTATTGGGAGTGCCAGTACCAAGCAAACATTTACAAGGTCAGGACTCGCTTTATTCAATTGTACAAATGCCCAAAGGGATTCCTGTGGCTACCTTTGCGATTGGTGAGGCGGGTGCAGCTAATGCTGGTCTGTTTGCGGTTTCTATCTTGGCACACCAAGATGAAGCACTAGCCAGTAAATTGCAGATCTTCCGTCAAGCACAAACCAATAAAGTCATGAACATGAAATTATCGGAGTCAAATTGAGTCAAGCAATTCTTCCACCAGCCATGCTGGGTATGTTGGGTGGCGGCCAATTAGGGCGCTTTTTTGTCATAGCTGCGCATGAAATGGGCTATCGTGTGACGGTGCTTGATCCCGACCCAAATAGTCCTGCAGGTAAAATTGCCGATGTACATCTATGCGCCCAGTATGATGATGCCCAAGCGCTCAAACAAATGGCGCAAACTTGTGTGGCTGTGACAACAGAGTTTGAAAATGTGCCTGCACAAACGATGCAAACGCTTGCTCAAGACTGTATTGTTCGTCCAAATGCGAACGCAGTCGCAGTGGCACAACATCGAGCCCTTGAGAAACAATTTATTCGTGATGCAGGAATTCCTGTTGCCCCTTTTGTCGTGGTCAATCAGGCTGCTGACTTACCTGAAGACGGCGCCGATATTTACCCCGCCATACTCAAAGTCGCCCGATTTGGATATGACGGTAAAGGGCAAGCGCGCGTAGCTAATCGTGAGCAAGCCATCAAAGCATGGGCTGAATTTAAGCAGGCACAATGCGTATTAGAAAAAATGCTGAGCTTGGATTATGAGATTTCGGTTGTGTTAGTACGTGGTGAAGACGGACAAGTGGTGTGTTTTCCCACTGCCGAAAATAGCCATCTGAACGGTATACTGGATGTTTCTATCGTGCCAGCAAGAGCACCACAAGCCATTCATCAGCAGGCACAAACCTTAGCCATCAAGATAGCGCAAACATTGGATTATGTGGGCGTGTTGGCGGTAGAATTTTTTGTCAGTGAGGGACAATTGCTGGCGAATGAAATGGCACCACGCCCACATAATTCTGGACATTACACCATAGATGCTTGTGTCACTAGTCAGTTTGAGCAACAAGTTCGTGCTTTGGCTGGATTGCCATTGGGTGACTCAAGGCAACACAGTGCCAGTGTCATGGTAAATTTATTGGGAGATGTTTGGGTTGAAGATGGGCGGGTACGCGAGCCAGACTGGTTATCATGTTTCGAGCACGGTCAAATTAAGTTGCATTTGTATGGCAAGCATCAAGCAAGGCCTGGTCGAAAAATGGGGCATTTCACAGCTTTGCATGAACAATTAGAGCAGGCCATTGAGATAGCAATCAAAGCCAGACAAAACCTTGGAATTGGGACATAAGCACGATGGGGCATGAAAAAAAAGCCGGCATTGCCGGCTTTTTTTGTCCAGTAAGAGACTACGCCATGGATTTGATACTGGCGCTTAAACGACTCTTATGACGTGCAGCTTTGTTCTTGTGAATAATTTTTTTGTCAGCAATACGATCGATGACACTGACATTTTCCTGGAAAGAAGCTTGTGCAGCTTTTTTGTCACCAGCTTCAATCGCTTTCAGGATTTTCTTAATCGCTGTACGCAATGTTGAACGTAGGCTTGCGTTATGAGCGCGTTGTTTCTCTGCCTGACGTGCGCGTTTTCTCGCTTGAGCGGTATTTGCCATGAATCTAAATCCTAGTAAAAATTGGTGTATAAAAAATCAAGCCGTGCATGATAGCGATTAATCGGGTTTTTGGCAATGATTTACGTGATTTTTTTAGTCACTGCCGATAGGCTGTATCGAGGTTTTGTTCGTGCCTCATGCTAAAATCTCACCACATCATTATATTTAATCATTTCAAGACCATCCATTCATGAATCTACTCAAAGCACTTGCGACCGTCGGAAGTATGACTTTTTTGTCGCGTATCTTGGGCTTTGTGCGTGATACCTTGATTGCGCGAGTATTCGGTGCAGGTCTTGCAACTGATGCTTTTTTTGTGGCATTTAAAATTCCCAATCTACTACGCCGAATATCGGCAGAGGGCGCTTTTTCTCAAGCTTTTGTTCCCATATTGGCTGAATACAAAGAGCAAAAAAGCATTGAACAAACGCATGATTTGATTAATCACGTAGCCTCTTTGCTCGGACTATTTCTGTTGTTGGTGACCATTTTGGGTATGTTAGCGGCGCCTTGGATAGTACAAATTAGTGCCCCAGGTTTTGTCGACAATGCAGATAAGTTTGCGCTGACGGTGGATTTGCTCAAGATTACCTTCCCCTATATTTTCTTTATCTCTTTAGTGTCGCTGGCGGGTGGGGTATTGAATACCTACGGCAATTTTAGTGTGCCAGCGATGACACCAGTCTGGCTCAACTTGTCCTTTATCGTCGCAGTATTATTGATTGCCCCGTATTTTGATCACTCTATTAAAGTGCTGGCTTGGGCAGTGTTTGCTGGCGGCATACTGCAATTGTTGTATCAAATTCCATACCTGATGCGTATCGGACTACTCCCACGCTATGCATTGAATCTTCAAGATCCCGGTGTGTGGCGCATCGTCAAGTTGATGGGTCCTGCTGTATTTGGTGTTTCAATCGCGCAGATTTCCCTATTAATAAACACCATATTTGCTTCATTTTTACAGAATGGCAGTGTTTCATGGCTATATTACGCGGATCGATTGATGGAGTTTCCTACTGGGGTGCTAGGGGTGGCTTTGGGAACGATTTTATTGCCAAGTTTGGCCAAATCGTATGCTGATAAATCAGATGGAGAATACTCTCGTCTGTTAGATTGGGGCTTACGTCTTTGTTTTCTATTAGCTGCACCTGCGGCAGTTGCCTTAGCGGTATTATCGGTCCCCTTGGTAACGGGTTTATTTCATTACGGGGCATTTACCGTGCAAGACGTAGAGATGACTCGGCAAGCCTTAGTAGCATATAGTCTAGGGCTATTGGGTTTGATTTTGGTCAAGGTATTAGCACCGGCGTTTTATTCGCGGCAAAACATCAAAACCCCGGTCAAGATTGCCATCTTTACCCTAGTCGCGACACAAGTGATGAACTTGTTATTTATTGGCCCATTGCAACATGCCGGACTAGCCTTGGCAATCGGTTTGGGTGCCTGTATCAACGCCAGTATTTTGTTTTATTATTTACGCAAATCGAAAGTCTATCAGCCGCAAGCAGGTTGGCTGAAATTTAGTCTGCAGTTAGTGGTCGCCTTGTTAGTCATGGCCGTGGTATTGCGCCTTCTAGCGGGTGCTGACCAACTCTGGTTGAATTACACACTGAGCAGCAAATTGGCGCACTTAGCGCTATTGTTGGTGGCTGGCGCAGGCAGTTATTTCCTCACCTTATGGTTGTTGGGCATACGTCTAGTTCAATTTATGCAAAGAACCGCATCTTAATTCATGCAAGTTATTCGTCATTACGCTCTCGCTCACACTGCACCATGTGCCCTTGCGATCGGTAACTTTGATGGCATGCATTTAGGTCATCAAACTCTATTGCACGAGCTGGTCGACTATGCACGCCAACACGATTTAAGCGCGGCAGTAATGACCTTTGATCCTCATCCAAGAGAGTTTTTTACACCACATCATGCGCCAGCGCGATTGGCCTCTTCGCGAGAAAAGTTGGAGTGGTGTGCCGAGTTAGGTATAGATCATGTGTTTTTGGTACGCTTCAATCAGCTATTTGCCAGCATATCCAGTGCTGATTTTTTACAGCAAGTGCTCATCAAGGCGATTCGAGCACAGGCAGTGATGGTCGGGGAAGATTTTCGTTTTGGCGCCGGGCGCAAAGGTGATGTAAGCCAAATCGCACAAGCGGGGATCAAACTGGTGACCTTGCCTGAGGTGCTTGTTGACGGTGCGGATGGGCCACAACGTATTTCTAGCACCGCTGTACGCAATGCATTGGCTACTGGAGAGTTATCTGTTGCACGACGTTTGCTTGGTCGTCACTACAGCATTAGCGGGACAGTCGTTCGTGGTCAACAATTGGGTAGGCAGATAGGTTTTCCTACCGCCAATGTGCATATGCGCCATGAGCGCCCGGCCTTGACTGGCGTTTATGCGGTCAAGCTGGATGGTATGCCTGGTGTGGCTAATTTAGGCGTACGACCCACCATAGCGGGTATTCCTAAGTTGTCATTAGAGGTGCATTTGTTTGACTTTAATGGTGATTTGTATCAGCGACATGTCCATGTCGAGTTCTTGCATAAGCTTCGTGAGGAAATCAAGTTTGCTGATCTGTCGACACTGAAAGCGCAAATTGCGCAGGATGTATTGGCCGCTCAAGCATATTTCGCCGGCGTTGTCTCAAAATAAAAGGTTGCTATGGAACTAATCGTAGCCTCTAACTGTAAGATTAGAGTAATAGTTTAAAAATAGTCCTCCGCCTTATTGTCGTCACTCCCGCACCCCCACTACCGTCATTCCTGCGAAGGCTGGAATGACGCCGGTGGGGCTTTATGTTTGGGCTGGATTGACTACCCCGACCTAAAATTCATCCCCTCTCCTCAGATGGAAATGAACTCCGCTATAGCTCTACCGGTTGCTTGGTAATGACGCTGATTAAGCACTGAATTGGCGCTTAGTTTACGGTAAAATAAGCGCCTTTGAGTACAATGATTGTGCTCGTTAGACGTCCAAAGCAGTGTGAGTGAACCATGACAGAACAAAACAAATATCCTTTGAATTTGCCAGAGACGAGTTTCCCTATGCGAGGAGACTTAGCCAAACGTGAGCCAGCATGGCTACAACAATGGCAACAAAAGAAGATTTATCAGCGCATTCGTCGTGCACGCAAGGGTGCCAAAAAATTCATTCTGCATGATGGTCCTCCGTATGCCAACGGTGATATTCATATTGGCCATGCAGTCAACAAAATTCTCAAAGACATCATCATTAAATCCAAAACCATGAGTGGTTTTGACGCGCCTTATGTACCTGGTTGGGATTGTCACGGTCTGCCGATTGAGCTGGTGGTGGAAAAACTGCACGGCAAAGGGATTCCTGCTGCTCAGTTTCGTGAGTTATGTCGTGCCTACGCCGCTGAGCAAGTAGAAAAGCAGAAAAAAGATTTTATCCGCTTGGGAGTGTTGGGCGACTGGGAGCGTCCTTATCTGACTATGGACTATCGTACCGAGGCTGACATCATGCGAGCCTTGGGAGAGATCTATAGCAATGGCTATCTTTACCAAGGCAGTAAGCCCGTGCATTGGTGTGTGGACTGTGGCTCGGCTTTGGCAGAAGCTGAGGTGGAATACGAAGACGTCAATTCACCCGCGATTGATGTGGGATTTAAATTGCTTGATCAGACCGCACTTGAAACACTGTTTGGTATCAACATAGCAGAGGATGTATATGCTGTTATTTGGACGACTACGCCGTGGACTTTACCTGCCAATCAGGCGATTAGTGTGCATCCTGAATTGCAATATGATTTGACCAGTAGCGCAAAAGGTTTATTGATACTTGCCCATGATTTGGCTGAGAAAACTTTACAACGCTATGGGGTGACTGACTACAGCGTATTAGCACATTGTCAGGGCTCACAATTACTTGGCTTACTGTGCCAACATCCTTTTGATCAACGCCAAGTACCGGTGATTACTGGCGAACATGTCACGACCGAAGCAGGGACTGGTCTAGTGCATACAGCCGCAGCACATGGTAATGATGACTGGTTGGTGATGCGTGCTCATTTCCCCGATGAAAAGCCACGCGTATTGATGGGGGGAGATGGACGCTTTTTCACCAGTGATTTAGTCGAGTTGGCAGCTATTCGTGGACTGAATCGTCAAGAGGCTAACAAGGTGATTTTGCAAGTGCTAGAACAAAATAACAGACTATTCGCCAGTGCACGTCTGCAACATAGCTTCCCGCATTGTTGGCGTCATAAAACTCCTTTGATGCAACTGGCCACTCATCAGTGGTTTATTGGAATGAATGCGCAAGGCAGAGATGGGGTGTCATTACGTCAACACGCCAATCAAGCGGTAGAAGCTACCGAGTTCTTCCCAAGTTGGGGTCGTGCACGTTTAGAGGCGATGATTAAAAATCGTCCAGATTGGTGCGTTTCACGTCAACGTAATTGGGGTGTCCCTATGCCGCTGTTTGTGCATAAAGAGACTGGGGAGCCACACCCAGATACCCTGCGATTGCTGGGACTAATTACCGAGCAAGTCGAACAGCAAGGCATAGAGGCTTGGTTTAGTTTGGATGGCGAGCAGTTTTTGGCCCAACATGCGCCTACCAATGCGCCACAGTACCGCAAGGTGAGTGATACATTAGATGTTTGGTTTGATTCTGGGGCTACACATTTCGCTGTACTCAAACGCCGTGATGAACTAGCCCATCCTGCTGATTTGTATCTAGAGGGATCAGACCAACATCGTGGCTGGTTCCAGTCTTCGTTGCTGACCGGCTGTGCGATTGATGGCAAAGCCCCTTACCACGCCTTGCTCACCCATGGTTTTGTGGTGGATGGCAGTGGCCACAAGATGAGTAAATCGAAGGGCAATGTGGTTGCTCCGCAAAAGGTGATGGATACTTATGGCGCTGATATTTTGCGTTTATGGGTGGCATCCACCGACTATTCTGGTGAATTGACCATTTCTGATGAAATTCTCAAGCGTGTGGCCGAGAGCTATCGTCGTATCCGTAACACCTTGCGCTTTTTGTTAGCCAACTTAGCTGATTTCGATGCGCAAAAAGATTTATTACCAGTGCCACAATGGTTATCACTTGACCGCTACGCGCTTGCCATGACCGCACAACGACAACAAGCAATTTTAGCTGACTATGAGCGTTATGAATTTCACTTGGCGGTACAAAAAATTGTCGCATTCTGCTCAGAAGACTTGGGTGGTTTCTACTTAGATATTCTTAAAGATAGACTCTACACCAGCGCTGAGAATGCGCCAGCAAGACGTGCCGCGCAAAGTGCGCTGTTCCATATTACTCACGCCTTGATGCGCTTGGTGGCCCCCGTACTTAGTTTTACTGCTGATGAAATTTGGCAAACACTTGCAGTATCTGATGACAGTACCGTGTTTGAAGAGCAATGGTATGAACTACCCGAAGCCAAGTTGACTGCCCAACAGATTACTGAGTGGCAACGGGTGATTGAGCTTCGTACTCAGGCAGCAAAAGAAATTGAAAGTTTGCGCGAGCAAGGTCAAGTTGGTTCGTCATTACAGGCCGAACTTGAGTTTCATGTGGAGGGGGATGATTTTGCTGCGCTACAAGGATTGGGAGATGACTTGCGCTTTGTGATGATTACTTCGCAGGCCAAAGTATTCCGAGCCAGCAATGCCGAGCGTCCAGTTTTAGTCAAAGCCAGCACACATCAAAAATGTGAGCGTTGCTGGCATTACCGAGCTGATGTAGGCAGTGATCCACAACATGCTAGTTTATGTACACGCTGTGTCAGCAATTTATTTGCCGATGGGGAGCATCGCATCCATGCGTAAATGGCTGCTGATAAGTGCTTTGGTACTGGCGTCAGATGTTGTTAGTAAACATTTCATCAAGACACTATGGGTATTAGGTGAGCACAAAATTATCAATCCATATTTTGATTTAGTGCGATATCACAACCCTGGTGCCGCATTCAGTTTTTTGGCGGACCAAGGGGGGTGGCAACAAACTATGTTTAGTGCTTTCGCAATGATTGCCGCCGTGGTTATCGTCGCTTTAATAGTCCGCAATTTACGCCAGACTTGCTTCTGTTTTGCTCTGTCTTTGTTGCTAGGCGGCGCTTTAGGAAATTTGTATGACAGATTAACGCTGGGTTATGTCGTAGACTTTTTGTATTTTCACTATCAAACTTGGTATTGGCCAGCGTTTAATGTGGCGGATAGTGCAATTTGTGTTGGTGTCGCCATCTTGCTTTGGGATAATTTTCGGCAAAGCCGAGTCCAAGCTTCATCATAGAATTTGGAGAGTTGCATGCCCGATTGGAAAAAAATCGTAGAGAGCAAAATTGCCTTGGCGGCCAAAAGCAAACTATCTGTTATCAAACCAGGCAAAAAATCTGACCATGAACGTATCCCGGCTGGACAAAAACAAGTATTTAACTTTCCTGTTCTGGATTTAGGCATTACCCCGAATGTCAATACCAGCAATTGGAGGCTACGTATATTTGGTCTTGTAGAGAATGAAGTGGCACTAGACTGGCTGGCATTCAGACAATTACCACAAGTGCGAGATATATCAGATTTTCATTGCGTCACGCGCTGGTCGCAGTTGGATATGGATTGGCAAGGGGTACGAGCGCGTGATTTGATCTTACAGGCCGGCCCTCTGAAACATGCGCGCCACGTCACCCTATATTCTTATGATGGTTATACCACCAATCTCCCGCTCGAGGCATTGTTAGATGATGACGTGGTTCTCGCCCATTCTGTTTTCGGTGAGCCTTTGACGGCAGAACATGGCGGGCCAGTTCGCATGGTAGTTCCAAAGCGATATGCCTGGAAAAGTGCCAAATGGTTAAAAGCAATCGAGTTGCACGTAGAGGATAGGCCAGGGTTTTGGGAAGTTCGTGGTTATCATAACGATGCAGACCCATGGCTGGAACAACGCTTCTCGGAAGATGATGGCTTGTAGTGGCAAGCCAAACAAAAGGGCACTTTATTGATTGCCTTTATCAAGTAGCGGAATAACTTGATTTAAGCTTGGGTGAAGCAAGGTCTGTTTGCTTCCATCTGGATAAACAATATCAGCTCTGATGACTTCATTCTGTGCATCCAGTCCAAAGGTAAGTTGTGGCATCTGCCCCGTGAGAAAACCTTGGTTGGCCACGAACTCTTTGCTATAACTTTTTCCCTTTTTCGTCGTCAAGCTAATGCGAGTGCCGAGGTGG
>CAYYBG010000004.1:0-79856 GCA_964470195.1 uncultured Methylophilaceae bacterium | reverse complement strand
AATGTAAGATAAAACTCTCAATAACACTGGTACTAATTTTAAACGCAGTTCAAATTGTGGGTGCTTATCAAAGCGACCCAGTCAGTGGCTCGAACGCAGGACGTAGTTATGTGGTGTTTGGTAAAACAGCGGATACCACAGCGGTGAATTTATCCAATATTGCCAATGGCACAGGTGGCTTTGTCATCAATGGCCAGGGCGCCAGCGACCAAAGTGGCATTTCCGTTTCAGCGGCGGGTGATGTGAATGGCGATGGCTTGGCAGACTTGATTGTCGGCGCAAATCTTAGTGATCTCCTAGGCAGGGTAAATGCAGGGCGTAGCTATGTGATATTCGGCAAGACCGATACCAGCGCCATCAACCTTGCCGATGTGGCGACTACTAGTGCGAACGGATATCTAAGTCCTATCAACAACCCCAGCACTGGGGCAGATATTGTAACTGGTACCTCAGCGAATGAGCTTTTGGTGGGTGGGGCGGGTAATGATATGCTCACTGGCAATGGTGGCTCGGATGTAATGTTGGGCGGTGCTGGCAATGATGTATTGGTGCTCAACTCCAGCAACATCACTGGACTCAGTTCTAGCCCAGCCTTAGCGATGGATTCAGCAGGCGTGAGTTATTCACAGTTAGCACGGGTTGACGGTGGAAGCGGTATCGACACCTTGCGTGTGGCAGGTGGCGCTCACTTGAATTTGAGCAATATCAGCCAAATTGCCGCCAGCAATCCAGAAATTGGCAGTCGCATTAGCAGCATTGAGCTTATTGATTTGGCCACGGATACCAGTGCCAACACTCTCACCTTGGGCTTGTTTGATGTGCTGGATATGTCGGGCTTGAATCTGTTTAATATCAACAATGGCTGGCCTAATGTGTCTGGCTCAGCGCTAGGCACATCGGTAGCACGCCATCAACTCGCTATCACGGGTGGCGCTACTGACACAGTGGATATCGATATGAGTGCTTGGACGAAAGTAACTGGTAGCGTAAGCGATGGCAGCGTCAACTATGATGTGTGGAATCACAATACTGCAGCCGCACAACTGCTTATCCAGCAAAACGTGATGGTGATTTAGAGGGGGTGGGTTCTCCCCCCCACCCCCACCACAATTAGTTGATGTTGTTTAGGCTAGTACTGGCTGATGCATACCCTTCGCAGACAAATACAGCGATCAACATTCTGCGGTAAAATGCTCACCTTTGTTTGTGTTGGTCTGTTTACATGAATGTCTTTTACGAAGAAGACGGTAGCTTTAAAGTCGCTTCTATTCTCGCTGAAAATCCTGGTTCCTTGCAGGTTGAAAGCGCCAGTGGGAAGCGCTCAAAAATCAAACTGTCCAGTGTGATTTTGCGTTTCGATGGCAGTTTGAGTGGTTTTATGGAACAGGCGCTTAAATTAGCAGAGCAGCAAGAAATTGCATTTATTTGGGAGTGTTGTGGTGATGTCGAGTTTGCGCCACAGGATTTTGCCTTGGATTATTATGGCCATGCTCCAACTCCCATTGAAATAGCCGCGTTGACGCTGGCACTGCACAGTGCGCCGATTTATTTTCATCGAAAAGGTAAGGGCCGATATCGTGCTGCACCTGCAGATATTCTCCAAGCTGCGCTAGCGGGTCAAGAAAAGCGACGTTTGCAATTAGAGCAAATGACGCAGTGGACTCAGATGTTGTTGCAGTATCAATTCCCCAGTGAATGGCAATCCAAACTGACGCAATTACTTTACGCGCCTGATAAAAATACGATTGAGTGGAAAGCGCTTGAACAGGCGGCTTTACAGGCCAAGCAAGCAGTTTTGGACTTGCTCGATCAAGCAGGGGCTATTCCCTCACATGAGCATTTTCATTTTGGTGCTTTTGTACGCGAATTCTTTCCCGATGGTATCGACTTTGCTGAGGACTTAATGCTGGATTTGCAGATGCCAGATGCTGTCAATCAACTTGACCAAGCTAAGGCGCCTGCTTTCAGCATTGATGACATCACCACCACTGAAATTGATGATGCCTTTTCTGTGCAACGCTTGGCAAACGAGCGCTGGCGTATCGGCGTGCATATTGCTGCGCCAGCTTTAGGGGTCGCGCCTCACAGTGCTCTGGATGGGTTGGTGCAGCAACGTTTATCAACGGTATATATGCCCGGAAAAAAGATTACTATGCTGCCTGCTCAACTGGTGTCGCAGTTCAGCTTGGATGCTGGAGATTGGCGCCCGGCATTGTCTTTGTATTTGGATATTGATGCTGAGTTTAATATTTTGGCGCAAGCGACCAAATTAGAACGGGTATGGATACAAGACAATTTGCGTCATGATGCTATTGAGCCGTTTTTTAATGAGCAAAATTGCATGCAAGATAGTGGTCATGCTTATTGGTCTCATTTGAATCTGTTATATCGCTTTGCGCTGGCTTTGGAAAAGCAACGAGGCAAAACCGATAGTCTGCAAAATATGCAACGTGATTACAATTTTTATGTGCAAGAGGGCCAGGTAAAGATTGTCGAGCGACGTCGTGGTTCGCCTTTAGATAAGCTGGTTTCTGAGTTGATGATTGCGGTGAATCAGCATTGGGGCGCTTATTTAGCTGAGCATCATGTGGCGGGGATATACCGTGCGCAACAAAATAGTAAAGTTTATATGACCTTACGTGCTGAGCCTCATCAAGGTCTGGGAGTGCCTCAATATGCTTGGTCTAGTTCACCTTTGCGGCGTGCGGTGGATTTTTTTAATCAACGCCAATTAATGAGTATTGTGACCCAGCAAACCCCTCCTTATCACCAAACAGATGATATTTTTGGCGCCGTAATGCGCAAATTCGATGTGGTATATCAACAATATCGTGACTTTCAAACGCGCATGGAGCGCTATTGGTGTTTGCAATATTTGCGTCAAGAAAAGTTAAGCCAAATCAACGCTGTGGTTTTGCGCGATAATTTGGTGCGTATTGATGGGTTGCCCTTTATCTGCAAAGTCACTAGCTTGCCCAAGCTTGCATCAGGAACCCATGTTAGCTTGCAAATTGAGCATATCGATACGCTGAATTTGCAACTATCGGCAAAATTTATCGAGCAAATCGAAGGCACCATCGAATCTGTGCTGTTGGATGAGGAAAGTGAATCGATGTTAACGCAAGCGCTGATTCCAGTTGCTAGCCAAGCGGATAGCTCAGACTCAGCCCCAGCCCATCCTGATAATGCGGAGCCTAATTGATGTTGCGGGTTGGTAGACGAATTGCACGTGCATTTGAGGACACGCAAAGCGTAGAGGTTGCTGAGTTGGAGGGGGTTCGTTCGCTCTATCTTGGATCCGATACTATCCAAAGTTCCATGCGATTATCCCATCCGGATAGGCTTGAATTGACCTATGCGCGAGGCATGATGATGTTTTTATTGTTCCATCATGCAGCTCAAGATGTTCAGATTTTGGGTTTGGGCGGTGGGTCAATTGCCAAATTTATTTATCGATTTTTGCCTGAAATCAAGACTACTGTGTTGGAAATTAATCCTCGTGTGATTGAGGTGGCGCGTCGCCATTTTTATTTGCCTGATAACGATGCCCGTTTGCAAGTGATTGAAGCGGATGGCGTGGCCTATTTAAGAGCTCAGCAAGGTAGTTGTGATGTATTGATGTTAGATGCTTATGATAGCAGTGGCGTTGCTGCAGATATGGTCAGCCAAGACTTTTTTGATCATTGTGCAACGGTTTTGCGTGCGCAAGGGATTTTGATGGTCAATCTTTGGGGGTCGGATAAAAACTTTGCCATTTATCTTGAGCGTATCAAGCTTAGTTTTGGCCAACGTACTCTAACGCTTCGCACAGGCCGCCCTGGCAATATCATTGTGATGGCGTTCACACATACGCCGAGTGAATTACGTTGGCAATTTTTACGCGAGCGGGCTAAGGCGCTACAGCAACAATATGAGATTGAATTTTTGGCATTCACTGAACGCCTGAAAGAGGATAATCCCTGTAGTGAACATCGATTAATGTTAGGAGCCTTGGATTGAAGCCACTTGAATTTTTTGCCACCTGCCCACGAGGCCTAGAATCTGTCTTGATGAGTGAGTTAATTGAGCAACAAGCGCAGCAGGTGAAGGCGGTAGATGGCGGAGTCAGTTTTAGCGGAGATTGGCTGCTTTGCTATCGAGCAAACCTATATAGTCGTGTTGCGACTAGGATTTTATGGCGCATCGCCGCAGGACAATATGCCGGTGAACAGGATTTATACGAGGCAGCTTTCAGTTTAAATTGGCCAGTTTGGTTTGATGTTGGTCAGACCATGATGGTCAAAATGACTGCAGTGAAATCGCCTCTGAAAAGTCTCGAATTTGCTACATTGCGCATTAAGGATGCGATTTGCGATAAGTTTAGACAGCAGATTGGTTCACGTCCTTCGATCGATACACGTGAGCCAGATGTGCGTGTCCATGTTTTTATTCAACATGATCGATATCAAATGTATCTCGACACGTCGGGCAACCCTCTATATCAAAGAGGGCAGCGCAAAAGCAGCGTGAATGCTCCATTAAGGGAGAATTTGGCAGCTGGCATTTTAGCCTTGAGCGGTTGGCAACCGGGGACGCCATTATTAGATCCGATGTGTGGCAGTGGTACGTTTTTGCTTGAGGCTGCCATGATAGCGTTGAATATTGCCCCTGGCGCACAACGAGATTTTGGTTTTCAGCGCCTAAAAAATTTTGATGCACGCACTTGGCAACAAATAAAACAACAGTCTTTGGCGCAAGCAAAACCCGTCAGCTTTCAGCAAATTTATGGCAGTGATATGGATTTGCGTGCGGTACGTGTAGCACGACAAAACCTTGCTCAAGCAGGATTGTTGGAGGCGGTACAGCTCTCTCATTTGGAATTTACACAGCTGCCTGCTCCTGCTGAGCAGGGGGTGATGGTGGCCAATCCCCCATATGGGGTGCGTATTGGTGAGGATGAAGCATTGGCGGCTTTGTATCCCAAAATGGCAGAGACTCTGAAGCGACATTTCGCTGGTTGGACCGCCTATTTTTTGACCAATGACTTACGCTTACCCAAGTTGATGCGACTCAGTGCTAGCAAAAAAACACCTTTGTTTAATGGGCCACTTGATTGCCGTTTATTCGAGATTAAGTTAGTGGCGGGTTCTAACCGCAAAGCCAAAGCGGATGCCTAGAGAAGACATATGGCAAGCGCAATGTTAAGGAGTATGTGAATGTCACAAGATAGTTTGCAAGCAATTCAGAATCGTGTGCGTGGTTTTGTTCATGAACGTGATTGGGAACAATTTCATACACCCAAAAATTTAGCGATGGCGATGATTGTCGAGGCTGCTGAACTGGTAGAAATTTTTCAATGGGAAAGCCCAGAGCAAAGCGTGTTAATGGATGATAAAAAGCTTACCCAAGTGAGTCATGAGCTGGCGGACACTTTTGTTTATTTGTTGCGTTTGGCTGATGTGTTGGGGATAGATTTGTTACAGGCGGCCAATCAGAAGATTGATTTGAATGCGCTCAAATATCCGGTGGAAAAAGTGAAAGGCAGTAATGCCAAGTACACTGAGTATCAATAAGATTCTTTGCCGTTATTCCCACATATGCGGGAATAACGGCTCAGGTCTAGTTTAGTACGCTCAACGCCATTTCATAATTAGGTTCATTAGCAATTTCACTGACTAACTCGCTGTGTATTACTTGATTATTCTCATTCAATACAATCACAGCGCGTGCGGTTAAGCCCGCCAAGCTACCATCCAAAATTGCAACGCCATAGTCATGGGAAAATTTTGCTGTATCTCGGAATGTGGAGAGCGTTTGCACATTTTCGATGCCTTCGGCACCGCAGAATCGTGTTTGGGCAAACGGTAGGTCGGCAGAGATACAAATCACTACCGTGTTGTTAGCAGAAGCAGCGCGCTTATTAAATTCTCGCACTGAGGTGGCACAGGTCGGTGTGTCGATACTTGGGAATATATTGAGGATTTTTCTTTTGCCGGCAAATGCCTCCAAGTCCAACATTTCGCGCTTTGCATTAGCCAGCGAGAAAGCTGGTGCGGTTTGTCCTTTAGTGGGGAAATTGCCACCAATGCTGATAGGGTTGCCTTTGAGTGTGACGCTGGATGTCATGTTATTTCTCCTTTTAATTGAATCAGTATGCTACACAGCAATTACTTGACTATTTTAGTACATTATTATCCCGCTGAGGGTGTTTTCAAAATATTTTTTTGCTTGCAAATAAGTCGTTGATTTTTCAATTAGGAATGTTGTCGATTGGCGTAGATACTTGGATTGCGACTAGGCTAGTGTGACAAAAAAGACGAGCGAATAATCTGACCATCAGTTAAAATTCCAAGCTTATGGACCGTCACAAACCATCAGTTCAATTCGTGCATTTGCGTTGCCATACGGAGTATTCCATTGTGGATGGTATGGTGCGCATCAATGACTATGTCGCTGCAGCTGCCGAAGACCATATCCCAGCTTTAGCGATTGCCGATTTGAGCAATCTATTTGCAGCAGTTAAGTTCTATAAAGCCTGTCGCGCTAAAGGGATCAAACCATTAATTGCTTGTGATGTTTGGCTTGAAAATGAGCTCAATGCCGATCTACCACATCGCGTCTTATTGATTTGTCAGAATCAAACTGGTTATCTGCGATTGTGTGAATTACTTTCGTTAGCCTACAGCCATAACCAACTACGCCAACGCGCTCAGATCAAAGCATCATGGCTGCTAGATAATAATGAGGGATTAATATTGTTATCAGGTGCCATGTTAGGTGATGTCGGACAATGTTTGTTGATGAATAATGTCGCACAGGCTGAGCAATATGCTCAACGTTGGCAAAACGCTTTTGGTCATCGATATTACCTTGAATTGCAGCGTCACGGACATCCACAGCAAGCAATCTATGAGAATCTGCTGTTTGCTTTAGCCGCTAAGCTAGATTTGCCTCTGGTTGCCACGCATCCGATTCAGTTTATGCAGACTGAGGACTTTAGAGCACATGAAGCCAGAGTCTGTATCGCTGAGGGATATGTGTTGGCCGATAGCCGCCGTCCCAAAGGGTTTACCGAGCAACAGTCTTTTAAAACCCAAGCGCAGATGCAGCAGTTATTTGCTGATGTCCCCAGTGCATTACTCAACACAGTTGAAATCGCCAAGCGCTGTAATTTGAGTTTGACACTAGGCAAAAATTATCTGCCCCAATTTCCAACCCCTGACCATATCAGTTTAGAGGATTACTTGCGTGACCAGTCATTAAACGGTCTGCAATTGCGCTTGCAATCGCTTTATCCAGATGCTGAGTTACGTGAACAAAAGCGGGCTACTTATGAAGACAGGCTGGCGTTTGAAATTGGCATCATTGTGCAAATGGGGTTTGCAGGCTATTTCTTGATTGTGGCAGATTTTATCAATTGGGCGAAAAATAATGGCGTGCCGGTTGGACCTGGTCGTGGTTCTGGGGCTGGTTCCTTAGTCGCTTATAGCCTTGGTATTACCGACCTTGATCCTTTGCAGTATCAGTTGTTGTTTGAGCGTTTTCTCAATCCTGACCGGGTATCTATGCCCGATTTTGATATTGATTTTTGCCAAGAAGGACGTGACCGGGTTATCGATTATGTCCGACAAAAATATGGCGCTGAGGCTGTTTCTCAAATTGCCACTTTCGGCACTATGGCGGCCAAAGCAGTGGTGCGTGATGTGGGTCGTGTGCTGGACTTGCCATTCAATTTTGTCGATGGTATCGCCAAATTAATTCCTAATGAGCTGGGCATTACTTTGCGTGATGCCATGGTGAGAGAGCCTCAATTAGCTGAGCGTGCCGAAAAAGAAGAAGAGGTTAAAGAACTGATGGAATTGGCATTACGTCTCGAGGGTTTGACACGTAATGTGGGTATGCATGCTGGTGGGGTGCTGATTTCACCTGGAAAAATTTCGGATTATTCGCCTATCTATTGTCAGCCCAATGGTGAGAGTGTGGTCAGCCAATACGATAAAGATGATGTAGAAGCAGTCGGTCTGGTGAAGTTTGACTTTTTGGGTTTGCGTACTCTGACTATCCTAGCGATGGCGCTACAGTTTGCTAATCAACAACGTCAGGCTAATGGACTCCCTGAATTGAGTTTTGAAACCCTGCCTATCGACGATAAGCCTACCTATCAATTACTCAAAGCTGCCAATACGACGGCAGTATTTCAGCTGGAATCACGTGGTATGAAGGATATGTTAAAGCAGGCTAAACCAGACTGCTTTGAGGATATTATCGCCTTGGTCGCCTTGTATCGTCCTGGTCCGATGGACTTGATTCCTGATTTCTGTCGCCGCAAACATGGTTTGCAGCGCGTGGAATATCCGCATCCGGCGGTTGAGCCTATTCTCAAAGAAACCTACGGCATCATGGTGTACCAAGAACAAGTGATGCAGATTGCGCAGGTGGTGGCAGGATATAGCTTGGGTGGCGCTGACTTGTTACGCCGAGCCATGGGTAAAAAGAAAAAAGAAGAAATGGATGCGCAACGTGAGGTGTTTTTACAGGGGGCAGTTGCGCATGGCACCTCGGCAGCTCAAGCAGGTGAGCTATTTGATTTGATGGAAAAGTTTGCTAGTTATGGTTTCAACAAATCCCATGCGGCAGCTTATGCCTTGGTAGCCTACCATACTGCCTATTTAAAAGCCCATTACCCAGCTGCGTTTATGGCAGCCACGATGTCGGCCGACATGAATAATACTGACAATATCCATATTTTTTATGATGATTGTGGCCGCAATGGAGTAGAGGTATTGCCGCCAGATATCAATCGTAGTGTTTTCAAATTTAAACCCATCAATGACAAACAAATTTTGTATGGCTTGGGTGCATTAAAAGGTTCTGGTGAGGCGGCGATTGAGGCAATTCTGGCGGCACGTGAGGCCGGTGGTGATTTTAAAGATTTGTTTGATTTTTGTGCTCGCATCGACTTGCGAAAAGTGAATCGGCGTGTAATAGAAACCCTTATTCGTGCGGGGGCGTTCGACCGTCTTGAACCCAATCGTAACGCACTGTTGGCAGGGGTGAATTTGGCTATCAGTGCAGCAGAACAAAATGGCGCAAATAGTGCCCAGAACAGTCTATTTGGCGACATCATGGATGCGCCAGCGCCAGCTTTGCCCTTGGTGCCTGCATGGAGTGAGCAAGAACAGCTGCAACAAGAAAAATTATCGCTGGGGTTTTATTTTAGTGGTCATCCATTTACTGCTTATCAGCAAGAATTAGCACATTTTGTTCATACTCGCCTGAAAGACCTGAAGCCACAAGAGCAAGCGCAGATGACTGCTGGTGTGGTAATGGGCATACGAACACGTATGACGCAACGAGGAAAAATGGCGATTGTTACCTTGGACGATGCTGAGTCACGGGTTGAGGTAGTGATTGGCAACGAGTTATTGAGCCAACATGCCCATCTAATCAAAGAGGATCAATTGTTAGTCATCGAAGGTCGGGTGTCGCATGACGATTTTTCCGGTGGTATACGCGTCAATGTGCGAAAAATTTTTGATATTGTTGCTGCCAGAAATTCACGTGCTAGCTGGCTAAAAATATCTTGTAATGGTCAAGCCGACGCTGTTAAGTTACGCACGCTACTGCAGCCCTATTGTCAGCCAGCCTCTGCTGAATCCGGATTGGTACAAGGTGGTTGCGCAGTGAAGGTGGAGTATCACAATCAACAAGCCAGCGCAGAGATATTGTTGGGTGACAATTGGCGTGTGCAATTGAGTGATGAACTGATTGCAGGACTAAAAGCTTGGTTAAGCGATGAAAACGTAAAAATCCTCTATAATTAACCCTCTTTCCATTAAAGATATTCAGCATGAAACTAAGTTATTTAGATTTTGAACAACCTATCGCCGAGCTTGAGTCCAAAATTGAGGATTTAAAGCAGGTACAAGATGGTAGTTCTGTGGATATTAATGAAGAAATCAGTCAGCTTCAGACCAAAACCTCTGAATTGCTCACTGAAATCTATGGCAATTTAAATGCCTGGCAGATTTCCCAAGTGGCGCGTCACCCGCAACGCCCCTATACCATGGATTACATTCAAGCGCTGTTTACTGAGTTTGAAGAGTTGCACGGTGATCGGGCTTATTCTGATGATCCTGCTATTGTCGGTGGAATTGCCCGCTTTGATGGCAAACCTGTGATGGTGATAGGCCATCAAAAAGGCCGTGATGTCAAAGAGCGCCAATTACGCAATTTTGGCATGCCACGTCCCGAAGGTTATCGTAAGGCGCTGCGTTTATATCGACTGGCAGAAAAATTTGGTTTGCCCATTATTACCTTGATCGATACCCCGGGTGCTTATCCTGGCATTGGTGCCGAGGAGCGTGGTCAATCTGAAGCAATTGCGCGCAATTTGTACGTCATGTCCGAACTTAAAACCCCTATTATTGGGGTCATTATTGGTGAAGGTGGTTCAGGCGGGGCTTTGGCTTTAGGTGTGGTAGATCAATTATTGATGTTGCAATATGCCACCTATTCTGTGATTTCCCCTGAAGGCTGTGCCTCAATCTTGTTCCGCAGTGCCGATCAAGCCTCTGTGGCAGCCGAGGCTTTGGCAATTACTGCGCCACGTTTGAAGTCAGTTGGTTTGGTTGACCGTGTGGTCGATGAACCCATGGGCGGTGCTCATCGTTCATGGGAAAGCATGATGAAAACCATGCAAAAAGTGCTTGCTGAAGAATTAAGCAAAGTACAAAAAAAATCCCTCAATGAATTGCTTCAAGCACGTTATCAAAAGCTGATGAGTTTTGGTCAGTATCAGGAAGGCCAATAAACGGCCTGCGCCAAGCAGATGCGCAAGGCTAGCTCCAATCCTCCATTCACATCTACTGCACCAGCCTTGACGCAACAAGTTGAGGCTAGTTTGCAGGCGGCTCTAGGCCAAGGGCGAGCTAATCGAGCCAAGATTCTTTTAGCCCTCAGCGGTGGTTTAGATTCCTGTGTGCTGTTGCATATTTTGCTCGGCTTACAAAAAAACATGCTTTTCCATTTATCCGCCTTACATGTGCATCATGGTCTCAGTGCAAATGCTGATACCTGGGTTAAGTTTTGTAAGACTCTCTGTGAAGACCACCAAATACCCTGCGAAATTGCTTATGTGAAAGTGAATCGAGCATCTTCTGCTGGTGTAGAAAGTGAGGCGCGAAAACTTCGCTATCAAGCACTGCTGGCCCAGCCTGCAGATTTGATTTTGCTGGCTCACCACCAAGATGATCAAGCAGAAACCTTGTTATTGCAATTGATGCGTGGCTCAGGGGTGAAGGGTTTAGCCGGTATGGCGGAGTTCGATCAAGATAGAAGACTATTGCGCCCTTTATTGCAGGCTTCTAGGCAACAATTGCGCGACTATGCAGAGGGCTTTGCGCTGAAGTGGGTGGAGGACGAGAGTAATACCTCGCTAGATTACGAACGTAATTTTGTCAGGCATCAAATCATTCCTTTATTCCGCCAACGTAATCCTGCCGTAAGCGAGAATATTGCACGCAGTGCGAGGTTGCTAGCTGAAGCACAGCAGTTGCTAGAGGATTTGGCAGTCTTAGATGCGCGTGAAAATGTTGTTGGGGATAAGCTTAATGTCAAAGGATTAAGCCAATTAAGTCCAGCCCGTGCTGCTAATCTATTGCGCTGGTGGCTAGCGCAACAAGGCATGTTGATGCCTAGCCAAGTTCAATTACAAGAGATGTTGCAGCAATTACTATGCGCCAAAATCGATAAGCAATTACAAATCTTGTTGCATCACTCTCAGCATGATCATGTGTATATATTGCGCCGCTATAGGGGCTTCGCCTATATCTCTTTAGATGGGGTCACTTCCGCTATGTATCTGCACTGGCATGGCGAAGAAGAAATTCAATTGGAAGATGGCAGTCGTTTGCTTTTTTCCAAAAAGCTTGGGCAGGGTATATCTTTAAAAATGTTGGGTAATCAAAATTTAAGCATTCAATTTCGTGCAGGCGGCGAGCGTATAAAACCTTATGCCAATCGTCCTAGTAAACCTCTAAAGAAATGGATGCAGGAAATGAATATGCCGCCTTGGTTTAGAGAACGTTTGCCTATGATATTTGTTGATCGCCAGTTGGTGCTGGTGCCTAGTCTGGGTGTGCAAGCAGAGTGGCAAGCACAAGCAGATGAAATGGGTCTGACAGTAGAATGGCAAACTCAATAAGTGATTTTCTCACAGCCTTTATTCGTCAATTAAGCCGTTTCGAATAGCAAGTCTTACCATCTCGATAGGCGTATTAACTTTCAATTTTTGTTTGATGGTGGTCTGATAATTGGCGACAGTTTTTAGACTAATATTTAATCTTTGCGCTATCTGCGCAACTTCTACACCGTCCACCAACATCCTAAAAATTTCAAACTCTCTGACGGAGAGTTGCTGTAATGGGTTGTCATCGTTGCTGACACTGAAATTTATTTTGCTGGAAATTTCATGTCCCAAGAAAGTTTGTCCTGTCGCTATCCATTGAATCGCGTCGATTAATTCTTCAGATAATCCACTTTTGGATAGATATCCACGTGCCCCAATCTTCAATGCTTGGCCTGCGAAATTAACATTATCATGCATAGATAAAACGAGAATTTTGGCATTGGGGTATCGAGTGACGATGCGTTTGATGGATTCAAGTCCGCCCATGCCAGGCATACTAATATCCATTATGGTGATGTCGGGCAGCTGCTGTCCAAATAATTGGTAGGCTTTTTCACCACTATCGGCCTCAGCGACAACCTCAATGTGAGGCTCTTGCTCTAAAAGTCGGCGAATACCTGCTCTAACCACGCCATGGTCATCGACCAACATCACTCTTAAGGGTAGTTGATTTATTTGATGGGTATCCATGCTTCTATATTAGTTCCATTGTTACTTATAAAATTAATTTCTCCATTTAGGCCAATAATCCGTTCTTTCATTCCGGGAAGTCCTAAACCTAAAGATTGAGAGGGATCCAAACCTACACCATTATCTTCAATTTGAATATATATGGATTTTCCTTTGGTTGCTTTGGATACAGTCTTTACTGTGATACTGACTTTGCTGGCGCGTGCATGTCTGCTGATATTGGTGAGTGCTTCTTGTAATAGCCGATAGACTGCAATGTTGATTTGATCATTTAAAATTTGCTCATCGATATCCAGATAATATTCCAGCGCCACATGTTCATGACGTTTTTTCCAAGGCGTGATTAAATCCTCAAGTGCAGACTGCAGACCTAATTCATCCAATACGCTCGGTCTTAGTGTATGTAATAAGCCTCTGACTAATTCCATCAAATGTTTGGATAGCTCGCTAATCGCTAAAGCACTTTGTTTTAGTTCGGGATATTTATTTTCTGAGGCTCTTAATATGACCGTTGCGTCAGTATTGATGGCGGTCAGACACTGGCCGAACTCATCATGTAAATCGCGCGCTAGTTTTTTTCTTTCTTCTTCTTGCAGATTAATTAATTGCTGACTCAGTTTGTGATTTTGTTGAATACTGGATTGTAATTGAGCCACCATCTCGTTGAATTTTTGCCCAATACGCTCAAGCTCCACTGTCTTAAATGGCGGCAGTCTTGTGTCCAGATTGCCATCTTCTAAGTCTTTTAGTGCAGCATATATTTTTTCTGTAGGCTTGAGCGCCAAACTCACGACCCAACTGACCGTGATGTTCACCAGGACAAAAAATAGTAAAACCAAGGTAATCAATGCTCTAAGTTGTTTCCATTTTTCTGCATATTCATAGCTGGGGTCAGGGGTCACAATTAGGCTACCCAGTTGTTGACCATCGTAATTGAGAGGCAGCTTTGATGCCTCCCATTTTTTAGAGATACTATTCAAAATTTTGACAAAAAGTTGTGGTGCTTTATCTTCCTGGCTATCGAATTGGTTGGCATTGCTATCTATCAGTTTGCCTTGCATATCAATCAGCTCAATACGAATGTGACGCATATGTCGCAACACTTGAAGGTTAAAGGTGTTTTTGTTGAGATATCGAATTTTTTTATTTTTTATGGTGGCATCTTCCAGCAAATATAAGACCAACTTTTCAGCCGAGCGAATCTCAGCGATTGCGTTCTGACGGGCATTATTTAAAGAAAAGATTCCCCCTACGATGAGGATGCTTAGTAATAGTAGGGTGATTAAAATATTGAGTCTGAGCTTGAGTGACATTTAAAAAAATACCGAATTTTGTCTAACAATTTTTTGCATCAATAGACGCTATTGTCCTACAAGATGTGTTTACAAGATATCGGAACATATAAATTCTCTCTATTAGTAGGAAGAATTCATACATGATATCGGGAAAAAATCACTTTTTATAACGGGATTATTTCCCGCGCGAATTAATTCTCTTGTAGTGCTAGAACACAGTTATTTTGGGGGATTCATCTAAATTGAAAAAAAAGACAAGGTTGAAACCTTGTCTTTTATCACGCTAACAACCTTTAATTAGTCTAAACCGATTTGGAAAACTTCCAACTCTGTTTCGATGACTTTACCAGAGACCGCATCAACTTCAACTTCCCATTCTTGACCATCTTTGCCTTTAATATCGAATTCATAAGAAACATTACCATTTGATTCGATGGATGTTTCTGTTTCAATCACTTCGCCTGGTTTAGCTGCTAAAGCTGCTTTTTTGGCATCTTCTAGTGAAACCTTTGCTTTGCCTTTGAATCGAGGGTCCTGTGCATCAACTTCTTCTTCCTCTTCGATAAGCTTGGCTGTTTTAGCGTCACATTCAACTTCCCATTCCTTGCCATCTTTACCCTTGATATCAAATTCATAGGTAGCTTTTCCATCTTCTACTTCAGCTTCCAAAGAAATTATTTCACCAGGATGTTTGGCCAAAGCTGCTTTCATACAGCTTTCCATTTTGCCTTGGTGTAGATCAGCAGCATAAACATTAGTCAATGTGCCTAATGCCAAAAAAGATATCAATAACTTATTCATTTACATCTCCACAATAGTTAACAAAAATATTACTTGCGGGATGTTATCTGGGAAAAATCAATATCGGAATACGACAGAGGACGTAACTTGATATTGGATATTGTGTATGCAATCTATTATGAATTTTCGAGATGGATGATGTCTTCAATAAAATAAGAAGTCAGTTCTATTCTGTTTTTTACATGGGCTTTTCGATAAATGGTGGCTGCCTGATCGCGTATGGTGCGTTCAGATTTATGGCGCATTTTGGCAATCTCATCCAAGCTGTATCCCTTGATAATCATTAATGCAATTTCGCGTTCAGTTGTGCTCAGCTTCCACTCGTCAAATACTGATTGGATATGCGAGGCTATTCCAGCCTTAAGCTTTTTGTGTTGCAGCGATTGATGCTTAAGCAACTCGTTGGTTTTGCTTAGTTTCTTTTGCACAACATGATGACTAGCGATATCTTTTTTATAGCGTTGCCAAATCCAGCAAGCTAAGTAGATGACGCCAAGAATAATAAATAAGTCGGTGACCAAGTGGCGTAAAGATATTCTCTCATTGGTATCCCAAATAACATCAACCAAGAACAATGCTAAAACCGAAATTAAGGTGAGCACAAAGGAGACAGAAGAGCGGGTGCCAAGATTTGACTGAATCACTCGAATAAATTTTTTCATGCACTTCTCAGCAATCAATTCAACAATGGATAGACCTGCAATATTTCACTTATAAAAGTTAGCACATTTTTTTTAGGATTTTTTCCTGATAATGAGTTAACTGACTAAGTCGGGAAGAAATCCCAAATGCAAGGGGATAATATGCAAATCCCTCTCTCAATGCATGCTTAGGATAGCGAATGAATCAGATCACCGTAATGTTGGTTGATGACCATATGATTGTTCGTTCCGGTGCCCGCAGATTATTGGATATGTCGAGTGAATTTCAAGTCATTGCAGAGGCTGATAGTGGTGAGCGTGCCTGCGAATTACATTCAAAACTAAATCCAGATATCACCATTATGGATATTCATATGCCGGGTATGGGCGGTATCGAAGCTATGATAAGAATTCTCACCAAAAATCCAAGTGCCAAAGTCATTATTTTATCCATGTATGAGCGTGGACCTTTTGTTTCTCATTGTCTGAAAGCTGGTGCAAAAGGGTATCTGACCAAGTCAAGTTTGGGAGACGAGTTAGTCAGCGCATTAAAGGCGGTGGCGATTGGCAAAAATTTCATGAGTTCTTCGGTGGCGCAGAGTTTTGCTATCGATACAGTGACTAAACCTATTAATCCTCTAGCTGAGTTGAATTCCAAAGAATTTCAAATTTTTAGGCTAATTGCGGAGGGTAAAGAAATAGATGATATTGCAGATTCCTTGAAATTAAGTGCAAAAACCATTGCCAACTATCAGAGCATTATCAAGAAGAAACTCGATGCAGTCAGCTCAATCGATATATTAAAAATTGCGATACAACATGGCTTAATAGAAGCAAGCGATCTAGAAAAAGGTTTGGATCCCTAGATAAGTAGAGATTCCCCTAGAATATCGGGAAATATTCCCGAACTGATTTATATATAATTTGCCAAGTATTTTTTTCATAGACGAGAATTTAATGAAAGCAAATCTAAAAATCAGTTATTTGGCTGTAATGACGGCCTTGGTTTCGCCACTGGCAAATGCGGCAGATCTCAAGTCGGACAAAGTAGAGGTTGTCTCAACTTCTCCATTGCCTGGCATTGGTGTACCAATCAACTTGATTCCCAGCAATATTCAAACTGTCAAAGCGGCTGATGTTAACAAGCAGCCTGGTGTTTCTATTGCCGATTATATGGTCAACAACATGCAAGGCGTGACCGTGTCAGATATGACCGGTAACCCTTGGCAGCCAGAAATTAATTTCCGCGGTTATTCCTCCACCCCCTTGTTGGGTAATGCTCAAGGCCTATCTACCTATGTGGATGGCGTACGTGTCAATGAGTCGTTTGGTGATGTGACACTGTGGGACAAAATTCCTAGCTTTGCTATTGGTAATATGCAAATAGTTCCTGGCTCTAACCCAGTTTATGGCTTGAATACCTTGGGAGGTGCCATTGCCATTCAAACCAAAAATGGTCGTGATAATCAAGGCATAGGGCTGGAATACGAAGCTGGATCCTGGGGTCGTCAGCGTGCATTGATTGAAGCGGGCGGTGTTTCCAAGGATGGTTCTGTTGACTTTATGTTTGGTTATCAACATTTAACAGAGGATGGATGGCGCAAAAACTCACCGTCACACCTGAATCAATTATTCTCTAAAATTGGTTGGCAGAATGAAACCACGCGTTTAGACCTGACCTATATTGGAACCGATAATAATCTGATTGGTAACGGTTTTACACCCGAATTTTTCTTGCGTGGTGATCGTGATCAAATTCACACACGTCCAGACTTTACCAACAACTATTCCCACTTCTTAGCCTTAAACGGCTCGCATTGGATGAATGACACTACAATGTTGTCAGGGAATATTTATTACAGAAAGTCTAATCGTCACACCAGAAATGGTGATGGTTGGGAAACCGATGACTCAAATGCAAATTTTGATAATTACCTAGAGTTATTGGAAAGCAGAGGTTTTGGTGATATTGGTACTGCGATAGATGCCGATGATATTGAGGAATTAAAAGGCTCGGTCATGAATCGTACTAAAACGCGTCAAGACACTTATGGCTTTACCACTCAGGTTGCCAAAAATGACGATTTGTTCGGAAAGAAAAACAATTTCATTGTAGGTTTTGGTTATGATTATTCCATTATCCGCTTCAAACAAGGTTTCTCGGCCAATGTAGGGGCTTTTGAGTATGAAGATGGTGATGATGAAGCCTTAGCGCTTGTTAATCCGAATGTTTTTGATGCATCCAGAAAAGTGAATCTTTCTGGTGGTGGTGTTCTTCCCTCTGAGCAAACCACAGGTCTAACAGGTAAGCAGTGGACTGCCAGACTGTTTACCTCGGACACTTTATCGTTAAATGACTATTGGCATTTAAACGCGGGGGCAAGTTGGAATTTTACTCGTGTTGATAACGTCGATACATTGCGAGGATCTTTTGTCCCTAATACGCTGACTGCACGCGATAGCTATACTCGTTTAAATCCTTCTGTGGGATTAACTTTTACACCGACAACCACAACCTCACTGTATGGCTCATATAGTGAGTCTAGTCGTGCTCCAACCTCTATTGAGTTGGGTTGTTCCAATCCTGCTTTCCCTTGTCTATTACCAGCGCAAATGGCTGATGATCCTCCATTAAATCAAGTTGTGGCAAAAACCTATGAATTAGGTGGTCGTGGTAACTTGACTGAAGATATTCGCTGGAATGCAGGACTGTATCGTGCTGTCAACCATGACGATATTCAATTTACTGCAGCAAATACTTTGACTGGTGCAGGATACTTTAAAAATATCGGACGTACAGTGCGTGAAGGTTTCGATTTAGGTTTGTCTGGAAATATGGATAAATTTAAATGGTCAGCATCCTATAGCTATATCAGAGCGACCTATGATACTGATGTCACATTTACCAATCCTGGAAACTCCACCTCTATCACAGAAGAGCAGGCTGCCGAACTTGGTAATCCGAATTTAGAAGGTCAATACACTGCTCGTAAAGGTGATCGTTTGCCTTCTATTCCAAAACATCAGTTGAAATTCCGTGCACAATACGCAATGACACCTGAGTGGACCGTAGGTACTAACGTGATTGGTTTCTCTGACCAGTTTGTCTGGGGTAATGAGAATAACCAACACCGTGCTAATGACCCGCGTTGTGAAGGTAATGAAGAGTGCTCATCTGGAAGAGGTAAGTTGGGTGGATACTTTGTTGTTAACTTAGATACTCAATACAATTTGGGTAATGGCTGGAAAGCTTTTGCCAAAGCGATTAACATCTTTGATCGTGACTATTATGTTGGTGGCCGCTTTGGTGAAACACAGTTTGGTACTAACGGTCTATATCAAGGTGAAGAATCTCGCCCACTTGGCTTATTGCCGGGTGCTCCAAGAGCGGGATGGATTGGCTTGAGATATGACTTTGGTGGTCCTGACAAGCCTGCTAATTAATTCATCGACAGCAAACAAAAAACGGCGCACAAGCGCCGTTTTTTTTTATTCTGATTGCTATGGTTTTCTATCTTCAACCACGTTGATAGATTCTATGGTGATGGTTTGAATCGGTACATCTCCACCTTCAGTAGGCAGCTTAGAGATATGTTCTGCCACCTCCATGCCTTTAACTACCTTGCCAAACACACAATAACCCCAACCTCTTTCTGTTTTTTCAGAATGGTTCAAGGAAGTATTATTGGCTACATTGATATAAAACTGCGCAGTTGCCGAATGGGGATCGCTAGTGCGCGCCATTGCGATACTGGCAAAGCTATTGGTCAAGCCGTTATCAGCTTCATTTTTGATGGGCGCGCGCGTTGTTTTTTCATTAAAGTCTTTATCTAATCCACCACCTTGTATCATGAAATTTGAAATGACTCTATGAAATATTGTGCCATTATAAAAACCACTGTTGACATATTGCAAAAAGTTTTCCACTGTATTGGGTGCTTTTTCCGGATAAAGCTCGATCAACATGATGCCTTTGTTGGTTTTAATTTCAACAAATGGCTTTGCCCATGTCGTGGACACTGTCATCGTTAACATTAATGTCGCTAGTAAAGTTTTTAATTTCATGAAAAGCTCCTAAATTGCATATCAATCTCAGTTTAATATTATTTTGTTAAACTAATCTTAAATAAGTTCGCAATCGCATCTAATCCACAATAGTTGATGGCATAACTAGCTTGTTGCTGGACAATTGGTTTGGCATGATATGCAATCCCTGCAGCCGCATTCTGCATCATGATTAAGTCGTTGGCACCATCTCCGATGGCGATAGTCTCACTCAGTTGCACGCCCAATTGTGCTGCTTGATAACACATAAAGTCAGCCTTAGCCTGACCATCAACAATATCTCCAATGAGATTGCCAGTGAGTTTTTGGTCGATAATCTCCAATCGATTAGCTGCACTAAAGTCGATGCCCAACTTCTTTTGAACATGATGGGCGAATTGTTCAAAACCACCAGAAACTAGCATGGTTTTGATATTGTATTGTTTGCATGTTTCTAGCCAGTGCTGAGCCCCTGGATTGGCTTGCAGTCTATCTTGTATGACTTGTTGCAAGGCTGTTTCAGGAAGACCAGCGAGTAGCGCGACGCGTTCACGCAAGCTTTGTTTGAAATCTAGTTCTCCTCGCATAGTACGTTCAGTAATCGCGGCAATCTGAGGTTTGATTCCAGCAATATCTGCAATTTCATCGATGCATTCAATATTGATAAGTGTTGAATCCATGTCCATCACAGCGAATTTGATACTCTGTAAGGTCAAATTGTCTGCTACGTAGGCACAGTCGATTTGTTGCTCACGACAAAAATCCAGCACTGCCTGATTAGTCTGCTGATTAGGCAAGTAATAGGCATGTTGGTCTATCTGGATAAATTGTGCACCATGAGGCTGGTGGCTGAGTGTATGAATATGCTGTAGATGACCGAGTTGAATATGAGGAGCTTGAACGACAAGACGCATTGTTGTGATTCACCTTTAGGGTTGCGCTAGTAATGAGCATTTACAATGCACGATTATACACTGGCATGCTAGCGTATATTGGTGATTTCAGCGAAAATGTGGGTTTATTCAGTCTACGATTATTTTCATTATGAATTTGCACGAATATCAAGCCAAACAATTGTTGCAACGCTATGGTCTACCAATTCCACAAGGTCAAGTAGTACAGTCTGCCGAGGCAGCTGCGGCAGCAACCAGAGAAATTCCTTGTCAAGCATGGGTAGTCAAGGCGCAAGTACATGCTGGAGGTCGTGGTAAAGCCGGTGGGGTAAAGATTGTTAAATCAGCAAGTGAGGCTCAGTCTGTAGCAAATTCCTTATTGGGAAAATCCTTGGTTACCTATCAAAATGCGCCTGATGGTCAACCGGTTCATCAACTGTTGGTGGAGCAGACTTTACCGATAGCACGCGAACTTTATCTTTCACTATTAGTGGATAGAGGTCTAGAGCGTGTGGTGATGGTGGCATCTAGCGCAGGTGGCATGGATATCGAGGAAATCGCTGCCCATACGCCAGAGAAAATCTTACGCGAAGTATGTGACCCACTGAATGGAATGGTGGATTATCAAGCAAGAAATGTCGCTTTTGCGCTAGGTCTGCAAGATGAACAAATTGGTGCGTTTAGCAAGCTCACCAAAGGGCTCTACAAACTATTCAAGGAAAATGATTTGTCATTGCTGGAAATCAACCCCTTGGTAGTGACTAGTGACGGCAAACTGTATGCGTTGGATTGCAAAATGAGCGTCGATGATAATGCTTTGTATCGACAGAAAGCCTTGGCTGAACAACGAGATTGGAGTCAAGACGATGTTAAAGAGGCAGAAGCCCATCATGCTGGCTTAAACTATATTGCATTGAATGGCAACATTGGCTGTATGGTGAACGGAGCTGGTTTGGCCATGGCGACTATGGATATGATTAAGTTACATGGGGGTGCTCCAGCCAACTTTTTGGATGTTGGTGGCGGTGCGACGGCGGAGACTGTAACCAAAGCTTTTAAAATCATCTTGGCGGATCAGAACGTGCAGGCCATCTTAGTGAATATTTTTGGTGGCATTATGCGTTGCGACATTATTGCAGAAGGCATTATTAATGCAGTGCGTGAAGTCGGTATCCAAATTCCCGTAGTAGTGCGCCTAGAAGGAACCAATGTTGAATTAGGCAGAAAAATGCTCAGCGAGAGTGGTTTGTCGATTATTTCTGCTCAAGGGCTTACTGATGCTGCCCAGCAAGCTGTTGCGTGTGTGAAAGGTTAGGGCATGAGTATATTAGTGAACAAAGAAACCCGAGTGCTATGTCAGGGCTTTACAGGAAAACAAGGCAGCTTTCACTCAGAGCAAGCGATTGCTTATGGCACAAAGATGGTGGGTGGGGTCACGCCGGGTAAAGGTGGGCAAATACATTTAGGTTTACCAGTATTTAATACAATGCGCGATGCGGTTCGAGAAACTGCAGCAAATGCCACTGTTATTTATGTACCTCCGCCGTTCGCAGCAGATTCTATCCTTGAAGCATGTGATGCTGGTATTGAGCTGATTGTTTGTATCACTGAAGGTATTCCTGTGTTAGATATGCTGAATGTCAAAGCCGCATTGAATGCCAACAATGTCAAACTGATAGGTCCTAATTGCCCAGGAGTGATTACTCCAAATGAGTGCAAAATTGGTATTATGCCAGGCAGTATTCACTTGCGTGGCAAAGTCGGCATAGTTTCTCGCTCAGGTACTTTGACTTACGAAGCAGTTCATCAGACCACAGCGCTGGGCTTAGGCCAGTCTACCTGTGTAGGCATAGGCGGCGATCCTATTCGAGGTCTAAATTTTATTGAATGTTTGGCTTTATTTGAGGCGGATGCTGAAACCGAGGCGATTATCATGGTCGGTGAGATCGGCGGTACAGATGAGGAGGCTGCAGCTGATTTTATAAAGCATCATGTCAGCAAACCTGTAGCAGGTTATATTGCTGGTCAGACTGCGCCTAAGGGTAAACGCATGGGGCACGCTGGAGCGATTATTTCTGGCGGCAGTGGTAAAGCCGAAGACAAAATCGCTGCCTTAGAAAATGCTGGGGTGGTAGTAGCAAGCTCTCCTGCAGGTCTAGGCGAAGCCATGATGAAAGCTATACAGCATCATTCATTAAAGGCAACAGCATGAAACTTGTTTTAGTTGCTTGCCTTGCGCTGTTTTTAAACCTCACAATTCAGGTGCCTGCTTGGGCAGAGGATATTCCCTACTTGCTCACTGCTTCAAGCAAAGGCGATACCAATACAGTGAGGGCGATACTAGACAGCGGTGCCAATGTGAATACCCGCGATCTCGATGGACTCACAGCATTAATGTATGCGACGCGCAAAGATAAGCCTGAAGTCATCAAGTTATTATTAAATAAGGGTGCTGACCCCAACCTTCGTGATAACGGTGGTTGGACTGCATTGATGTATGCTGCCAAGAAAAATTATTTGCATTGTGCAAAATTGCTTTTAGATAAAGGCGCAGATGCGAAAATACGTGATGTTTCTGGTTGGAGTGCTCTAGGCTTAGCAGCGACATCCGGCTACGCTGAGTTTGTCACGCTTTTGATTGAGTCTGGCATCGATGCCGATGCTCGTAGCGATGATGGTAAAACTGTTTTGATGTATGCAGCTAAAAATGGAGATAGACCAACCATACAAGCTTTGGTGCAACATCAAGCCGATGTCGATGCGCGCGATAATCAGCTAGCCACTGCTTTAATGTATGCTGCAAGAAGTGGTAGAACCGATGGTTGTGAAGAATTACTAGCGGCTGGTGCGAATATAGACTTGATGGACAGCTCGGGTTGGACAGCATTGACTTGGGCGGTTAAAAAGAAACAACTAGGCACAGCAAAAATGCTGATAGGCAAAGGTGCAAAAATCAATGTGGCTGATAAAACAGGTAACTATCTACTGCATATGGCGGTTGCTAATAATGACAGCAAAATGACCGGCATGTTGGTTCAACTCGGTGCAGAGGTTAATGTCAAAGACCAATATAGTTTGACACCATTGGTCTACGCTTTAAAAAATCGTAATACTGAAATTGTGAATCTTCTTAAACAGGCAGGTGGAAGCTATTAGCTCTCATGTGAATATTGCGCTGGCGCAACTGAATCCGACGTTAGGCGACTTGCAGGGTAATGTCGCCAAGATTCTTCAAGCTTGCCAGCAAGCAAAAAATTTAGGTGCTACGCTAATCCTCACTCCCGAGCTTGCGCTAACCGGCTATCCACCCGAAGACCTGCTGCTACGTAGCGATTTTTTATCCGCCTGTCAGCATGCGTTGTTGCAGTTGGCTAGCCAAGTATCAGGAATTACTTTGCTGGTGGGGTATCCTGCTATTCGTTTGGGCAAGGTATTTAATGCGGCTGCCGTGATACGAGATGGTCAAGTCAAGCATAACTATTTCAAACAAATTTTACCCAATCATACGGTATTTGATGAACAACGTTATTTTTCCTCTGGTGACCAACCCTGTGTGTTTGAGCATCAAGGATTACAGTGTGGCGTCCTGATTTGTGCAGATATCTGGGAATCTGCGCCTGCCATGCAAGCGAAGGAGGCAGGAGCAGAAATACTCCTTACTTTAAATGCTTCGCCGTTTCATATGGAAAAACAAAGCGAGCGTTTTGAGGTGGCCGCAGAGCGGGTTCGTGAGACAGGGTTGGCATTGATTTATAACAATATGGTAGGTGGCCAAGATGAACTGGTGTTTGATGGAAACTCTTTTGCACTGGATCGAAATGGACAGCTCGTGTTGCAAACAGATTGTTTTCAACAATCTGTCACGTTGCTGACTATAGCCATGCATCAAGCAGAATATGCCAATCCGCAATTCTCATCAGCTAAGCCGCCATTGCCTCTGTGTGCTTCTGTCTATCAAGCACTGTGCTTGGCTGTGCATGATTATGTCAATAAAAATGGATTTAAGTCAGTTTTATTGGGTTTATCGGGAGGGATAGATTCCGCCTTAACATTGGCTATCGCAGTCGATGCCTTGGGTGCTGAGCGGGTGAGTGTGGCCATGATGCCATCACAATTTACTGCTGATATCAGTATTCAAGATGCGCAGCAAATGGCCAGTCAGCTTCAGGTTAAATATCATCAATTTGAAATCGAAAGTCTTTTTCAGCAATTTCGCCAAGTGCTATCGCCAGTATTTGCAGATTTGCCATTTGATACGGCTGAGGAAAATATCCAGGCGCGTATCCGCGGTGTATTATTGATGGCCCTGTCGAATAAATTTGGCAGTCTAGTATTGATTACAGGCAACAAGAGTGAAATGGCAGTAGGTTACTCCACCCTGTATGGCGATATGGCAGGGGGCTTTGCTGTATTAAAAGATGTACCTAAAACCTTGGTGTATGAGTTAGCACATTATCGCAACCAAATTTCCCCCGTAATTCCAGAACGTATCATCACACGTGCTCCCTCTGCTGAACTGAGAGCGAATCAAATCGATCAAGATAGTCTGCCACCCTATGAGATTCTCGATGGCATATTACAGGCCTATGTTGAACAAGATGCTAGTTTTCAAGAGATAATGGCACTTGGATATCAAAGTAAAGATATTGAGACCGTGTTGCGGCTCATTGATTTAAACGAATACAAACGCCGCCAATCTCCGATTGGGGTTAGAATTACGCACAGAGGATTCGGCAAAGATAGACGCTACCCAGTTACCTCAAAATTCAGTTACAAAAATACCTTATAAGCCACTTTAAAGGATGCAACATGAAAAAAATTGAAGCTGTTATCAAACCTTTTAAATTAGACGAAGTACGTGAGGCGCTCTCAGAAATTGGTGTCAATGGATTGACTGTTGCTGAAGTCAAAGGCTTTGGCCGTCAAAAAGGGCACACTGAGTTATATCGAGGTGCAGAGTATGTGGTCGATTTCTTACCTAAAATTAAAATTGAGCTAGTAGTGTCGGATGACTTAGTCGATCAGGCAATAGATGCCATCGTCACAGCGGCAAGAACAGGCAAAATTGGCGATGGTAAGATTTTTGTGACTAATGTAGAGCAAGTATTGCGGATACGTACCGGGGAGACTGGTGAATCAGCCGTCTAACGCAAGGTATATCAGCGCGCGCTTTGTATCATTAATATCCCAACCAGCGCATGCCTTGATAAAACAAAAAGGCAACAATCCATGCCAGTATTAGAGACCATATTAATGAAAAAGCGGCAAACCATGCGCTTTTAGCTTCATTTTTAAGTGTCGCAATAGTGGAAAGACAAGGGGTGTAGATTAAAGTAAATAACATAAAACTCACCCCCTGCACCCAATCTACCTGACTGGCGATACTGTTTGCCAGATCTTCCCCTTGTAATCCATAAATCACGGCTAATGAGCCAATCACAATCTCTTTGGCAACAAAACCAAAAATCAATGCGATGGCGAGATGACTATCAATACCTATGGGTTGTAACAGCGGCTTTAATAACAGGCCAATCTGACCAGCCAAAGTTTCGCTACTGGCAGGTACGGCATCTGAAGGAAAATGCGTTAGCACCCATACCATCATTACTCCCAGCACAATAAATGAGGTTGCCCGCCTGAGAAAATGATGAATTTCTTGCCATGCGCTCAGCAAAATTTGTCTTGAGGTTGGCAGTCGGTAGGGAGGTAATTCTAGAATAAAGGGTTCATGATTTTGATAACGGTTTCGGTTGATCAGTGCAGTGATAAAAATACAAGCAAAACTCACCATATAAAGTCCAAACAACACCAAAGCGGCCTGATGAGGTGCAAACAGAATGGCGCTTATAAATAAAAACACTTGTAGACGTGCAGAGCACAAGGAAAAGGGTATTACCAGCATGGTCAGTAAACGCAGATTGCGAGAGCGCATCACGCGCGTACCCATCAATGCAGGCACATTGCAACCAAATCCCATCAGCACCATCACAAAACCTCGTCCATCTAAGCCGATTTTGGCCATCAATGCGTCCATCAGAAAAGCAGCGCGCGAAAGATAGCCACTATCTTCTACAACCGTCATCACCAAGAAAAATAAAATAATCACCGGAACGAAGGCAGCAACAGTACTTAAGCCGGTAAATAATCCTTCAATCAACAGGCCATTCAGCCAATTCGGTGCGTCGCTTAATAAGGGGATTAACTGATGTTGTGCAATCCAGCTAAATATCTCTGTTACGCCATCTTGAAGAGGTTTTCCTGCAGTAAAAATTAACTCAAATAACAGATAGATACTCAAGAAGAAAATGGGTAAACCAAGCCAAGGGTGTAATAAAACATTATCCAAACGAGTGGTGGTCACATCATTTAATCGGCTCGGGTAGTCTACGCTACTGGCAATAATCGATTCCATTTCTTGCTCGATATCGTTGTCAGAGGCAAATTTCTGGGCTATTTGTGCTAGTTGGCTTGCGCTGCTTTGTTGTAATTGACTTGCTGTAATTTCTAATGCTTGCTGGCATTGATCGCCATATTTGGCACTAATTTCAAGCACTGGCATATTCAATTTTTCGGCCATTTTGCTGGTTTGTATTTGAATACCAAGCCGTTTTGCCTCGTCACGCATATTTAGCAGTAATACTGCGGGCAGGCCAAGTTGCTTAAGTTGCAACACTAAAGACAGTTGTCTATCAATTTGTGTGCTGTTAGCTACAATCATCAATAAGTCGATCGGGTGATTGCTGAGAAATTGACGCACTACGTGTTCATCATCGGAAAATCCATGTAAGTCATAGATTCCGGGCAAATCGACCAGCTCTGCGATGTGATGACCAACTAGAATTTTGGCGCTCATTAAATCGACTGTAATGCCAGGCCAATTGCCTACTTTTGCAGATGCGCCAGAGAGTCGATTAAACAGGGTGGATTTGCCCGTATTGGGCATGCCGAGTAATGCAATTCTTTTCATTGGGACAATATACTAATGCGCGATGCATCACTCAGTCTAAGCATAATATCAGTAGTGCCAATACGGATATGCATTGGACCATTAAAGCTGGCTTTTCGAACCACTTTGACCTGTTTACCGCTACGCAAACCTAGGGCTGCCATCCGTTGGAATAGAGCTTCGTCTGCATGTACTCCGGCGATAATTGCTTGTTGACCTTCAACAAGATGATTCAATGATGTCATGCGTTTAACCATTTTATTAAATGATAATAGTTCTTATTATCCCACAAAAGTTTCAGGCAAAACGTGTTCCAGAAAAAAATCCAAGGCTAGTGCAAAAAAAAAGCCACACGGGTGGCTTTTTTGACATCTTATCAATCTAGGCAAACTTAAATCTAGGCAAACTTAAATCTAGGCAAACTTATTTTTTATTTTTACTATGATCCACAATGGTTGCTTTGGTGCGTAAATCAACCATCATTTTTTCGACTTGACGTTTAGCAAGCTGCTTTTGTAGGCTATCTTTTACCTTTTCATAAGCAGGCGCTTTCAATTCTCGGACATCCTCAAGCTTGATGACATGCCAGCCAAATTGCGTTTGAACAGGTTCTGATGATATTGATCCTTTTGCTAATTTAGCCACTGCGTCGCTAAATGGTTTGACCATACCACTGAGAGAGAACCAACCTAGATCTCCGTTCTTTTCCTTAGAGCCTGGGTCAAGCGATTTTTCTTTGGCTATTTTGCCAAAGTCTGCCCCTTTGTTGATCTGCCCAATGATTTCTTTGGCCTCCGCTTCTGATGCCAACAAAATATGACTGGCTTTGAATTCTTTATCTCCCAACTCTTGCCTAAACTTTTCATAGGCAGCTTTGCTATCAGTTTCGCTGATGGGATGACTTTTTACATAGTCTTGTAAATAGGCATTGACTAGCAGTTCTTTTCTAGCAAGGTCTTCGCGCATCTGAAAGTCTGGCTTTTTATCTATTCCCGCTTTTATCGCTTCCTGATACAACAATTCGCTAGAAATCAGTTTAGAAACGATGACTTCTTTCACATTATCATCCACTTTTTGTCCATGGTCGTTAGCTTCTTTGATAATAAAATCCAACATCGATTGTTTGATTTGTTTGCCATTCACTGTGACGATGGCGTTATCAGCTGCTTGTGTACTCAGATTGAGGCAAGCCAAGCTTAATATCAACAGGATTTTATAAAGTGGCGTTTGCATGAAATATTCCGCAGTTAAGGTGATGGCTTGCCATTATAGTGTTTATTCATCAGCCGCGATAGCACGGATACTGAGCGCATGTATGCTGCTTTGCATTTCTTCGCGCAACAAATCAAACACCAGTCTATGTCTCTGAAGTTGTGATAAACCATTGAATTTTGCACTGCGAATAGTCAAGTTGAAATGCCCCCCCCCAGTGTTGCCACGATGACCGGCATGTAAAGCGCTATCATCCTGTAACTCAAGCATTAAAGGAGCTAGCGCAGCTAGTTTGTGACGAATAATATCTGCGGTGCTGGTGTGATTAAGCATGATAGATTTCTAACTGTCTGAATTTCATTTAGGTTAGGGTTTTTCTAAAAGGTTTGACAGTGACTTGCTGATAAACCCCAGCTAACACAAATGGGTCTTGATCTGCCCACAGCTGTGCCTCAGCAAGATCGTCAAATTCCGCCACAATCAAACTGCCCTGATACCCAGCTGGTCCTGGATCCTCATGATCAATGGCAGGCATAGGCCCAGCGAGTAACAAACGACCTTGATCTTGCAGGCTTTGTAGCCTTGCTAAATGCGCAGGTCGATGCGCTAGGCGTTGTTGCAAACTGTTAGGCGCGTCTTGCGCAATAATGGCGTACCACATTATTCCTCCTGAATATGTTTTTGCATCCACCAAGCTTGGATAAAAATAAAAACCAAAGTAAGCCCTAAACTGCCAAATAATTTAAAGCTCGCCCAGATATCTGTAGAAAAGTGATATGCCACATAAAGATTTAAAAATCCCATGCCTGTGAAGAAAGCAACCCATGCTAATGTGATTTGCTGCCACGCTGGCTCCGACATCTTAATTTCTTTACCCATCATGCTTTTCAGCAGATTCTTTTTCCATAGCATTTGAGCAGCCAGCAAGCTCATGGCAAAAATCCAATATAGCAGCGTGGGTTTCCATTTAATGAAAGCCGGATTTTGAAGATATAAGGTCATTCCTCCTAGCACCACTACTAGCGCAGCGCTAATCCAAAGCATTTTATCCACGTGACCATGGCGTATCTTGAGCCAAATAATTTGCAGCAGAGTAGCGGCAATCACTACCAGCGTCGCTAACATAATCGGAATTAAGTCATCGGGCAAAGATTGTTGCATGCCAAAAGTTTCTAGGATTTCACGCGCAAAGGTGGCCATAGTAGCTATTTTCTCTGTCAGCTTGAGGGTAATAAAAAAAGCAATCACAGGAAATAAATCGAACAACAGTTTCATGGCTGACTTTCTATGGTTAAACGGTGGGAGGCGAGGCGCTATTTTGCTATGATGTACGATTGAGTTCAATCACCTATTGATTGTTTTTTTTGAGTCACATAATTCATGATTGATTTGCATTGCCATTCTACTATTTCTGATGGGGTTTTAGCGCCCGCTGATTTGGTGCGTCATGCCCACAGCAAAGGCGTCCGTATGCTTTCACTCACCGATCATGATGATTTAGGCGGTTTGGATGAAGCGCGTGAAATAGCACAATCTTTAGGATTACAGTTTATCAATGGCGTAGAAATTTCTGTCCTTTGGCAAGAACGCACAGTGCATATTGTGGGTTTGCGTATTGATCCTAATCATGCGCCTTTGCGTCAGGGACTAGAGTCCATGCGTTCAGGTCGTATTTTGCGCGCTGAAAAAATTGCCGATGAACTAGCAAAGGCTGGTATTCCAGATGCTTTACAAGGAGCCTATCGTCATAGCCAAGGCAACATCATTGGTCGCGCTCATTTTGCACGTTATTTGGTCGAGCTAGGCTATGCTAAAAATACTGCATCCGTGTTTAAACGCTATCTAGTTAAAGGCAAGCCTGGCTATGTGCGCCATGAGTGGGCAAGTTTGGCAACCGCCTTGGAATGGATTCATGGCAGTGGGGGGATAGCGGTACTGGCGCATCCTGGTCGTTATGATATGGGAAAGCAAATGCTCAAACAGTTGATTGAAGAATTCATTCAGCTCAATGGTCGTGGCATTGAGGTCGTCACGGGCAGTCATCGGCCTGAGCAATTTAACACTTTTGCCCAAATAGCACGGCAATATCAATTGCTATCCTCGCGTGGCTCAGACTATCACGGCAAAGGACAGTCTTATGTCGATATGGGTAGTTTGCCTAATCTGCCAGACAGTTGCGTCCCCATCTGGCTTGATTGGCCTGAGTATCATCAACTTGTACAGCATTAATTTATTTAGATGGCGCAGTATTTTCAAATTCATCAAACCCATCCACAACAAAGATTGCTGGATCAAACTGTAAAAATATTGCGTGACGGCGGAGTGATTGCCTATCCTACCGACTCTGGCTATGCGCTGGGCTGTTTAATTGGCAATAAAGATGCGCAAGATACTATTCGCCATATTCGTGGAGTGGATGATCATCATTTATTCACATTAGTATGTCGTGATTTAGCGGAATTGGCCACTTATGCCTTGGTCAACAATAGTCAATTTCGTATGCTAAAAGCCAACACACCTGGCGCCTATACATTTGTATTGCAAGCCACACGCGAGGTGCCAAGACGCCTTCAGCATCCCAAGCGTAGCGCTATCGGTTTGCGTGTGCCCAATCATGCAGTGACTCAGGCTATATTAACTTCCCTAGGTGAGCCAATGTTGAGCATGACATTATCGATTATGCATGAAGCACCTATGCATGAATCATGGGAAATTCGCGATAGACTAGAGCATCAAGTGCAATTAGTGATTGATGCAGGGTATTGTATCGATCAGCCCACCAGCGTGATTGACTTAACTGAGGACACCCCAAAATTAATACGTGCGGGTGCCGGAGATTTGGTACCCTTTGGTTTACAAGCAGATTAGAGATATTTGTTAAGGAGTCGTCATGGATCTACAAGAAGGAATCAGATTGGCAGCGATTGGGGCTATCCCAGTGATTTTTGCGATTACTGTGCATGAGGCTGCACACGGATATGCAGCGCGTTATTTTGGCGATGACACGGCAGAGCGAGCTGGACGCATCTCCTTAAACCCCATTCGTCATATTGACCCTTTAGGAACCATCATATTGCCAGCCTTGACCGTGATGCTGGGAGGTATTTTATTTGGTTGGGCCAAACCTGTGCCAGTCAATTTTGCTCGTTTAAGACAGCCTAAGCGGGATATGCTTTGGGTAGCCGCTGCTGGCCCATTGTCAAATTTATTGATGGCCATCTTTTGGGTGCTGGTGATGAAATTTGCTTATTTAGCCCCAGATCAGTATGTCGCTGCGTTAGCCACGATGAGCAAAGTCGGTCTAAGTATCAATGTGGTACTGATGGTATTAAATTTATTGCCACTGCCTCCATTGGATGGTGGCCGAATTGCAGTCAGTCTGCTACCTAATCATATTGCATGGAAGTTTGCGCAAATTGAGCGTTATGGCTTTTTTATCTTGTTGTTATTACTGGCGACAGGTGTGTTGTCGGCCATTCTGATGCCTTTGGTGTTTGGGGTTTATCAATTATTAGACTGGATTTTTTAATCTCATGCGCGGAAAACAAGGCAGGCTAACAGGGTTTTTCGTATAATGTATGTTTCTATCACTTTGGTGAGTCAATATGGCGGTTGAGCGCGTTTTATCTGGCATGCGTCCCACAGGGAGCTTGCATCTTGGACACTATCACGGCGTACTAAAAAATTGGGTACGCATGCAACATGAGCATGAATGTTTATTTTTCGTCGCTGATTGGCATGCACTGACTACCCATTACGACACGCCAGAAATTATTGAAGAAAATGTCTGGGAAATGGTCATTGATTGGTTGGCTGCAGGAGTTGACCCCGCCCAGTCAACAATTTTTATTCAGTCTCGGGTTCCAGAGCATGCCGAATTGCATACTTTGCTATCCATGATTACCCCATTGGGATGGTTAGAGCGGGTTCCCACTTACAAAGATCAGCAAGAAAAAATTACACATAAAGATCTTGCCACCTATGGGTTTTTGGGCTACCCCTTGTTACAAAGCGCAGATATTCTGATTTATAAAGCCACGCAGGTACCGGTCGGTGAGGATCAGATTCCACATATCGAATTTACTCGTGAAATAGCACGCCGCTTTAATCACATCTATGGTCGCGAGCATGGTTATCAAGAAAAAGCGGAAGCCGCCATCAAAAAACTTGGCAGTAAACGTGGCATACTCTATGAAGAGCTTCGTGGTCGCTACCAAGAACAAGGTGATGATGAGGCCTTGAAGGCAGCCAGAGCCATGATAGAAGAACAACAAGGTTTGAGCTTGGGTGATAAAGAACGTTTATTGGGTTATTTAGAAGGAGGGGGCAAGATGATTTTAATCGAGCCAGAGCATAAATTGACTCCTGCTTCAAAAATGCCCGGTTTAGATGGACAAAAGATGTCCAAGTCTTATAACAATACAATCTCTTTGCGCGAAGACCCTGATCAAATCAGCAAAAAGATTAAAACCATGCCGACTGATCCAGCGCGTATTCGTCGTACAGACCCCGGTAATCCTGATAAATGTCCTGTATGGCAGTTGCATGAAGTGTATTCAGAGGAGGCCACTAAGCAGTGGGTGCAAAATGGTTGTCGTAATGCCAGTATTGGTTGTATCGAATGTAAGGCACCTGTGATTGAGGGGGTGTTACAAGAACTGAAACCAATACAAGAGCGTGCGGCACAATACGCTGAAGATCCGATGATGATTAAAAATGTAGTCGCCGAAGGTTGTGAGCGCGCAAGAAAAATGGCACGTGATACCATGCGTGAGGTGCGTGACGCCATGGGCTTAGGTTATAGCGCTTAACCTAGCAATGAGCAATCAAACTCTTCCTCTCAGCGAAGTCCCAGCATTTGAAGCTCGGATACATGGAGAGCGATGGACTCAACTGCCACAAGATTTATATATTCCCCCCGATGCACTGGAAATCTATTTGGATGCGTTTGAGGGGCCGCTGGATCTGCTGTTATACCTGATACGTAAACATAATCTAGATATCCTCGATATTCCGATGGCGCAATTGACGCAGCAATATATGGAATATGTTGAACGCATGCGTGTGGAAAAATTAGAGTTGGCCGCCGATTATTTATTAATGTCCGCGATGTTGATAGAGATCAAGTCACGTATGTTGCTTCCTAAGCCTTCCTTGGTCGTTGAAGAAGATGATCCTCGTGCCGAGTTGGTACGTCGCTTACTTGAGTATGAGGCCATTAAACTAGCCGCCGAACGACTGGATCAAATGCCGCAAGTGGGGGTTGATATCATGGTAGCGCAAGCCTATTTGGATAGAGCGATTGAGCAAAAGCCAGCGCAAGTCAATCTAGAAGATTTAATAGAGGCTTGGCAAAATGTGATCAAACGTGCCAGTCATTTTGCCCACCACAAAGTAGGGCGGGCTGAGTTATCAGTGCGTGAGCATATGAGCCAAATTTTGCGCCAACTAAAGCAGACACCCATGCTGGAATTTACTGCCTTATTTAATGTGGCTCAGGACGGAATTGCAAAATTGGTGGTGTGCTTTTTGGCCATCTTGGAACTGGCGCGAGAAAGCTTAATTAGTCTCACTCAACAAGCACCTAACAGTCCTATTTATCTCCAACTAAGTTAGTTTGCCTATTCATTGTTGCTTATGGAATCCACTCAAATTGCTCAAATGAAGACAGTGCTTGAGGCAGCTTTGCTTACCAGCCCCATGCCATTGTCTTTGGATGAGATGGCGCGGTTATTTCCAGAGCGTATCGATCGGACTACTTTGCGCATGCTGCTTGATGAGCTAACGCATGATTGGCAACAACGCCAGCCTGCCAGTATGTGTTTGGTTCAAGTAGCAAGTGGATGGCGCTTTCAAGCAACTGATGAAATGGTCCCTTTTTTAACCCGACTTCAACCCGAGAGACCGCAGCGTTATTCTCGTGCACTGCTAGAGACCTTGGCAATTATTGCTTATCGACAACCGGTGACGCGCGGTGATATTGAGGAATTAAGAGGCGTAGCGGTGAATCCTAATACTATACGTCAGTTGCTGGAGCGTGATTGGATTGATGTGGTAGGGCAGCGCGAGGTTCCAGGTCGACCATCTTTATACGCCACCACTAAGACTTTTTTGGATGACCTGAACCTTAAATCACTGGCCGACTTGCCCGCTTATGAGGGTTTTTTACAACAACCTGAATTTGCTTTGGGTGTCGCACAACCTGACATGCAGTCCAGCTTGCCCATCGAACCACAAGAATAAGCCGACACCCAGTAGAATCAATCGTGCAGACTTGGTGTTAGGGTGGCATGATCAACTAAAGCCATTTAAAGTCTCGATTCGCGGTAAAATATTGTTTATTCAACCGTCCTATGTGAAACTCAAATGGCAAGACCGTTCAAACGCCAAACAAATACCTCTCGAAGACCAAGTAGCGCTCCGCTCAGTGACGAGGCGCTCGCAGCATTACCCACACAACGCTTACATAAGCTGCTAGCACTTGCTGGCTTAGGCTCACGCCGTGATATGGAAGACTTGATAGCGAGTGGGCGCATAACAATTAATGGCAAAGTGGCAGGGATTGGGGCATCGGTCAATGAACGCGATATTGTGCGTTTAGATAGTCGTATCTTACATCTGCCGTTTGCAGCAGAATTGCCTAAAGTTCTGATATACCACAAGCCCGAGGGTGAAATTGTTAGTCAAGATGACCCTGAGCATCGTGCCAGCGTATTTGATAAATTGCCACGTGTGCGTGGAGCAAAATGGATAGCCATCGGCAGATTGGATATGAATACTTCTGGCCTGCTGATGTTCACCACCTCGGGTGAATTGGCCAATCGTTTTATGCACCCTCGCTATGAGGTTGAGCGCGAGTATGCAGTGCGAATCTACGGTGAATTAAGCGAGACGCAATTATCACAATTACAGATGGGTATCGAGCTGGATGACGGCCCTGCCAACTTTGATGTGATTACCGCACAAGGGGGGGAAGGCGCCAATCATTGGTACCAAGTAATTTTGCGTGAAGGGCGAAACCGAGAGGTAAGACGTCTATTCGAAGCCATGCAAACTCCGGTTAGCCGACTGATTCGAGTTCGTTTTGGGCCAGTGTCATTACCACCAAGATTAAAACGTGCCATGATGATGGAGTTGCCGCCAAAACAAGTTCAAGATATTCTTGAATGGGCTGGGTTAGAGGTACCAAAGTCACCTGTCAAACAATTAAGCAAGCGAGAAAAAGAGCGGCTGGGTCAAGTTTATACCCCTAAATTACGTAAGCCAGCGCGTGAAAAGTTAGCCCAACGCGATGCCCAACAACGTCGCCAACAAGCATTTGAACTACGCAATGCGCCCGAGCAAGCAAGGACTAGTCGACGCGGTGCAGGTCGTATCAGTGGTTTAACCCCAGCAAAGCGTAGCGATGATACTACTCGCAAAGATGTTGTTGGCAAACCCGCTGTCAGCGCTAAGTCGAGGTTAGTCGCTGACAGTAAAACTAAATCATCATCGACTAAACGTCCCGTCCAAAAACGCAGAAGAGCTTTTTAATCGGCATTGTTGGGTATGGGTAAGTCTGCTTTGTGCAGTAAAAATACGAATTGATCACCCGCATCGACTTCAAGCCAAGTAAACGGGGTGTCCGGATAAGCAGCAATCAAGGCATCACGATTATGACCAATTTCCACCACCAACAGACCATCATCGGTCAAATAATCAGCGGCTTGTGTCAGCAGCGTATGGGTGTGGTGTAGTCCATCATCACCACTGCCTAGGGCGATTTGTGGCTCATTGCGATATTCTTCAGGCAGTTTGGCCATCGCCTGCGCATCTACATAAGGCGGATTGCTGATAATCAAGTCATACCGCTTGCCACTCAGTGCATTAAACATATCCGATTGAATGGCCCGCACTTGCTGTTGCATTTGATATTGCTGAATATTGATGTTAGCCACGGCAATCGCATCTGCTGAAATATCAACCACATCAATCTGTGCGTCTGGGAAAGCATGGGCTAATAAGATGCCTAGACAGCCACTGCCGGTACAAATATCGACAGCACTAGAAATTAACTCCGGGTATTCCACCCAAGGTTGTAAGCTGTTGTCTAATAATTCTGCAATAAATGAGCGTGGAACAATAACGCGTTCGTCTACATAAAATTTAAATCCACGTAACCATGCTTCGCGTAATAAATAGGCGGTAGGAATACGCTCGCTTACTCTGCGTTGAATAAGATGTTGCAGATGTTTTGCTTCTTGTGGCAATACTTTGGCATCGAGAAAATTATCCAATGTATCCAAAGGAAGATGTAATGCACTCATCACCAGCCACACGCTCTCATCATAGGCGTTGCTGGTGCCATGACCAAAAAAGACCTCAGACTGCTCAAGACGCGAGACACTGTAGCGTATCCAGTCGCGTATCGTCATTAAGGAAAGATGGGCTTGGCTCATAAACAAACAGTTGATTTATACCAACAGTAGTTTTTCTAGTGTAATTCGGTAGACGTCTTTGAGCGGCTCGATATCTGCCACCGCAACACACTCGTTAAGTTTATGAATAGTGGCATTGAGCGGACCAAATTCAATCACTTGGGGACAGATGTCAGCGATAAAACGCCCGTCGGAAGTACCCCCTGTTGTAGAAAGCTCTGGCGTCACAGCAAAACAAGCGGAGATAGCTTGACTGATGGCCTCCACCAAACTGCCTTTAGGGGTAATGTAGGGGGGCGAGTATTCCCACTCAATGTCATATTCCAGCTCATGCTTGTCCAAAATGGCAATCACGCGCTCACGCAAGCTTTGCTCGGTACTAGCGGTAGAGAAGCGGAAATTGAACAAAATCTGGACTTCGCCAGGGACTACATTGGTAGCGCCTGTACCGCCATTGATATTGGAAATCTGCCAAGAAGTGGGTGGAAAATATTCATTGCCTTGATCCCATTCAGTTTCAACCAAATCTTTAATTGCTGGTGCAACCAAATGGATAGGATTTTTTACCAAATGAGGATAAGCAATATGCCCTTGTATTCCCTTGACAATCAGTTTCGCAGACAAGGAGCCACGGCGACCATTTTTAATCATATCGCCCACCACTTTATTTGAAGTTGGTTCGCCTACGATACAAAAATCGAATGTTTCGCCACGTGCTTTCAGGGCTTCAACCACTTTTACCGTGCCATTGACAGCCACACCTTCCTCATCAGAGGTAATTAATAAACCAATCGAGCCGGGGTGGTCAGGATGTGCTGCGATAAAGTCTTCGATCGCTGTAATAAACGCTGCGCATGAGGTTTTCATGTCGGCTGCACCACGGCCATATAGCATTCCGTCTTTGATGGTGGGCTGGAATGGATCGCTATACCACTTCTCTACCGGGCCAGTCGGTACGACATCAGTATGACCAGCGAATACTAATAATGGACCATGATTGCCTTTACGCGCATAAAAATTATCAACCTCGCCGAAACGCATGCGCTCAATCACAAAGCCGAGTTTTTCAAGTCGGGCTATCATCACCTCCTGACAACCTGCGTCATGTGGGGTAATCGATTGGCGTGACAATAAATCAATGGCCAATTCAAGGGTATTACTCATGATGGCTCTCCAAAGATTTGTTGGTAGCTAGCCATATCAAAACCGATGGCGAGGATTTTTTGCTCAGCAACCAAAATCGGGCGCTTAATCACACTAGTTTTTTCTTGCATCAACTTCAATGCAGAAGTCGCATCCTGTACTTGTGCTTTTTCAGCATCGGAAAGATTGCGCCAAGTCATGCCAGTACGATTGACCAGTTTTTCCCATGGCTGTTGTTGCAACCAAGATTGCAGCATAGCGCTGCTTGCCCCATGCTTTTTGAAGTCATGAAAATGGTAATCCAAGCCTTGTTGGTCAAGCCAAGTCAAAGCCTTTTTTACCGTACTGCAATTGGGGATACCGTAAACTGTAATCATCATCAGTAAAACTAACGATTAAATACCACGCAATAACTCGTTAATCCCTACCTTGCCCAAGGTTTTTTCATCCACTTTTTTCACAATCACAGCACAATAAAGACTGTAGCTGCCATCCTTGGAAGGCAAGTTGCCAGATACCACCACTGAACCGGCTGGCACACGGCCATAGGTTACAGTGCCAGTTTCGCGGTCATAGATTTTGGTGGATTGGCCAATATAAACACCCATGGAAATGACGCAATTATCCTCAACCACCACGCCTTCAACGACCTCAGAGCGGGCGCCGATAAAGCAATTATCGCCAATAATCGTGGGGCCAGCTTGCACAGGCTCAAGCACGCCACCGATTCCAACGCCGCCAGATAAGTGTACATTTTTACCAATTTGTGCACATGAGCCTACAGTAGCCCAAGTGTCTACCATCGTGCCTTCACCTACATAGGCGCCGATATTGACGTAAGAAGGCATTAATACGGCATTTTTGGCGATGTATGAACCACGACGCACCATGGCGTTGGGGACTACACGAAAGCCACCAGCTTTAAATTTAGCTTCATCATAGTCAGCAAACTTGGAGGGGACTTTATCGAAATATTGCGTATAACCACCGTCCATTAACACATTGTCTTCGAGACGGAAGGACAGCAATACAGCCTTCTTGATCCATTGATGGGTTTCCCATTGTTGGCTATCACCTACGCGGCTAGCAACACGCAAAGTGCCTGCGTCTAAATCAGCCAATACACTGGCAACGGCTTGTTTTAACTCAGCGTCAGCATTGCTGGGGTTAATCTCTGCGCGACGTTCAAAGGCTTGTTCAATAATATTTTGTAATTGAGTCATGGGTGGTTTCCGAAAAACAACAAAAGCGGCATTTTACCTGTTTTTGTGCAGTGCTGGCCTACAAACTTGACGAAACAGAGGTGATTGGCATGCAATCAGCGCTTAATACTTGTCCTTCGCTTGTTGGTACAACGGCATCACTTGAGCAATTTGGCGGCTCAAATCACTGATTCGGTTGGCGTCTGAGGGGTGGGTGCTAAGAAACTCAGGAGGTTTCTTGTCAGATTGTTGCGCCATTTTTTCCCATAAAGAAATAGCGGCGTTGGGGTCATAGCCAGCACGCGCAGAGAGTTCCAAACCCATGCGGTCTGCTTCAACTTCTTGGGTTCTGGAGTTGGGTAAAGCAAAGAACAGTTGGCTTCCCATGGCGGCTGCTTGCACGCCAGCATTTGCGGCAACTCGATTTTTGCTGGAGCTTAATAGTGCAGCAATAATCGCCACGCCACCACTTTGTACAGCCGCCAAAGACATCCGTTCACGTCCATGTTCGCGCAGCGCATGACTCATTTCATGCCCCATCACAGCAGCCAATTCATCATCACTCACCATCAATTTTTCAATCAAGCCAGTAAACACCATAATCTTTCCACCTGGCATGCAATAGGCATTCACTTGATCATTAGTTTCAACATTGATTTCCCATTTCCATTGAATGGCATCAGACCTAAATACTGGCGTTTGCTCAATTAGGCGTTGGGCAATTTTACGCACACGTGCCACCATTTGAGGGTCATTATTCAAGGCATTTTTCTTTTGTGCGGATTGAAGTGATTGTAGATAGCTACGCAAAGACATGCTCTCTACTTGTCGCTCAGAGAACATCAATAATTGTTTACGCTCAACACCAACCGACCCCCTATTGGTGGTGGAGGCACAGGCTGCTAACAAGCACGCCAGCAGAATGTAGCTTATTTTTTTACAAAGGGCGTAGGCCAATATTAAAGCCTCCTCAACATGCTATGTTAGAAAGTGACTTGTGAACCAAGTTCCACAACACGATTTGGCGGAAGTTTAAATTGATTGGTAATGGTTTCAGCGGAACGGAATAAACCAATAAATATTTTTTTGCGCCAATAAGCCATGCTGTTGTCATGTTGTGCGATCAATATTTCTTTGCCGACAAAGTAGGAAGTATCCATTTCGTCCAACTGTAACCCTTGTTGGGTACATAATTTTAAGTCCTCTGGCAAATTGGGTTCATCTTTAAAACCATAGCGCACAGTGACTCGATAAAATTCATAAGGAAGACTTTCTACAATCACCCTTTCCTCAGTTGAGGTGTGTGGGTAATCAACAAATTTTGCGGTCAAGATAATCACTTTTTCGTGCAGTACTTTGTTATGTTTTAGATTGTGTAACATGGAATGAGGCACGCCATCTGGGTTGGGCGTCATGAATATGGCATTGCCGCTCACACGCCCAGGAGGGTGTGCGCCTATCGATTGGATGAAAGTATTAAGCTCCATCGACTCATTCTTAAGATGGTCATATAACTTACTACGTCCAGACTTCCAGGTCATCATGAGGGTGAAGATGCCAATTCCCAATACCAAAGGCACCCAGCCTCCCTCAGGAATTTTTAGAACATTCGCACTGAAGAAGGCGATATCAATCACTAAGAAACAACAAATCAAGGCAATCGTACGTATCTTGCCCCAACCCCAAATCGAGTGAAATACAATACCCGCCAACAACGAGGTAATCACCATATCGCCAGTCACAGCGATACCATAAGCTGCAGCTAGATTGCCTGAGGACTTAAAGCTCAACACCAATACCATGACAGCAATCATCAGTCCCCAATTGACTCTTGGCATATAAATTTGTCCTTCTTCGCTTTCTGAGGTGTGTGCGACATGCATACGAGGAATAAAGCCAAGTTGTAGCGCTTGGCGTGAGACTGAAAAAGCACCAGTAATCACTGCTTGTGAGGCAATGACAGCCGCTAAGGTGGCTAATAAGATGAGCGGATAAAGTAGCCATGAGGGGGCTAATAAATAAAACGGATTTTTAATCGCTTCTGGATTCAGTAAAACTAGAGCACCTTGGCCAAAATAATTCAATATAAGCGCAGGTAACACCAATCCAAACCATGCTAATCGTATGGGCATGCGGCCAAAATGCCCCATATCTGCATACAGTGCTTCAGCGCCTGTTACGGCCAATACGACTGCACCTAAGGCCACAAAGGCTATCCAAGTATTTTGATGAAAAAAAAGTAGGGCATAGGCGGGGTCGAGTGCTTTTAAAATTTCAGGGTATTGGATAATGTTGATAACGCCAAGAACGCCTAGCGTCGCAAACCACATCAACATAATCGGGCCGAATAAATAGCCCACCAGTGCCGTGCCTTTGCTTTGTGCCCAAAACAAAACAAACAGCACTAACAGTGTGATTGGGATAATCAGCGAGTGTAGGATTGGGGCAGAAAGTTCCAATCCTTCGATGGCGGAGAGGACTGAAATGGCAGGGGTAATCATGCCGTCGGAATAAAACATACAGGCGCCCAAAATACCCAAAATCAGCACCATTTTGCGCAACTCTGGACGATGATTGGTGTTTTGACTGGCCAGTGACACCAAGGCCATGATGCCACCCTCGCCACGGTTGTCGGCGCGCATAATAAATGCCACATATTTAACCGAAACCACCATAATCAGCGCCCAAACAATCATGGATAAAATGCCAAAAATATTATCAGGCGTTAACAACACAGGATGGGCGCCTGCAGAAAAAACCTCTTTGATGGTATATAGTGGACTAGTACCAATGTCGCCAAAAACAACGCCTAGTGCGGCGATGGTGAGGGCGGGTAGCTTGCTTTTCTTGACGATGTTGGAATCGCTCATATCAACACTGACCAAAAACTGAAAGCGGCTATTATCAAACAAGTTGCTTGACTATCCAAGCCCAAATCGATGTATCCAGTCTAATTATTTTGTCAGTGAGGATTGAATTGAACGGCTTCTGAAGTACTGATGTGCCATAGTTTAAGCATGATAAAATGCGCTTTTTTCCAATTTTAACCAAGTTGTTGCAAAAGGTTAGTCGATTTGAATTCTTCCAAGCAGTCCTCTGCCGTTATAACTGATCTCAAGCTTTCTTCAGAGCAGTTAGCTCAAGTCATGCAACAGACCATGCTGGTGGATAGATATTATTTGATGCGTAGTTGGCGCGAAATGAATGCTCAAGCCAATGTTCCAGCCAAAACCATGCAACAGTGGTTAGCCAAGCTACAAAAATCCAATCAACGTTTTCTACAAAGACAACAGCAATTACCACAGCCTATCTATCCCGAAGAATTACCTGTCTCAGCACGAAAAGATGAAATTGCGCATGCCATACAACAGCATCAAGTGGTCATCGTATGTGGTGAGACTGGTTCAGGAAAAACCACTCAACTTCCCAAAATATGCCTAGAGTTGGGATTGGGCGTGGCGGGTATGATAGGTCATACGCAGCCAAGAAGAATTGCAGCACGCTCTGTTGCCAGCAGAATCGCACAAGAGCTCGATTCAACGCTGGGAGATCTAGTTGGTTACAAAGTGCGTTTTAATGACAAATTATCTGAGCAAAGCTACGTCAAGTTGATGACCGATGGTATTTTGTTGGCAGAAACGCAACATGACCGATTTTTGAATGCCTATGACACCATCATCATTGATGAAGCGCATGAGCGCAGTCTGAATATCGATTTTCTTTTAGGATATCTCAAGCAATTATTACCCAAACGTCCGGATTTAAAAGTGATTGTGACATCAGCCACGATTGATGCACAGCGCTTTTCACAACATTTCAACCAAGCACCCATCATCGAGGTCTCAGGTCGAACCTATCCAGTCGAGATTCGATATCGGCCGCTTGGCAAAGCCGGTTTTATCGCACAAGAAATTGAAGAAGATTTACTGGAAGACGATGATAGCCTGTATGGTATTAAGCGCCGTGGTAAGACGGAAGCACGCTGGCTTGAGGAAGATGACTCAGAAGAAGCGATAGAGGAGGCGATTTTAGACGCCGCGGATGATCTGTTGCGGCAGGGTGATGGCGATATTTTGGTGTTTTTGCCAGGAGAGCGAGAAATTCGTGACACCGCTGAGCACCTTCGAAAATATCAAGGTCGCTCGGCCAAGTTGCGTCATGTCGAAATACTTCCTCTATTCGCACGACTTTCGGTAGAAGATCAACAAAAAATATTTCGACCTCATGGCACACGACGCATTGTGCTTGCCACCAATGTGGCAGAAACCTCACTCACTGTGCCGGGAATACGTTATGTCATTGATACCGGTCTGGCACGCATCAATCGCTATAGTAGTCGGGCAAAAGTCGAACAGTTACAAATTGAAAAAATTAGCCAAGCCGCCGCCAAACAACGAGCAGGGCGTTGCGGACGTGTCGCCGAAGGCATATGCGTACGTTTATATGATGAGCAAGATTTTCTTCAACGCCCAGCTTTCACTGACCCAGAAATTTTACGCAGCTCTTTAGCTGCAGTGGTATTGCGCATGGCGGCATTGCGTTTGGGTGAGGTAGCAGAATTTCCATTTATCGAACCTCCTTCCTCTCGTTTAATCAATGATGGCTATCAATTATTACAAGAGCTTGGTGCCGTCAATGATCAACGACAGATAACAGAAATCGGCAAACAGCTATCACGCTTGCCGACTGACCCTAGATTAGGTCGTATGATTTTGGCAGGAGAACAGCAGGGGGTATTGCATGAAGTCTTGGTGATTGTCAGTGCTTTGAGTATCCAAGACCCGCGTGAGCGTCCAATGGACAAGCGCGAGGCTGCTGATCAAGCGCATAGTAAATTTGCTCACGCACGTTCAGACTTTCTATCATTGTTACAGCTTTGGAATTTTTACGAACAGGCATGGCGCAATAAAAAATCAAATCGTGACTTGCAAAATATCTGTCACCAGCACTTTTTATCTTATATACGCTTGCGTGAATGGCGCGAGTTATACCAGCAATTAAGCGAAATTGTGCAAGAGTTAGCACTCAAAATAAATCAGCCTATCGCTGATTTAAACCTCCAATATAGCCAAATCCACCGAGCTTTATTAACTGGCATGTTAGGCAATATTGGCTTTAAAGATGGTGAAGCTGAGAGTTATTTAGGGGCGCGAGGTATACGTTTTCATATTGCACCAGGTTCTGCGCTGCGGAAATCCCGACCAAAATGGGTGATGGCAGCTGAGTTAATAGAAACCAGTCGCTTGTATGGAAGATATATTGCGCAAATCGACCCAGATTGGATAGAGCCTATCTCACGTCATTTAAGCCAAAGCCACTACAGCGATCCACGCTGGGATAGAAAGGCAGCGCAAGTACAAGCCTGGGAGCGTGTCAGCCTATACGGTCTGACCATTATCCCCAAACGTCGCGTTCACTATGGACCGATTAACCCAGCTGAAGCGCGCGAGATATTTATTCGTGAGGCTTTGGCCAACCGCGAATACGATACTCAAGCAAGCTTTTTTCGTCACAACCAACAACTGATAGCAGAAGTTGAGGCGCTGGAGCACAAAGCCAGAAGGCAAGACGTATTGGTTGATGAACATGCACTGTTTGCTTTTTATAACCAGTTAATCCCCAGTGGGATATTGAATGGCGCAAGTTTTGAAAAATGGCGCAAAGAGGCCGAACAGAAAAATCCTCAACTGTTGTATCTGACAAAAGAATATTTAATGCGTCATGGCGCATCAGCAGTGACCGAGGTTCAGTTTCCTGAGCAAATCACACTTTCATCCGTCAATATTCCTCTTAAATATCGTTTTGAGCCAGGCCATGCTTTGGATGGCGTGACAGCCACTATTCCATTGGCTTTACTTAATCAACTTGATTCTCAAGCGTGTGAATGGTTGGTGCCTGGCATGATAAGAGAGAAGTTGGCAGCACTGATTAAATCATTGCCGAAAACTATACGCCGCGTGTGCGTGCCAGTACCAGAATTTGTTACCCAGTTTCTCAGTCAGGCTGATACCCAGCATGCATTGATGCCCACCCTGATAGCATTCATCAGCGACAAAACTGGACTTAAATTGGGCTTGGATGATTTTGATTTGTCCTCACTACCAGCGCATTTACTAATGAATTTCAGTGTTGTCGATGCACAAGGTAAAGAGCTTGCTATGGGACGAGATTGGAAACAGTTGCAAGCAAGTCTAAGTAAGGCAGCGCAATTAACTTTCCGTCAACAAACTCCGGATATAGAGAAGCGTGGTTTAAAACAATGGGACTTTGGCGATATCCCTGAAGTGATTACCTTTCAGCGCGATGGCATCAACTTGCAAGGCTATCCAGCCTTGGAGGATCAGCAGGATGCAGTGGCGATAAAGCTCTTTGATCAAAAGCAAGCGGCGCTACAGGCGCATCGTTTAGGGGTGTGTCGTTTAATGCGATTTGAGTTAAAAGAGCAAATGAAGCAACTCGAGCGAGGATTGCCTGAATTCAATCAATACGCTTTGCAGTTGAGGCAATTGATTTCACCCGATGATTTACGCGAACAAATGCTGAGTGCTATCGCAGATCGGGCTTTTATTGGTGAAGATGAAGTGCCGCGCAGTAACGCCGCATTTATGCAACTCAAGCAACGTGCCAGAGCAAGATTGCCAGCCGTCATAGAAGCGAGTGTGAAATTGATGATAAAAATCGGTCAAGAGTACCCCTTGTTGTTGCAAAAGTTGAATGCCATTCCTCAACATCAAGCCAAACTCAAGCGTGACCTGCAACAGCAGCTTGGTGATTTGCTACCCACTCGATTTTTAAGCCAAACACCCTGGGAACGATTGCAACATTTGCCAAGATATCTTCAAGCCATGCGTTTGCGTATCGATAAATATGGCAATAGCCCTGAGCGAGATCAACGCCATACTGAGGCGATACAAATGCTTTGGCAACGCTGGCAGCAAAAAATACAACAACTGCATCAATCACAACGTCAAGTACCTCAAGCATACGATGACTATCGATGGATGATAGAGGAGTTGAGGGTGTCTTTATTTGCGCAAGAGTTAAAAACCCCCTATCCAGTATCGGTTAAAAGATTGGATAAGGTTTGGTCGGAGTTGCCGAGTTAACTGGGGATGATGGTTTTGAAAGCGCAACAAGTCCATCATCAAAAGGCTGCAATACACGCGCCGATCTACTGACAGCTAGCCTCAAATTTGCATCAATTGTTTGCGTATTGCTTGTTCGTCCAAGTCTATTCCAATCAAAACAAGTTGATTGATGACTTCAGAAAAGCTGTTTGATGCAACTAAGTCTAGCGGTGTAGGAGGAAACCACGTGTGATGTACGGCATGCAATGCAATCGCACCGGTGAGATCCTCTGCCAGCACGATGCCTTTCAAGCGTAACAACCTATCTCCATGCTGCTCACAGAGCCAATGCAATTGTTGCTCTAAACGATGGTAGTTGACCGGTTCTGGTAAGTGAATGGTAAAGCTTCTGACTTGTTCACCATGTGCGGTGGTAAAGCGACTGGCTTTTGGCTTGGACTGCAAAGACGCACGGGGGTAGGGTGTGATGCTATCGATTGCGAATAATTGTTCGGCATTGATTTGACCATGTGGCAAATCCACTTGCCTTGCATGCGGGTTAATTGCAGTCAACAATTGACTGACTGTTTGTTTGCTGGCTTCATCCACTAAATCTAATTTGCTGATTAACAATACGTCCGCACTGGCAATTTGTTTCCATGCCTCGCGCTGTTGTTGCACTTGTGTCGTGACATATTGACTATCCACTACCACCACCATTTGTGCTAATTGATACACCGAATGAATGACTGGTTCATTAAGAAGCTGCGCCATAATCGGCACCGGATCAGCCATCCCTGTAGTTTCAATCAGCAATCGTTGAAAGGCGGGAATCCCCCCCAAAGATCGTTTGAAAAATAAATCACGCATCGTGTCAGCCAGCTCATTATTCAAAGAACAACACAAACAGCCAGAGGCGAGAAGGCGCATATTCTCGGCGATATGCGGACTTTCTACTTGCTGAACGAGAGATTTTGCTAGGACATCATCCAAGCCAACATTGCCTATCTCATTGATAATCAGGGCGCAGTCTGACAACGCAGGTTGACGTAATAAATGATTCAGCAGGGTGGTTTTTCCAGCGCCCAAAAAGCCTGTAATGACAGTAACGGGAATCAGCATAGAGAGATTTTGTTTAAGACCTTGTGTTTTTCAGAGCAACTCAGCAAGACGCCATCATAGCTTAGCGCAATACCTTGCAACAAATCTTGTCGTCCTGATGCGCACGACCTGATGTGCATTGCATGATAAAATTTAGCTTTTTTAAAGCTTGTCAGAAAGATTGCTATGTCCATTGGTACCCCGCTCAGTGCAAATGCCACCCGCGTGATGTTGTTAGGCAGTGGCGAGTTAGGCAAAGAAGTCATTATCGCTTTGCAGAGATTAGGGGTAGAGGTGATTGCAGTCGACCGCTATGCCAATGCGCCAGGTCATCAAGTAGCGCATCGCGCTCATGTGATTGATATGACAAATCATGAGGCATTGATGCAGTTAGTCCAACAAGAGCGCCCACATTTAATCGTGCCAGAAATCGAAGCACTCAATACGCAAACACTCGCAGAGATAGAGCAACAAGGATTGTCCACCATCATTCCGACGGTGCGAGCAGTACAATTGACCATGAATCGCGAGGGCATTCGTCGTTTAGCAGCAGAGACGCTAGGTTTGCCCACATCACCTTATGCGTTTGCTAACTCACAGCAAGCTTTGCAACAAGCGATTGATAATGGCATAGGCTATCCCTGTTTTATCAAACCCACAATGTCATCCTCAGGCAAAGGTCAATCTAGAATCACTGCGCCAGATCAAGTGGCACAGGCATGGGAGTATGCAGCCAGTGCAGGTCGAGTCAATCAGGGGGTTGTGATAGTAGAAGGTCAGATTGATTTTGATTATGAAATCACTTTGCTGACCGTGCGCGCAAAAAATGCGCAGGGCCAAATTCAAACTTATTTCTGTGAGCCCATCGGTCACCTGCAACAGCGGGGAGATTATGTAGAGAGCTGGCAACCACAAGCGATGCATCCTGTGGCCTTACAAAAGGCACAAGAGATCGCCCACAAAGTGACAGAAAACTTAGGGGGCTTAGGTTTGTTTGGTGTCGAGTTATTTATCAAAAACCAACAAGTATGGTTCTCTGAAGTCAGTCCAAGACCGCATGATACAGGTATGGTGACCATGGCAACGCAACGCCTTAATGAATTTGAGCTTCATGCGCGTGCCATTTTAGGCTTGCCCGTCGATACAACACTCAAACAAGCCGGCGCTAGTGCAGTAATCTATGGAGCTGTAGAGGGGCAGGGGGTTGTGTTTGACGGTGTTGAGCAAGCGCTCAGCGTGCCAGACAGTGAGATACGATTATTTGGCAAACCAGAATCCTTTGCGCGCCGACGTATGGGTGTGGCTTTGGCCAGCGCCAAGGATGTCGAGCAAGCGCGCAATAATGCGCGTGAATCAGCCAGCAAAGTAAAACCAAGAACAGTATAACCATACCAGCACAGCACATGGCGATTGACATTCAAGAATCAAACACCCCTTCACTCTATGAGGCGCTGGGGGGTGAAGCAACCATACGCAAACTGGTCACAAGATTTTATGAGGTAATGGATACTGATCCACGTGCGGCAGGTATCAGAGCCATGCATCAGCCAGACTTGAGTGAGGCACGAGAAAAGTTATTTTTGTTTTTGATGGGATGGTCTGGAGGCCCGCAGCGCTATATTGAGCGTTATGGTCATCCGATGTTACGCCGTCGGCATTTGCCCTTTGCAATTGGTGAATCAGAGCGAGATCAATGGATGTTTTGTATGGTGCGAGCCATGCACGACATCGGCATGGAAGAAGCCTTGGTAGTTCGACTAGCGCAGGCGCTTTGGTCTGTAGCAGATTTTATGCGCAACCAGCCAGAATCTAAAGGCTAGCAAATCACAGACGGTTACTGTCATCATTCATCTTCAGTTCGAGATTAAGCGTCATGCAGGCATCCCACCGCCGTCATTACCACATAGGCGGGAATGACGGGAGGATGGGATAATCCAATACAAAATCTGGAATCAAGTCCAACAATAATATTGTGACCATTACATGACAGTAAAATTATAATTAAAACCTGTTTGATTCCCAGCGCTATCGGTTAGGGTCAATCGCAGTGTGCTCGGGAGACTGGTAGGTGATGCAAAAAATTCAAAATTGTCCATTAAGCTGTTGAGGTCAGCTAACGAGCCAGATATCGGTGTGCCGTCCGAAGTACTATCACTTGAATAATTAGTATTACCGATGGAACTCCTCCACTTACCATTTTGGCGTTCAAACCTCAGATATAAGGTTGAAGAGTTATTGTCATTAAAATTAATATCATTAGGTAAAGCAGAGTATGTATTTGCGGTCACTGTTACTGAAGCATTGCCCGTAATCGTTGGCGCTACAGTATCCACTAATAAAGAAGACAATGAATGACTGCCGCTCAAAGTGAATCCAGATGCGCTATTGCCAGCTAAATCCGTGAATGTGCCTGCGATGCTTGTGTTTGTGGCAACAGAAAATGAAGTAGACCCATTGTCCGTTCCAGCAATCTGATAGGTGAAGTGTTTAACTGTGCCACTATTGGTCACATCGCTAGCAAGGATAGTCGCAGCGCGGACTGTGTTGCCTACATTAATATTCAAAGTCGCGCCAGCGCTGGCTGTGACACTCTCAGAGAAAGTGACGGTCGTTGTGACCACATCACCGTTATTGTAGTAAGTTGTGCCACTGACAGCATTGCCACCACTGGCAGTCATGCTTGGCGATTGCGGGCCAACAGGGGCTATATTGTCTATCTTAACCGAGGATGTTGTTTCGGCACTGGCCGTCACACCAACGATTGAGCCTGTATTGCCGGCTAAATCCCTCACTGTTGCTCCAGCCAGTGGGGCTTGATCAATCTTAATTCCGACAGCGCCAGTATTATCCTCGCTGACAACGGTGTAGACAAATTTAGCAACGTTATCGCTGGCACTCACAAATGTTGCAAGCTTGGGGATGGAATTGTTTGGGCCTACTAATAGTTTGAGAGTCGGACTGCCTGTAATCGCAACAGATTCATTAAATGTGACATCGGCAGTGACCACGTCGCCAACATTCAAGTAATTGGTATTTTGAATACCTGATGAACTGAGTTGGACGCTATTAATTCTTGGTAAGGATATATCAGTCGTGATGTTGATACTATCGGATAGTATGGGCGTCGCAGTAGCACTCGCTTTGTATTGGAATTTAAAACTGGCTGATGCGTTATCGCTAATCCCTAAATCAGATTTATTCAAACTGATAGTCTGCACGCCAGTATTTTTTGTTAGCGTCATCGCAGAGCCAATGGCCGTATCGGCAGCGCCACCCACGCCTACTTTCACGATTTGCACCGTGCCCCCTTTAAGCATGGCATAGTAAGCAGTGAACAGCACTGTGTTTTCAGATTGCGCCAGCAATGTATCACTGACAGTGACTATTGGTGTATTGATTAAGGTGTATTGATAACTGCGAGAAGCATCTGTGCCATTGGCAACGCCATCATCGGCAGTGACGGTAAAGTTGTAATTGCCTAGCGTTGCAGTCGCCTCAGGCATACCGCTGATTACCCCCGTCTTGGCATTCAATTTCAAGCCAGGTGTCAGCCAACCATCAGTAATTCGATAGGTCACCGCTTTACCTTCTGGGTCAATGAAATCAGAGGCGACATTTGCTGTTACCAGCTTGCTATTTTTTGTAAATCTCGCGCTGCCTGTTGTGCCTGCCAAACCAGCCTTGAGCATGGTGGCTTCATTCACATCTTTGACCGAGAGATTGACCACTTTTGTTGAGATTTTGTTTTGAACGTCAGTGGCAGTCACTGTTAGGGTATAGCGACGGTCGGGGTTGTTGGAGTCTTCATAGTTAAGCGGAGCCTTAATACTCACTACGCCAGAAGTATTATTGATGGTGAATAAGCCCGCGTCATTACCTGTGAGGCTGTAGCTGACATCACTAGCATCAGTGGCAACCGCTTTATACACAGCACTGCCTGCTTCAATATTCTCATTGATTGTGACACGTGCTGCACTGGTGATTCTAGGGGCGCTGTTGTCGAGCAGATAATTGCCACTGACTCTTAAACCGCTGACTCGTCCAGTTAAGTCGCCATCACTGTCCACGTCAGTCAAGGTATTGCTACCAAGATTGAGGGAGGTCAACACGATGCTGTTGCTGTCGCCAGCCGGTAATGTGCCAGTAAAGCTGATAACGGCTTTACCCGCAACCCCGCTGATTGCCGTTTGGCTCACCCCCGTCAAAGCGCGACTTCCTGCGCTGAATGTTGCACCTATATTGCTGGCAGTATAGGCGGATAATGCCTCGGTCAAAGTCACTTGGATATTCACCGTCCCACCAACAACCCCTGTGTTAGCAGGCCCAGTCGTATCGCTGATACTGATAGCCTCGACCGCTGGTTTGTCTAACACCACCAGCGTATAAGCACGACTTGCATCTGTGCCATTGGCGACATTGTCATTGCTATTGACGGTGAATCTATAGCTTCCGGCGCTGGTGGGCGTGCCAGTGAGTGTGCCATTATTAAACGTCACCCCCGCAGCACTTAAGCCCGTGGCCGTTAAATTCACTGAGCGTTCTGGATCGACAAAATCGGCATTGACGGTCTTGCCGCTGAGGGGAGCCCCTTTTACTACTGTAATCACGCCAGCACCTTTGACGTCAGGGGCAAGCGTGACCCTCTCATTGACACCAGCGACGGTGAGCGACAAATTAGCTGACTCACTGCTATTGCCTGCACTGTCTGTCGCCACAATCTTAAAGTTGTAATTCGATTTCACATCCGCATCAGGCAGGGTTTTAAAGGTCACGACACCGCGCGTGTTGATGGAGAATTGCTCAGCATCATCACCGCTTAAACGATAGGTGATTTTGCTGTTGGTGATGTTATCCCTAGCCGTGGCAGTAACGATAGCGGTTCTTGTCGTCACTGCGTTTTCTGTCACGCTGGCTAATGTGGAAGTAGAAATCGTGGGTGCCACATTGTCTAGGGTATAAACCGCGGTCACTGGGGTGGTTGGGGCTGTAAACGGAGTCTTACCAGTGATGCTGATGTCTGATAAGGAAATATTCGTCAAACTGATGGCAGTGGCAGAAGCATTAGGCAGGTTGGCAGTAAAGGTAGCGCTTCTCCCTGCTGCGTTATAAGCGACAAAGCTGACATCATTTAAAGTGCTTCCACCGGCCATAAACGTTGGTCTAAAGTGCAAACCATTCAGGGTATTGTTGGTGATGGTCAAGGCTTCATCGAAGCTCATGGTGAGGGTCACGAGCTCACCTGGTTTGCCAAGATTGCTACTCCCTACATTGTCTCTGACGGTTAGTTTGCTTACTTTTGCCATGGTTTTTATCTCCGAATTTTTGTTTAGCTGTTGTTATTGTTAACGCTAGGTTGGATGGAAAGCGGTACGACATTGTAGATTATATGATTAAAAATGGGTCATCGTTTTAAGTGATGTAAAAAATTTTTCCTGTATCGGATCATCGTCATTCTCGTGTTTCACCTGCGTCATTCACCCCTTCGCGGGAATGAAGGTGATAGCTGAGAATTATGGTAGGGAGAGTGTCAAGCCATAAGCTAGGTTTAAAGGTCATTAATAAAAAACCCAACACTTAATATTGAGTGTTGGGTTTTGCTTTTTTGTTGATCAGTTTATGTTGCCAAAACTGTACAAATGTTATTTAGGCCTTGCGTTGCAATCCGCCCAATAATGCGGCCACGGGTTTGTTGGATTTTTTAAGGGAGCTTGTTAAGCCTTGATTGCTTGGTGCCGGCACGGCGTTACCACTGGGTTGATAGGGTTGAACAAAAAACGGATCGATATTTTCTTGTTTTTTCTTGAAGTGAGATGCGTGATTTGTCCTTGCAATTGTCTGTGGTTTGTTGCCATGACTTTTGCTCGGCGCTGACATCTTTTCTAGCCGCGTTTTTGGTAACTCGCGCTTAATCAGTGTTTCAATTTCTTGTAAGTATTTTTCTTCTTCATTCGATACTAGCGAGATTGCTATGCCGCTTGCGCCAGCTCGGCCAGTTCGACCAATTCGGTGGACGTAGTCTTCTGGTACATTGGGGATTTCATAATTAAAGACTAATGGTAATTGGTCAATATCTAGTCCTCGAGCAGCCACATCAGTCGCTACCAACACTGTCACCTCGCCACGCTTGAATTTGTCCAGCGCCAAGATACGCTCTTGTTGACTTTTATCACCATGGATAGCGTCAGCAGCGACGCCTTGTGTCAGCAAATAACGCATTAGTCGATTGGCGCTTATTTTGGTTTTGGTAAACACAATGGCTTGTTGTTGCGCATATTGTGCGAGCAATTTACAAAGTTGAGCTTGTTTGTCCGCGCTGTCGACTAGGTAGATTTGCTGGCTTACGTTGTCATTGGTGGCATTGCTGCGTGCCACTTCGATGAGTTTTGGTTGATACAGAAAAGCCTCAGAAAGTTTTTTGATCTCCCCTGAAAATGTAGCAGAGAACATCAGATTCTGACGTTGCTTTGGCAACAGGCTCAAGATACGTTTTAGATCTGGCATAAAACCCATATCTAACATACGATCGGCTTCATCTAACACCAACATCTGCACTTGATTGAGCTGTAAGGTGCGTTGCTCAACATGGTCTAGTAGACGTCCAGGGGTAGCGACAAGAATTTCCACTCCTCGCATTAGTGTAGGTGTTTGCGTTTTGATATCGACACCACCATAAACCACGGTCGAGCGTAAGCCAGTGAATTCAGCATATTGTTGAATACTTTCTTGAACTTGTATCGCTAATTCTCTGGTAGGCACCAGCACCAGTGCTCTTATCGGATGTCGAGCGGGGGAGGCGCTGGTATTGGCATGTGGTAATAATATTTGCAGCAGCGGCAAAGAAAAGGCGGCTGTTTTTCCTGTCCCTGTTTGTGCCCCAGCCATTAAATCATGGCCTGCCAAAACTTCTGGGATGGCCTGAATTTGAATGGGAGTAGGCTGATGATAGCCAAGTTTTTGCAGAGCCTGCATCAGAGGGCTAGCTAAATTTAAACCTGCAAAGTCAGTTGCTTGCGTCATATTGATCAATTACGCTGAATTAGATGAATGAACGACGAGCTTGTCGCGCTTTGTCACGATTAGCAAAGCGGCTGTCACCTTTGGCTACGCGTATGGTTTTGTTACCTGCAAACTTATCGCCAGTGGATTTGTTGCTTCTTGCTTTGCTGGTCGCTGCTTTATCGCCATACGGAGCACGTTCATTAGTATGACGTACTTGTTTGTTCGCATCAGCGCTACGATGTTCGCCATAGCGCGGTTCGTTGCCTCGCGATTTATTGGCACGTGAAGTTCTTTCCCCACCTGTTGGCGCTTGCCCCCATTCGTGGGAGCTTAGGCTGTGATAGCCATACACTGGTTCAGCAAATCGCTGTTTGTCCTGATTAAATGCTCCACGTTGTTGAGTTTTAGCCGTGTAGTTTGATTTGCTTGGTTTGCCATGACGTGTCTCATTACGACCACGTCCATCTTTACGGCCACGACCTTCATTGCGACCTTGTGCCGGTGCTTTCTTGGGTTCTAGTCCCGCCACCACACTAAACTCTAGTCTTTGCCCAGTGTATTGTTCTATTTTGCGGATTTGATGACGCTCTGAACCGACAGCAAAGGATACTGCTACTCCAGTGTTACCAGCACGTCCTGTGCGGCCAATACGATGAACATAATCTTCGGCAAACTTAGGTAGGTCATAGTTGATGACGTGGGTAATCCCGTGTACATCAATGCCACGTGCGGCAACATCGGTAGCTACCAGCACCTTGACATCACCATGACGCAGTTTGCTTAAAGTTCGATTACGCGCTCCTTGCGTCATATCGCCATGTAAGGCAGCGGTTTTGTGCCCAGCGGCATATAAATCCTCGGCCAAGGTATCTGCATGACGTTTGGTCGATGTAAATACGATGGCTTGATTGACATCAGGTGAAATTAGCAAATGTTCCAATAAACGATTTTTGTGATGCATGTCGTCAACAAGATGCAAACGTTGTTCAATGTTTTCATGTTTTTGCGTTTGAGGGGTGACCTCTATGGTCTGAGGTTGACGCAAAATCTCATTGGCGATGCGTTTGATATTGCTGTCCAATGTGGCACTGAATAATAAGGTCTGTCTTTCTGTTGGCAAAGCTGCACAAATACGTTCTACATCTGGCATAAAGCCCATGTCCAACATACGATCAGCTTCATCCAGAATTAACATTTGCAGGCGTGACATATCAATTCGACCGCGTTCCATGTGGTCAAGCAATCGACCTGGGGTGGCTACCAATATATCTAATGGTTGTGACAGTAATTTATTTTGCAAAGGGTAGGGCATGCCGCCAACGATACTGACGGTACGTGCTTTGATAAATTTGCCATATTTTCTGGCTGCATCATTGACTTGGGCAGCCAACTCACGCGTTGGGGTCAATACCAAAATACGTGGACCACGACTTTTGATGGGGTGTGGCGTCGCTAATAAATTTAATGCTGGTAGGGTAAATGCAGCGGTTTTGCCTGTGCCTGTTTGCGCTGAAGCCAGCAAATCATGACCGTCTAAAATCAATGGAATAGCTTGCGTTTGTACTGGGGTTGCTTGTTGGTAACCAGCGGCTGCCACTGCACGTAATATAGTAGGATGTAGCGCTAATTGGTCAAATTGAACCGTAGTGTTGGAGATCATTCAAAATCCTTTTTCAAACTTTAAAGTAAAGGCGCAAGCAGGCATCATCCCAAGAGATAAGCACAGCCATACTGGACTTATATCATCGGTATTCAGCGCAACAATCGAATTCGCTAGAAAAAGATAGACCGGCGCACGGAGTTCATCACAGCCGCTAACCAGTCAAAATAATGAAAGCCACCTTGGAACACGGGCTTTGGAGGGCTAGGGCAAATAACGTCGGTTTGGGCAAATAACAGCCATTGCCAACAAACATGAGCGCGCAGTATAACGGTATGAGCTGATATGTCAAAGTAAATAATGTAAACCAGATGTAATTTATCCTCATGGCTACATAGGCGAGCAAGCGAGTTGTGATAAAATCGCGCCCTTTTGCACGGCTTGTAAAGTATTTGCTTGCTAAATTCCGTGCCTAACGAGTTTGCTAATCATTGTTGAATTGAGTCCCTCTCATGTCTAGAAACCAAAGAAATATCGCCATTATCGCCCACGTTGACCATGGTAAGACCACCATGGTAGACAAACTGTTGCAACAATCCGGCACGTTTGCCGCTCACCAAACTGTCTCTGAACGTGTAATGGATTCCAATGATTTGGAAAAAGAGCGTGGAATTACGATTTTGGCAAAAAATACCGCCGTCAACTATGAGGGCACACATATCAATATCGTTGACACCCCAGGGCATGCGGACTTTGGCGGTGAGGTTGAACGTGTACTAGGTATGGTGGATGGCGTGTTGTTATTAGTCGATGCGGTGGAAGGTCCTATGCCACAAACACGCTTTGTTACTAAAAAAGCCTTGGCGCAAGGATTAAAACCTATTGTTGTGATTAATAAAGTTGATCGACCTGGCGCAAGAACTGATTGGGTGATTAATCAAACCTTTGATTTGTTTGCCAACTTGGGAGCCACGGATGAACAATTAGATTTTCCTGTGGTATATGCCTCAGCCTTGAACGGCTTTGCTACCTTGGATATCAAGCAAACGACCAACGATATGCGTGCTTTGTTTGAAACCATACTGAAGCACGTAGAGCCGCCAAAAGGTGATAGCGACGCGCCTTTGCAGTTACAGATTTCAGCTTTGGATTATTCAAGTTATACCGGTCGTTTGGGCGTAGGTCGCATTCAAAACGGCCGCATAAAACCGGGGCAAGTGGTGGTGGTGATGAATGGTGACCAGCAATTAAGTCAAGGGCGTATCAATCAGGTATTAGGTTTTAAAGGGCTTGAGCGAGTTCCTGTGGATGAGGCCGAAGCAGGCGATATCGTGATTATTTCTGGCTTAGAAGAAATTGGCATTGGCGTCACCATTGCCGATAAAGATCAGCCTGTCGGTTTGCCGCTAATGGCAGTGGATGAGCCAACCTTGACCATGGACTTTATGGTGAATTCATCTCCGCTGGCAGGCACAGAAGGAAAATTTGTGACCAGTCGTCAAATTCGTGACCGCTTGCAGAAAGAGTTGCTGGTGAATGTAGCGCTGCGCGTAGAAGATACCTCAGACGCCGATGTGTTCCGAGTCTCTGGAAGGGGTGAATTGCATCTGACTATTTTGTTGGAAAATATGCGCCGCGAGGGGTTTGAAATTGCCGTGGGTAAACCACGTGTGGTTTATCGTGAAATTGAAGGTGAGCGTTGCGAGCCTTATGAAATTTTGACAGTGGATGTGGAAGATGACACCCAAGGTACGGTGATGGAGGAGTTAGGCCGTCGTCGTGGCGAATTACAAAATATGGAATCTGATGGAAATGGTCGTACCCGATTGGAATATAAGATTCCTGCGCGTGGCTTGATTGGCTTTCAAAGTGAGTTTTTGACAATGACACGTGGTACGGGTTTGATGGCGCATATTTTTGATGAATATGCCCCGGTCAAAGCCGATATGCCTGGTCGCCGTAATGGGGTATTAATCTCAGCAGAGCACGGCGAAGCGGTGGCATATGCATTATGGAAGTTGCAAGATCGTGGTCGTATGTTTGTATCTCCTGGAGAGAAACTATACGAGGGCATGATTATTGGCATACACAGTCGTGATAATGATTTGATTGTTAACCCGATTAAAGGTAAACAATTAACCAATGTGCGGGCTTCTGGCACAGATGAGGCAGTGCGTTTAGTACCGCCAGTGCAATTGACACTGGAATCAGCAGTTGAGTTTATCGATGATGATGAGTTAGTGGAAATTACGCCGAAAACCATACGTATTCGCAAACGTCATTTGTTAGAACACGAGCGTAAACGAGCAGCCAAAGAATAACAACGCCCACTATCGTCATTTCCGCCTACGCGGGAATGACGGCGGTGGGTTGCCGGAATGACGGTGGTGGGTCGTGGAGAAAATGATTGTTAGATGTGATTGCCTAGCAATTGCATACCAGACCATATCAATTATTAGAGTTCAAATGCCCTGCGGCGCTATTTACCATAGATGTATTTGATTTAAAGTAGCATCATGCTGTATTTTTCATACTTTGCCCTTGAAACCAACGATTCAGGAGTTGCGATGAAAATATCATTTTTGCTTATAAGCTTTGTCAGTATGCTAGTACTGCTGTCCGACGCTGATGCTGTGCAACCCTTGCCTCCGGTGGATGAAAACAACGCCATTTATGAGGTAGCGGTTGAGCCTGGTGTAAGCTATGAAGACGTCGTGACCAGCTTAAAAGTCGTGTCCGAGGGCATGAACTTTGTTAATCCAGCCAACTTTCCCATCGGTGAGCATATGCAGCAACGCGGGTTGACTCCGCAAGGCGTCCTAGAAACACGTAGCTTTTGCAATCTTGGCTTGGGAACGGAAATCTTTCTAGATCACCCAGAATTTGTGGTATTTGCCCCTTGTCGTATAGGTTTGTACACTAGACAGGGCCAGCTTTACCTAGCGATCGATAGACCGAGCTTTGATTTGAAACATATCAAACATCCTACTGCGCGTGCTGAAAAAGCAGCCAAAGATTTAGAAAAGGTGCTGATACAAATCGTCGATCATGCACGTAAAGGGGAGATTTAGCATCGCTTATTGTCGTCTGGGTGATGTCGGGCATGCCGAGCAAACCATCAACAAATCTCGTTTTATCGCCGTAGCAGCTTATTGCGCTGATGAGCGAAGTGCTGCACAAGTGTTGCGAAGCTTGGCCAGTCAGCATCAAAGCGCTAGTCATTTAGCCTATGCCTTTCGATTAAAAACACAGCAGGGCATCGTGCAACGTTTTAGCGATGCTGGCGAGCCATCCGGCACAGCAGGTAAGCCTATTTTGCAGATATTAGAGGGGCGAAACTTGATTAATGTGGTGGTGGGGGTTATCCGCTATTACGGTGGCATTAATTTAGGCACAGGGGGCTTGGCTAGGGCGTATGGTGGTACAGCGAAACAAGCGATAGATGCGGCTGGCGTCAAGGAATTCGTGGAAATGTGTCAGATACAGCTACAAATCACTTTTAAGCAATTAGACTACTTTGCCCGAGAACTACAAAAAATAGGCGGACAAATCATCGATAAAAGATTCTCTAATGGCGTGGATGTTATCGCCGACATCCCAGAAACCCACGCGCAAGCCTTCATACTTCGCTTCACTGAACCCTAGTTTGGGCAAGCAACACTGAGCAAAATCTAGGGGGTAGGGTAAATCAGTTTATCGGTTTCAAATCCCAACTCTTTGGCACGTGCAATCAGCTGCTGTTTGATGATGTAGGGCATTTGCGGGCTTCTTGCCAATATCCAAAGATAGTCTTTACCACCTGTTACCATGGCCCATTCATAATTATTTTTATCTAAGGCGATAATGTTGTAGGCTCCATAAAACGGCCAAAAGAAACTGACCTTTAGCCGACCAATGTCAGGTGTTTTAGTAAAAAACGCTTTACCATGAGCTTCTTCCCATTTTTTTGTTTTGATGTTGTAACCACGATTGATCACTTTCATTCCGCCATCATCTCGCAGGCTATAGTCGGCAGACACCTTGTCTAAATCACGTTCAAAACTATGATCTAGACGTGCAATTTCATACCAAGTACCCAAATATCGATTGAGATCAAAACCAGTCACCGAGGCATAATTGTCTGCATCGTCGGCATAGCAAATGCTGATTAACAACGAGCACAACAACAACAATTTTGTTACAAAATTTTTCATGAGAACACCTATCAATAGCTAGAATGAGTTCGTCTTAGGCGATTGCATTAACATTTGCACTTCGTCTTCTGTGAGCCAACGCCACTGCGACGCAGCAAGTTGGTTGGGCAAATCTAGCGCTCCAACTCGAATACGATGCAAAGCCTCTACACGGTTGCTGACTGCGGCAAGCATTCGCTTTACTTGATGATACTTACCCTGTTTCAGCGTCATTTGGATAGTGTTTGGGTCAATTTGTTCAATCGAGATGGCACTTAATGCTTCAGTTTCATCGTTCAGCATGACACCGCTTAATAATTGCTGGATTTGCTGATTGTCCACCGCATGCTTACAGGTAACTTGATAAACCTTGGGTACATTCCATTTGGGAGAGCTCATGCGATGAATAAACTGTCCATCATCTGACAGTAAGATAAGTCCGGTAGTATCTTCATCAAGTCTACCTATGCACTGCACACCTCGATTGCGCAAAGGTTCAGGCAAAAGGCTGTAAATAGAAGGGTGATGTATGGGGTTTTGCGAACACTCATAATGGGCTGGTTTGTGCATCATCAGATAAGCTTGCTCGCGATAATGCCAAACCTCATCTTCAACCTCAAACTGAAAACCTGCCAACGGATACTCTATAAAAGGGTCGGTGATTATTTCTTTGTTTACACTTACCCACTCGTTACGCACCATAGTGCGGCACTCTTTGCGTGAGCCAAATCCTTGGCTGTGAAGAATACGTTCTAAAGTCATTTTTTTGGTCATGGACGACATTATAAAGGGCAACGCATTTTTTCTCTAAACCTTATGTAGAGGCTATTCTGTTGGTAAGTGATTTGAATATTTAAGCTTCACACCACCGTTATTCACGCGCAGGCGGGAATAACGGTGGTGAACGGGGAATGATAGGTGGATGGGCGATTTAATGGGGGTAAGCAAATGTGCTACCCTTGATAACAAGAGGTGTTAGAGTTTGGCGGGGCTAACGAAAAATCTGGGTGAATAGAATTACCCTGCATCATTACAGGCGTGGGAACTTATTTCTTATTATTATAGTCGTAAAAATTCAACTTTTACTCTGATTTGGAGATTGCAATGAAAAAACTAACAGGTAGTTTGTTTTTAGCTTTATGGTTAAGTGCTGGTTTAGCTCATGCAGACCATGATGGAATGGGGGAACACTGCAAAATGCATTCCAAAATGACCTTCGAACAAGCGGACAAAGACCATGATGGCACGCTCGATAGAGAAGAAGCCAAACTAATCTGCAATCATGACTTTGACAAAATGGACACGGATAAAGATGGAACAGTTAGCAAAGATGAGTTGAACGCTTGCGGTCGAGATGCAGCGCATGCCAAACAACATGAAAAACGAGATAAAGAATTTGCTTCTGCGGATAAAGACGGTGATGGCACGCTAGACCGTGAAGAAGCCAAAAAACTAAAAAATGTAGCTAAAAATTTCGATGCGATTGATAGCGATAAAGATGGTACTTTGTCACGTGATGAAGTACATGAATTTATGCATCAGCATGCAAAACATTGATTGAAAAACAAGCAATCATCGATTGGCGAGTTGCCACCAAAAAGCCTAGTGAATCTAGGCTTTTTTTTGGCTGGATAAGTCACTGCTTAGTCGGCTTGTCTGATTTCAAGCTTACCTTGGTTGGCAATCAACACTTGGCTAGTCAAGCCATAGAAAATACCGTGCTCGATGATACCTGGGATGGTGTTTAACAGCTCATCTAAGTATTTTTCATCGTATTCAATGGGAAAACGCATATCCAAAACATAGCTTCCAGAGGCGGTCACCGCGATATTATCTTGTGCGGCATTTAGGCGAATGTCGCCTGTTGCCCCCATAGACTGCAATTCTGCTTTTACCATTTGCCAAACATGCGGTTTGACTTCGATGGGAATCACGAAGTTTTCTCCGATACGACTCACTAATTTGCTGTTATCTGCAACTACCACAAAGGTTTTGGCGTAATACGCTAATAACTTTTCCATCACCAGATCTTGCCCACGACCTTTTAATAAGGTCAGTTGCGGTGAAATCTCGTCAGCCCCGTCAACATACAAATCAAGGCTGGTGACTTGCGCAAAATCGATCAGGGTTAAGCCACAGGCAGTCGCCTTCATGGCACTGATTGTCGAGCTGGCAATAGTTCTGACCTTAAGTCCTTGTTGTTGGCGTTGGGCTAAGGCTTCAATAAAGTAATTGGCGGTAGAACCAGTTCCTAAGCCAACCACCATCCCATCTTGTACTAATTTACTAGCTTCTATCGCCACCAATTGTTTATCGTTCATCATTATCTCCAGCTATCCATCATATTGATTTGACTGTATGAGTTCGCCTAGATTCCCCAGCGTAAACCAGCACAGTGCACAGGACTATCCCAATGCTGCAAAATTTCTGCATCAGCGGCACATAGTGTGATTGAGGCACCTGCCATATCCAAAGCAGTTGTGTAATTGCCTACTAGAGAACGTTGAATGCTGATGCCGTGCTGTGTTAATTGTTCACTGGCGGCGTGGTAAAGCAAATATAGTTCCATCAATGGCGTAGCAGCAAAACCGTTGACTAATAATATGACCCCCTGTGAGGGGTTGATGTTGCGTTGTTCAAAGTCTTGCAGTATTGCTTGCACCATATCTGCGACGATTGCGTTGGCAGGGCGAAGTGCCTCACGTCGTCGTCCAGGCTCTCCATGAATGCCTACTCCCATTTCTAATTCTTGAGGCGCAATATCAAAAGTCGGTTTGCCAGCGGCGGGCACGGTGCAGCTGGTCAATGCGACGCCCATGCTGCCACAACGTTGGTTGACTTTTTCTGCTATGGCTACGCAGGCAGATAAGTCAGCGCCTGATTCAGCAAGACTTCCTACGATTTTTTCTACAATCACAGTGCCTGCTACTCCTCTGCGTCCCGTGGTGTAATTTGAATTCAAAACAGCCACATCATCATTCGTGAGAACAGTGGCATGTTCGCCCGAAAGCATTTCCGCTGCCATTTCAAAATTCATCACGTCACCCGCATAGTTTTTTACGATAAATAAAACCCCTTTACCACACTCAACCGCTTCAGCTGCTGCCAGCATTTGATCTGGGCTGGGCGAGGTAAATACATAACCAGGGCAAGCTGCATCCAGCATACCTTTACCAACAAATCCGCTATGTAGGGGTTCATGTCCTGAACCGCCACCTGAAATCAGTGCAACCTTGTTACTGGCTTTGCTCTTGCGGGTAATAAAGTTGGGTGCAAAGTGCACTTGTATGATATCGGCATGGGCGTCGGCAAAACCCTGCAGGCTCTCTAATAAAATATCATCGACTTGGTTGATAAATTTCTTCATAGGATCCTCACTTGCTATTTTGTGGAGTGCCATTTTGATGGCTTGTCACTAAATTACACACGCTTTTAATCATCACTTCGCAACTTTTTGCACCTGCATCCAGATGCCCAATGGCACGCTCTCCTAGTCCTGCAGCTCGACCTTTGCTGGCTAACAAGGGGCGAGTGGATTCAAGGCCAAGATATGCGATTTGGGGTAACTGCAGGGCGATTTGTTCGGCACTTTGTCCGGCGCTTGCCATTTTTTGAAAATGTTGGGCAACTGGAATCAGAACATCTAACATGGTTTTTTCACCTAGGCCCGATTTCCCACGTTGCGCAATAGCATCCACAGCTTGTACAAATGAATGTGCGATATCAACTAGGTTGGCTGAATTTGGCAAAGTTTTTGCCATACTGATAAAAAAGCTGGCGAACAAGGGGCCAGAAGCCCCACCCACTGCGCTCAATAAAGTCATGCCCATCTTTTGTAAAGCTTGTTGGATGGGTAATTGCGCTAATTCATCAGAGAGATTTAGCAGGGCTTGGCAACCTCGTTTTAGATTGATGTAGTGGTCACCATCACCAAGCTCTCTATCCAGCTTTTCAATATCTGCCTCATGTTTTAATACATCTTGATGGATTGCCTGGATGGCTTGCACAATAAAACTGGTTTGCATCATGCACATATTTCCTTTGCTTGTAGATAAATGGCCAGCATGAATTTTATTAGATTCTAGCCGCCTTGCATTAAAATGCTGAGCAATCATCGATTGGATTAAGCCGTAAAACCAAAATCTCATGACATTTAAACATATTACCTCACGCGATAACCCGCGTTTTAAGCAACTCAAGCGCTTGAGCGAACAAGCGAGAGAAAGGCGCCAAAGCGGTCAAACTCTGCTTGATGGCGTACATTTACTTGAGAGTTATATCAATCATTTCGGTGAGCCAGAATTATTGTTGATTTCTGAAGGAGAAAGTCAGCAAGAGGTGATTGATTTTATTCAGCAGCATCAAGATATCCCCAGTCTGATGTTTCCATCGCTTATGTTTGCTGAGTTATCTCCTGTGGCAAGTCCGTCTGGAGTGATGGCTTTGGTGAATATCCCACGCTTGCCTATGGCAAAATCCGTACAATTTATTTTATTGCTAGAGGACATTCAAGATCCTGGTAATTTAGGCAGTATGCTGCGATCCGCTGTGGCAGCAGGTGTGCAGGGGGTTTATTTATCGACTGGATGTAGCGATGCTTGGTCACCTAAAGCTTTACGGGGTGGACAAGGGGCACAGCTTTTATTGCCCATCATAGAGCGTGCAGATTTATCGCAGGTAATAAGCCAATTCGACGGTCAGGTATATGCCACTGCAATGCATGGCGAAAGTCTCTATGAAGTGGATATGCGCGGTGCTAGCGCTATTTTAATGGGCAACGAGGGAACGGGGATATCGACGCAGCTATTGCAACAAGTTCATCAAACCATTGCTATCCCTATGCAGTCTGGTTTGGAATCGCTAAATGTGGCTGCGGCCTGTGCTATTTGTTTGTTTGAACGTGTGCGCCAACTGCATAGTGTTAGTGTAAGTTTGCACCAGCAGAGTTAGGCATTTCATTAACAAACAGTTGCTCGGCATCAGCTGGGTCAAAAACATAGGCGGCATTACAAAAATCACAATTGACGCTGACACTGCCTTGTTCTTGGATGATGCTGTCAATTTCCTCACGGCCTAATAAGCGCAACATATTGCTCACGCTTTGCAGGCTACAGCGACATTCAAAAGTGACTGGGCTTGGTTCGAAAAGTCGCACATCTTGTTGAGGAAATAATCGCTGTAATAATGTCGCGCTATCAAGATTTAATAATTCTTGAGTTTGCACGGTATCAGCCAGCATGCTCATGTGTTGCCAACAATCGTCATCCTCACTGTGCTGTTGTGGCAATTTTTGAATTAATAATCCAGCTGCCATTTGACTATTACTGCTAAGCCAAATACGGGTTTCGAGTTGTGCTGATTGCTGCATATAATTTTGCAGTATTTGCGCAATATTATTGCCTTTTAACTCGACGATACCCTGATAAGTTTGACTTCCGTCACGTGGGTCTAGGGTAATGGCAAAATGACCATTGCCTATTAGTTGCTGAAAGTCTAGTCCAACCAAATCACCTTGCCATTTTGCTGTGGCGCGCATTTTTAGCTCAGCATTGCATTCCACCACCAATAAGCTGACGGGACCTTGCCCTTGAATCTGAAAGCTGAGTGACCCTTGATTAAGTTTTACTGTCGCAGTGAGCAATGCTGCAGCCGCCATCAGCTCAGATAATGCCTGATGCAAAACAGGGGGGTATTGAGTGTGTTGCAAGGCTTGTTGGATAGTGTCCTTGAGATGAACCGCGTTACCTCGAACATCAGTATTGTCAAACAAGAAACGATGTAATAAGTCATTGTTTATCATAATGGTCATTTTATCATGCAAGACGGGGCAAACATTCTAGCCTTGATGGGGAATAAATAATTTTTGTTGGGCAGGGATACGGACTATATCCCAATGTTGAAATGCCCATTTCCAAAAGCTATCGAGTGACTCGTGCAATAACGCTGCAGGAGGTTGCTGCCCCAGCAACTGAAGTGCCTGATATAAATTACTGACAGCATGTTGGCTTTGTAGCGCAGGTGCTAGCGTTTGTTTGCTTAATTTTTCCCCAGCTGCATTGACGATGATAGGAATATGACAATAGTCTGGTTGCCGGTAGCCTAAGCAGTATTGTAAAAATATTTGGCGTGGCGTCGAGTCTAACAAATCACATCCTCGGACAATCTGGGTAATTCCTTGTACTTGATCATCGACTACAACGGCAAGCTGATAGGTCACAACACCATCCGCTCTGCGCAACACAAAATCTCCTACTTGATGGGCAACATTTTGTTCAACTTGTTTCTGAATTAAATCATTGAATACTATGTTTTTATTATATTTTTCACGATCAACTCGAATCCGAACTGCATGCTGATTCAAACTTAGACCGCGTTCATTACAGATATTGGGATAGACAGCACCATCGATGCCGATATGAACTTGTGGATGTTCGGCGATACGTTTGCGTGAGCATTGACAGCCATACAACAATCCCAATCCTTGCAGTTTTTGCAGCGCCTCATGGTAAAGCTCATATCGCTGGCTTTGGTAAACAATGTCGCCATCCCAAACAAATCCATGAGAAGCTAATGTATCAATGATAGATTGATCAGCCCCCGGCATTTGTCGTGGCGTGTCGATATCTTCAATGCGCAGTAACCATTTTCCACCTTGGCTTTTGACTTGCAGATAGCTGGCAAGGGCTGCCAACAGTGAGCCCAAGTGTAAAGGCCCAGTGGGTGATGGGGCGAAACGGCCTATCATGAACAAATTAATGGTAGTGCATAGGGTAGGGAGGAATGTGCCATGATACTAATTGCTTGCCTAACAGTACTAACTCGCAGTGTAATCTATCGCCACCATGAGCACTCACATCAAAATCATAATGCCTTTGAATCTGCATATGTCCTCTTGCGTTACGTATCAGTCGCACTCGGCTGCAAGCGACACTTTCATCTAACAACTGTAAAGAGGACCGAGCGCTTAGTTCACGACCAAATGTGATGGCAGTATCTCGAGCCCCAATACTATCGAACCAAAGCAAAGCGCTCCCAGCAAAAATACAAATTAAACTTAGTTCAATCCACATTTCAATATCCCATTGATTAATTTATGACAGTGTAATCAATCATGGCATTATCGTCATGTTGGTTTTTTTGCACTATTTTGAAGCGATATCTAGGCTTTTGCACTAAAACAGTGCAACATCATCACTGGAGCTTAGCTTAATCTCTATATTTATCAGCAGGATATGATTGATGGCATTTTTTTTGCTTGTTTTAAAACATGTGCCTATGCGCAACATAAAAATTTAAATAAAGCTTTCTGAGGAGAACTCAAATGGAAATGGAATTTTCCGGTAGTGATGTGTTGTTTGTATTATTGGGTGCCATTATGGTGCTTGCTATGCATGCTGGTTTTGCGTTTCTGGAGGTCGGCACAGTCAGGCGCAAAAACCAAGTGAATGCGCTGGTTAAAATTATGGCGGACTTTTCTGTTTCTAGTATTGCCTATTTCTTTATTGGCTACTTCATTGCCTACGGAACTGGTTTTTTACAACCCGCTGAAATGCTAAATCAGCAAAATGGATATGGCTTGGTCAAGTTTTTTTTCTTGCTTACCTTTGCGGCCGCCATTCCAGCAATTATTTCGGGCGGTATTGCTGAGCGTGCTAAATTTAAACCGCAACTAATGGCGACTTTTCTTTTGGTAGGTTTTGTCTACCCATTTTTTGAGGGTATCGCTTGGAACAATCATTTTGGCTTTCAGGATTGGTTAACGCATCAATTTGGTGCAGCTTTTCATGATTTTGCTGGCTCTGTGGTGGTACATGCCATGGGCGGATGGATAGCCTTGGCGGCAGTGCTGCTGCTTGGTGCTCGCCACGGCCGATATGGAAAAGATGGTCGTTTACATGCCTATCCACCATCCAGCATCCCTTTTCTTGCGCTGGGCGCTTGGATTCTAACAGTGGGTTGGTTTGGTTTTAATGTAATGTCGGCTCAAAGTATGTCAGGCATCAGCGGTCTTGTCGCAGTGAATTCTCTAATGGCATTAGTGGGTGGCACTTTGGTTGCGCTAATGGTCAGTGATAATGATCCTGGCTTTGTACACAATGGTCCTCTTGCAGGATTGGTAGCTGTTTGTGCTGGATCAGATGTGATGCATCCACTGGGAGCATTGGTCACTGGTGGCGTTGCCGGTGGCTTATTTGTATGGGCGTTTACCTTAACCCAAAATCGTTTGAAAATTGACGATGTGCTTGGTGTTTGGCCTTTACACGGCTTGTGTGGCGCTTGGGGCGGAATTGCAGCAGGTATTTTTGGCGCCAGCGCATTTGGCGGCATGGGAGGCGTTAGTTTAATTTCTCAATTCATTGGCACATTAGCGGGCGTTACAATCGCCATCATTGGTGGCTTGCTTATTTATGGCATCATCAAACTGCGTTCAGGAATTCGTATGGACATCGAAGATGAATATATGGGCGCTGATTTGGCCATACACAAAATTAGTGCAACGCCTAATACAAGTGGCGGTGAGGATTGAAAATGCTAGATGCCTTGTTGATGCAAGGCGCTGGCTAGCATTGCAGCAGCAAAGCCCATTTGCTCTAGTGCTTGCAGATCCTGCCGGTGCCGCACACCACCGGCAGCAATCCAGTGTGCATCAGGCTTCAGTCGATGACAGCTGGTTAAACGGGCCCAATCTGGCCCTAATTGACTGCCTACGTGCCTAAGGCTCATCACAATGATCTTATCAGGCCACATTTCTGGCGTATGCAAGATATCTTGACAGCCCAAAAAGTCCTGTTGAAAGTCTAATGACAAAATATAGCGCCCATCTAGCGCCAGATGCAGACTTTCTAGTTGATACAGACTGCTTAAGCTTTCAGTACCGATAACTGGCGTCATTACGCTGGGGTATTGTGCTATTTGCTGTCGATGACTAAAGCCGGCATCACATAAAATCTCAAGATGGTTAAAGTGTTGTTGGATGTGCTGAATCTGTGCTACTTGTGTAGATTTTCCTTGGATAGCATCTAAATCGGCAATGTATAAGGCATCGAAACTGTATAATGACGCTAGCGCTTTAATCACCATAATGGGATCACTGGATGCGCATAAGGGCGACTGAATAGGGCGGTAATGTTGCCGCTCTCCTAGCCGAGCATGTACCACTTGGCCTTGCATCAAATCGACAACAGGAATTAACTTCATTTGAGATTATTTGTCTGCGAATTTATCACGGGTGGTGGATTATACCGTGAGCCGATTTCCTCATCTCTCTTGCAACAAGGCACCATGATGCGGGATGCCATTTTGCGCGACTTTGCTCACATCGCTGAGATGCAACTGATCTGCGCACGTGATATGCGTTTGCCTAGCCCGGCCCATTGTCAAGAGGTTGTCAATATTGCTTTTGAGGATGACGTTTGGGAAGTTTGGCAGCGAGAAATTGATGTTGCAGAAGCAGTTTTAGTGCTTGCCCCTGAAGCGGGTGGCGCTTTATTACGCCTAACCCATATGGTAGAGCGGTCTGGTAAGTTATTGCTAGGCTGTCATAGTGAGGCGGTCAGGATATTTGGCGATAAATGGCTGACCTTTCAACACCTTCAACAACATCAGATTCCTACACCTAGCACTTTTTTAGCTAAAGACTGGCTTGATCAAGCTGATAAATTTGAACCGCAGAGCGAGTGGATAGCCAAGCCAATTGACGGTGCTGGTGCTGAAGATATGCTGATAGGAGATGTCGCTGAGTTAAAAAAATGTTTGTCTATTGGATATGAAGGCTATTTAGTGCAACCTTATTTAACTGGACAAGCCGGCAGTTTTTGTATGCTATGTCGAGCTGATGAAGTTATCGTGCTGAGCGCTAATCTTCAACATATACAGCTTCAGCAGCAGCATTTACATTTGTTTGCCTGTGAGCTGAATGCCATTCCTGAGCATTTGCCAGCATTTGAGTTGCTCGCCAGACAAATTGCGATTTCCATGCCTAATCTTTCAGGTTATATGGGAGTGGATGTGCTGATTCAAGCTAAGGCAAACAAAATGCATTATGCAATATTAGATATTAACCCAAGATTAACCACCTCCTATGTGGGTCTTGCTCAAGCCATGCAGCGCAATCCAGCCGAATATCTATTGGCCATGAAGCAACCATCTTTGGCCATGCCAACATTCGCCCAACAGCGAGTCATGGTGAATATCGCTGGAGCAATTCACTAATGCAAACAGCTCGCCATCGTGTTAGCACAGATTATGCTATGGGTTGGGATGTCGGGGGCGCCCATCTCAAAGCCTGTCTAGTCAGCGCAAGCGCTGAGGTGATACAAGTTTGGCATTTGCCCTGTCCGATGTGGCAGGGCTTGGATAAACTTCATGGATGCCTACAACAGGTCATACAATCCTTGCAATCTTTGATCGGTACTGATTGCGTTAGGCACGCATTTACCATGACGGCGGAGTTGGTGGATTTATTTGATAGCAGAAGCGATGGGGTCACACAAATTGCCAAGGTGATACAGCAATGGATTCCATCGGCTACGATATATGCTGGTTATCGAGGATGCTTGGATATTGCACAGGCACCCCTTTACGCTAATCAAATAGCCTCAGCCAATTGGATGGTGAGTGGTCAATGGTTGGCGCAATATTATCCAGATGTTTTGTTAGTCGATATAGGTAGTACCACTACAGACTTTATTGTGATCAGAGAGGGGCAGGTAATCAATACTGCCTTGCATGATGCACAACGATTGCAGTGCCACGAATTGTTATATACCGGTGTAGTACGCACACCTCTAATGGCGTTAGGCCCACGTATAGAATGGCAAGGCAAAGAGACTAATATTGCCGCAGAGTATTTTGCTACCAGCGCTGACGTATACCGACTGACAGGAGAGTTGTCGCCACGTCATGATGTGGCTGCTACTGCCGATGGCAAAGACAAATCAGTACTCGCTTCTTCTAGGCGTTTAGCGCGGATGGTAGGGGCAGATGTCGCTGACTATGATGCACAGGTGTGGTTGGATTTGGCACGAAATTTTCGTGCTGCACAAATACAATTATTGCAACATTCTCTGCAAAGCTTGGTCGATAGACATCATGTCCCTGCACAAGTAGACATGATAGGGGTGGGCGCAGGAGCATTTTTGGTGCAGCATCTTGCCCATCATCATCAGCGCGATTACCTCAGCATCCAAGCACTAATAAGTGTGCGAGAGTTGCCTTTGATGGATATGGTTCTGCTGTGCTTTCCCGCTTTTGCACTTGCCTCGATAGCGATACGATAAATGATGCTAAAACAAAATCTACCATACCAAACCAATAGTGCGGATTTATTTGCACGTATTGCCCATTTACCTTGGGCGATTTGGTTAGATAGCGGCACTAGTGCCAGCACTCGAGGGCGTTACGATATTATGACGGCCTACCCTTTTTGTACCATGGTAGCGGATACGCATCAAACCACCATCTGTGAAAACGGAAATACTCAACACAGTAAGCAAGATCCTTTTGCAATTTTAAAACATCAGTTGGCGCGCTTTGCGCACACTAGCTTCGATTTGCCTTTTGAGGGTGGGGCGTTAGGTTATTTTGCTTACGATCTTGGCCACAGAATAGAGCGCTATGCCCAATTGCAGCCTTCATGCGAAATCGCTGAAATGCAAGTAGGGATATATGATTGGGCTTTGGTGGTTGATCATGAATTAGGTCAAACATGCTTGATAAGTCATTTAAAACATCCACAAACTGAGCAACAGTGGCCGCAATTGTGTGCACTTTTTCAGTCAGATAGCGATGCCTCTGCACGCCAGTTTGAGCCTTTGCAGGTGACCGGCAAGCTCACCAGCAACATGACAGAGAGCGAATACGCACAAGCATTTCAAACAATTCAGCAATATATCCGTGCGGGAGATTGCTATCAGGTCAATCTAGCGCAACGATTTCGCGTGCCAGTGCAAGGGGATGCTTTTTCTGCCTATTGTCAACTGCGCAATCTGAGTTCAGCACCGCTGATGGCATTTATGAACTTTTCACAGCCAGATCGGCCATTACAGATTTTATCTGCTTCGCCTGAACGCTTCTTGCGTGTGCAAGGCAGAACAGTAGAAACCCGTCCAATTAAAGGCACAAGACCTCGTGCTGAAGATCTGCAACAAGACGCTAAAAACGCCGAAGAATTGCAACATAGTCAGAAAGACCAGGCGGAAAATCTCATGATTGTTGATTTATTGCGTAATGACTTAGGTAAAGTATGTGAGACTGGCAGCGTACAAGTGACGCAATTATTTGCCTTGGAATCATTTTCTAATGTTCATCATTTGGTAAGCACAGTGCGGGGCAAGCTCGCAGCAGAAATGACAGCGGTTGATGTGTTACGCGCTTGTTTTCCCGGTGGCTCAATTACAGGAGCACCCAAGTTGCGAGCGATGCAAATCATTGAGTCTTTAGAGCCTGATGCACGCGGTGTTTATTGCGGAGCGATAGGCTATATCGGTTTTGATGGCAATATGGATATGAATATTCCAATTCGTACTGCAGTCTATCAAAATCAATGTTTTGATTTCTGGGCAGGTGGCGGCATTGTGGCGGATTCTGAATTGGCAAAAGAATACAAAGAAACTTGGGATAAAGCTTCTGCTATGTTGGCGCTCATTGCTACTTTGCCTCAGGCTGACGATGCAAATTGTTAAACTAGGTGGCAGTTTGCTGGGTCATTCCCAATGTTTGAATTAAGGGGCGATCTTCAGCTCGTCCCTGTTGAATGATAGGTTAGCCGTTGCATGCCTATTGCACCCTCGGTGGCAACTTTGCAGTGCAGGATTGCAGGGAGTCGGCAGCGGCTTCGACAAATGCGGACAACTCAGAGACAGCTTCGGCCTCGCGGTCTTGGCCGATAGGCGCTTTGAAGTAACGAAGCCCAGCTACCTCAATACGATCACTCCCGTGAACAAATAGGCGATGAACCGAGAGCGAAGCAAGCTGACCATCGGGGCGTCCGGCAATTGAGCGTGCAAACGGGAACGGGGCATCTTTCGTTCCCTCCAAGGAGTTGCGCACTGTCAAAGTAAGAGAAGTGCCAAGCAAGCCCGTCGTTTGTATTTGCTTGAAATACGCTGGGTATGCGTCCACGCTTCGTTGGTTTTGTGCTGCTATATTTCCGATCTCGACTTCTACGGAACGGCCTGCTGGTACTGTTGAGGTAACTACGTAGAGAGCGGTCAGGTCCTTGTATTCCACACGACTGTAGTAAAGGGTGTTGTTGTTATACATTGCGAAGGCAAGCGTCTGTGCATCGTGACTGCGAGGAAAAATTAGACAAAAAGCATTTCCGAAGTGGTGTTCTCCCTCCCAGAATTTTGTGCGACTGAAATCCACCTCGTAAAACTTCGAGGAGAGTTGGAAAGGCTGTTGAGCAGACGCCACTGTTTGGCAAAAAATGAAGGCTGACAGGGTCAGTGGAATGAAAAGAACCGTAGATAATTTCATGTGCGATACCTGAGATGGTTAAGGTTTAAGGTGAGGGGCGCGGAGGCAGAAAGCGAAGCTTGCTGGCGGAGTGTCCCTCTCGAACGTAGGGTTATGCATATGGTTGTTGGGAATCAAACTGGATAGCATCTATTGACTCTCTTCAATTTCCTGTTGCTTTGTTTTTCCACACTCATAGCAAGTATCGCCATAAGAACCATCATCATCTTGGTAGGTAACAATCCCAGAGTCTGCTTGGTCTGGGTTCATTGATTGGAAACACTCTTCGTAAAATAAATCAGTAGGGTAGTTTTTGCTTGACTTTTCAGAACTCAAATCGCCCCAGACAGTGCAAATTTTCATTGGATTGCCTTTCTATTTAAATGGACTGCAAGTGAAACATCGAATGTGCATAACCTTCAAGCTCAGGGGCGCGCCTCCGGTAGGCGGATCGTCCCCTAGAGCGCAGTGTTAGGCTGATAATTACCCAAGATGCTTAGCTACTTCCGCTTTTGCCTTACGGCTCTCTAATTCATCAACCACCGCGCTATGCACACACTTCTTGTTGACTGGATTTAGATAAGTTCCGAGAGACTTTGCAACAACAAGTGCCACAGGTATGCCAATAATTGTAATAAGCAGTGCTACCACCTGGAGAACTACCAACAGCGCGAGAATAAGGCCAAAAGGAAAATAGACCATCATGACGATGGTTGAATACGTTTTCCACGCTGGGTTTTGCTCAACATTAAGGTTTGATTTGCTGATCATCGCATGCCCAAATGGCGCGAAGAGAAACTTCCCAAACTCCATTAACCCAAGACCGATTGGAGCTGCTATTACCGTTGCAGTAAGAATAAGCCCTAATAGATACATGACGACGGCATTGACGAAGCCGAAAAACGGGAAGTGCCACAGAATGTTGCCAAGCTTTCTCATAAGTAACCACTTTAATGTTTGAGCCACGATATTTCACTCGGAACGATTGGCTCGGTCACCGTGCCGAAAAGCCTAACTATTAAGTAGTAGCACCAATGACAGCGTGTAAGCGAGCGTTATTTTTTAATATTGCTTGTGTTTTTATTATGTCAGTCTAAGAATAGAGAGCCTATAACTAATTGTCAATTACCACATGGCATCAAAATCACCATTTTAAGTTTCTATGCGAAATAAAATCCGTTTAAAGCACTACAGCATAAGAACAGAAGAAACCTATGTGCAGTGGGTTAAGCGCTTTATTTTGTTTCACGGCAAGCGTCACCCAGGTGAATTGGGCGCACCGGAGGGAGAGGCTTTTTTAACGCATCTGGCGGTGAATGGCAATGTTGCTGCCAGCACGAAAAATCAAGCGCGTAGGGCATTGCTATTTTTGTATTAGCAGGTGCTGGGGCAAGAATTGCCTTGGCTGAATAATGTAGAACAGGCGCAAAAGTAGGGCGTATATGCTTATTATTAAACTAGGCGGTAGTTTGTTGGGACATCCTCAGCTGCATCAATTGTTAGGGAATTTATCCCAATATCCCTCATGCATTATTGTCCCCGGCGGTGGTATCTATGCCGACCAAGTGCGTAAAGCACAATCTATCGCAGGCTTTGATGACGAAAGCGCACATTTTATGGCCATTGCGGCTATGAATCAGAGTGCTCAAGTGTTACAGCAAATGGCGCCGAGCTTGACCTTGCTACAAACTCAACAACAACTGCTTAATGCCATAGAAAATCGTCAAAGCGTGATATGGCAACCTTATCAAATGCTCAGTCGTGAACCAGATTTGCCGAGAAATTGGCAAGTCAGCTCGGACAGCATCGCGGCATGGCTGGCACACCAAGTACGCCTCTGGACAGGCGCTGTTCCCGATCTGGTGTTAGTTAAGTCTATGGCGTGGCAGGATTTACAGGCAGTGTTTGATGATGCTAATGACTGGCGAAACAAGCTAAAAATGCTAGAAGTGGTGGATGATTATCTATGCCATTTCTTGCAATTGAACCATCTGGCTTGCTATTTAAGCTGTATGGAGAAAATGCAAGATTTGCAACTAGGTTGGGATTTATCTCGCCATGCTATGGCAATTCCTATGCAAGCATGAATGGGGTAAGTGAATTAAAACATTGATTTGACATAGCGTTTAATATAAAATCACTCGCTTTTCAACCTTGGCTCACTGTTTCGCATTACAGGAGTCTTTATCCAAAAGGAGTTTACATGCGGCATTACGAAATCGTATTTATCGTCCATCCGGACCAAAGCGAGCAAGTGCCAGCGATGATTGATCGTTATCGCACACTGGTGACATCCAATGGTGGTGCTATTCACCGCCTAGAAGATTGGGGTCGTCGTCAACTTGCTTACCCTATTCAAAAAATTCACAAAGCACATTACGTGTTAATGAATATCGAATGTAGCCTGGAAGTTTTAGCTGAACTAGAACATGCATTTAAGTTTAATGATGCCGTACTACGTCATTTGACTATTTCGACTAATGCGGCTGAAACAGCACCATCTCCAATGATGAAAGAAGAGAAATCTAAATCAGTATTGGAAAAGGGTGAAACGGCTGAAGCCGCTGAGGAATCAGCAGAGTAATTGAATTAATCAGCCGGTGACTAATCAAGTCAAGATTAGCGGTGTGTTGGTGAATAAACAACCAATGCGCTATACCCCGGCAGGCATCCCGCTATTAAGTTTTGCATTGCAACATCAATCAGAGCAAATAGAAGCGGGGATGCGACGCCAAGTGATGTGTGAAATTGTAGTGCTAGCATTAGGTGAGTTAGCCCTAATAAGCGAAAAAATCACCGAGTCTAGTCAAGTAATGGCCTACGGTTTTTTAGCTAAGCGCAGTTTAAAAAGTACACAATTGGTGTTGCATTTAAACAAAATCGAATATTGAAAAAGGATAGATGATGGCAAGAGATATGTTTAAACGTCGCCGTTACTGCAGATTTACTGCAGAAGGCATCAAACAAGTAGATTACAAAGATGTGGATCTACTCAAAGATTTTATTAGCGAAAATGGCAAGATCATTCCTGCACGTATCACCGGCACCAAAGCTAAATATCAGCGTCAGCTGACAGCAGCGGTAAAACGTGCACGTTTCTTGTCCTTGTTGCCGTATACAGATAAGCACTAAGGGGAAACATCATGCAAGTTATCTTATTAGAAAAAGTAGTCAACCTGGGTAACCTCGGTGATGTTGTTAGAGTGAAGGACGGTTATGGTCGTAACTTCCTGATTCCTCAAGGCAAAGCTAAGCGTGCAACAAGCGCCAACATTGCTGAATTTGAGCAACGTCGTGCAGTACTTGAAAAACAACAATCAGAGCTTTTAACGGCTGCGCAAGCACGTGGCGAAAAATTAGCTGGTTATTTATTGCAAATTACACAAAAAGCTGGTGTGGATGGCCGTCTATTTGGTTCTGTCACTAATGTTGATATTGCTGAGTCCTTATCCTCCCAAGGCTTTCAAGTGACTAAAGCAGAAGTGCGTATGCCGAATGGTCCATTGAAGACAGTGGGTGACCACCCTGTATCGATTGCTTTCCATCACGACGTAGTGGTCGACATCACAGTTTCTGTGCTGGGCGAAGCTTAAGCGCTTGCTGGGTAATGAAAAAGGCTGCATACGCAGCCTTTTTTTTATCATTGGCTTTGAAATTTACGATTTCAATAAAGCATTTTCCGTGCATATTTCATTCCATCATATTGTCTAAAAATCGATGACAAACAGTATAATGTCGGCATGGCTGACGACACTTTAGAAGCACTAAAACTTCCTCCTCATTCCATTGAAGCAGAACAGTCCGTTTTGGGGGGGCTGCTGCTTGATAATGAGTCGCTCGATAAAATCGCCGACATCCTCCATGAGGCTGATTTCTATCGACATGATCACAAGCTAATATTTCAGCACATTTGCCGTTTAATTCAACTGGCACGTCCAGCAGATATAGTCACCGTTGCAGAATCGCTTGAGAGTAATGCTGAGCTGACCTCGGTCGGCGGATTGGCGTACCTAGATGCGCTGGCTAAGAACACCCCTAGCGCCGCCAATATTCGGCGTTACGCTGAAATTGTGCGTGAACGAGCTATTTTGCGCAAATTGGTGACCGTGAGTGGTGAGATTGCCGAGAGTGCTTTTGTGCCACAAGGGCGTGATGCACAACAATTGTTGGATGAGGCTGAAAGCAAGATTTTTGAAATCGCTCAAGCAGGTAGCAGTTCGAATCAAGGATTTATCGATATTAAAGCGCTGCTTGGTCCTGTGGTGAATCGTATTGAAGAGCTTTATCAGCGCGAAGACCAAAGTCATGTCACGGGAATCGCCACCGGATTTGATGATTTGGATGAGCGCACTTCTGGATTGCAACCTGGCGATTTGATTATTGTCGCTGGTCGACCCTCTATGGGTAAAACCGCGTTCTCCTTGAATATTGCCGAGCACATTGCGCTTGAGATAAAAAAACCTGTTGCGGTATTTTCGATGGAAATGGCGGCAATTCAATTGGCAACCCGTATGGTCGGTTCTGTGGGTCGACTCGACCAACATAAGATGCGTAATGGCAAGTTGGATGAAGAGGATTGGCCTAGATTGACCATGGCTTTGGGTAAGTTAAACGAAGCACCTTTGTATATCGATGAAGGTGCTGGCTTGAATGCCTTTGAGCTGCGTGCTAGGGCAAGACGCTTGCAAAGAACCTGTAAAGAAAACTTGGGTTTGATTGTGGTCGACTATTTACAATTGATGTCAGCCAATGGCGGTCGAGCATCAGAAAATCGTGCCACAGAAATATCTGAGATTTCCCGCTCCTTAAAGTCGCTGGCCAAAGAGTTAAATGTGCCAGTGATTGCCTTATCACAGCTTAATCGAAGCGTAGAGCAAAGACCTGACAAGCGTCCAGTCATGTCAGACTTACGCGAGTCAGGCGCCATCGAACAAGATGCAGATTTGATTTTATTTATCTATCGTGACGATGTGTATAACCCTGACTCAGAGGATAAGGGCACCGCTGAGATCATCATCGGCAAACAGCGTAACGGTCCTATTGGTCGTGTTAGGTTAACTTTCCTTGGGCAATACACCCGCTTCGAGAATTATGCCTCTGGCGGCTATATTGCAGATGACCATTAATCTGTCATGCGCCCCATTCAAGCCACGATCAATTTAGCAGCTTTTCGACATAATCTTGCGCAGGTGCGCCAGCATGCTCCCAAATCTAAAGTCATGGCAGTCATCAAAGCCAACGGTTATGGGCATGGTTTGCTCAACGCGGCACTTGGCTTAGCAGCCGCTGAAGGTTTTGCTGTGCTGTCATTAACTGAAGCGCTGGAATTACGTCATGCCGGCTATCAACAGGATATTCTTTTGCTGGAGGGACTATTCTGTGCCGATGAAGCGCTATTAGCCAGCCAACATCAACTGAGTTTGGTGATTCATCAAGTCGAGCAAATCACCCTACTGGAAGCGTTAAATTTGCCTAATCCTTTTCAGGTATTTGTCAAAATCAATACTGGCATGAATCGTCTTGGTTTTGAACCGCATCAATTGGCCGCTGTGATGCAGCGCTTAGAGCATTGTGCCAATGTAGGCAACACTATTTTCATGACCCATTTTGCCAATGCAGACGAAGCGGCAGGGATTGCGCCTGCATTAGCATTATTTCAACAAACTATCCAAGATTTTGCTGATTACCCTGTGTCATTGGCCAATTCGGCCAGTATATTGCGCTATCCGGCCTCACATGGTGATTGGGTGCGTGCTGGCATTATGTTATATGGCGCTTCGCCTTTTGCTGAAACAAGCGCAACACAATTGAATCTGCGTCCAGTCATGAAGTTTCACAGCCGAATTATTGCGATACAACATTTATCCGTCGGCGATGGGGTGGGTTATGGACATACTTTTGTCGCAGATAAACCGATGCGTATTGGTGTAGTCGCTTGTGGTTATGCCGACGGCTATCCGCGTCATGCCAAAAACGGCACCCCGATTGCAGTTGCAGGAAAGTCCT
>CAYYBG010000003.1:0-87854 GCA_964470195.1 uncultured Methylophilaceae bacterium | reverse complement strand
GCGTCTACATTGGTTGTATTCAATGTGAATACCACGCTGGAACCTTCATTGACTGTCGTTGAACCACTTGTGAGCAAACTATTCCTTTTTTTAAAATATCCAAGTAAATTAATTAATTAACTGCTGGTTTAATTCTTATTGTTGGTCTATCATGTCAATATCATACCAAAAAAAGCTTATAAATTAACGGCTTATTGTTAATTTGATAATTATTTTTTAAGATATATTCATGCCGTCTGTCACGCTTACGAATCATTTTGTTAACCAGTTATCGAGCTCTAATCCTGATGCCAGGATTAAGCTATATTTCGACACAGAAATTAAAGGTTTCCTATTGGAGCACCGTCTGGGTGGCGGGATGACTTATTATTTTCGTTATCGCGATGTCGACAAAAAGGTACGTTTGGAGCGTTTGGGCAAGGCTTCTGAAATTTCTTTGGATGAGGCGCGACAGCGTGCTTATGAAGTGCGAAAAATTGTGCGTGAGGGTGGCAACCCTAAAATTGAGTTGCATCAGTTCCATCATATTCCTACCTTTGGCAAATTTGTGCTTGATACTTTTATGCCTTATGTGTCGGTACATAAACGCAGTGCGTGGATGGATGATAGTTTGTTGCGCAATCATATCTTGCCGTTTTTGAAAGATTTGCGTTTGGATCGCATTAAGCAGCGTCATATTATTGAGTTGCAAAGTTATGCCTTGCAACAAGGTTATGCCCCTGGTACTTGTAATCGTTGGTTGGTATTGGTGCGCTATGTGTTTAATTGTGCGATTCGTTGGGGAGTTTTGCCACCAGGCAACAATCCTTCGCATGGAGTAGCTTTTGTCGAGGATAAGGGTGGAAGAGAGCGCTTTTTGACTGCAGATGAGGTGCAGCGTTTATTTGCTGTGTTGCAGCGCTATCCAAACCCACAATTGAATAACATTATTAAGTTGTTGTTATTGACTGGGGCACGTAAGCGCGAGATTTTGGATGCGCGTTGGGAGCACATTGACCTTGAGCATCGCACTTTGAAAGTGCCGGTATCCAAATCCGGTAAGCCGCGTTTTATCGCGTTGTCGGATGCGGCAGTTGAGATTTTGAATTCTATCGAGCGCAAACATGATATTCCTTGGGTTTTTTATAACCCCAAAACTCTGAAGCCTATCGTGTCGTTTTTCGCTGCTTGGAACACCATTCGTCGGGCTGCGCAAATCCCAGATGTCAGGGTGCATGATTTGCGTCATTCTTTTGCCAGCTTTTTGGTGATGTCGGGTCGGTCTTTGTATGAGGTACAAAAGTTATTGGGTCATTATGACCCCAAAATCACCATGCGTTATGCCCATCTCAGTCAGCAGGCTTTAATCGACGCTGCTAATGTGGTGTCTCAATTGTTTGATTCATTTGATGCGCAATCGTCTGATGTCTAGCCGCTGCTTGTCGGTTGAGGGGTGTGGCATTGGCTAGGTTTATGGCATTTCTGCGTGTTGTTTGAGGGTATTGGCAATCAAGGTGGCGTACTGCAATGCCAACCCTGAGGGCACAATATATTTGATGCGATTATCAAGCTCGTCGGTTTGCAACTCCAACAGTTGGTTTTTGCGTAGTTGTTTTAGATTTTTAAAGTTGGTGGATGCCGAGCAGCTTTGATTTAGTTGTAATGCTTGCTTGACGCTCATTTTTCTATCTTCTGACCATGCTTTCAGAATCTGATTGAACAGAAATTCTTCGTTAGGGGTGAGGATAGGAAAATTGATGCGGGATTTTATTTTGTCGATTATTTTCATAAAATTGCAATAAAAATTAAAATTGTGATGCATATGTTTGACAAAATGTATAAATTTTGTCCTCTCAAAAAGAATGGCGACATGATGCCTGTAATTTTGTAAAAATCAATATCTAAATGAGAATTATTCACAAAATATTTTTTATTTTTGTGCAATGTGTTGTTAAAGCTAATCAACCTAACAATGATTATCAAACTTGCGTGAATTGAAAATTTCATATAGGATATTTCATATATGGAAAAAAAATTCATCATTCAGCTCAACGCAAATCCTTTGCAATTAGAGCGATTGCAGGCTTTGCAGAACAATTTTATTGAAATCTGCAATGCCATTGCGCCGATTGTGCAAGAGACGCGTACTTGGAATCGTGTGGTGCTACACCATATGGTTTATCACAAAATGCGTGAGCAATTTCCGCATACCGGTTCGCAAATGATATGCAATGCGATCTATTCAGTTTGTCGTGCGGCTAGAGTGGTGTTGCAGCATCCCAAGAGTCCTTGGAATATTGATATCAACCCCAATGGTTTTTTGCCAAGGTTGTTATTTCTGCCGCAATCTCCAGTGTTCTTTGATCGCCACACCCTTAATATCAAAGGCAATCTGCTTTCTATGTATACCTTGGATGGTCGTATTCGCTTTGAATTGAGTTTAACCGATGAGCATAAAGCGGCTTTTCATGATGAAAAGCTGAAAGAGGTATTGCTGGTCAACAAAGACAATCTGTTTAGTTTGCATTTTCATTTTGGAGATGAAGAAACCAAAGTACTCAGTTCCGATAACGTGGTAATCCCTGAAAATGTGGCAGTGATTCCTCCTCAACAAGCTTCTTTAGATAACCGTATGGCGGTAGCGTAATGGCATTAGCAAATCCTCAAGTGGTGAACCAAGCATCGATCATTCATGAACAACTGGGCAAATTGCAGCATTATTTCAAGCATGCCATTTTGTTTAGTTTTTTTACTAATTTATTGGTGCTGGCGCCGACTTGGTACATGTTGGAGGTGTATGACCGTGTGGTGAACAGTCAAAATCATAAGACCTTGCTGATGCTGACTATCATGGTCATCATGATGTATGTGGTATTGGAGTTTCTTGAGTGGGTGCGCTCAAGGATTATGCATGAGGCTGCAGAAAAGTTTGATCATGCACTCAATCAACGCGTTTTCAACAGTATCTTTCAAGCCAAGCTCAAACAAGTACCAGGCGGCACCGCACAAGCCATCAACGATTTAAAAACCATACAAGATGCGATTGCGTCACCAGCACTAATCGGTCTGATTGACCTGCCTTTTGCTTTGCTTACCTTAATTCTTATTTTTGCCATTAATGTCACCATGGGCTGGTTTGCGGTATTGGGTGCGGTCATTCTGGGCGTGATTGCCTTGATCAATCATCGTCACGTGCAACCGCCACTGACCTTGGCAAATCGTCATGCGATTCAGGCACAAAACTATGCCAGCAGTGCTATTCGAAATGCGCAAGTGATTGAAGCGATGGGGATGTTGCATCGTATTCATATGAAATGGCTGGAAAAGCAACAAGCTTTTCTTAAGATGCAAGCGCTGGCATCCGATCGCGCTGGGGTCAATAGTGCTTTGTCAAAAATGATTCAAGTGATGCAAGGCTCTATGCTTTTGGGTTTGGGCTGTTGGCTGACTTTACAAGGTGAGCTTGGCATGGATGGTTCGATGATGATTGTCGGTTCTATTTTGGGCGGACGTGTGTTGGCGCCTTTTATTACCATTGTGACGCAGTGGCGGGTATTGGGTAATGCACAGGACGCGATGCAGCGTTTGGATCAATTTTTAAAGGTGTTTCCGGAGTCGGAGCCTGCCATGCCCTTGCCACCCCCGCAGGGAAATTTGAGTGTTGAAGGCGCAGTAGCTGCGCCGCCGAATAGTCAACTTGCCATTCTCAAAGGAGTGACGTTTCGCTTGCCGGCGGGTCAATCGCTGGCAGTTGTTGGCCCCTCTGCTTGTGGCAAAACTACTTTGGCACGGTTGATTACCGGCATTTGGCCTGCCATCAATGGCAAGGTGCGTTTGGATGGCGCAGACATCTATGCTTGGAATAAAGACGAGCTAGGGCCTTATGTGGGTTATTTGCCTCAAGATGTGGAGTTGTTTGATGGCAGTGTTGCGGAAAATATTGCCCGCTTTAGCGAAGTCGATATGGATAAAGTCAAACAAGCTGCGCACATTGTTGGATTGGATAGTTTTATTGCTTCGCTGCCTCAGGGATTCGACACCCAAGTGGGTGACGAAGGCGCTTTTTTGTCTGGTGGTCAAAGACAGCGAATTGCGCTGGCTAGGGCGATATATGGCAATCCTAAATTCGTTGTTTTGGATGAACCTAACTCGAGTCTGGATGAAGAGGGCGATCAGGCCTTGATGCGTACCTTGCAATATTTGAAATCACAAGCCACCACCTTGATTGTGATTACCCATCGTACCCAGATTCTGGCTTTGCTGGACTATATGATGGTGATGATTGATGGACAAATTAAGCAATTTGGCCCCAGAGATGAGGTGTTGCAAGCTTTGCAACAGCAGAGCACGGCCAAGCCTAAAGCAGTGGAGGCCTAACTAGATGAAAGTGAATATGAAGCAGTTGAATGAGTTTTGGGGCAGAAGTGAGCTGACCCAGACGCTGGCCACCTTCAAACGCGAGTTTATTTGGGTAGGTCTATTTAGCATGCTGGCTAACTTGCTGATGCTCAGCCCGACACTTTATATGCTACAGGTGTATGACCGGGTGTTGCTCAGTCAAAGTGAGCTTACGCTGTTGTTCTTAACCCTGATTATTTTGGTGTTTTTTGCTGTAATGGCGTTTTCCGAGTGGCTGAGATCGAGGTTGTTGGTGCGTGCCGGCATGAAGCTGGATCAAGCGCTAAATACCCGAGTTTTTAATGCTAGTTTTGAAGCTTATCTCAGTCGCAGCCAACAAAATCCCACTGAAGCTTTCACCAATCTCACCAATTTGCGTCAATTCCTGACCGGCAATGGCATCATCGCGTTTTTCGATGCGCCTTGGACGCCGATTTATATTTTGGTCACTTTTATGTTGCACCCGCTATTGGGTTGTCTGTCAGTTTTATTTGCTGCTATCCAACTGTCACTGGCGTTTTGGGCGCATCGTCAATCTCATGATGCAATGAATGCACAAACCCAAGCAGAAGGTAAAAGTCGTGCATATCTGCAGAGTAAATTAAAAAATGCTGAGCCAGTCGAGGCGATGGGCATGCTGAAAAACTTGCGTGCACGTTGGCTGAAACTACATCAAGAACAACAAGCGAAAATTGACGATGCCTCCAATCGTCAACACCGTCAGCAGGCAGTCGTCAAATTTATTCGTTATTCGATGCAAAGTTTGACGTTGGGCGCGGCTGCACTGTTGGTGGTGCAAGGCAAAATCACCCCTGGTGCCATGATTGCCGCCAATGTGCTGATGTCTCGTGCTTTGCAACCGCTTGATCTGATAGTGGGGTCGTGGCGTAGCCTGATTCAAGCCAAAGAGGCATTTGCTAGTCTTGAGGCCATATTAACAGCGCAACCCGAACAAGATCGCTCGGCGCAATTTCCCGTGCCAAAAGGCAATATCACCCTGAAAAAACTGGTGGCCTTTAAGTCAGATAAACAATCTCAGATTCTTAAACAACTTTCGGCTGAATTTAAAGCCGGGCAAATTACCGCGATTATTGGCCCTTCAGGTTCCGGTAAATCGACTTTGGCGAGATGTTTGGTTGGTATTTGGCCGGATACCTCAGGATCCGTGTTGCTGGATAAAACCCCTATCGAACATTGGGATCGTGTGCAATTAGGTCCTAATATTGGTTATCTGCCGCAAGATATCGAGTTGTTTGATGGCAGCGTAGCGGAAAATATTGCGCGCTTCTATGAATTAGACGCAGATTTGGTGATTGAGGCGGCCAAAAAAGCCGGTATACATGAAATGATTTTACGATTCCCTAAAGGCTATGACACGCCAATTGGTGATGGCGGCAGCCAGCTTTCTGGTGGTCAACGTCAACGTCTGGGCTTGGCGCGTGCCATGTATGGCAATCCGCAAGTGATTGTGCTGGATGAGCCGAATGCAAACTTGGATGATCTAGGTGAGCGCGCCTTAGTGGCAGCTATCCAAGATTTAAAATCCACAGGCAAGACGGTATTTTTAATCACCCATCGATTGAATATTTTGGGGGTAGCCGATCATCTGTTAGTGATGCGTGACGGCAAGATTGACCATTACGGACTGCGCGATGATGTGCTCGAGCAAATCAAACAGCCTTCGCCCAATACGGTTCCTATCAACAACAAAACGCAGCCTGCTTAGTGAATATGAAAGAGAATATCCTGATGAAGATTTATCAACAAATTAAAAATTTCTTGCACATTCGAAGTGAGCCAAAAAAAACACTCGAACAGATTGCCAATGATGATACGCCGCTTGTTGTCGATACTAACTCTCCTATCCGCTTGGGAATGAAAGTGTTGGGTATCGGTTTTGGTGGCTTTTTATTATGGGCGGCTTTTGCCCCCTTGGATGAAGGTGTGCCCAGTGCTGGTACGGTCAGTATTGATACCAAGCGCAAGGTAATCCAGCACCTGAATGGTGGGATTGTGAAGCAAGTGCATGTCAAAGAGGGACAACAGGTGAATGCTGGGGATGTATTGCTTACCATTGACAACACGATGACGAAAGCGCGTTACCAAGAAATTCGTCACCGTTATATAGGCGACCGCGCATTGGAAAATCGCTTGCAGGCTGAGCAGGCTGGACAAAAAAACATCAGCTTTCATGACGACTTGATACAAGCTAAAGATGACCCTCTGGTGCAACAACATATGCATAACCAAGAAATGTTGCTACATTCCAGACGCGGGTCATTAAATGCAGAGCTTCAAGGTATCGAGGAATCCATCAATGGTCAGCAAGCGCAAATAGATGGCCTGGTATTGATTATTGAGAGTAGAACCGCGCAACTCAATTTGCTCAACCAGCAGCTCTCTGGCATTCGCGATCTGGTACAAGAGGGCTATGCACCCAAAAGCCAACAAACCGACTTGGAATTACGTGTCGCGCAAGTCAAAGGCGATATCGCTGAGGCGCAATCCAGCCAACTGAGAGCCAAAAAAACCATACTCGAGTTGCGTCAGCGTGCCCTGCAACGCAAAGAGGAATATCGTAAGGAAGTCGATAGCCAAATGGCGCAAGTAAAGTTGGAAGTTGATGCGAATGCCGATAAATTGCGTGCGCTGTCTGACGAATTCGATCGTACTGAAATTAAATCGCCAGTGTCAGGGCAAGTGGTTGGGCTGCAGTTCCAAACCATAGGATCTATTATCCAGCCGGGTCAAAAAATTATGGATATCGTGCCTATGAATGAGGGCTTGTTGCTCGAGGTCAAAGTGGCGCCGCACTTAATCGACCGTATTCATAATGGTCAACAAGCGGATATTCGATTCTCTAGTTTTGCAAACTCACCCCAATTGGCCGTTGAGGGGCTGGTTGAATCGGTGTCTAAAGACTTATTGACCGAGCCTGGAGCCAACCCAGCACAGCCTGGTATGACCTACTATTTGGCGCGTGTTGCATTGACACCAGAGGGCCTAAAAAAACTAGGAGATCGCAAGTTGCAACCTGGTATGCCGGTACAAGTGGTCATTAAGACTGGCGAACGCTCCTTGCTCACCTATTTACTGCATCCATTTATGAAGCGTTTAGCTGCCTCATTGAAGGAAGAATAATGAATCATTTGTCCAAACTTTGCGCCGCCTTATTGTTGGCGTTTCCAGTCTACAGCCAAGCTGAGAATGCTACATTGCTTCAGGTCTATCAAAAGGCCAATAGTTATGATGCTACGCTTAGAGCGGCGCGACAAGATAATCAAGCCCAACAACAAGAGATTGATAAGTCAATCTCCAATTTCCTACCACAGGCAAGATTATCGATGTACGAGGGTCGCGGTGTCACCGACAGTGAGACGCCAGGACAATTTGGAAATACCATCAAACGTCATAATGTGTATGACAGTCGCAACTACACCTTGTCGATACGGCAATCAGTTTTTAGCCTATCGAATATCGCTGATTATGCTCAATCGAAAGCTGAAATCGCCAAAAGCGATGCCATGTTGCAGCGTGAACAACTGGGTCTGATGGGGAGAGTGGTGGGTGCATATCTTGATGTGTTATTAGCGACCGAGAATCTGAGATATGCCGAATCACAAAAAGCCAGTGTGCAATCGCAGTTGACGCAGGCAGAAAAGCGTTTCAAAGCAGGGGTTGGTACTATTACCGAAATCAATGAAGCCAAAGCAAACCTCGAGACCGTGATTGCGCAAGCGCTTGAGTGGGACAATGAACTTGAGTACAACAAGCGGGTGCTGGAAAATATCTCGGGAATTTATCTTGATGCATTTTTCACACTGGACCCTGACAAACTCAGTTTTGAACTGCCCAATCCAAGTACCATAGAACAATGGGTTGATTTGGCGATGAGCAAAAATCCCGAGATAGTAGCGGCTAGCCAAGAGATAGAAGCCATGCACCAAGAGATACGCAAAAACTACTCAGGCCATCTGCCTACCTTGGATTTGGTGGCGTCAAAGTCCAAAACGGAGAGTGATAATAACTTCACCATTGGTCAAAAGTTTGAAACCGATACGGTGGGTTTGCAACTGAATATTCCGATTTTTAATGGTGGCTATGTTTCAGCCAGTGTGAGACAAGCAGAGTCTAGGCTGAGATTTGCGCAAGAAAAATTGAGTGAAAAACAACGCACGGTGGCCAATGATGTGCGCAAATATTTCAATGAAATCGTCAATGGTATCGCTCGAGTTGAAGCCAAAACCCAAGCAGTGAAATCGAATGAGGTGGCCTTGATTGGCACGCAAAAAGGCTATGAGTCAGGCATACGTAGCAACGTTGAAGTGCTGAATGCCCAGGAAAAATTATATTCAGCCAAACGTGAGCTGGCACGCGAGCGCTATAAACTGATTTACAACCGATTGCTGTTAAGGCAATCTGCTGGGCTTCTGAATGAGACGGATCTTGCTGAAATGAATAAAGTGTTATCTTTGGCGAGTTAGTATTATTCGTATGTCGATACTGATACAACGCGTGACCACGCGATACTCTGAAATCGAGGATCGTATTTGTTTGCAAGCCGAATTGTCGGATCAGACGGTGGTAGAGTTTTGGCTGACCCGTCGTTTTTTGGACAGGCTGTTGCCTGCCTTGATTAAACAGCTCGATCAATCGCAAGAGGCCGATGCGCATTACCAAATGCTACAAGTGTTTAATCAGCAAGCGGCGATTTCATCCATGAAAACCTCTGAGCCAGTTGCCAGTCCTTCCCAAGTGATCTCTTATCTCATTTCTACTGTGGATATACAGGCTAATCAGCAACAAATCCGTTTAATCTTTAAAGTTGAGGATAAGCAATTTATCCTGAATTTTGACAACACTGAGTTACGTCAATGGTTGTGGATTGTTCACAATACTTTTATCGCTGCTACTTGGCATACTGAGGTTTGGCCAGCTTGGTTCAAAGGTGAGATAAGTAGCCCTGCATCCATGCATTAACCCTCTCAAGACCAAGGCTATTTCGGCCTTGAGCGGGCAATCATTTGCTGGTTTGTGAGCTGTTTTTGGCTTTGCTTGGTCTAGCAATTCAGTTATAATCGTAAAGTTTTGTAACTGCGTTGAACGACTGTCAAAAAGAGTTGAACGCTACTCCAAAAGAGTAGTCGTATCACGCTATAAATCCTACCCGGAGTTTGATGTGCTGGAAAATTATTTTCCTATCTTAATGTTTATTCTTGTTGGCCTTCTTGTAGGGCTAGGGCCTATCATCCTCGGTAAAGTTGTCGCTCCTCATCGTCCCGATGAGCAAAAAAATTCCCCCTATGAATGCGGTTTTGAGGCTTTTGAAGATGCACGTATGAAGTTCGACGTGCGCTATTACTTGGTCGCAATTCTGTTTATTTTGTTTGATTTGGAAATTGCCTTCTTATTCCCATGGGCGGTGGTGTTGAAAGAAATCGGCTTGTTTGGGTTTTTGGCAATGATGGTGTTCTTGGCTATTCTTGTGGTGGGCTTCATCTATGAGTGGATGAAGGGCGCGCTAGAGTGGGAATAATTCAATCGATTAATTTTGCATAACTGGTGATCAAATGAGTATCGAGGGTGTTTTTGAAAAAGGTGTTGTTACAACCAGTCTGGATACATTAATTAATTACACACGTACTGGCTCCTTGTGGCCCATGACCTTTGGTTTGGCCTGCTGTGCGGTGGAGATGATGCACGCTGGTGCGTCACGTTATGATTTGGATCGCTTTGGTATCGTTTTCCGTCCCAGTCCCCGTCAATCCGATGTGATGATTGTGGCAGGTACTTTGGTGAATAAAATGGCGCCTGCTCTGCGTAAGGTTTATGACCAAATGGCCGAACCTCGCTGGGTCATCTCTATGGGTTCTTGTGCCAATGGTGGTGGTTATTATCACTATTCCTATTCTGTGGTGCGCGGCTGTGACCGTATCGTTCCAGTCGATGTCTATGTGCCCGGTTGCCCGCCTACTGCTGAAGCTTTGCTATACGGCATTATCCAGCTTCAGAAAAAAATCAAACGTACTAATACCATTGCGCGATAGAGGCTGATATGACTGAACAAGCAAGTATCTCCAGAATTGAAGCGCTGTCCCAGCAAGTCGATAAGCTATTGGGCAAATGGTTGACTGCCAGTGCTATTGCGTTGAATGAGCTGACGCTGGTGTGTGATGTAAAAAATTTGAGCAAAGTAGCCAAGACATTGCGCGACCACAAGCAACTGCAATTCGCCCAGCTGATTGATCTATGTGGTGTGGATTATGTTGATTATAAGCAGGGTAGCTATGAGGGTTACCGCTATGCCACGGTCTATCATCTTTTGTCTGTTCAACACAATCTACGTGTGCGACTGAAAGTATTTTGTCCTGATGATGATTTTCCGGTTATGCCGTCTATGATTGATGTTTGGCCAGTAGCCAATTGGTTTGAGCGCGAGTCATTTGATTTATTTGGCATTATGTACGAAGGACATCCCGACTTGCGTCGGATTCTGACCGATTATGGCTTTGTCGGCCATCCATTCCGTAAAGATTTCCCAATGATTGGTAATGTAGAAATGCGTTATGACCCTGAGCAGCAGCGCGTGGTATACCAACCGGTTTCGATTGAACTAAGAAATAATGTGCCGCGCGTCATACGCGACGAAGGATTCCACCATGGCTGAGATTCGTAATTACACCATGAACTTTGGCCCCCAGCATCCAGCTGCACACGGGGTGTTGCGTTTGGTTTTAGAGTTGGACGGTGAAGTGATCCAACGCGCTGACCCACATATCGGCCTGTTACATCGTGCCACTGAAAAGTTAGCAGAAAATCGAACCTATCTTCAATCGGTGCCTTACATGGACCGGCTGGACTATGTTTCTATGATGTGTAACGAGCACGCGTATGTGATGGCGATTGAAAAAATGATGGGGATACAGGTGCCGATTCGTGCGCAGTATATCCGCGTTATGTTTGACGAAATCACCCGTATTCTGAATCACTTGCTGTGGTTAGGTGCACATGCTCTGGATGTGGGGGCGATGAGTGTTTTCTTGTATGCATTCCGCGAGCGTGAAGATTTGTTTGATGTATATGAGGCCGTATCCGGTGCGCGTATGCATGCTGCCTATTATCGTCCAGGTGGGGTGTATCGCGACTTGCCTGAGCAAATGCCGCGTCACCAAGAATCCAAGTTCCGCAGCAAAGCCGAGATTGCTAAGTTAAACAGCAATCGCCAAGGTTCGGTACTGGATTTTATTGAGGATTTTGCCAATCGCTTTCCGGCTTATGTAGATGAGTATGAAACCTTATTGACCGACAACCGTATTTGGAAGCAAAGAACGGTCGGCATCGGGGTGGTGACCCCTGAACGCGCCTTGGCTTTAGGGATGACGGGTCCTATGTTGCGCGGCTCTGGCATCGCTTGGGATTTGCGCAAAAAGCAACCCTATGAAGTCTATGATCAGATGGATTTTGACATTCCGCTTGGGGTCAATGGCGATTGTTATGATCGTTATTTGGTGCGGATTGAGGAGATGCGTCAGTCCAATCGTATTATTCAACAATGTATTGCTTGGTTGCGTGCGAATCCAGGCCCTGTGATTAGTAGCGATAATAAAGTGGCGCCACCTGACCGTGAGAGCATGAAGACCAATATGGAAGACTTGATTCACCATTTCAAGTTATTCACGGAAGGCTTTCATGTGCCTGAAGGTGAGGCCTATGCGGCGGTTGAACATCCCAAAGGTGAATTTGGTATTTATATGATTTCTGATGGTGCCAATAAACCATATCGTTTGAAGATACGTGCCCCTGGTTTTCCACATTTGGCGGCACTGGATGAAATGACGCGTGGCCATATGATTGCCGATTTGGTGGCGATTATTGGTACGCAAGATATCGTGTTTGGGGAGATTGATCGCTAATGTTGTCCAAAAAATCCATCGCTCAAATCGAAGACGAGCTAAAAAAATACCCCGCAGAACATCGACAAGCAGCGGTGATGTCAGCATTACGTATCGCGCAAGCTGAAAAAGGCTGGTTGTCGCAAGAAACAATTAGTTTTGTTGCCAACTATTTAGGGATTCCTGAAATTGCGGCAATGGAAGTTGCGACTTTTTACAATATGTACGATTTGCAACCCGTCGGACAATACAAAATCACTATTTGTACCAATATCTCTTGTATGTTGCGTGATGCAGATGTGATTGTGAATCACCTGCAACAGAAATTAGGGATTGGATTTAATGAAGTCAGCAAGGATGGTAAGTTCTGTCTGAAAGAAGGTGAGTGTATGGGCTGTTGTGGCGGCGCTCCCTTGATGCATATCAATAATACCGATATGCACGAATTCTTGACTGTTGAAAAAGTTGACCAAATTTTAGAGGGCTTGAAATAATGAGTTTGCACCGTCCTCCTGTTTATCCTTCTATCCAAGGTCAAACCTTGGTAACACTCAGAACGCTGGCGCAATCCATGTCCAGTAACCCCGGCAGCTTGGCTAACTATGAAAAAATTGGTGGCTATGCGCAGTTAAAACGTATTGTCACCGAACAAGTCAAAGCCACCGATATTATTGCTGAGGTAAAACTATCGGGTTTGCGTGGACGTGGCGGCGCCGGTTTTCCTACTGGCCTGAAGTGGAGCTTTATGCCGCGCTATTACGATGGCACCAAATATCTGGTGTGTAATACCGACGAGGGTGAGCCAGGTACCTTCAAAGATCGTGACATTATCCGCTATAACCCACATCAACTCATCGAAGGTATGGCCATCGCCGCTTATGCATTAGGTGCGCGAGTGGGCTATAACTATATTCATGGTGAAATTTGGCAGGATTATTTAATCTTTGAAGAGGCGCTTGAGGATGCCAGAAAAGCTGGCTATTTGGGCGAGCATCTATTTGGTAGCAATTTTGGTTTTGACCTGTATGCCGTGCATGGCTATGGCGCTTATATATGTGGTGAAGAAACCGCCCTCATCGAATCTATTGAGGGTAAAAAAGGACAGCCCAGATTTAAGCCGCCATTTCCAGCCAGTTATGGCGTATTTGGTAAACCGACCAACGTCAATAATACCGAATCCTACGCGTCTATCCCTTGGATTATGCAACACGGTGGTCAAGCTTTCCAAGATTTAGGCGTGCCAAATTCTGGTGGGACCAAACTATTTTCAGTTTCTGGCCACGTTGAAAAACCAGGCAATTATGAAGTGCGTATGGGTATCCCGTTTACTGAGCTATTGGCTTTAGCAGGTGGGGTATGGAAAGGTCGCCAGCTGAAAGCAGTGATACCAGGAGGTCCATCGACTGCCGTGATGCCAGCGCAAGCCATTTTATCAGCTACCATGGACTATGATGGCTTATCCAAGGCGGGTTCGAGCTTGGGTGCGGGTTCTATGATTGTGATGGATGAAAGCACCTGTATGGTGAGTGCACTAAAACGCCTGTCCTACTTCTTCTATGAAGAGTCCTGCGGTCAATGTACGCCATGTCGTGAAGGCACAGGTTGGCTATACCGCATTATTAAACGTATTGTTGAAGGTCAAGGCCGCATGGACGACTTGGCTTTATTAACCGATTTAAGTGGCAATATCTCTGGACGTACTATTTGTGCGCTAGGGGATGCGGCTGCCACACCTGTATTAAGTTTTATTAAGCATTTCCGCCCTGAATTCGAATATTTTATCCAGCACGGCCGGTCCATGGTGACAGGTACTCGTTTGGAAAAGTCTCGATAGGGGAGATTAGGTCAGCACATGTTAAAGATTGAAATTGACGGAAAATCAGTAGAAGTCGAGCACGGCACCACCATTATTGATGCTGCCGATCAACTTGGGGTGGCTATTCCGCGCTTCTGTTACCACAAAAAATTGTCGGTAGCAGCCAACTGCCGGATGTGCTTGGTACAGGTGGAAAAATTCAATAAGCCTTTACCGGCTTGTGCCACTCCCGTCGCAGATGGAATGAAAATTTTTACCCGCTCACCAGCCGCCGAGGATGCGCAAAAGAGTGTGATGGAGTTTTTGTTAATTAATCACCCGCTCGATTGTCCGATTTGTGACCAAGGCGGGGAATGTGATTTACAAGATATCGCGGTAGCTTATGGCGCCAGTGGGTCGCGCTACCAAGAAGAAAAGCGTGTGGTATTAAACAAAAACATTGGCCCGCTGATTAGCACCGATATGACCCGCTGTATTCAATGTACTCGTTGTGTGCGCTTCTTGAAAGAAGTTGGTGGCATGATGGAGTTAGGGTTGATTAATCGTGGTGAACATGCAGAAATTACTGCTTATGTGGACAAAAGCGTAGATTCGGAATTATCGGGCAATATTATTGATTTGTGTCCGGTCGGCGCGTTGACCAACAAGCCGTTCCGCTATTCTGCCCGCAGTTGGGAATTGACACGTCGTCCAGCCATTGCAGCGCATGATGGATTAGGTTCGCACATCGAAGTACACGTCAAAGATAATCGTGTGATGCGTGTGTTACCACGAGAAAAAGAATCTATCAATGAGTGCTGGTTATCAGACCGCGACCGCTATTCTTACGAAGGTTTGAACAGTAGCGAGCGTCTAAGCAAACCGATGATACGACGTGGCAAAGTTTTCGAAGAAGTGGATTGGCAAACGGCATTAGAGTTCACCGTGGCTAAATTGCGTGGCATTGTGCAACAAGACCCCAATCAACTGGGTGTCCTATTAAAAACCAATTGCACCATGGAAGAAGGTCATCTGGCTAAAAAACTGACCAAAGCCATCGGTTGTGGCAACATCGATCATCGTTTACGTCGTTCTGACTATCGTCTTGACGGGCGCTTCCATGGCTCTTCGTGGATGGGCTGTAATATTAGTGATGTTGATCATATGGATAGATTTTTGATTGTCGGAAGTCATCTGCGTAACGAGCATCCACTATTGGCACACCGCATCAGAACGGCAGTGAAAAATGGTGCACGCATGACTTTGATCAACCCAATCGATGATGACCAACTGATTCCAGCTCATCATCAAGTCATCACCTCGATGGATGATATGGTATTGGAATTAGCCAAAATTCTTAAAGCGACATCTGGCTTACAGCGCTTGTCTTTATGCTTGCCAAAATCCCTAAGTGATTTATTAGCTAGCATTGAAGTTGATGCCTACAGCCAAGAAATTGCCGAGACTTTGGCTGGTCTGGGTAAAGATTTTGATTTGGTGAATCCTCAGTCGGTGGTGTGGTTAGGCAATATTGCCCAACATCATCCACGCTACTCTGAGTTATATAGTCTGTGCGAAGCCATTGCCTCGCTATGTGGCGCTACTTTTGGCGTGCTCTCCGAGGGTGCGAATCGTGTTGGTCTGGACGTGGCTCGTGTGTTACCAAGTCGTGGGGCGTTAAATGCCAAGACTATGTTGGAGCAACCACGCAAAGCTTATCTGTTGATGAATGTTGAGCCAGAATTAGACTGTGCTAACCCGGCGTTGGCCAACGCCGCATTAAATCAAGCTGAGTTTGTCGTGGCGCTGACACCGTTCAAGTCTGATGCATTGAGCCAAGCGGATGTGTTGCTACCAATTTCACCCTTTAGTGAAACCTCAGGTACCTTTATGAGCATGGAAGGTCGTGTACAGAGTTTTGCTGCCTGTGTGCGTCCCTTAGGTGAGACTCGTCCAGGCTGGAAAGTGCTGCGTGTGTTGGCCAATATGTTGGGTGTCGCTGGTTTTGATTATGAAAGTAGTGAGCAGGTCAAAGACGAAATCTTTGCCGGTGAAAAACCATCCAAAGTGGTATGGCGTCGACTGAATAACAATCTGACGCAATTATCAGAAGTTAGCATCAGCAAAAAAACTAAAAAACTACAACGCTTGGGTGAAGTCCCTCCCTTTATGGTGGACAACGTGGTGCGCCGCGCTAGTGCACTGCAAAAAACCAGAAAAGCGCAACAAGTGCATGCCGCGATGCACCCCAATTTGATGAAAAAACTCAAGTTGCAAGAGGGGGATAGTGCTTTATTCACACAAGCGGGTGCATCAGCAAAACTACTGGTGCTGGCCGACCATGGTCTGCCAGAAAATACCGTGCGCGTCCCTGCAGGTCGTCCTGAAACCGCGATGTTGGGTGATTTGATGGGTGAAATTGAGGTAAGCAAAGCATGATAGATCACTTACAACCTTTGCTTAATTTCCTTGCCTTGCAATTTGGTAGCTGGTGGCCTTATGTGTCGGTGACCGCTTGGACTCTGCTGAAAATTGTTGCCATTGTGCTGCCACTGATGGGTGCCGTGGCTTATTTGACGCTAGCTGAGCGTAAAGTGATTGGCTTTATGCAAGTGCGTATCGGCCCTAATCGTGTGGGCTACTTTGGCTTGCTGCAACCGATTGCTGACGGTTTGAAACTGTTGATGAAGGAAATCGTGATTCCTTCACAAGCCAACAAAGCGCTGTTTCTGATTGCCCCTGTATTGGCCATTGCCCCAGCCTTTGCTGCTTGGGCTGTGGTGCCATTTGATTTGAATTTAGTGTTAGCCGACTTAGATGCCGGTTTGTTGTATATCTTGGCCATGACCTCGGTGGCTGTATACGGTGTCATTATCGCTGGCTGGGCGTCCAACTCTAAATACGCTTTCCTTGGCTCACTGCGCTCAGCAGCCCAAATTGTTTCGTACGAAATTGCCATGGGCTTTGCCTTGGTCGGCGTATTAATGTGTGCCAACTCTCTCAATCTAGACAAAATTGTATTGGCGCAAGCAGGGGGCTTTTTCAATTGGTATTGGTTGCCGTTATTCCCATTGTTTGTGGTGTATTTTATTAGTGCTGTTGCTGAAACCAACCGCGCGCCCTTTGACGTGGCAGAAGGGGAATCCGAGATTGTGGCAGGTTTTCATGTCGAGTATTCAGGCATGGCCTTTGCCGTATTCTTTTTGGCTGAGTATGCCAATATGATTCTAGTATCCATGTTGGCCGTGATTATGTTCTTGGGCGGTTGGTTGTCGCCTGTCCCAGGTATTCCAGATGGTTTTTTATGGTTACTGCTAAAAGTAGCCTTGATGCTGTTTTTCTTCTTGTGGTTTAGAGCAACCTTCCCGCGCTATCGTTATGACCAAATCATGCGCTTGGGATGGAAAGTTTTTATTCCTATCACCTTGGTTTGGATTGTGGTGATAGGCGCGTTAATGCAAACACAGTGGGGCTATCTGTTGCATTAGGCACAGAGCATGACGAGGGATATTGAGTATGCTAGCTAAGTTTAAACATATCGTGTCGAGTTTGATGCTGGTCGAGCTTTTGAAAGGCATGAAGTTGACTGGACGTTATTTCTTTGCGCGCAAAATCACGGTGCAGTTCCCTGAAGAACGCACGCCGATTTCACCACGTTTTCGCGGATTACATGCATTGCGTCGTTACGCCAATGGTGAAGAGCGTTGCATCGCCTGTAAATTATGTGAAGCAGTTTGTCCAGCCATGGCCATCACTATCGAATCCGAACAACGCGAAGATGGCTCGCGCCGAACCACGCGCTATGACATTGATTTAACCAAATGTATTTTCTGTGGCATGTGCGAAGAATCTTGCCCAGTGGACTCGATTGTAGAAACTCGGGTATTTGATTATCACGGTGAGCAACGTGGTGATTTGTTGTATACCAAAGAAATGCTGTTAGCCGTGGGCGATCAATATGAATCACAAATCGCGGCTGACCGTGCACAAGACGCCAAATTCCGATAGGACATCAACCGCATGATTTTTCAGGACATCGTTTTTTATTTTCTCGCAGCCATCTTGCTGCTGGCAGGTTTGCGGGTGATTACCGCGCGTAATCCTGTGCATGCCGCTTTATATTTGGTGTTAGCGTTTTTTACTGCAGCGGGCATTTGGCTGTTGCTGGAAGCTGAATTTTTGGCGATTGCCTTAGTACTGGTGTATGTGGGCGCGGTGATGGTGCTATTCCTGTTTGTGGTGATGATGCTGGATATCAATTTGGATCGTTTGCGCGAGGGTTTTTGGCGTTACCTACCCGTTGCTGGTCTGATAGGCGTGATGATGGCGGCCGAGATGGTGATGGTGTTGGGTGTGAAAAATTTTGGTCTAGGACGAGTCGCATCGCCAGCGCCGCATGCGGCTGATTACAGCAATACCGCTGAATTGGGACGCTTGTTGTATACCGATTATTTACTGCCATTCGAGTTGGCGGCGGTGGTGTTATTGGTGGCCATTGTCTCCGCTATTGCCTTAACGTTGCGTGAACGCAAAGATAGCAAATTCATTGATCCGGCTGAGCAGGTCAAAGTAAAACGCAACGACCGCTTGCGCATTATTAAGATGTCTGCCGAGCTGGATGCCAAGGTAGACCGTGTGAAAGGAAAACGCTAATGGTCAGTTTGTCGCACTATTTGATTCTTGGCGCATTATTATTCGCCATTAGTGTGGTGGGTATTTTCCTTAACCGCAAAAACGTGATTATTTTATTGATGGCGATTGAGCTGATGTTGTTGGCGGTGAACCTCAATTTTATTGCTTTCTCCCACTATTTAAACGATATGGCGGGACAAGTTTTCGTATTTTTCATACTTACCGTGGCAGCCGCTGAGTCTGCCATTGGTTTGGCAATTTTGGTGGTGCTATTCCGAAATCTACGCACCATTAATGTGGATGATTTGGATCAATTACAAGGTTAAGACACATGATGTCCATGCACAGCATTTATTTATTGATACCTTTGTTGCCTTTGTTGGCAGCAGCCATCGTTGGATTGGCCAATCATGCCTTACCAAGAAGTCTTGCCCATGTGTTGACGATTGCAGGGGTGGCCGGCTCTTTTGCTTTATCTGTGTTGGTATTTTTGGATGTGTTGCAAGGCAATACCTATAACGGCACGGTGTATACCTGGCTGGTGAGCGGTAATACCAGTTTTGAGGTTGGTTTCTTAATTGACCAATTATCAGCCACGATGATGCTAGTAGTGACTTTTGTCTCGCTCATGGTGCATATCTACACCATAGGGTATATGCATGAAGACGCTGGCTATCGCCGTTTCTTCAGCTATATCTCGCTGTTTACTTTCTCTATGTTAATGCTGGTCATGTCGAATAACTTTATGCAGTTATTTTTTGGCTGGGAAGCAGTGGGCTTGGTGTCTTATTTGCTCATCGGTTTTTGGTTTACGCGTCCCACGGCAATTTACGCCAACTTAAAAGCCTTCTTGGTTAATCGTGTCGGTGATTTTGGCTTTTTGCTTGGCATCGGCATGGTATTGTATTTTTTCGGGTCATTGGATTACGCCACAGTTTTCGAGCGCGCACCTAGCCTTGCACAGAGCACAGTATCAGTTATCCCGCACCAATCATGGTCGCTCATTACCATGACTTGCTTGTTGTTATTTGTGGGTGCTATGGGGAAATCTGCCCAAGTGCCATTACATGTCTGGTTGCCAGACTCTATGGAAGGTCCCACACCTATCTCGGCTTTGATTCATGCTGCCACCATGGTGACGGCAGGTATCTTTATGGTGGCACGCATGTCGCCGCTATTTGAATTGTCTGATGTTGCGCTCTCTAGTGTCATGATTATCGGCGCTATCACCGCACTGTTTATGGGCTTTTTGGGCATTATTCAAAATGATATTAAGCGAGTGGTGGCTTATTCCACACTCTCGCAATTGGGCTACATGACCGTTGCCTTAGGAGTTTCAGCCTACTCTGTGGCGATGTTTCATTTGATGACGCACGCCTTTTTCAAAGCCTTGTTATTCCTTGCAGCTGGCTCAGTGATTATGGGTATGCACCATGATCAAGATATTCGTCACATGGGTGGCTTACGCAAATACATGAAAATCACTTGGTTGACTTCGTTAATCGGTTCTTTAGCACTGATAGGAACACCTTTCTTGTCAGGTTTTTACTCGAAAGATTCGATCATCGAAGCGGTCAAGTTATCGCACTTGAGTGGCAGTGGCTTTGCTTATTTTGCGGTATTGGCCGGGGTGTTTGTTACTGCGTTTTATTCTTTCCGTATGTATTTCTTGGTGTTCCATGGAAAGGAACGTTGGCGTGATATGCATCATCATGCTGATGGTCATGATGAACATGATGAACATCACGGTTTGGCGCCAGATCAAAATCCTCATGAGCAGTCTTGGGTAGTGACATTACCATTGATTCTATTGGCTATCCCATCTTTGGCGATAGGTTATTACACCATACAGCCTATGTTATTCGGTGATTGGTTCTCGCAAGTGATTTATATCGATCAACAGGCACACCCAGTCATGCATCATTTGGCAGAAGATTTTCATGGTGCTAGCGCCATGGCCATCCATGCGCTCAGTTCAGTGCCTTTCATGTTGGCGCTGGCAGGGGTGTTTTGTGCCTGGTTGTTCTACATGAAATTACCTCAAATCCCAGCCACCATCGCGCATTATTGCCGTCCTCTGGTTGTGGTGCTGGAGAATAAATATGGCTTTGATCGCTTCAATGAAAAATTCTTTGCCGCTGGCTCACGTCTGCTGGGTGGCACATTATGGCAGACCGGCGATGTGCGCGTGATTGATGGCTGGTTGGTGAATGGTAGTGCTCGATTAGTAGCTTTGCTATCCAAGCTGGTGCGTCGTTTGCAATCAGGCCTGATTTATCACTATGCGTTTGCCATGATTATTGGTGTATTCCTTTTACTTACCTTGTTTATGAAGGTTTAAATGACTGATTTGCCTATACTTTCACTCGCTATCTGGGTTCCTATCCTAGCTGGCATTTTGGTGTTACTCACTGGCGATGACCGCCGTGCCGGTCTCGCGCGCTGGGTGGCTTTGCTAGGTAGCTTGCTTGCATTTGCTGTCACGTTGCCTCTGTATACCGGTTTTGATATGAGCTACGGTGGTTTTCAATTTGAAGAGGGATGGAATTGGATACCAGCGTTTAATATTCACTATCACTTAGGGGTAGATGGTTTCGCCGTACCGCTTATTTTGCTGACCAGTTTCACAACAATTTTGGTGGTGATAGCTGGCTGGGAAGTGATCGAAAAACGCGTGGCACAATATCTGGCAGCGTTCTTGATTATGTCAGGTTTGATGATAGGGGTGTTTTCTGCGCTAGATGCCATTCTGTATTATGTTTTCTGGGAGGCGATGCTGATTCCCATGTTTTTGGTGATTGGCATTTGGGGTGGACCTAACCGTGTGTATGCCACCATCAAGTTCTTCTTGTATACCTTGCTGGGTTCCCTGTTGATGTTGGTGGCTTTTATTTATCTGTTCTATCAAACCAACAGTTTCGAAATTTCTGATTATTACCGTGTTCCCTTGGCGATGCCGGTGCAAATTCTGATTTTCCTGGCTTTTTTTGCTGCTTTTGCCGTCAAAATTCCAATGTGGCCTGTTCATACTTGGCTGCCAGATGCCCACGTTGAAGCGCCTACTGGAGGCTCGGTGGTGTTGGCAGCGATTGCTTTGAAATTGGGCGGTTATAGCTTTTTACGTTTTGCTATGCCGATTGCACCAGATGCCGCGCATGCGCTAACAGGTATGATGATTACCTTATCTTTGATTGCGGTTGTATACATTGCTTTGGTGGCCTTGGTACAACAAGATATGAAAAAGTTGATTGCCTATTCCTCGATTTCGCATATGGGCTTTGTTACTTTAGGCTTTTTCTTGTTTAATCAGCTAGGCGTTGACGGTGCGATGATGCAGATGGTGTCTCATGGCTTTATCTCAAGTGCAATGTTCCTCTCTGTGGGTGTGCTGTACGACCGTGTCCACTCAAGACAAATCGCCGATTATGGTGGTGTGGTCAATACCATGCCTAAATTTGCTGCATTTGCCGTGTTGTTTGCAATGGCTAATGCTGGATTGCCTGGCACTTCTGGTTTTGTGGGTGAATTTATGGTGATATTGGCTGCCTTGCAACAGAACTTCTGGTATGCCTTCTTAGCGGCAACCACCCTGATTTTTGGCGCAGCCTATACTTTATGGATGGTGAAACGCGTATTTTTTGGAAGCGTGGTGCACAAACAGGTCGCGGTATTACAAGATTTAAACGCACGTGAATTGCTGATATTGCTGATATTAGCTGGCTTGGTGATTGGATTAGGTTTGTATCCCAAGATCCTGACAGACATTACCCAGGTCACATCGCAGAGCTTCTTAGAGCATATGTCGATTTCAAAGTTACCAATTCATTAACTCTATTCCATAATGGATACACCCATGAATGCATTGCAATTTGATTTAATTTCAGCCCTGCCAGAGTTATTCGTGCTCATCATGGCAATGGTGGTATTGCTGCTTGATTTGTTTATCAAACCAAGCGCCAGAGGGGTGATTGACAGCATGACGCAACTCACTCTGTTGGGTGCTGCTTATTTGACTATACAGACCTCAGCGCCGGGGGTGGGCTATGCCTTCTCTAGTATGTTTGTCGATGACACATTGGCCGACGTGCTGAAACTGATGATTTACGTCAGTACTTCGATTACCTTGGTATATAGTCGCCAATATTTAATTCAGCGACATATGTATCGTGGCGAGTTTTTTGCCTTGGTATTGTTTGCTGTAGCGGGCATGATGGTGATGGTGTCGGGGGCCAATTTTCTATCCATTTACATGGGTCTAGAATTACTCTCGCTGAGTCTATATGCGCTGGTGGCTCTAGATCGAGATAATGCGCGAGCCACCGAGGCTGCCATGAAGTATTTTGTGCTGGGTGCCCTAGCTTCGGGTATGTTGCTTTATGGGATGTCGATGTTATACGGTGCAACCGGCAACCTCAATCTGCGCGATATTTCCTCGGCACTGATGGAGACCAGCGAACATCATGCGGTGTTAGTGTTGGGTTTGGTATTTGTGGTGGCGGGTATTGCCTTTAAATTGGGCGCGGTGCCTTTCCAAATGTGGGTGCCTGACGTCTATCATGGCTCGCCAACCGCGATGACACTGTTTATTGGTGCTGTCAGCAAACTATCCGGTTTCGCCTTTGTGGTTCGGTTATTAGCACAGGGTTTGGATGTACTGGCTGTCGATTGGCAAGGGATGCTATTGATCATGGCGGTGATGTCCATTGCATTGGGGAATGTGACTGCCATTGCCCAAACTAATTTAAAGCGCATGTTGGCTTATTCCACTATTTCTCACGTGGGATTTTTATTGCTTGGCATTATGAGCGCCAGCTTGAATGGATTTGCCTCTGCTATGTTCTATATCAGTGCCTATGTGATGATGTCCCTAGCTGGTTTCGGGGTGATATTGCTGTTGTCACGCAAAGGCTTTGAAGCCGATCAATTAGATGACTTAAAAGGGCTGAATCAGCGTAGCCCTTGGTTCGCTTTTATGATGCTGATTACCATGTTTTCTATGGCGGGTGTGCCACCTACACTGGGTTTTTATGCCAAGTTCACGGTATTACAATCAGCGCTACAAGCAGGCTTTGTAGGGGTAGTGGTTTTTGCGGTACTGATGGCCGTGATTGGCGCGTTTTACTATTTGCGTATCGTTAAACTGATGTATTTTGATGAGCCCAAGGATCATAGTCCGATTCAACAAAGCACCCAGATGAAAACTGTCCTCAGTCTAAACGCCATGGCATTGCTATTGTTTGGCCTGATGCCTCAGCCCCTGATGTCAATTTGTGCTTACGCGATTTCGCACAGTTTGCAATAGCAGGCTAAATCATGACCCAAGGCTTGATTGTTGTTTTAGCTCTACTTATCCTCAACAGTCTATGGTTTAGCGCTCGATTTTTGTTTTTAATTCCCCTACATGCGTTCAATCGCACTAGTAAGTCCATAGCAATCGGTATGTTTGAGTTGCTATGCTGGTACTTCATACTCGGCGGATTAGCGCGTTATGCGGAGTATCAAGCAATCGGTCATTTGACGCATCAAAGCTGGGAGTTTTATGCCATCACCGTATGCTTGACGCTGGTATTTGCTGCGCCAGGCTTTATTCTGCGCTATTTGTGGAGAGCCTAATGACGACTGAGCGTGATCCACTTGCCCCTCTCGATAACGCTGATTTTCCAGACCTGGTCGAAACTTGCATTAGCTCAGAAAAAATCAGCGGTGGCAAAATGATTTATGTTCAACGTGACCAAATTCGTTTGCCCAGCGGCCGCCAAGGTTTTCGTGAGTTTGTGGTACATCCTGGTGCTGTGATTATTCTGCCTTTGCTTGATAATGGTCATCTGGTGTTAGAGCGCCAGTTTCGCTATCCTCTGCAAAAAGTATTTATCGAATTACCAGCCGGAAAAATTGATCCAGGTGAATCATTGTTATTGACTGGTCAGCGCGAGTTACAAGAAGAAACTGGCTATCGCGCTGCGCAATGGACTTATCTCGGATTTCAGCATCCATGCATAGGTTATTCCACGGAAGCGATTTATATGTTTTTAGCGACAGGTCTGACATTAGGTCAAGCACACCGAGACCAAGATGAAAACTTGCAAATCTTCGATATGTCGGTTCAGCAATGTATGGATGCTGTTCAGCAGGGATTGATCAGTGACGGTAAAACCATTATTGCGCTGATGTGGCTAGAAAAATATATGTCGGGTAGTTGGCAGCCGATGGGAATGCCAACTTGAAAGCCGATATCGTCATCGTGGGATGTGGTGACTTAGGCAGTGCTTTAGCCCAACAATGTCAGTTGCATGATTTAAGCGTACTGGGTTTGCGCCGCCATCCTGATGCTCAAGAATTTGCTTGTGCCTTTGCTGATATTAGCCAACCTGCAAGTCTGTCGGTGATTGTCGAGGCACAACCTAAAGTGCTGGTGTATTGTGTCGCAGCTACCGAGCAAACTGATGCGAATTATCAGCAACAATATGTCCAAGGTCTGCAGAATACCCTACAAGCCTGTCAAGCGCTGGCTAATCAGCCACTCATCATATTTATCTCCAGTACCCGTATGTATGGACAAGATAGCGAACTTGCTTTAGATGAACAAAGCATGCCGCTGCATAGTGATTTTGGCGGACAGCGTTTGATGCAAGCGGAAGCGCTATTACAGCCGCTTGATCAAGCAGTGGTGTTACGCCTGACCGGTATCTATGGGCCGGGGCGCAATCGCATGTTGCAATGGGCAAGTAACCCTGCCGTCTGGCCTGAGCAAAATAAATGGACTAACCGTATTCATCGAGATGATGCGGTTGGATTTATCTTGCATTTAATACAAGCCTATTTGCGTGGCGAGGCTATACAACGTCTTTATATTGTCACTGACAGTCAACCAGCACCAATGTATGAGGTGCTTAGTTACTTCGCTGAGCAAATGGGGGTTAGCCAAACCTTTGCCGACAGGCCATTGAGCGGGGGAAGATTTTTTTCCAATCAGCGTATGCTAAATTCAGGCTATCAATTGCAATATCCTAGCTATCGAAGTGGTGGCTACCCACTACCAGTCAAGCAGTCTTAGTCCATACTCAGCCGCTGTGCAGTTTTCCTAATGGCTTGCAATAAAGCCTGTACGTCTGGCTTGCTAGTAAATGGATTCATCAGTGTGGCGCGCAAATAAATATGTCCATGCCAGTCCACTTGAGTGAGATGAAATTGGCCGGATTGCAGCAAGGATTTTCTGATCAGGGCTTGATTCGCATAGGGTAAATAGCGAAATAGCACAATATTGGTTTGTGGCAGCATCAACAGCTCAAAGTCTTTCGCTTGCTGTATTGTTTCGGCCATGATGCCTGCCGTTTGAAAAACATGTTCAACCAAATTCGCCAATGCTTGCGTGCCATATAACTTAAATGCCACCCACCATTTCAGCCCCATCATGCGCTTGGTGCATTCCAAGGTGCGCTGACTTTGGTCATAGGCTTTATCGGTACTATCCTCATCAAACAAATAAGACGCTTGTTGCGCAAACGCCAGCAAGCTATCACTGCGACGTTTGAATAGTACTGCAGATACGGTAGCAGGAAGATACCCCAGTTTGTGTCCGTCCCAAACAATCGACTGGGCATATTGGATGTCAGTGAGTTTTTCCCTTAAGGTGTCACTCAGCAACATCGAGGCACCATGGGCTCCATCAATATGCAGCCATACTCGATATCGCTGTGCTAGCGCAGCAATCTGTGGCAATGGGTCTATACTGCCACTGGGTGTACAACCTGCATTCGCAACGATGGCCATTACTTGGCCGGCATGTTGCTGTAATTGTTTTTCTAGAATGTCGGCTTGCATGCGTCCTTCAGCGTCGCAGGCAATATTAATCACCGCTTGACTACCCAAGCCCATTATTCCAGCCGCACGGGCTACTGAATAATGGCAGTGTGCAGATGCCAAAATATAACAAGCGGCTTGGCCATGTAAACCGCTCTGCCAATAGTCCTTTCCCTGTTGTAGGCTAAACGCTTGGCGTGCAGCCAGCAGCGCTGTGAGATTGGCTTGTGCGCCACCAGAGGTCAGTACACCATCGGCGTCACTCCAACTATGCTGATCCACCAATTCACACAGCCAGCGTATCAGTTGTCGCTCTATCATGGTTGCGCTTGGGCCAGCCTCATAAATAGCCATGGCTTGATTACTTAAAGCTGCGACAAGATCGCATAAAGCGGTCATCGGCAATGGGGTAGAAACTTGGTGGCCAAAGTTGCCTGGATGATGAATATTTAGAGCATACGCCAATACATGTTGTTGTAAAAAACTAGCCAATTCTGTGGAGCTTAAACTCGCTTGTTTGGGTAACGCTTCACTAAAGTGCTGGCTCAATTGTTGTGGCGATTGATAATGCACCACTGGATTTTGCTGTTGGATATTCATGCTGAGATACTGTGCCAGCATAGCTATCATTTGCTGACCAACTTGCTCAAATTGCGCTGGGCTGAACATACTGTGTAATAAGGTGCTTAATTCATCCACAGATGCTGAGGGTAGGTTTGTAGTTTGCTGAGTCATGTTGGTGTTTTCAAATGGTGAGCGCAAGCTCATGTTTTAATACTCTATTATTGACTTGATTTATTTTTAAACCAAGCCTTTGACCAGTCATCGCCAAAGTTGTCCGGCATGAGGAACATTGCTTTGCTGCTTGGCTTCATTTAGAATGGCGCCTCACTTCGATTTAGGCGCGTAGCTCAGTTGGTTAGAGCGCTTCCTTGACATGGAAGAGGTCGTTGGTTCGAATCCAATCGTGCCTACCAATTTTCAACTCATTCAATATGATTGATTTTGCTTGCGGAAGGCTGCTTGAGGTTTTAATATAGAATTAAATCTTCATTTTGTCATGGGGGCAACGATGACCAACTCTTCAGAAGTCAAGCCTGCCAACAAGCATAATGCACTTAGCAAATTAGAGTGTCAAAAAGTGTTAGCAAGTTATGCCAGTGAATTAGACTATTTGCAGGAGAAGACTTGTACTGAACAACCTCAGAGTCTTGTCAATGGCATCAGTGTCGTCGCCAGAGCACATGGCATCTCAACGCTATCCAGAGAGACTGGGATAAGTCGCGATGGCTTATATAAGGCATTTTCGCCTACAGGCAACCCTTCGTTGGCGACGGTAATGCGTGTCTTAAAAGGCTTGGGTTACCAACTAAAAATAATCTCCAGAAAATAGCCGAAAAGCCCATGCTGTCTTGTTTTTAAAAGGATTTTGTGACACAATTCACATTGTTATTTTTTTGCTGTTTTATGCTATAGGGCCGTTTAACGGCTCTTTTTTATTGCTGAATTTATATGCCAATTATTCAATTACCAGATGGTTCACAAAGAAGTTTTGCTCAAGCAGTGAGCGTGGCAGAAGTGGCGGCCGATATTGGTGCTGGCTTAGCGCGTGCTGCTTTGGCCGGTAAAGTCGATGGCCGCGTGGTGGATACTTCCTATGTGATAGAGCAAGACGTGCAACTCGCTATCATTACTGAGCGTGATGCTGAGGGTTTAGAGATTATTCGTCACTCGACGGCTCATTTATTAGCCTATGCGGTAAAAGAATTATTTCCTGAGGCTCAAGTGACTATCGGCCCGGTCATTGAAAATGGCTTTTATTATGATTTTTCCTACAAACGCCCATTCACCCCTGAGGATCTCGAGTTAATCGAGAAGAAAATGCAGGAGCTGGCCAAAAAGGATGAGCCAGTGACGCGCCAAGTCTTGCCGCGTGATGAGGCAGTTAGTTATTTCAAATCAATTAACGAGCATTACAAGGCAGAAATTATTGCCTCTATTCCGGCGGGTGAAGAAGTGTCGCTATATAGCGAGGGTAACTTCACCGATTTGTGTCGTGGTCCCCATGTGCCCTCTACTGGCAAACTTAAAGTATTTAAGTTAATGAAATTGGCAGGTGCGTACTGGCGAGGCGACTCTAATAACGAGATGTTGCAACGTATCTACGGCACAGCTTGGAGCAAAAAAGAGGACTTGGATGCCTATTTGCACGCTTTAGAAGAAGCAGAAAAACGTGATCATCGCAAGCTTGGTAAGCAACTTGATTTATTCCATATGCAAGATGACGGCCCCGGTATGGTGTTTTGGCACCCTCGTGGTTGGTCGCTGTGGCAGGAAATTGAGCAGTATATGCGTGGCAAGTTTGTCGACTACGGTTATCAGGAAGTGCGTACCCCGACGATTATGGACAAAACCCTATGGGAAAAATCGGGGCACTGGGAAAACTACCGTGAAAATATGTTTACTACCGCCTCTGAAAATCGTGACTATGCGGTAAAACCAATGAATTGCCCTGGTCATGTGCAAATCTATAACAGTGATTTGCGCAGTTATCGTGACCTGCCTTTGCGTTTGGCTGAATTTGGCTCTTGTCATCGCAATGAGCCCTCTGGATCATTGCACGGATTGATGCGTGTGCGCGGATTTACACAAGATGATGCGCATATTTTCTGTAGCGAAGTGCAAATCGAATCCGAGGTGGAAACCTTTATTCAAATGCTCTATCAGGTTTATGCTGACTTTGGTTTTAGTGATGTATTAGTCAAACTTTCCACTCGACCTGCCAAGCGAGTCGGCACTGATGAAGTCTGGGATCAAGCCGAGCAAGCGTTGGCAACAGCGCTACAAAACAATCAGCTGCAATATGATTTGCAGCCAGGAGAGGGGGCATTCTATGGTCCTAAAATCGAATTTACTCTCAAAGATAGTTTGGCTCGGTTGTGGCAGGTAGGCACCATACAGCTAGACTTTAATTTGCCAATGCGCTTGGGTGCTGAGTATGTGGCTGAAGACAATAGCCGCAAACACCCTGTGATGTTGCACCGAGCGATTGTCGGTTCCATGGAAAGATTTATCGGCATTTTGATAGAACATTATGCCGGTGCCATGCCAGTATGGTTGGCGCCCGTACAAGTCATGGTAATGAATATTTCTGATTCTCAGGCGGATTATGTGCGTCATGTCGAGGCGGAGTTAAAGAAAAATGGCTTCAGAGTCGCTTCAGACTTGAGAAATGAGAAAATAACCTATAAAATACGCGAACATAGCTTACAGAAATTACCTTATTTGTTGGTGACTGGTGAGCGTGAGATGCAAAACGGACAAGTAGCCGTGCGTACCCGAAAAGGTGAAGATCTGGGTGCGATGCAGTTATCAGCGTTTATTGAGATGCTGCGTCAACAGGTCGATACTAAAGGTAGCGCGGCTTAAGTTTTTTTAGGGACTGGTTCCCGATGATTTTGGAGAATTTGCGATAGCTCAAGATAAAGAAGTTCGAATCAATGAAGATATTACTGTTTCCACGATTCGATTAGTTGGTATAGAGGGAGAGTCTCTTGGAATTGTTTCTATCTCAGAAGCTTTGCAAAAAGCAGAAGAGTTAGATATCGATTTGGTTGAGATTGCACCGCAAGCAAGCCCTCCGGTGTGTCGTTTGATGGATTATGGCAAATTTAAATATGCCGAAAGCAAACGTCAACACGAAGCCAAAATGAAGCAAAAGCAAGTTCACGTAAAAGAAATTAAGTTTCGCCCTGGGACTGACGAAGGCGATTACAAAATTAAGTTACGTAACATTACGCGTTTTATTGAAGATGGCGACAAGGCAAAAATTACCTTGCGTTTTCGTGGTCGTGAAATCACCCATCAAGAATTGGGCATGGCCTTGTTAAAACGTGTAGAAGAAGACACTAAAGAGTTTGCCCAAGTGGAGCAGTTCCCCAAGATGGAAGGCCGCCAAATGGTGATGGTGCTTGCACCTGCCAAAAAGAAATAAGTTTTTTTGAGGTGTTGTGGCTAATTGGCATTTGCCCAACGCCCTTAATTTAATGATAGGAGAAAAAAATGCCTAAGATGAAGACCAAGAGTGGCGCTAAAAAGCGCTTCAAATTTCTTGGAAATGGTAAGGTGAAACGTACACACTCTCACTTGCGCCATATTCTGACCAAGAAAACCACCAAACAAAAACGTAATCTGCGCGGTACTGCGATTATTTCTGCCACCGACGTTAAGCGCGTTCGCGCTATGATGCCTACGCAATAAGGAGATAGAACATGCCTAGAGTAAAACGTGGTGTGATTGCACGTGCGCGTCACAAAAAAGTCTTAAACGCAGCCAAAGGTTATCGCGGTCGTCGTAAGAATGTCTATCGCATTGCCAAACAGGCAGTGATGAAAGCCGGTCAATACGCATATCGTGACCGTCGTCAGAGAAAACGTCAGTTCCGTGCTTTGTGGATTGCCCGTATCAATGCCGGATCACGCGAATTTGGTCTGACATACAGCCGTTTCATGAATGGCCTGAAAAAATCCTCTGTAGAAGTGGATCGTAAGGTATTGGCTGATTTGGCAGTATTCGATAAGCAAGCATTTGCTAAATTTGTAGATTTGGCAAAAGCTGGCCTCTCTGCCTAATTCAATGCAACAAGAAAAGGAGGCTATTTGGCCTCCTTTTTTTTCTATAAAGATAAGTCTATGTCAGGTTTATATCAGCATATTATTGATCAGGCACAGCAGGCTTTTAATGCCTGTGCGACGATACAAGCGCTAGAACAAGCAAAAGCCCAATTTCTTGGTAAAAGTGGGGTATTGACCGAAGCCCTCAAAGGTTTGGGTAAGCTGAGCGCTGAGCAACGTCCTGCCGCTGGTGCAGAAATTAATGTGGCAAAGCAAGCCGTTGAAGCTGCTTATCAACATTGCAAAGAGGGTTTGCAGTTGGCAGCACAACAACAACAGTTAGCCAATGAAACCATCGATGTCACCATGCCAGCACGCGGACAACAGCGTGGTGGTTTGCATCCGGTCAGTATGACCTTGGCCAGAATTGAGCAGTTATTCCATTCAATTGGTTTTGCTGTGGCACAAGGACCAGAGATAGAAACGGATTTTTATAACTTTAGTGCTTTAAATATTCCTGATAACCATCCAGCGCGAGCCATGCATGACACATTTTATGTAGATACCGGCAAGCCTGATTCAGCCAATGCTATGGAATATGTTTTGCGCACGCACACCTCTCCAGTACAGATTCATTATATGCAACAAGCTCTAGCCCAAGGTGAGCGTGGTATGTCGATTAAAATTATTGCGCCAGGACGGGTTTATCGGGTTGATTCAGACGCTACCCATTCGCCTATGTTTCATCAGGTAGAGGGCTTGTGGGTGGATGAACAGGTAAGTTTTGCCAATCTCAAAGGGGTAGTGCAGGATTTCTTACAGCGCTTTTTTGAGCGTGATGATTTACAAGTCCGTTTCCGTCCCTCGTTTTTTCCGTTTACCGAGCCCTCGGCTGAAATGGATATGAGTTGGAATGGCGGTTGGCTCGAGATAGGAGGCTGCGGTATGGTGCATCCAGAAGTGTTCCGTCATGTCGGAATCGATGCTAGCCGTTATCGTGGCTTTGCTTTTGGATTAGGGGTAGAGCGTTTAACGATGTTGCGTTATGGCGTGAATGATTTGCGCTTATTTTTCAATAATGATTTGCGATTCTTGCAACAGTTCAGGGGGTAGTGATGCAATTTTCTGAACATTGGCTAAGACAATTCGTTAACCCAGCGCTGGACAGTCAAGCCTTAAATGATTGTCTGACGATGGCAGGTCTGGAAGTTGAAGATATGCAACATGTGGCCCCTGCATTTTCTCAGGTGGTAGTGGGGCAAATTGTGCGTGCAGAGAAGCATCCTGATGCTGACCGATTACAAGTGCTCGAAGTGAATATTGGCAAACAAAATTTGCAAATTGTTTGTGGTGCCAACAATGCACGTGTTGGATTGAAAGCCCCATGCGCTCTCGTTGGAGCGCTATTGCCAGAGTTTGAGATAAAGCAGGCTAAAGTACGAGGAGTAGCGTCATTTGGCATGATGTGTTCCGCCAAAGAGCTTGGCTTGGCTGATGAGGCGAGTGGACTGTTAGAGCTTGGTGATGATGCCCAGCCAGGACAGGATATTCGTGACTATCTGCAATTGAATGATTTGATGTTTACGCTCAAGCTGACGCCAAATCGAAGCGATTGCTTGAGTATTAAGGGGCTTGCTAGAGAAGTGGCTGCACTGACTGGCAGCCCACTATGTCTGCCCGTTATTGCCAGCGTGCCAGCACAAATCTCTGCTCAGCCAGCGCTTAGCGTACTCGCACCACAGGCTTGCCCGCGCTACTGTGCGCGTTATATACAAGGGGTGAATGCCCAAGCGCCAACCCCTGATTGGATGGTGAGACGTTTGCAACGAAGTGGTTTGCGTAGCATCAGTGCTATCGTGGATATCACCAATTATGTATTGCTCGAGATAGGGCAACCTATGCATGCCTTCGACGCTGATCGTATACAAGGTCAGGTTCAGGTTCGTTGGGCTAAAGCGGGTGAAAAGATTGCTTTACTTAATGAACAAACCTTAGATTTATCAGACGATATTTTGCTGATTGCTGATGAGCAAGGACCGATCGCCTTTGCTGGCGTGATGGGCGGTGCCCATACCGCTGTGTCGGAAAATACAGTGAATATCATGCTGGAATCAGCATTTTTTACTCCAGATAGTATTGCTGGGAGAGGACGTCGTTTTGCTATCAGCACCGACTCCTCATATCGCTTTGAGCGAGGTGTGGATTTCATGCAAACCCACACTGCAATCGAACGTGCAACCGCACTGGTACTGGAAATTTGTGGTGGACAAGCCGGAACACTGATTGAGCAATCAGCGACATTGCCAGATTGCCCCAAAGTCAGCTTAACACTGGCTAAACTAAATTCCATTCTAGGTATTACCTTGGAGCGCGATTTAGTCCATCAACAGTTACAGCGTTTGGGATTTGATTTTCAGTCTGAGGGTGACAGTTTTGTGGTGCAAGCACCTAGTTATCGTTTTGATATTCAGCGCGAAGAAGATCTAATCGAAGAAATTGCCCGCTTATATGGCTATCAACATATCCCCGCACTGACCCCCAGTGGTCCTGTCAGCATGTTGCCAGCAAGCGAGTCGTTGAAGGCATTAAGCGTGCTACAAGATACACTGGTGGCCCAAGGCTATCAAGAAGTAGTGACCTATAGTTTTGTCGATGCAGCATGGGAACAAATTTTGATGGGCAATAGTACACCCGTCAAATTACATAACCCGATTGCCAGTGATATGAGCGTAATGCGTTCTGGCTTGTGGGGTGGTTTGCTGGAGGTGCTGAAATATAACCTGAATCGACAACAAGCACGTGTCAGAATTTTTGAAAGTGGAGCTATCTATCAGCATGCCAGTCAACATGGTTTTATCGAATTAAAGCGATTGTCTGGCTTGGTTTATGGTGATGTTGTACCGGAACAGTGGGGGACAGAAGCTAAAGCCGTAGACTTTTTTGATCTCAAGGCCGATGTCGATGCCTTGTGTGGAAATCAAGCGAGTTATCGGCCAGCACAGCACCCTGCATTACATCCTGGGCAAAGCGCGCAAGTTGAGTTGAATGGTCAAGATATCGGTTATATGGGTAAATTACATCCACGTTGGCAGCAGCAGTTTGATCTACCCAATGGCGTGTATTTGTTCGAGTTAGATTTGTCTATTTTGCAATCAGCGCGCTTGGCACAATATCAAAATGTAGCTAAGTTTCCACCAGTACGGCGTGATATTGCCCTATTGGTTGATCAGCAAGTGAGTTTCGATGCATTGTTGACCACCATGAAACAAGCAAAACTGAGTTGTATTCAAGAGATTGCCTTATTTGATTTGTATCAGGGACAGGGAATAGCTGAGGGAAAGAAGAGTATGGCATTCAAGATTATTTTGCAAGATAGCCAAAAATCGCTGATGGATGAAGAGATCGAGTCCATCGTCAAGCAGCTATTACAACTTCTTGCTGACCAGCATGGAGCCGAGCTACGCACATAAACTCTGATGTGTTGATAAATTACAATTTTTTTAAAATTTACACTAAGCACTTGTAAGAAAAAGAGTTTTGCGGTTTAATTGAATTATTTAGCGTCCAATATATTTGTCAAAATTAGTTTTACTAGAGATGATGTCCAACACAATATAGAAAATTGGCATCTCAACAAATTTAAAGGCGCATCTGCATCAAGGGAAATTAACACCAATAGAAAACATATAGGCGCCTTAATGCGCCCGTTTTTTTTGAATAAAAAAGAAATAGATTGTGGAGAGGTAAGCATGACACTAACTAAAGCAGAATTAGCGGTTATGTTGTTTGAGCAAGTGGGCTTGAACAAACGTGAGGCAAAAGACATGGTAGAAGCCTTCTTTGAGGAGATTCGTACTGCTTTGGAAGCGGGTGATGCGGTCAAGCTATCAGGATTTGGTAATTTTGAATTACGCAAAAAATCTGAGCGTCCAGGACGCAATCCTAAAACTGGTGAGGAAATTCCTATTACTGCGCGTTGCGTGGTGACCTTTCATGCCAGCCAAAAACTCAAAGCAACGGTAGAGGAAAATTATGGCGGAGATCACGCCTAATTCTTTTATCCCGGTTGCATCCCTGCCGGCGATTCCAGCCAAACGCTATTTTACAATAGGCGAAGTCAGTGACTTGTGTGGTGTTAAACCACACGTGTTGCGCTATTGGGAGCAAGAGTTTAATCAGCTCAAGCCAGTAAAACGTCGGGGTAATCGTCGATACTATCAACACCACGAAGTCTTATTAATAAGACGTATCCGTGAACTGCTGTATGAGCAAGGTTTCACCATCAGTGGTGCAAGAAATCGTCTCAGCGAAGGCGATGCAAAGCCTAGCGTCAATCACCAGCTTTCCAATTCCCATGCGCACGCCAACAGTCCAAGCCAGGCTTTTGCCACGCCGGAGTCGAACGTCAATATCGATGCTATTCGTCAGGGATTGTTGGAGATATTGCAGATGCTTAAACAATCTGCCAACTAGTCAGATTGTTTCAAGCGCACCCCTAGCTCCATCCATCATCTAATTACCACTAAGCTTAGTACTTTGGAATCGCGTTGGCATCCGCTATAATGCACGCCTTTCTCGTTATGTTAGTCATCGCTAGCGAGATCCGGTTCGGGGCGTAGCGCAGCCTGGTAGCGCACTTGCATGGGGTGCAAGGGGTCGCAAGTTCGAATCTTGCCGTCCCGACCAATACTTTTTTTGCTTTTCTTCTCCTGTTTGATTGCCCTCTTTATTGCTTATCCATAGAATATTAATTGTTATTTCTATAAAAGCTTTTGTATGCCTTCGCCAAGAGAATCAACCCCATGGAATTACCACGATCTGTCTGGGGATCCTGTCGTTGATAGCATATTGGATGGAATTCAGTGGTCAAACAATCTAATTAGCTTCAGTTTTATCTCAGCTGGTAGTGTGTTTGATAGCAACTACGAAGAAAATAATAGTCATCTCACATTCCTAAAAGACACAGATAAACAATATGTGCGCCTAGCGCTTCAATCATGGGCAAATGTCGCCAATCTCACACTGATTGAAACGCTTGAAACCAATACTCAAGTTGGAGATTTTAGATTTGGCTACAGTTGGATGCAGCAGGTCTCCGGTGCTCAAGCATGGGCATATCTTCCAGGGCCACAAGCGAAGTCTGGAGATATATGGTTTAACCGCTATGCTTCTAGTTATACCAATACATGGCAATTTGGTAGTTATGAATATCACACAGTGGTGCATGAAATTGGTCATGCCTTGGGTTTAAAACACCCGTTTGAAACTTCCTTTGCCAATTCACTAATTATTCCTACAGCGCTGGATAGCAAAGTTTTTACCAATATGAGCTACTCCGCAGCACCTGGCGATGATTCAAGTTATTTATCGTTCTATCCAACCACTCCGATGGTCCTCGATATTGCTGCACTGCAAAGCATATATGGAAGCAACTCCACTTATAACGCAGATGATAATTTGTATGAATTTTACCAAGGTCAGAACTACCTAGAGTCAATCTGGGATACTGCAGGAATCGACACGATTCAATATCATGGCTCGAGCGGAGGATTGATTAATCTTCATGCCGGAGTCGAGTCAGCAGGCAGCCAACTAGGTAACAAGATTTATGTCAAAGATTCCTCAGGCGCTGATCTTTATGCAGTCAATAATATTTGGATTGCTTATCAAGTAGTGATTGAGAATGCGATTGGAGGCTCGGGAAACGACGAAATAATTGGCAATCAAACTGCCAATACTTTAGTGGGTGGCTTGGGCGACGATACCATTGTTGGTGGGGGTGCAGACGATTTCATTGATTGTGGCGAAGGTATCGATACCTGCGTGTTTAGTTTATCTTTGGACAACTATAGCATTAGCTTGAATGGCAATATTTATTCCATCACTGCCCTAACCGGTGATGAGGGAACCGATACCATCACGGGTGTAGAGTATTTTCAATTTGCTGATCAAACCATCTCTATTTCTAGCATAGATTTTGTTGCGCCGACCATTCATATAAGCGCTAACGACTTGAGCTTAAGGTCAGGGCAGACGACGCAAATCAATTTTGTTTTAAGCGAAGCATCCACAGACTTTACCCTTGAGGACATTACTGTCTCGGGTGGGACATTAAGTCATTTTAGCGGTGCTGGGACTGAATACAGCGTGATTTTTACGCCTGAAGTTGATAGCAACACGGATGGGGTGGTCAGTGTAAGCGCTGGTGTGTTTAGTGATGCAGCAGGCAATTTGAATGATGCCCAAGATCACCTAAACAATTCCGTGCTTATCGCCGTGGATACGTTAAGACCAAACATCAGTTTGGCCTCTAATGATATGAGTTTAACGATTGGTGAGAGTGCGTTGATTAGCTTTATTCTGAGCGAAAACGCTAGCGATTTTAGCGTCGATGATGTGACGGTAAGGGGTGGTGTTTTAGCTGATTTTAGTGGTTCTGATAATTTCTATAGCGCGATATTCATCCCAGAACAGAACAGCAACGCTGAAGGGCTGGTCAGTGTGGCAAGTGCCATGTTCTCAGATGCAGCGGGTAATCTGAATGATGATGGCGATGATGTCAACAATACCGTCATCTTTGAGGTCAACACCATCATCCCCCTGATTGGCAATGCAGCATCCAATAGATTAGTCGGCACTGAGAGAAATGACGTTATTTGGGGCTTGGCTGGCAATGATCAGTTAAATGGTTCGACCGGGTCCGATATTTACATCATCAGTTCCGCGTCCCATCATCGCCAAGCTGAAATTAATGATACCGGTGTGACAGGTATAGATGAGGTGAGATTCACCAGCACCAAAGCAAGTACACTAAGACTGTATGCAGGTGATCGAGGCATTGAAACCGTTGTGATCGGTAGCGGAACAGCAGCTATTGCAGACACATCAACCACTACCGCCAATCAGATTCATGCTAGTTCAGTCAAAAATGCGCTCACGATGATCGGGAATGACGGCAATAACACGCTGATAGCGACTAGTTTTGCTGATCAATTATTCGGCAATGCCGGCAATGATAAGTTATTTGGTCGGGCGGGAAACGATACTATTGTTGGAGGATTGGGCAGAGACACTTTAGCAGGCGGGTCGGGTGCTGATACCTTTGTATTTGCCTCAGCAGATAGCGGTCAACTATCCAGAACTTTTGATGTCATTACAGACTTCGCCAAAGGCCCTGTGGGGATAGGCGACTTGATTGATTTTACTGATGCGCTCAGCATTGGAGGCAGCAATATCAGCGCAGATGCCAACCGAGCATCGATTGATCCAAGTACGGCTGTGGCAACCTTTGCCCATCGCTCAGGTAGCAAACTGAATGATGCTCTAGCAGATATCACAGCGAGTTTTAGTGCTGCCAACGATAGCCGAGGGGATTTCGCATTGTTTAAAGTCAATCGCCAAGGTAGCTATTATTTATTGATCTCTGATGGTGTGGATGGGGTGACAGAAAACGATGTAGTGATTCAGTTGCTGGGTATTAGCAAAATCAGTCAAATTGACCTCAGTCATGGCAACCTGAGCATAATCACCTAGCGCATGTGATGTTGTAGCAAAGCCATAAGCAGGGCAGGATCGGGCTTTATAGAGATGGGCAACGACCTGCTAGTGATTCAGCTTGGGGGTCACACGCCACACTCGATTACCTACATCATCCGCAATCAGTAAATCGCCATGTTGATCGAAGGCAAGGCCTGCAGGACGTCCATATGCCTCATCTTGTTCCACAAACCCCCAAACAAAATCGCTAGGTAGACCATTTGGTTTGCCATGTGCAAAAGGCACAAATACTACCTTGTAACCGCTTCGAACAGAACGATTCCAAGAGCCATGCTGACTCACCAAAGCTCCGTTTTTGAAGGCAGCAGGTAGATTACTTTTATCATTAAATACCAATCCTAATGCGGCAACATGGGCGCCCAAGGCATAATCTGGTGCTCGTAAATTCAAGCCCACAGGCATGGGAGTCTTTACTCTGGGGTCGCGATGTTTTTCGTAATAAATCCAAGGCCAGCCAAAGAAGTCGCCATCACTGACTGAGCTTATGTAATCGGGCACCAAATCATCCCCTAACTCGTCGCGCTCGTTGACTGCACACCAAAGCTGCTGTGTAGAAGGATTCCACGCCAAGCCGACTGGGTTACGAATACCTGAAGCAAAAATACGCTTTTGTTTGCTGGCGAGATCAACTTCAACAATGGCTGCTCTACCTTGCTCAAACTGCATGCCGTGTTCAGCAATATTGCTATTCGAACCCACTGCAACATAGATTTTTTTACCGTCTGCTGAGGCAATAATATTTTTGGTCCAATGTGAATTGGGGTCTTGAGCGGGTAAGTCGGTGATTAACTCTGCGGGGTGTAAGTCTTGATCAATACTCAATGCCCCCGTTTGGTAGTCAAACCTGACCAATGCATCGGTATTGGCTACATAAAGGTCAGAGCCGATAAGCGCCATGCCAATCGGTGCATTAAGATGCGTGAGAAAATCGCTGACCACATCGGCCTGCCCATCGCCATTGCTATCTCGCAATAGGACAATTTTATCTGGACTAGCTATGCCGGCACCTGCTTTGTGCATAAAGAAAGCCGCAATCCATTCCTTTAACTGCGTTTTTTTCTTGGCGCGGTAGTTACTTTGCGCCACCAGCACATCGCCATTCGGCAAAACATAAAGCCAACGTGGATGCTTGAGTTGGCTGGCAAATGCGTTAATGCTAAAACCAGCCATGACTTTAGGTGTTTTGCCCTCTGGCCATTGTGAGGCTTTGGCGATGTTAACGGTGGGAATAAGCGTGCTATCAGGTTTGGGTAATACTGGCTGCGCGCCAAGACTGACCGGTTCTGCAACCAAAGCAGGTGTCAGCACGCCAATGCTGATAACAGCCATCAAGCAAGTCAGCCAGATTTTTTTGGGCAACATGACACCTCCAGAATATGACCCACAGCCTGTGATTGTTTTTAGGCGTGGATGCGATAGCCTTGCCAAATTCCATAGGCGCCACCAAGCCACAAGCTGATAGTCACCAATAATGCGATTATCAAGCCCCAGCGTTTGGGCTGTTTGCATTTGCATAAGGCATACGAATCGACAAAACTAGCCACCAACCAAATCACGCCAGAGTCACCTGCGCCTTTGGCACTTAAAAAAGCAGCATAGATATACAAAGCCGGAATAAAAGCAGCAAAGCTAGTGAGCGCAACAATATGATGCTGGGTGGCGTTGGGATGGGCTTGCTCTTGCATTTTTTTGCAAGTACACAGTGCGCTATGGTTGGTAATTAAAAGCCAAAGTATAGCCAGTAAGGCAACGCTAAACGGGTATAAACAACTATTAAAAAACATCCTAGTCCTCTACAAGAAAATTAAATTGAAATGACAAGTAACACAAAGATTAAAGACTTTTCATACAGGCTTTAGTTCTCAGGACATGATGCTGAATAAAATAACGCCTAAGTCATGCGCCAATAATGTGCACGAGGTTTTTGTAGGCGCTCAATTTCAGTGCGAAATGAGCAAATTTGATAGCAATAGCCAGTGTTCAGGCTGGCACAAGCCTTGCTTGTATCAGCTTATGATGACAATAAGGATGTTGCTATGAGTGCGGCAAAATTTTTTGATGAAATGCACTGTCGTGGGGATGGGGTAAGAGATTTATATGCGCCTTACGCCGATTGGCTGAAACATCTCTCGCCAGCACAATTGCAAAGTAAAAGCAAAGAAGCGGAGGTGTTATTTCGTCGTGTGGGCATTACCTTTAATGTGTATGGCGAAGATGCTGGAACGGAGCGACTGATTCCTTTTGATGTGATTCCGCGCATGTTGGCCGCAACAGAATGGGAGCAGCTTGCAAAAGGATGTATTCAGCGCGTTAAAGCGTTGAATATGTTCTTACATGATATCTATCACCAACGCGAAATTATTCGTGCAGGCATTATTCCTGCAAGCATCCTTACGCACAGTCATTATCGTCCGGAAATGTTTAATGTCGAAGTGCCGAATGGTATTTATGCGCATATTGCTGGGATAGACATCGTTCGTACCGATGAAAAGCAGTTCTATGTACTTGAGGATAATCTGCGCACTCCTTCTGGGGTCTCCTATATGCTAGAAGATCGCAAAATGATGATGCGCTTGTTTCCTGATTTGTTCCGACATTATTCAGTAGCACCAGTGGAACATTATCCACAGGTGCTGAAAGATAATTTGCGTTCTGTTGCGCAACCGGGGGTAAAAGACCCTACCGTGGTGTTGCTTACCCCAGGCGCTTATAACAGTGCTTACTTCGAACATGCTTTTCTTGCTCAACAAATGGGGGTTGAGTTGGTCGAAGGTCAGGATTTATTCGTGCGTAATAATGCGGTATATATGCGTACCACTGAGGGGCCTAAACGCGTGGATGTGATTTATCGGCGTATCGACGATGACTATATCGATCCACTAACATTTCGGCCTGACAGTATGTTGGGAGTGCCTGGTTTGATGAGTGTTTATCGTGCCGGTGGGGTGACCCTAGCGAATGCCGTTGGAACAGGGGTAGCAGATGATAAGTCAACCTATATCCATGTGCCGGAGATGATTAAGTTCTATTTAGGAGAGGCGCCGATTTTGGCCAATGTCCCGACCTATCAACTCAGTCAAGCGGATGATTTAGCTTATGTATTGGCGCATTTATCCGAGTTGGTGGTCAAAGAAGTTCAAGGTTCAGGGGGCTACGGTATGTTGGTAGGACCGACGGCGAGCAAACATGAAATTGAACAATTTCGTCTGCGCATCATGGCTAATCCAGCCAATTACATCGCCCAGCCCACGCTCACCCTATCAACCTGCCCCACCCTAGTAGAGCAGGGCATTGCCCCACGTCATGTCGATTTGCGCCCTTTTGTGCTATCAGGAAAGACGGTCAGTCTAGTGCCCGGTGCACTCTGCCGAGTCGCTATGCGTGAGGGTTCCTTGGTAGTCAATTCTTCTCAAGGGGGCGGTACCAAGGATACTTGGGTATTACAAGCGCCCGTAACAGAAAAATAGCGGCATAAGCCTGAGAGGAAACGTCATGTTAAGTCGAACCGCGAATCATATTTATTGGATGGCCAGATATATTGAACGTGCAGAAAATATGGCCAGAGTATTAGATGTCACTGCCAATATGGCGTTAGTGCCGAACGCGGCACTAAGTGAATCTGCACTATGGCAACCTGCTTTAGAGATTTCGGGTAATACCGCAGCTTATTTTGCTCGCTTCGAGCAAGTGACGGCGGCGCAAGTGATTTACTTTCTCGCCTTGGATGAGGAGAACCCTTCAAGCATTTATTCTTCGTTGTATACCGCCCGAGAAAATGCACGCGCTGTGCGAGTGGCGCTGACCATAGAAACTTGGGAAAACATGAATAGCCTATGGTTGGAGTTCAGACAACTGGCCTGTCATCCTTTGTCTGCAGAAACCTTGCGTGAGTTTTGTGACTGGGTGAAAGCGCGTTCACATATGTTTCGCGGGGTAAGTTTTGGCACCATGTTGCGCGATGATGCTTTTCATTTTCTCCGCTTAGGGACATTTATCGAGCGTGCCGACAACACTGCTAGGCTGCTCGACGTTAAATATCATTTGCTACTGCCGCAAGAACAAGAAGTGGGTGGTGGGGTAGATTATTACGAGTGGAGTGCCGTGTTGCGCTCAGTTTCTGCCTTTCAGGCATATCAAAAAATATTTAGTGACACCATACAACCTTGGAATGTGGCGGAGCTGTTAGTGCTGCGAGCAGATATGCCACGCTCTTTGCATGCTTGCTTTGAAGAGATAAGCCATATTTTGGATTCACTTTCGCATGGACGTCATATCGAATGTAAACGTATCGCTGGCGAGATTAATGCTAGTCTTTTGTATGGACGTATGGATCATATATTCCAACATGGACTACATGAGTTTTTGACACAATTTATAGACAATAACCAGCGTTTAGCGAGTGAAATTCAACGCACATTTCTTAATATTCATGCGGCCTAATCATGCAACTTATTATTCAACATACTACCCATTATCAATACAGCGAGCCGTTGTTGTATAGCATTCAACAATTGCGTCTAACTCCCCAAGATGGCTTTGGCCAGAAAGTAAAAAGCTGGAGCATCTTGGTCAATGGTCAGATGTTTCAGTACCAAGACGCGCACGGAAATATCATGCATCAAGTGGTGGTGGATAGTAACCATCAAGAGCTTAAGATTGTCGCCAAGGGCGAGGTAGATACTGGTTTTGCGCATGATAGACAAGAGAGTGTATTGCCTTTGCCAGTGTATTTGCGCCATACCCGCTTGACTGATAACAGCCCGCAACTGATGCAATTTGCACAATCCTTGCAAACACCCAAAAGTTTAGAGGATTTGTTGCAAATTAGTCGTCGCATTATTCAACAAGTGCCTTACCAAAAGGGCAGCACCGAAGTCTATACCACTGCGAGTGAAGCCTTGGCGACAGGAAGAGGCGTATGCCAAGACCATGCCCATATTTTTATCAGTCTGTGCCGTCTGTTGAATGTGCCAGCACGCTATGTCAGTGGCTATTTGTATACTCAAGATGGACATTTGCTGGAAAGCCATGCATGGGCAGATGCTTGGTTAGATGAATGCGCATGGACCAGCGTAGACGTATCCAATTGCTGCGAAATAAATGCTAGTCATGTCAGATTAGCGACAGGTTTGGATTATCACGATGCCTGTCCAGTCAGTGGTATACGGGTCGGCGGAGGTGATGAGCAGATGCAGGCCAAAGTCCACGTGAATAGCTTGAACCCTAAGCTAGCTGGACAGATGTTACAAAGCCAACAGCAGTAAATATTCACATTATTAAAATAAAGATTGAGAGGAGTATATGACCTATTGCGTGGGTTTGTTATTGAATGAAGGCTTGGTATTGGCGTCGGATACTCGCACCAACGCCGGTGTTGACCAAGTGGCGATATTTCCCAAGATGCACAGATTTGAAGTCAAGGGAGAGCGAGTGATTGTATTGCTGACAGCAGGTAATTTGGCGATTACACAATCAGTAGTGACACGCTTACAAGCAATGCTCGAGCAAGATCATCAGCGCCATTTATATAATGCCAACTCAATGTTTGAAGTCGCAGAGTTGGTCGGTGACCAGGTGCGTGAGGTATTTAAACGTGATGCTGAGCATCTAAAGCATCACCAAGCAGAATTTCATGCCAGTATCCTAGTGGCAGGGCAAATTAAAGGTGAGCGTCCACGCTTATTTAATATCTACAACGCTGGCAATTTTATTGAGGCTAGCCAAGAAACGCCCTATTTTCAGATAGGCGAAACCAAGTATGGCAAACCGATTATTGACCGTGTGATACAAGCCGATACGTCGATGATGGATGCAGTGAAATGTACCTTGATATCGTTTGATTCGACCATCAAAAGTAATATCTCAGTTGGTGCTCCTATTGATTTACTGGTTTATCGAACCGACAGTTTGCATACTGAGTGTTATCAGCGCGTGACCGAACATGATGCCTATTATCAGGTATTAAGAAAAGGCTGGTCAGAGGGCTTGAAACAAGTATTCCATCAGTTACCTGATGCAGATTGGTGTGTTTAATCGGCGCATGATAATCAGGCGTTATTTTTGCCCCAATCGCCATAATCTTTAAATTGCTCAAACACCTGCTGCATCTCCTGATGACTCAGTAGATGCGGCTGACCCACTTGCAAAGCCCGCCAATATTGCTCGCATAGTGTTTCTACTTCTAATGCCACACTAAGCGCATGTTGTGCAGAGCGCCCAGTGGCAATCATACCGTGGTTGGCAAGTAAGCAAGCATGACGTTGTTGTAAGGCTTGCAAAGCATGGTCAGATAGCGCTTGCGAGCCAAATAGCGCATATGGCGCACAGCGTATGCTGTCGCCACCAGCAACCGCAATCATATAATGAAAAGCAGGGATATCGTTGCGTAGGCAAGATAAGCTAGTGGCAAACATAGAGTGGCTATGCACCACCGCTTGCACTTCTGCTTTGGCCAGATAAATATCGCGGTGAAAACGCCATTCACTAGACGGTTTGCCAGGACTTAAACAGTTGGCTTGCAGATCCATCAATACCATATCTTGCGCTTGTAATTCAGCGTTGGCTTTGCCCGAGGGGGTAATCCAAAAGCCTTGCGGGCAGCGCAAGCTGACATTGCCAGAAGTGCCTCGATTGAGGCCTAATTGTTCTAAGCGTTGACACAGTGCTAGTAGTGCATCTCTCATGCTGTCTCCTGATAGACGGCGGCTAATTGTGCTGGTGCAAATACCCCACGCTCGGTAATAATCCCGCTTACCAAATGCGCAGGGGTGACATCAAACGCAGGGTTGAGTGCCGGACTGGATTCCGGCAAGATATTTACGCGCTTGATATGACCATCGGGGTCGATGCCAGATATCCAACGCACCTCGTCGGGACTGCGCATTTCAATCGGAATTTGTTGAAGCGGCTGTTCGATTTGCCAATCGATGGTAGGAGATGGTACGGCAGCATAAAAAGGAATTTGATGGGCATGAGCCGCAAGTGCCTTCAGATAAGTACCAATCTTGTTGCATACATCACCATAACGTGACACACGATCAGCGCCAACGATGACCATGTCGACTTGACCATGTTGCATCAAATGTCCGCCTGCATTGTCGCAAATCACTGTGTGCGCCACACCATGTTGAGCCAACTCCCATGCTGTGAGTGCCGCCCCTTGATTGCGCGGGCGTGTCTCGTCTACCCAGACATGTAGATCGATGCCTGCATCATAAGCTGCATAAATCGGAGCAAGGGCTGTACCCCAATCCACCGTGGCTAACCAGCCTGCATTGCAGTGAGTAAGGATATGCAGTGGCTGAAATGGTTTGGCCTGCGCTAAGCTTTGTATCAATGATAAGCCATGTTGGCCGATGGCTTGATTGAGCGCTACATCCTCATCACAGAGTTGACTACACTGATCGACCGCATATGCAAAACGGACTGACTCAGCTTGCGCTAATAACGCCTGTAGCAGACGGTTGACAGCCCAACTCAGGTTGACCGCAGTTGGACGTGCGCTGATTAACGCATGTGCCGCTTGAGTTAGTCCTTGATCGCTAGGGTCGTCTGCACAAGCCAAGGCCATCCCATAAGCGCCACTTGCACCTATTAGTGGTGCGCCTCTTACCTGCATACTGGTAATCGCATGGATGATTTGTTGATAGCTGTGAGCTTGTTCGGTGACTAACTGATGTGGCAATTTATTTTGATTAATATATTCAACAACCAAGGTTTTGTTTTTGCCATCAGTTTGGCTAAGCCATTGATGCCAAATGGTACGATAATTTTTTGTATTAATTTTCATAAAAAAATTGTAAAAACCCTTGCAAGTTAAAACACTTTATGAATGCAAAAAGACAATCCACAAAATCTGTGGATAAAAGTGTGGATTGTTGTGTCATAAAATTGTAACTCATGATTTTATATAGGTTTTTTTAAATCGCTTAAAAAATAATCTGATATTTTCCTTATAAAAAACAATAACTTACTGTATGTTATTGGATTATTGACATTTTTTTCCAAATGTTAAAGTAGCACTTTAGCTGGTGTGCATAACTGAGCTAATTTGGGCAAAATTTGTTGTACATTCTTTGTTGTAATTTCAGCCACTTGCGACATTGGAATGCCCCTTAATTGAGAGATCACTTGTGCAATTTTTACTAGCTGAGCTGGTTGATTATATTCATCATTATTCAGCCATGCTGGGGGGATATCTGGAGCATCGGTTTCCAGTACCATACTTTCCAGTGGCAAACTGCTGGCCAAGTGACGAATTTTAGTTGCACGGCTATACGTGCAAGCACCGCCAAAGCCTAACTTAAAGCCTAAATCAATGAATTGCTGCGCTTGTTGCATACTGCCATTAAAAGCATGGGCAATACCACCGATGACAGGGTAACGACGTAAATATTTGAGTACATCATCAATCGCCTGACGAACGTGCAAAATAACGGGTAGCTGATAACGTTGTGCCAGTTTCAGTTGCGCAACGAAAAACGTCTGTTGTTTCTCGCGCTCTAGCGAGTCAACAAAATAATCGAGGCCTATTTCACCGATGGCCACCAATCTCGGGTCAGCCTGAGCAAGTAAATGATCTAAAGCGTCTAAGTCTTGTGCTGTGGCTGGCATGATATACATGGGATGAATACCCAAGGCATATACACAGTGCGGCGACTGCGCCAAAGCACTGACACGTGCAAAGCTGGGCTGATCGACTGCTGGCACCACGATGTATTGCACACCAGCGGCTTGCGCTTGGGCAATCAGTTGCGCTTGCTGCCCATTAAATTCTGCTGCATCCAGATGGCAATGGCTATCAATCAGCATCATGGTACTGTGGCCGTAATATCAGACGTAGATCACGTCCAACTTGACGCACATCCTGCCATTGCAAGGCGATACAGGATTGCATCTGTTGTAGTATCGGTGCGGCAAACATTTCTATGCTTTGTCCGCCCATCAATTGTGGGGCGAGATAGACAATCAACTCATCGACTAATTGGGCTTGTAATAAAGCGCCATTCAAGCGGCTACCGGCTTCGACCAATACTTCGTTGATACCCAACTGGGCCAGATGGGCCATTAATGCGCTTAGTTCGACTTGTTGCTGGGCGTTGCTGAGTTGCAGCAAAGTTAAGCTCGCACCAACTCGCTGGGCTTGATGCAATAATGCTGCTTGCCGCTGTTGTGGATCTTGTGCATATGCAATCAAGCAATCACCCGTGTTGAGTAATTGTGCCTCTGTCGCTATGCTAAGTTGGCTGTCTAGTACTACCTTGAGGGGTTGTCTGGCGGTGTTGATGTCACGCACATTAAGCCTGGGGTTGTCATGTCGCACAGTGCCTATGCCAGTCAAAATGGCACAAGATTGGGCACGCCAATGCTGTACGTCCAAGCGTGCTTCAGGGCTGGTAATCCAAGCACTTTGACCATTGGCAAGCGCAGTTTTGCCATCAAGGCTGGCTGCAATTTTGACTCTAAGCCAAGGACGTTGTCTGCGCATGCGAGAAAAAAAGCCAATATTCAAGGCCTCGGCTTGCGCTTGTAAAAGCCCCACTGTGGTTTCAATGCCCGCTTGTTTGAGCAGCGCCAAACCTTGACCAGCCACCAAAGGATTTGCATCCTCAGTCGCAGCAATCACTTTGCCGACTTTGGCATCAATCAAGGCTTGTGCACATGGAGGCGTTCGACCATGGTGACTGCAGGGCTCTAGCGTGACATAAACATGACTGCCAACAATCTTGTCGGGATGATGTTGCATGGCGTCACGCAAAGCGATGATTTCAGCATGGGCTTGACCTGCTTGAATATGGGCGCCTTGGCCAATGATTTGCTGTTGATGAACAATCACACAGCCAACACGTGGATTGGGGCTGGTGCTGTATAAGCCCTGTTGCGCTAATTTTAGCGCTTGCGACATATAGCGATAATCGTCAGCGGTCCACATCATGGCTTAAGACTTTTTGATCGATGCTTTTATCGGCTTGTCCAAGTCACGAATCACATCACTAAAGTCATCGACATCTTGGAAACTTCGATATACCGAGGCAAAACGAATATAGGCGACTTTGTCCATCAGTTTTAATTCTTGCATGACAATCTCACCTAAATCGCGGCTGCTGACTTCGCGCTCACCACGCGCCAAAATTTTTTGCACGATATGTTCGATGGCACGGTCAACGTATTCTGTAGGAACGGGGCGTTTATGCAGTGCCCGGGTGAACGAGCTACGCAATTTTTCTCGCATAAATTCTTCACGCGTACCATTTTGTTTGACCACTTGTGGCAGTTGCAAATCAGCGGTTTCGTAGGTAGTGAAGCGTTTGTCGCAATGATTGCAGCGACGGCGGCGGCGAATAGCATCGCCTTCGTCATTGACCCTAGAGTCAATCACTTGTGTATCTTCAGTCCCGCAAAAAGGGCATTTCATAGCAGGTTTCCTTTAAGCGCAGGACTGATGCACTCAGCCAGTTAGGCGCCGTAAACAGGGAATTGGGCAGTCAGCGCATGCACCTTTTGTTTGGTAGCTTCTATCACTGCGCTGTTTTCTGGATCGTCTAATACATCGGCAATCAGATTCGCCACTTGAATCGCTTCTGCTTGTTTAAAGCCACGTGTGGTAATCGCTGGCGAACCAATACGAATACCAGAGGTGACAAACGGGCTTTCGGGATCGTTAGGAATCGCATTCTTATTGACGGTGATGTGCGCTTGGCCTAGGAAAGCATCTGCTGCTTTGCCAGTCAAACCTTTAGGGCGCAAATCTACCAAGAACACATGGGATTCGGTACGGCCAGAAATAATGCGAACACCACGTTGAGCCAGTGTCTCCGCCATCACGCGTGCATTGACAACCACTTGCTGTTGATAGGCTTTAAATTCAGGCTGCAAGGCTTCAAGGAAGGCAACTGCTTTACCTGCAATCACGTGCATTAAAGGCCCACCCTGTAAGCTGGGAAAAACATTGGAGTTAAGCATTTTTTCGTATTCAGCTTTCGCCAAAATAATGCCTCCACGAGGACCACGTAAAGTTTTGTGGGTGGTCGAAGTAACAAAGTCAGCATGTGGTACTGGGTTGGGGTAAACGCCACCAGCAATCAAACCAGAGTAGTGGGCCATATCCACCATAAAATAGGCACCCACTTTTTTGGCGATTTGCGCCATACGCTCCCAGTCGAAGCGCAAAGCATAAGCTGAAGCACCACCAATTAAAAGTTTAGGCTTAGTCTCGATGGCTAAACGCTCCATCTCATCATAATCAATTTCTTCTTGGTCATTCAGACCATAAGCCACAATGTTGAATAGCTTGCCAGAAAGATTGGCAGGTGAGCCATGGGTCAGGTGACCGCCGTGACCAAGGTTCATGCCCATTACAGTATCGCCCGGTTTTAAGATTGAGAAATAAACTGCTTGGTTGGCTTGCGAGCCAGAGTGCGGTTGCACATTAGCGTATTCAGCGCCATACAGTTGCTTGATACGTTCAATCGCCAGTTGTTCGACTTGATCGACAAATTCACAGCCACCGTAAAAACGTTTACCAGGATAGCCTTCAGCATATTTGTTGGTCAGCTGTGAGCCTTGCGCTTGCATCACAGCGGGACTGGTGTAATTTTCAGAGGCAATCAACTCAATATGTTGATCTTGACGCACGCGCTCGCTCTCAACATATTGCCATAATTCTGGATCAACGACGCTCAAGGTTTTACTGGTGCTAAACATAATCTATTCTCTAATTAACAGGTGAAATCGTAAGTAAAAAAACTTGCATATTTTAACACAACGCAACGAGTTAAGCTGAGGCAGGGAACGTATAATACATAAGACGCTCTCAACTTCCAGCACTTGAGAAATGGCAATAGAAACCAAATTTAGCGAATAATTCCCTAGCCTATGCAATCGGCTGAGAATATCTAACTGATTTCGACAACCCTCAACCCTAACAAAAGTATGGAGTAAACAAATGAAATGGACAGATGTACAACAAATCGCTGAATTATTGCTCGACCATCACCCCGATGTAGACCCGCAATTTATTCGTTTCACTGATTTACACACGTGGGTGATGGCCTTGCCGGGCTTTAGTGACGAACCTAACAAAAGCAGTGAGCGTATCCTGGAAGCCATTCAGCAGGCTTGGATGGACGAGGTTTAAGTAATCACAGTCGGTTTGTCGCGACCGGTAATCGCTTGCAATTGCGTCAAATTCAACGCGATTTGAATCAGTTCTTTGAGCAATTCCTGTGCGTCCAAGGCATGGCGACTGGTGTCTGGTTCATATGCCTCAAGATAAATGCGCAGTGTCGCGCCTTCGGTGCCTGTACCAGAGAGACGGATTACGATGCGTGAGCCGTCTTCGAATAAAATGCGCAAGCCTTGATTGCGACTGACCGAGCCATCAATAGGATCGGTATAACTAAAATTGTCGCAAGCATGCACGCGATAGCCGACCAATTGTTGACCGGGCAGATCGGCGAATTGCTCGGTCACATGTTGCATCACCTGATTCGCCTTAGCCACTGGCAAATCCTCATAGTCCAGACGTGAATAGACATTACGGCCAAATTTACGCCAGTGCGCCATCACAATTTGCTCAACCGACAAGCGTTTAACAGCCAAAATATTCAACCAGCACAGTACTGCCCACAAACCATCTTTTTCACGGACATGACTTGAGCTGGTGCCAAAACTCTCCTCACCACACAAAGTGACTTTGCCAGCGTCCATTAAATTGCCAAAGAATTTCCAACCGGTGGGGGTCTCAAAACAAGGAATATTCAGCGCCTGAGCCACACGATCCACCGCACCACTGGTCGGCATCGAACGTGCCACCCCGGCAATCCCCTCACGGTAGGCAGGAATACAGCTAGCATTAGCAGCGATAATCGCCAAACTGTCAGAAGGCGTGACAAAAAAATGATTACCCAAAATCATATTGCGATCGCCGTCACCATCCGAGGCTGCACCAAAATCTGGCGCCTGATCCCCGTACAAAATCTTCACCAACTCATGCGCATAGGTCAAATTGGGGTCAGGGTGTCCTCCACCAAAATCGGCAAGAGGAGTGGCATTCATCAAGCTGTCAGCAGAAGCACCCAAGCGCCAAATAAAAATCTCACGTGCATAAGGGCCAGTCACCGCATGCATAGCATCAAATTTCATGGAAAAACCAGAGGCAAATAAAGCGCGAATGGCAGCGAAATCAAAAATCTGCTCCATCAGATCGGCATAGTCTCGCACCGCATCGATCACCTCAACCGTCATGTCGCCCAGAGAATAGCTGCCCAGTTGGTCTAGCTCAATATCCTCAGCCTCAAGCAAACGATACTCAGAAATATTTTTGCTACGCTCAAAAATCGCATCAGTGATTTTTTCAGGAGCAGGGCCACCATTTTGAATATTAAATTTAATGCCGAAATCGCCCTCTGGCCCACCGGGATTGTGACTAGCAGACAACACCATGCCACCAAAAGCCTGATATTTGCGGATGACGCAAGACTCAGCAGGTGTCGACAAGATACCGCCTTGGCCCACCAGCACTCGCCCCACACCATTAGCTGCCGCCATTTTGAGGATAATTTGAATCGCCTCACGATTATAAAAACGACCATCGCCACCCAACACAATGGTCGCACCGGCAGGCACTTGCACCGTGTCAAACACACTTTGCACAAAGTTTTCAAGATAGTGGGGCTGTTGAAACACCTTGACGCGTTTGCGCAGGCCAGACGTACCCGGTTTTTGGTCGTTAAATGGTTGACTTGAAACAGTGATTATTTTCATCGACAGACTCTTTTCAGCAAAAAAAGACGCTTGGGGATAACAACGATAGTTTAGCGCAAGCTGATATTGTTTGATGCTTTGCTGCAGAAAAAGCTTGGATAGTTTGATGGCTGTTGTTGATGTTGACAACACCACACCTGTTGTTTTTTTCTTGAATACCGCGTGAGGCACTGAAATTTTTAATCAATGAATACTCGACGTGCAATAGTCACTAAATGCAAAAAAGAAACTGTTTAGTTGGGGCAATGTCCAAGTTGACAGTTCGGCATATAGTCCTGATAATTGCCGCCTCTTGTTTTTCCGCATTTTGGGAGATTAGCTCAGTTGGTAGAGCAGCGGACTCTTAATCCGTTTGTCCGGGGTTCGAACCCCCGATCTCCCACCAAATAAATGAAATAGCCACGTAAAAATGTGGCTATTTTTTTGTCCAAATTTCTCATACATAATTGATGGACGGTTTTTTGTCGGGATACGCGACGTCTCAAAAGTAGAATGTCAAAACTTTTGACAATTTGAATTCCAATAGGTGTATGATTCTTACACGTATTTTGGTATCAAAATACGCAATAAATGTTAAAATACAAACTGTTATGAAGAAATCAGTGCACATCATTTCTAAGAAAGTTTTCGTAGGCAATGCGGTAGCATCGGTTCGCATTGAGGGTATGCGTGTGAGTGCCACCCTTGAAAAAGAGCTTGATGCTTACAGCCAAGGCAAAAAAACCATTTCTGAGATCATTCAGGGCACAAAACAGAGATATGTCTCGATATAGCGTAGAAGATATCTATTGCTATCCTAGTAGTTCAGTTCTTAAAAATAAGTTAGGCCTAACCAATCAAGATAAACTAGACCAGTTCGAAGCTGAAATCACGACGCTTCGTTTGGTTGAGCTTCAAGAAAACCCAATTCAGGGTAACTTTGATTTAGAACACCTCAAGAAATTACATTTTCATATTTTCCAGGATGTTTATGACTGGGCGGGTCAAATCCGTACAGTGGATATCAGTAGAGGTGAGAGTCGTTTTGCGCATGCTCAATACATCGAATCTGCTGCTAAAACGCTTTTTGAAATGCTTAAAAAAGAAAACTGGCTTAAAGGATTAAGCATTGATGATTTTTCTCTAAGAGCTGCTCACTACCTTTCAGAGATTAACGTGCTTCACCCTTTCAGAGAGGGTAATGGCCGAGCTCAACGTGCCTATATTACTCAGCTTTGCAAAGAGGTTGGGTATGACTTGGATTATTCTGATCTTGAGCAGGACGAATTGTTTAATGCAATGAAAGAGGCATGCCAAGGTAATGAGCACAAGATTGCTCAAATATTGAGAGTAAGGCTGACTTCAGTATAGGATTAGCCTAAGGTACTTCTAGGGGCAAGTTCGACCCCCCGATCTCCCACCAAATAAATGAAATAGCCACGCGAAAACGTGGCTATTTTTCGTTCAAATTACTCATCGATACTTTTTCCAAAATTAATTTATGGGTCATCAAATATTCTGAAGTAGTTGCATCTAGTTAGCTAGCTTACTATAATGGTAGTTATTAAACTTTATTTTGGTATTTTTTAATCGAAGAATGCTGCATTTAAGTTTGAATTTTTTTATTTACTTACCAAAAAGGAACATGATGAAATCTCTAATCAAAACTATTCTTGGCGTTATCACCCTAAGTGTCATTTCTTCTGGTTCTACTTATGCAGGAGAGGAAGAGACAAGATCAAAGATTGAAATGCTGAATAATCATTGGAATCAGGCGTTTAATAATGGTGATGCTGAGCAGCTCGCTAGTTTATACGCTGAAAAAGCCTTACTTTCCCCAGGTAACGGCACCACGTTGAATGGGCGACAAGAGATTGAAAGTTTGTTCAAGGGCTTTTTTCAGGCAGGGTTAAAAAATCATCAACTACAGGTGATCTTCGCAGGTGGAAATGATAAAAATCTATTCCAAGTCGCCAAATGGAGTGCTGAAGCTACAAATCAGGATGGTACAAAAGTGATATATGGTGGCATTACTACGAGCGTTTATGAAAAAAATATCAAAGGCCAGTGGGTTACACTCTCACATGTGTGGAATGCAGGCAATTAATTAAGTGCTATCAAAGTATGCGGCTTTAGAGGTATAGCCGCCTTCTGCCCAAAATTTCAATCCAACCCTGATGTGTGGTTTTAAGTGTCAATTATTTTGACAGTGAATCTGTCGGGATTCACGACAGTTTGGTAATCAAGAAACGGGGTGCACCCGTGCAGTAGTACTGCAAAGATTGCGGATTGAATGTTAGACATAGTTTTCACTTGATTAATTGGTTTTTAGTGTCAAAAATTCTTAAGGTTTCGCAATCGTATTTGGTATGTCGCTGCTGTAACAAAAGCCTTTAGAGCTTGCTGAGGGGATAGAATAAAAAAAGGGGCTCTGTTGAGCCCCTTTGAATTTGCTTTCTTGCCAGACATAGGTCTAGACAAGTGCAAGGTATTACATCAAATCAAAGCGATCAGCGTTCATCAACTTATGCCAAACTTGGATAAAGTCATTGACGAATTTATCGTTGTTGTCATCTTGCGCATACACCTCAGCAATGGCGCGTAACTCAGAGTTAGAGCCAAATACCAAGTCGGTTCTAGATGCGGTTCTGACTTCAGCGCCGCTGTTGCGGTCTTTGGTGACATAGCTGTTGTAGCCGGTTTTTTCCCATTTCACACTCATGCACAACAAGGTCTTAAACCAACTGTTGTCCAATTTGCCTGAGCCAAACAAGCCTTGCCCGCTGTGGCTGACGCCAAGTGCACGCAAGCCACCGACTAAGACCGTCATTTCAACTGGGGTTAAGCCTAGCAACTGGGCTTTATCTAGCATCATTTCTTCGGGACTAACCGCGAACTCTTTCTCGCAATAGTTACGGAAACCGCAAGCGCGTGGTTCTAGGTGGGCAAAAGATTGTTCATCGGTTTGTTGTTGGGTAGCATCACCGCGTCCTGCGGAGAAAGGCACTGACTTGCCACTGGCTTGTTCTAAGGCGACCACACCTGCCAAAACGATAATATCCGCCACTGAAGCGCCGGTTTGCGCGGCAATCTTTTCATAGATAGGTAACACCTTGTCCAATTGTGCAGGCTTATTGGCCGCCCATTGACGTTGTGGGGCAAGGCGAATACGCGCGCCATTGGCGCCACCGCGTTTATCTGAACCTCGGAATGTGCTCGCTGAAGCAAAAGCGACTTCTATCAGTTCTGTTTGGCTTAATCCAGCTTGTTGAATCGCGGCCTTAGCGGCAGCGATATCAAAATTGCTATTGCCAGGCTCGACAGGGTCTTGCCAGATGTAGCTGACATCTTTAAAGTCACCGGCGATATAGTTGGATTTGGGGCCAAAATCGCGGTGCAATAATTTGAACCAAGCGCGCGCAAAGGCCTCACCAAATTCTTGTGGGTTCGCTAAGAATTTCTCGCCTATGGCTCTATAGATAGGATCCATTTTTAAAGCCATATCTGCGGTGGTCATCATAGGCATCACTTTTTTACCGCTACCATCGACTTCTGGCGCCATTTTGCTTTCTGGCAGATTGATTGGACGCCATTGATTAGCGCCTGCGGGACTCTTGGTTAATTCCCAGTCGTAGCCAAATAGCAGTTCCAAATAGCTCATATCCCATTGGATAGGGGTATTGGTCCAAGGACCTTCTAGTCCGCTAGTAATGGCATCTACGCCTTTGCCAGATTTATGGCTGCTGTGCCAGCCAAAACCTTGCGCTTCGATAGGAGCAGACTCTGGATTATCGCCTACACAAGAGGCTGGTCCATTGCCGTGGGCTTTACCAAAGGTATGTCCGCCGGCAGTAAGGGCAAAGGTTTCTTCGTCATTCATGGCCATGCGTTTGAAAGTCTCACGAATATCTTGTGCTGACAATAATGGGTCAGGGTTGCCATTCGGGCCTTCTGGATTGACATAGATTAGCCCCATTTGCACTGCGGCGAGAGGATTCTCTAAATCGTGACGGGTGCCGCCATAGCGCTTATCGCCTAACCATGTATCTTCTGAGCCCCAGTAAATATCTTTTTCTGGATGCCAGATATCTTCACGACCTAGTGCTGTGCCGTGATTGGGACCGCCCATATCTTCAATTGCGACATTGCCTGCCATCACGATTAAATCTGCCCATGACAACTTATTGCCATATTTCTGTTTCACCGGCCACAACAAGCGACGCGCTTTATCTAGGTTGCCGTTATCAGGCCAAGAGTTGAGGGGTGCAAAACGCTGTGCACCAGTGCCCGCGCCACCACGCCCGTCGCCACTGCGATAGGTGCCAGCGGCATGCCATGTCATGCGAATAAAAAATGGTCCATAGTGACCATAGTCAGCTGGCCACCAGTCTTGGCTGTTGCGTAATACCGCTTTGATATCTGCCTTGACTGCGGCTACATCTAAACTCTTGACAGCTTCTCTATAGTTAAACTCGCCTAGTGGATTGGATTTTGTATCATGCTGGCGCAAGATATCTAGATTAAGTGCGTTAGGCCACCATTGATGATTGGCTTGCTGATGCGTGGTACTGGCGCCATGGCCAAAAGGACATTTACCGCTATTGCTTTGCTCATTCATCTCGTTCTCCTAAAAGTTAAAGTGATTAATGGGTCAGTGCCCAATTTGCGAACATCTCTTGCAAAATACTAAAACTTTGTTGTTGGACAGCAGAAAAATGCAAACGCTTAGTCTTGCAATCCAATAACAAAAATTGATGACGTATTCGGGCTAATTTGGAAGATGCAAACATATTCACTCCGATACAGTTGATTAACTTGAGTGAAATAGTAAATTTTATTGATTAATAAAGATAATTGTATTTTTAAATACGATTAATTTGTTTTATTAATAGCTAGACTGACTATGATTTTAATTAATTAAACTATTTGTGCCTGTCCGAGGCGTGTATAAAGGACTTGACTGATAATTTAACGAAATAGATGGCAGTAAATTTTACTTGGTGTTGAGCTACCACAAGATAATCTCAATGCTTCCTAGACCAAGTGCTAGCGATACATCAGGTTTGTTGCTAATTTTCTATCATGTTTTTTTTCAAGTACTCAGATCATTCAATATTATCGATTACGATGACAGTTTGGAGGTTAAATTAGGGGATTGAGAGATCAAAGTTTTTGTCACTGCCATGATAATCATGGTGTCCATCGTTAAGAAAATATAAGAAGTAATAACGCATGCTAAAGAGTACGGCAAAATTTCAATACCTTGCTGATGGCATATAATATAAGTCGTTTAATCAGATGGTTTCTAAATTAAAGTTGTTTCAGGATTGGATGCGCAGAATGGTTGTGAATAAGAGAAAAGATGTCAATTCAGAAGGCGGTATTATATATGCCCCTTGGGAGAGGTCTTTTAGCAAGGTATTAACGCCTTTCGAGGAGTTTGTCAGTCGTCAGACAGCGGGGGGTATTTTATTAATGGCCGCTGCTGTGATTGCGCTCTTTCTCTCTAATAGCTTTATAGCAGACTGGTATCTACACCTGATTCATACGCCTTTAGCGTTGAGTATTGGCGACTGGAGTCTGCAAATGAGTCTGCATCATTGGGTGAATGATGCATTGATGGCTTTGTTTTTCTTTGTGGTGGGGCTCGAGCTTAAACGAGAAATCGTGGTTGGTGAATTGTCCGATTTACGTCAGGCGTCTTTGCCAGTGATTGCTGCGGTTGGCGGCATGGTTGTGCCGGCATTGATTTATGTGGCGTTTAACCATCAGGCTGATGCTATGCGGGGTTGGGGTGTGCCGATGGCGACGGATATTGCTTTTGCGGTCGGAGTGTTGGCGCTGTTATCGAAGCGTGTGCCCAAAGCCTTAGTCACATTTTTAGTGGCATTGGCGATTGTTGATGACTTGGGTGCTGTGCTGGTGATTGCCTTGTTTTATACCAAGCAACTTTCTTTGCTATGGTTGCTGACAGCGTTTGCTTTGGTGCTGCTATTGCTTTCTATGAACTATGCAGGTATTCGCAAAGCGATTCCTTATTTTATTGTGGCTGTATTTTTGTGGTATGCGATGCTGCAGTCAGGGGTACATGCTACCTTGGCTGGTGTGTTGGGCGCATTTACTGTTCCGATGCGTTCTAAATATGATCCTGGATTATTTGCCGATCGGGTGAATGAACAGGTGGATGCTTTTATTGCGAGCCGCAAGTCAGGGAGCAGTGTATTGAGCAATCAGAAACTGTATGCGGTGGTACAGAATATTGAAGCCAGTGCGGTGTCTGTTCAAACGCCTTTGCAACGATTGGAGAGCATATGGCATCTGCCTGTGGCATTTTTAGTGATTCCGATTTTTGCATTATTTAATGCAGGTATCTCGCTGGATTTGACTACCTTACAACAAACATTGCTTCACCCAGTAACCCTAGGTGTTATGTTGGGTTTGTTATTTGGCAAGTTTATTGGCATTGTGGGCGCATGCTGGCTTGGGTTGCGCTTGGGTATCGCAAAATTACCAACGGGAACGCGTTTCAGTCAGTTGGCAGCCGTCTCTGTATTGGGTGGAATTGGCTTTACCATGTCTATTTTTATTGCAGAGCTTGCATTTGCAAATCACTCTGATTATTTGCTGATGGCAAAAACGGGGATTTTTGCGGCATCTTTAATAGCGGGCATTATTGGTTTTTCCCTGCTTTTCTGGCTAGGAAACAAATACGCCAAGAATTGAGCTTGTTGGATTGATATATTGCTCTGGCGTTTGCATGCGCTATTGCTCCACGCTTTGGTCTGCTTATCAAAGCCAATCTGTCTATCAGCAATCAGTCATTGGTCAATCATATGTTGGTTTCAATAGGTGCGTTTGCACTTTTTCAGGGCTAGCCGTCAAAATCTTCACCATGAAAACGCTTGTTATCGAACCGTGATGCCCCTGATTCAATAAAATTCAGGGGTTTTTTTTACGCCTACACTTGCCCAATCACCATGGATAATTCACTGATTAAAATAAACAATTGCCTAATAGACTATTTTTAAATTGAATTAGATTAAGATCAAATTCGATAGTTGGCATGAAAAATGCTTTTATCTAGCTGGGAAATTGAGTCTGCTAAAAAAACTTAGGAGTCTCAAATGAAAAAAAGTGTTTTATTCTTTTTACCAGCAGTCATGCTATTTTCTAATGTTACATATGCAGAAGATACAGCGTCTCAAAAGGAATCCTCAGACTACGAAGTGTCTGGATTTTTAACTGGTACTAACAATTTCATGTACAGAGGTCTGTCTCTGTCCGACAATGGTGCAGCAGTTCAAGGTCAAGCCTCTGTAAAATCAAAAACTGGTATTTACCTAACATTATGGGGTTCAAATACAACCTTGAGAGCCAGTGATGGTTCTGGTTCTGGTTTGGAGGGTAATTTCCTGTTTGGATACACCAAAAACCTCTCGGATGATTTATCTTTTGATGTTGGCTATATGCGCACATTTTATCCAGGCATGAACCGCGGGTTTCCTGCAGAAACTAAGGGTGGTGTGAGACGTGATTTTAATGACTTTTATGGTTCATTGAGTTACAAAGGCTTCACTGCTGGGGTCTCTTATTCGGATAATTTCTTTGGTGAAACTGGTAATGCTATCTACACCTATGCATCCTACAAGGCGCCCATCATCGATAAATTGTCAATCATGGCAACGCTGGGACATACCAGAAACCCGAGCCGAGATTTTCTAGGCATCTTTGGTGTTGATAAATCTAGCTGGACGAATTACATCATCGGTTTATCTCATCCATTACCAGCAAATTTGGAAATCTCAGCGGCTTATCATGGAACTGATGGAAACGGTCAAGATGCCTTTGATATTCCAGGGTTTGGGACCAACCGTTTGGTAGTCAATTTGACTAAAAACTTCTAAGCTGCAAAGGGCTCCCAAAGGCAATTTACATATTGATTTTCAATCAAACACCAGTCATCGATTTATCTGACGGCTGGTGTTTTTTTATGATTTATATAAGTCGATTGCTTGATTTCGCAATAGCACCCTCAATGCTTAACGCATCTGATTAATGATGCGCTGAAACTGATTGTATCTCGGCAGTATTTTGTCAGGCAGTCTTGATGACTGCGCCATTGGTTTGGTCTTGATTGAAAATTTGAATTAATGCTGGACAGCAATAGGCATGATGAGTGCGCAAGTCAAAAAAGCAATGATGTGGATTTGGATTTCTGAATCAGGGGGGAGTGACCTGAATACCAAGTAGAATATGTGCAAGATAATCAATGGGAAATTGAGTCTAGGCAATCAATATTTAAAATATATCTCTCCTAGATTTCTACTTGGTATTCGATCACATGAATATCTTAAATATGGGCAAGCAAAATTAAAATTCCAATTAAATTGTTTATTACTTCGAAAAAAATTGTTTGATATATGGATATCAATATAAATTAATTATTGAACTTATAATTAATTCTTGTCTAACAATTAGAGCGTTATTGACGATGTTTTGAAGATATATCGCATCTAGATCAATCAATTTTTTTGTGTGTATTACATTTAATGGCTGAGATCAATTATAAACACCTACGTTATTTTTGGATGGTTGGAAAACTTGGAAGCATTGCCAAGGCAAGTGAAAAACTTTTTATTTCGCCCCAATCTATCAGTGCACAGTTGACAGAGCTTGAGGAGAGCTTGGGCTGTGTCTTATTTCGCAAGGTTGGTCGGGGTCTTCAACTGAGTGACTATGGTCGGCAAATCTTTAACTATGCAGAAGAAATTTTTTCCATTGGTAGTGAGCTTTCATCGTTTATTGAAAATCGACAAATAAGCCATCGAGAGCAATTGCGAATCGGTATTACAGATTGCATTACCAAATCCGCTGCCCTGAATTTGATGGAACCTATTTTTGAAGATGACTACAACATCCGTTTAAATTGTAAGCAGGGTAAATTAAATGATCTGATTTCTGAATTGTGCATTAATCGACTGGATGTTGTGATCTCTGATAGAGAGGTTCAAGAGAGTGTCAATACCAATGTATTTAATCATAATCTTGGTTCAAGTCCATTGGCGGTATATGGATCAAAACAACTGATCACAACCATCGCGGAAAATGCTGTTTTTCCTGAGATGCTGCATGGTGCTAATTTTCTAATGCCAGGGGATCAATTTCATTTCAAAGAGTTGTTAGTCAAATGGTTTGAGACTAATAAAATTAGCCCACTGATTGTTGCTGAGTTTGATGATAGTGTGATGATGAAATTATTTGGACAAAGAGGGCATGGTTTTTTTGTTGCGCCTTATTCCTTGCGAAATTTTATTTGTACTACCTTTCAGGTTGAATTAATTGGGGTCATTGACTCAGTGCACGAAAAAATTTATGCCATCACCACCGAACGTCGAGTGAATCATCCGGGAATGCTTAGAGTCATTAAATCAAGAATGCGGGGTTTTGAGACTGAGTAGTGTCACGCTTGTCTATTGGTAGCTTTCTTGCAACTTTTTTCGCTTGCATTTTTAGCATACCGACTTCAGTCCTGGGTGCGAGTAGCATACCCTTGTAATCTCCACTTGCTCGATTGCCTTAGTGCATAAGCGTGCCGATAAATAGGGCAGTGCGTATATTGCAATTTTGCCTGTCGCTGTTGGTTTATTTTGCAAGAATAATTTCTGCCACCGCTTTGGGATTATCCAAAAATGAAAAGTGCCCAGTGTTAGGCATAATTTTGAAATTTACATGAAAAGGCAATCTTTTCTGATTTTGTTTGAGTGCATCACGCGGTGACCAGTCTTGGTCGCCATATATCACTGTGGTTGCAATCCTGTCTGATATTCTGGGGTATTGCATATCTGCCATTAATGGCCATGAAGCTGCGTTTTGCATCAAGGATTTCATGACCTGAGCAAAATTTTTATCTTGGGTGGGAACGGTCATCAATTTTTCAACAAACGCATCGGGTAAATTTTTGTGATTGGCAAACCCTGCCTGTAAGATGAATTTAAATAATGCTGGGTTATCTTTTTTGAAAGGTGCTGCTGAATATTTTCCGACAAATGACACGATTTTCCCCACTGGTCCTCCTATCAATGCCCCCATACTGTCATGAGGATTAAATGCGAATACGCTACTGATGGTATTCGGCATTTCCGCTGCTAGGTATAACGCGATGCTTGCGCCGATTGATTCACCTGCGATAGTCAGCTGTTTGAGTGCTAATTGATTGATCAGTGCTTGGATTGTCTCAGCAAACAATGTTGCGTCATATGGCTGATGCAGTTCTTTGGATGAGCGTCCAAATCCTGGTAGGTCGGGCACGATGATGCGATATTGGTCCTGTAATAAGGCTACTACTCGCTCGGTATACTCAATTTGGGTGCGCAGGGTATGCAATAACAGTAAGGGTTTTTCCCCTTGACCTGTCTCCCAGTAGGTGATGTCACGTTGATGGATGTTTATCTTTGAATAGTGTTGCATTTATCTCTCCTTTGCTTGTTCTTGTTGCATTTGCGATTCCCTGCTTTGCTCAACCTTGTTCTACGATGGTATTCACCAATCGGTTGATGGCTGGTCCTGTAATTAAGATACATAGAAATACAATAGGCCATGCCAGCAAAAAGGCTGCTTGCCATTGAGATAAAAATTCTTTCCATTGATCTACATGTATCCATGTGATAACACCACTGACGGTCATGGCAGTGCATAAGGACATGATGACTGCGAATACCATCATGCGGTATCGATTAGGGATTTTGTTCATGCCGGCTGTTACCAAGGTAGTGTCTCTGTCTCGTGAAAAAATCCACCTGTAGGGCCATGTTTGTCTAGGGTTGCAAGACGCAATGATGTCTTGTAACTCTCACTGACTTCCATAGGTGCGTATGGTCCACCCAGTTCGGTTTTTACCCATCCAGGATGGGCAGAATTGACCTTGATATTGCTGTCTTTGAGCTCATGTGCCAAGTGAACCGTAAAGGCATTTAATGCAGTTTTGGATGCGTTATAGGCAAATGCTTTGGCCGGTTCAATCGGGGAGTTTTCTAAACTGTGAATAGACAGTGAGCCGACTATACTGGATAAATTTACGATGCGACCTGCTGTGGATTTCATTAATAAGGGCAAAAGCTTTTGTGTTAGTGCGACAACTGCAAAGAAATTGTTTTGGAAAGTTTGTTTGAGTACAGTAGCCTCTACAGATGCGCTACTATTTTTTCCGATTAAATCCTCGCTTATGATGCCAGCGTTATTGATTAATATATCCAATGCACCGTAATTTTTTTCAATCGCCTGATAAACACGTTGAGGCGCTTGTTCATCATTTGCGTCGTAGTGGATGCACTCGGCTTGTATAGCTAAATCTTGCAGTGTTTTTTTGGCTGCTTGTCCTTTATCTAAATCGCGACAGCCAATAATGATATTGATCCCTTCTGCCCCTAATGCTTTGGCTGTTTCAAATCCTATACCTCGATTACCACCGGTGATAAATGCGACTCTACTCATGATTAAATCTCCCTTTTATTGATACATTTCATGGAATAATGTAATGTGGATTACATTATTATGCTTATATTACTGAACTGTCAATCGATTTCTGTAATCCGTGTTATATTATTGAAGTATTAATAAGGATTTAGTATGGCAAAAGCAGGAAGACCAAGAACCTTTGATAAAGATGAAGCGCTCGACAAGGCCATGCATGTGTTTTGGGAAAAAGGTTTTGAAGGCACTAGCATGGCGGATTTGATTCAGGCGATTGGGATGAAAGCGCCGAGTTTATATGCCGCTTTTGGCAATAAGGACGCAATCTTTAAAGAGGTGGTGGCACATTATCTGCCCGTGGTCGTGCACAAGCAGTTTGATATTTTAAATAATACAGATGATATCGTTGAAGCGGTTGCAAATACCTTAAATGAATGTGTGCGTATCTTTACCAGTCAAGATAACCCACCAACTTGCTTAATTATGACCGCCGCCATTAATGCCTCTCCAGAACATCAACAACATGTCGCCACTTTACAATCCATGCGACACGAGTACCAAAAACTATGGTTGAAGCGTTTTGAGCGGGCTGCAGCAGATCGGCAACTAAAACATGATGTAACGCCACATCAACTCGCTGAATTTTTTGTGACCTTAATTAAAGGCATGGCTTTGAGTGCCAAAGATGGAGCAAAGCAACAAGATCTCAGCAAAACCGCTGCACTTGCGCTGCAAATATTGAAATAGCGATTAACTTCCTCGTTTTTTTCCTACAAGGATCTATGTAGACGATGTGACTAGTTTCCACAGAATCAGGCAAGCACTGACTATCATCATGTTTAATGTTAGTTGCATGCCCGCAATTCGATAACGATAATCTTCTTTGATTTGACTGAGTCCATAGGCGTGCAGGCTTCGACCTATTAGCAGAGCGATTCCCAGTACTTGAATGATCATTCCATAGACCATAAGATTTTCTGCCATAGCCAATAGCAATAATGCGATAGGCGTGTATTCGGAAAAATTGGCGTGCGCCCGAATCGCACGTTTTAATTGATCATCATCTCCATCACCTAATGCCGTTTTAATTTTTCTGCGTAGTCGGACGGTGCGAAGACTGAGTTTTACAAAAATTAAGCCTAGAAGTGCCGCATAGCATGATGTGATTGGAATCTGTGTCATCGTTTGGACTCTCAACAATTAGGGTTGCTGATTTTACCATTAGCCCGTCTTGCCTGATTTGCTGATGCTTTGCAATACGCTGCAATATGTTTAATATAGTCTGAATTTTATTTTTGTATGTTCATCTTTGATTGGATATCCATATGTTTAAATTTAAAAAATCCGAGACGGATTCAACGCCAATATTGCCCAGCCATGACGCATTAGCACAAACAATGACTGACAATGAGTTAGCAGTTGAAGCAACACCACAGATTCAACTAATGCCCAGTATTATTTGCCAAGGCGCAGAAATTGACGGCAATTTCAGTTACCCAGGTAGTTTGCACTTAGATGGCAAATTCAAAGGCAACATCAAAGCAGAGACAGTACATATCGGCAAAACTGGAAACTTTAGCGGTTTTTTGTTGGTGGATAAGCTGGTGATTGATGGCAATGTGAAAGGTGAGGTGAAGTGTAAACAGTTGATTTTGCATGATGGAAGTGCCGTATCAGCAAAAATTCATTATGAACATATCGAGATTCAGTCAGGCGCAATACTCACCGGTCATCTATTACAAAGCCAACATTAAAGTATAGGTATGCATTTGAGCATTGTTTAAAGTGAATCATATTTTTTAATAATAATAGTCACAGGAGAACCTTTATGGAAAACAAAATGGGCGCCCTCATGATAGGTGAGGGCGTTAAGATTGATGGCAATATTGAGCTGTCAGCAGATATTCATATTTATGGCACTGTCAATGGTGAGATTCGTGCACAGGATGTTTTTGTCGGGGAGACTGGGCAAGTCAATGGCTTGGTGATTGCTGACAATATTCAGGTTAAAGGTGAAATTCAACAAACCATCGAGGCTAGAAAAACCCTTGCGATTAAGTCTAGTGGTCGGGTTAAAGGCCAAATTGCTTATCAATCGCTCGAGATTGAGAGTGGTGGTACGGTTGATGGTCAATTAGATAAGTATGTGCCGAAAAAAAATCATGCTAATCACCCCTCTGATCAAAATGCTAAGCCTGATGCCGCTGAAACACTCTGAGCCATACTGCAATTAGTGTCTGAGCGTTGTTATTTTAACTTGAACTATTCCGCTGACTTTGGGCTCTATGCTGGTCGGCATGATGTTGTCTGTATTAGATGACTTTTTTGAAAGGTTGCACTTTGTCCGATTCAATTCAAACTATTTATCTTGCAGGTGGTTGTTATTGGGGTATGGAGGAGTTATTTAGACATATTCCTGGTGTCGTGAGCACTCAAGTGGGTTTTTCTGGAGGGCATATTGCCAATGTGTCATATCGAGAGGTGACTACTGGTACGACAGGCCATGCCGAAACCTTGCGTGTAGATTTTGATACAAGTCAGCTGAGTTTAGCGCATCTGTTATTTGAATTTTTTCGCATTCACAATCCCACCACTCTAAATCAGCAAGGAAATGACCTTGGAAGCCAATACCGCTCTGCCATTTTTTATTTGAATGCTGAGCAACGCAAAACTGCCGAATCAGTGATCGCTGCTGTCAATGCCTCTAATCAGTGGGGTGCCCCAGTCGTCACTCAACTTAGTAGCTTTAATGGTTTTTATCCAGCTGAGGAAAAACATCAAAAATACTTAATGAAAGTGCCAGATGGCTATACCTGTCATTTTCGACGCAATGCTGATTTAGGTGAATCTGATTTTCAGGCTTAGTTGGACGTCTGACTTTCTTGATATTGTCTGATCGAATCAGCGATATCCCATTCGCAACCACCGCAGCCTGATATCGCGCCGGTATATCTAGATATCGCTTCGACATCCATGCCTTGTTGAAATAAGCTGATGACCTTTTTGCGGGTGGTGCCGCTACATGGACAAATTATTTCGTTCTCGTCTTGCATGATTACGCTTGAAAAATAGTAACTTGATTAAAATTTAAGGATGCTTGCTTCATAGAGCGTCTGTTAAATCTATTCGTTCACTCAAAGCATAAAAAAAGGGAGCTGTAGCTCCCTTTTGATGTAGTTCTTTAAAGATTACTTGTTCATAACGTACATAGTAACTTCAAAGCCGAAACGCATTTCAGTAGCAGCTGGTTTAGTCCACATGGTCATACTCCTTTAATTGATGAAGAACAAATTGGGCAGGTACATCCATATACATGTTTGAACCAGCCTATGTTATGTTGTTGACGATATTTCATGATGTCTTGGATGAATTACTTGTTCATGACGTACATGGTCACTTCAAAGCCAAAACGCATTTCAGTAGCTGTTGGTTTAGTCCACATATCAATCTCCTTTAAGTTAACAGCGATATGCTGTTGTTACAATCTCTGATGATGATTTTACACATTCGTTCCCCGTATCCCTTATTGTGCTTCATTAAATACAGCTCATGATTTTCATGAATGTAAACAAAATGTACATGCTAAATCATGATAATCTAGCCAGCCGTTTCAACGAGGTTGCCATGAGTGTTGTTTTTGATATCACGCCTGCTGAGATTCAGGCCATTGTACTATCGGTTAAGGTAGCTAGCTGTTGCGCCTTGCTGATTAGCTTGCCTGCTATCTATATTGCCTGGTTGTTGGCACGCAAAGAGTTTGTAGCTAAATCCTTGCTTGATGGCTTGGTGCATATCCCCATGATTCTTCCTCCCGTTGTCCCTGGTTTTATTCTATTGAGTCTATTTGGCAAGCAAGGTTGGATAGGCGCCTTGTTATATCAATATTTTGGGATTAGCTTGGCTTTTACTTGGATAGGAGCTGTCATTGCTTCTGCCATCATGGCTTTCCCTCTGATGGTACGTTCAGTGAGATTATCTTTTAGCCAAATTGATGTAGGTCTTGAGCAGGCGGCTAGCACATTAGGCGCTCAACCTTTCAAGACTTTTTTCAGTATTAGTTTGCCTTTGGCCTTACCTGGCGTACTGACAGGATTTATTCTAGCGTTTAGCCGAAGTTTGGGCGAGTTTGGTGCCACGATCACTTTTGTTGGGAATATTGAGGGCGAGACGCGTACTTTGCCTTTGGCGATTTACAATTATACACAAATGCCCGGGGGTGAGATGATTGCCATGCGTTTGGTAATTTTATGTGTATTGATTTCTTTTCTGGCATTGTTGGCAAGTAATCTTTGTGAACGCTGGATGCAAAAAAGAGTGGGGCGCTGATGTTGAGACTAGATCTGGAATTTTCTCGTGCCGATTTTCACTTGCGTGCGCAATTGGATTGGCAAGGTCAAGTATTAGGGGTGATCGGACCATCTGGCTCAGGGAAGTCCAGCTTATTAAATTTAATCAATGGATTACTGAAGCCGAGCAGGGGGTGCATTGAATTCAATCAGCGGATTTTTTATTCCAGTCAGCAGGGGATCTGCTTAGCCCCATATCAACGCCGAGTTGGCATGGTTTTTCAAGATCTGCGCCTGTTTCCTCATCTTAATGTGGCACAAAACTTAAATTATGGTTTGCACTTATTGCCCATGCAGGAAAGACGTTTTTCTATGGATGAGGTGACACAATTGTTGCAACTCGCTAACTTACTGAAGCGCCACCCACATCAATTGTCTGGAGGAGAGGCGCAACGCGTTGCACTCGGGCGCGCTTTGCTGATGTCGCCACAGTTATTATTACTAGACGAACCATTATCCTCTTTGGATCGTTCCTTAAAACAACAAATCATTCCATTTTTGCTACAAATTAAACAACATATTCATTTACCTATGATGATTGTCAGCCATGATGAAAGCGAACTAAGTCAGCTGGCTGATCAGGTGATAAGTGTGGCGCAAGGCAAAATTATTCAGCAATAAATACTGAGCAACGCCCTCAATTCTGGCATTACTAGGAACTATTCCCTTCTGCGCTTGCCTATTGCCAGACTATTATATTGATGAGAGATGCGTATGTTACGTGTAATTGGCTTCATTATTTTGATATCGTTGATTTCCAATCACTTAATGGCCTGTGAATCAGACCAGATAAGACAACAAGTCATTCAATTAGAATCTGAAATCTTGCTTAAAAATGCCCCTACTTTCCACCATGCTTGGCAGGATGGTGCTATTAAACTGGATTGGGTCTCTGCACAAAGCCATGGACAAGGTTGTGAAGCGCAATTGACTTTGCAATTATCTGAGAAAGATTTGCAAGAGGCAGAGCAGTATATGCAGCAAAATCCAGCAAAACGCATTTTGCTAGCGGCGCAAGGTTATGCCATGCTCGAACAAACCAAACAAAACTTGGCTTTTTCATACCAATTGGATAATGCGAAAGTTGTCCCTGACAACGGTGATAATTTTGCGTTGCGGCAATTACACAACAATTTGGAGTATACCTACCAGTTACTCGCGCAAATCCGTATCAATGTCACTGGGCAAACTAGCAATAGCATTCCCTGGCCCAACGAGCTCAAATCCAGTGAGCAATCATCATGTCGTGCTAGCGGAAAATTTTCCGATGATGCCTGTGCTTGCCGTGTATTGGAGCTAGAAAAAGTACTTAGTCCCAGACAAAAAGAATTAGTCGAGTTTATACGCTCACAGCCATATTCCGTGGCTGCAGGCGCGATGGATAGCTTTATTAGTTTGAGCAAACAGATTGATAGTCGCTGTAGCCAATAGTGTTTTCAACGGCGGGCTAGGTACCGCAGAAAGTTCTATAACCTTGTTCTGATAAAGGCGGCATCTGGAATAGAGGATTGCTTGGCGGGTCGTATGGCGTGCTAAGCACCTCGAGTAAGCGTTGCAAAGCTTGAGTATCATCTTGCTCTTGCGCGGCTGTTAAGGCCTCTTCCACCAAGTGATTTCTTGCAATCACTGCCGGATTTATTTGCAACATGCACTGCTGAATATGCGCTGGACTGTGGTTTTGTTGTTGCAGTCTGTGTTGCCATTGAGCAAACCATGGTTGAAATTGCTGATGCCCAAATAGCGCTTGTTGATGCACGTTATTTTCCGCTAACGCTCTGAAAGTGTTGGTAAAGTCGCTCTGTGTGGCGTGCATCATGTGTAGTAGCTGCTGTATCAGAGCTTGGTCCTCTGCTTGCACTTGTTGTATGCCCAACTTTTTGCCAAACTTAATTAACCATGCGTCCTCATAAATTTTAGGGAATTGCTCTAACAATTCGACCGCAAGCGTAATCGCATGCGATTGTTCGTCATCAATTAAGGGTAACAAAGTCTCGGCAAACCGTAATAGATTCCATTGTGCGATTTTGGCTTGTTGGGCATAAGCATATCGACCACCAGAGTCGATTGAGCTGAATACAGTATCAGGGTCATATCGGTTCATAAAGGCGCATGGGCCATAATCTATGGTTTCTCCAGCGATACTCATGTTGTCGGTATTCATCACGCCATGAATAAATCCAACTGACATCCATAAGGCAATCAGTTCGGCTTGTTTCAGCATCACTTCATTGAGTAATGCCAGATAAGGGTTGGCTTGCTGAGCGGCTTGGGGATAGTGGCGTTGTATAGTGTAGTCTGCCAGCGCCTGCAAGTCCTGTTTTTGATTGCGTAACAACGCATATTCAAAAGTCCCAACACGAATGTGGCTTTTGGCTACGCGGGTGAGAATTGCTCCCTTTAGTGGCTCTGTCCGGTATACCGGCTCGCCTGTGGCGACTACTGCTAGGCTTCTTGTTGTGGGTATATTGAGAGCTGCCATGGCTTCACTGATGATCAGCTCTCTCAACATGGGACCTAAAGCCGCACGGCCATCGCCGTTACGAGAAAACGCAGTGATGCCAGCCCCTTTGAGTTGAATATCTACACGCTGATGTTGGCTGGTAATATGCTCACCCAGCAAGATGGCACGTCCGTCCCCCAGCATATTAAAGTGACCGAATTGATGACCCGCATAAGCCTGGGCAATCGGCTCAGCACCATTGGCAATTCGATTGCCTGCTAAGATTTGCGTTGTATCCTCGAGCTGTTCAGCTAAGAGTGACAAATCTAATTGTCTTGCCAATTCGCTATTAAAATATACCATCCTTGGCTGACGCACTGGCGTGGGTGCTTGTTTGACATAAAATATTTTGGGTAAGCTTAAATAGCTATTGTCGAAATTCCAGGTTGAAGACAAATCAAACTTTCCTTTTATGTAAGTTAAAGCGTCATTTTTATCGCTCAATAGGGTTTGTCGGTTGCTTGATATAGGTCAATAAATGGTGTACTAACTCAGGCAAAATGAGCTCACTATATTGAAAACCAACTTTTGGCTTGAATTTCACGAAAGGGCGAGTCATGTTTCCAGAATACCGAGATTTAATAAGTCAATTAAAAAACACAGACTTGTATTTTAAACATTTGTTCGATAAGCATAATCAATTAGACCAACAGATTAAAAATCTGGAGTTGAATATTGCGCATGCCAGCCATGAACAAATTGAGCAAATGAAGAAAGAAAAACTGCTATTAAAAGATGGAATTTATCAAATTTTGCTAAAACATAGTCAATCTTTAAGTGTTTGAAACAAAAAAGTTACAAACCGAAATATTTTGTTTACAAGGTAGTGGTTTAATAGCCAACGTAACTTGTTCTCTATAAGTTATCTCCTTGTATTACCTCCAATGGTATCACTAAGTGATGCCCTCTCATGGCGAGCCTAGCTCGCCTTTTTTTTTGCCCTGACATAATCTCAGCCGGATATTTTTTAAAACTGGTTTTCGCTAAGGGTGCTTTAAAGTAAAATAGCCTTCCATCAGGGATTCTTCAAAAACGTATTTCAAGAAAAGTGTTTTCATGACTCAATATGTCTTCGTTACTGGTGGTGTTGTCTCCTCTCTAGGTAAAGGAATCGCCGCAGCTTCACTCGGCGCTATTCTCGAATCTCGTGGAATCAAAATCACGATGCTCAAGCTTGACCCCTATATCAATGTGGATCCCGGCACAATGAGTCCATTTCAGCACGGGGAAGTGTTTGTTACCGACGATGGTGCTGAAACTGATTTGGATTTAGGACATTATGAGCGCTTTGTCAGCGCGCGTATGAGTAAGAGAAACAACTTCACCACAGGACAGATTTACGAAACAGTCATCAAAAAAGAGCGTCGTGGGGAATACTTGGGCAAGACTGTGCAAGTGATACCTCATATTACCGATGAGATTAAAGCCCATATCAAAAAAGGCGCTGAGGGCGCTGAAGTTGCTATCGTCGAGGTAGGTGGGACAGTGGGTGATATTGAATCATTGCCTTTTCTTGAAGCTATTCGACAAATGGGTGTTGAAGAAGGCAGAAATAATACTTGCTATATCCATTTAACTTTGCTGCCTTATATTCCTACCGCTGGTGAGCTTAAAACTAAACCCACACAACACTCTGTAAAAGAGTTGCGCGAGATTGGTATTCAGCCTGATGTGCTGTTGTGTCGAGCTGATCGAGATATTCCCGATGAAGAGCGTAAGAAAATTGCTTTATTTACCAATGTTCAGGCTGAAGCGGTAATCTCTGCCGTTGATGCTAAATCTATTTATCAGATACCTGGCATGCTACACGCGCAAAACTTAGACGAAATTGTGTGTGCCAAGTTACACCTTCAGGCAAAACCAGCTGACCTATCTAGTTGGCAGAAAATAGTGGATGCGTTGGCGCACCCTCAACACGAGGTCAATATTGCATTTGTAGGCAAATATGTTGACCTTACTGAATCATACAAATCACTTACCGAAGCTCTCATTCATGCTGGGGTTCATACCCAATCTAAAGTGAATATTCATTTTATGGACTCAGAGGAGATCGAAACTCATGGTATTGGGCGCTTGAGTAAAATGGATGCCATATTAGTCCCTGGTGGCTTTGGTAAACGTGGTACTGAAGGAAAAATTCGTGCAATTCAATATGCGCGCGAATCTAAAAAACCCTACTTGGGCATTTGTTTGGGAATGCAACTGGCTGTTATAGAGTTTGCCCGACATGTGGCCCACCTTGAACAAGCGAATAGCACAGAATTTGATACCGATACGCCGCAACCTATCGTAGGATTGATTACGGAATGGCAGAGCGCGGACGGCAAGCTGGAAACCCGCTCACAAGATTCTGATTTGGGCGGAACCATGCGCTTGGGCGCACAGAGTTGTCCTATCGAACCGAATACTCTGTCAGCACAAATTTATGGATCGCATGTCAATGAGCGTCATCGTCATCGTTACGAGGTCAATAATCATTATGTTGAGCAACTCAAAGCTGCTGGCTTGGTGATTTCTGCGCGCACACCCAATGAGCAACTATGCGAGATGATAGAGTTGCCACAATCACAACATCCGTGGTTTTTGGCATGCCAGTTCCATCCGGAATTCACTTCTAATCCTCGTACAGGTCATCCACTATTTAAGTCCTATATTCAAGCTGCCTTGAAATACCAAGGAGTGCTTTCATGAAACTGTGCGGTTTTGAGATTGGTTTAGAGCATCCAATTTTTTTGATTGCTGGGCCATGTGTGATTGAGTCGCAGCAAATGGCTTTGGATACAGCGGGTGAATTAAAAGAGTTATGCCAACAATTAGCAATTCCTTTCATCTATAAGTCTTCTTATGACAAAGCCAATCGCAGCTCTAACAAAACCTTTCGCGGCTTTGGTTTAGATCAAGGGTTGAAGATACTATCTGAGGTGCAAAAACAAATAGGCGTGCCGGTATTAACGGATGTGCATAATGAACAACAAGTCAATGAAGTAGCTGCTGTCGTTGATGTATTGCAAACGCCCGCATTTTTGTGTCGCCAAACCGATTTCATCACTGCTGTAGCGTCTTGTGGTAAGCCTGTGAATATTAAGAAAGGGCAGTTTCTGGCGCCACATGATATGCAACAAGTAGTAAGCAAAGCCAAGCAAGCCAATGGTGGGCAAGATAGCATCATGGTATGCGAGCGAGGCGTATCTTTTGGCTACAATACCTTGGTTTCTGATATGCGTAGCTTGGCTATTATGCGTGAAACACAATGTCCAGTGGTTTTTGATGCAACTCACTCGGTGCAGCAACCTGGTGGACAAGGGGATAAAAGTGGTGGTCAACGTGAATTTGTCCCCGTCTTGGCACGCGCTGCAGTCGCATCAGGTGTGGCGGGGTTATTTATGGAGACTCATCCTGATCCTGCTCAAGCCTTATCTGATGGCCCAAATGCATGGCCGTTAGGAAAGATGAAAGCATTATTAGAAGTGTTAATCGAGTTAGATAATGTGGTAAAAAAAGCCGGATTTATTGAGCAGACTTTATAAATTTTTAGAACAAAATAGATAGTTGAGGAAACGAGATGAGTGCAATTGTTGACGTAATCGCGCGTGAAATTATGGACTCTCGTGGCAACCCCACGGTAGAGGCTGATGTATTACTAGAGTCTGGCATTATTGGTCGTGCTGCTGTGCCTTCTGGCGCATCTACTGGAACAAAAGAAGCCGTTGAATTACGTGATGGCGATACACAGCGTTACCTCGGTAAAGGAGTGCTGCAAGCGGTTGACAATGTAAACACCGAAATTGCTGAAGCTATTATTGGTTTGGACGTTGAAGAGCAAAGTTTTATTGACCAAACATTGATTGATTTAGATGCTACCGATAATAAAGCTCGCTTGGGAGCCAATGCGATGTTGGCTGTCTCGATGGCTTGTGCTCGTGCAGCCGCAGATGAGTCTGGTTTACCTTTGTATCGCTATCTAGGTGGTTCTGGTTTTATGCAATTACCTACGCCTATGATGAATATTATTAATGGTGGCGCCCATGCTGAGAATAGTGTGGATATGCAAGAGTTTATGATTATTCCAGCTGGCCTGAATAGTTTCCGAGATGCGTTGCGTTGTGGGGCAGAAGTATTTCATCATTTGAAAAAAATCCTACACAAACAAGGGCTGGCAACCACAGTAGGAGACGAGGGTGGTTTTGCACCGGACTTGCCATCTAATGAAGCTGCTATTCAATATATCCTTGATGCCATATCGGCAGCCGGTTATGAGCCAGGACGTGATGTATTGTTAGGCCTTGATTGTGCCAGCTCAGAATTTTATCAAGATGGAAAATATCATCTTCAGTCTGAAGGCTTGCAACTAAGCTCGGCACAATTTACCGATTATCTGGCAACTTGGGTCGATAAATATCCTATTATCAGTATTGAAGATGGTATGAGCGAGCATGACTGGGATGGCTGGAAATTGTTAACGCAACGTATGGGCGACAATGTTCAATTGGTAGGGGATGACTTATTTGTCACTAATGCCAAAATTTTACGTGAGGGAATCGCTAAGGGTGTCGCCAATTCAGTTCTCATCAAAGTTAACCAAATTGGCACTTTAACGGAGACCTTTCAAACCATAGAAACTGCCAAGCGTGCAGGTTATACCTCAGTAATTTCACATCGATCAGGTGAGACAGAAGATACTACGATTGCGGATATTTCTGTGGCAACTAATGCCCTGCAAATTAAGACCGGATCGCTGTCGCGCTCTGAACGAATTGCCAAATACAATCAGTTATTGCGCATTGAAGAAGAGCTTGGCGATGCTACCAGTTACGCAGGCATGTCAGCTTTTTATCATTTGAATAAATAATCTTGAAATCTCTGACCTTAATCTTTGTTGTGCTGATTGCCTTGCTGCAATATCCATTGTGGCTAGGCAAAGGCAGCTGGCTAAAGGTCTGGGAGTTAAGTCATCAAATTGATGAGCAAAAATCTTTCAATGACACACTCAAACAACGCAACCAACAACTAGATGAAGAAGTGCGTGATTTAAAACAAGGGGTAACTGCCATTGAAGAGCGAGCTCGAGTTGAGTTGGGTATGGTCAAACAAGACGAAGTATTTTACCAAACGGTAGATCCCACTCAACTTGGCCCAAGCCAAAAACCGGTAAATAGCGTCACCAATCTAGTCAGCCAATCGGACGAAGAGGCGAAGCGGGTGGTGCCTCAGCGTAAGGCTAAAAAACATTAATCAGACTTATTCCCAGTTTTAAGGCAGGGGATAGGGCAATGATTTAAAGTGAATCAGCTGATCTTGGAACATGACTGGTTTGTCTTGAAGAGATTCTGGACTAAGTTGATCCAGTCGAATTTCAACTAACAAATCCGTTCCACCCTGCAGATTAGGGGCTGCATTGACTACCATGCCAATTGCTTCGCTGCTGCCAGCCAAGGTGATTGTCTGGCCTGGCAACACTGGTAATGCGCGATTGATGTGAGCAATCTGCATACGCCGTTTTACTGTCCCCAAGTAGTGCGTGCGTGCCACGATTTCCTGACCGGTGTAACAGCCTTTTTTAAAACTGATACCGTTCAGTGCGTCCAAATTGAGCATTTGCGGAACAAATGCTTCTTGGGTAGCTTGAACAACTTGAGGCAACCCCGCTTGTATGTTCAATGCATCCCATGCTGACTTGCCGACTGGGGTTAGTGAGCTTAATAGTGCCGTTAGTAAAGCTTCAGATTGACTAGCAGAGGTGAATAACAAGTACATCGGATGCTCGCTGGCTAGCCGCAATACGGTGGCATTAGTAAAGGTATGCATGGTGTGCGGCTGATCAGGAATGCCATCGCCCAATATGCTGTTTAATAGGGTCGCAATTTGATTGCCAGCTAAGCCAAAAATTATAATTTCGTCACGCTTATCATGAATATTGACCCGAGCACGAAGTACATACATACGTAGACGTTTGATTAGTCCATCCATTTGCTCATTGGGTGCCATCAGGTGGTAGTGACCAGCATGGGCAAAGGCTAAAAATAGTGCCAACATACGTCCCTTGGCAGTGCAATAACCTGCATATTGGCTATGCTGGCCGTCTAATAACCTGACGTCATTGGTGAGTTGACCCTGCAGAAAGTCAAGGCTGTCATCACCTTCAATCTGCATCAGGCCTAAATGACTGAGATGTACGATAACATTGCCTTGCATTGCGGCTTGTAATTCTTGTTGAGGCTGTCCATAATGCAATAGCACATCGCCTTGGTATTGTGCGCCCAGCGCAATCAGATTTTGTGGTTGAAACACAATAACAATATCCTTTCTATCAACATGACAATCGCGCCACTCATACTTAAACCCTCGCGCTATTTAGCTATTATTTTACTGCTCATTGGCTTAGGGGGGGTATCTCGATTTGGTTTCTTCCCATCTTTTACCTGGCACAATTTTTTATATCTTTGGGCGTAATGGCGATGACTTGGGATGCATTAAGCAAACATGCTTTACGAAAATCTGCTAACACTTGGCTGGGTGTGCGTCTTCAGCAACAACAAATCATGCTGTTTAATGATCAACAACAACGTACCATCAGATTGCATGCGGACAGCGTAGTCACTTTACATTTTGTCTTGTTACGCTACCAGTTTTTGAATATACATCCCCCTAAATGGGGTCGCTCATGGCATCATCTCATCATCTTGTCAGACGCTTGCGATGCTGATGTGTTTCGACAATGGCGGGTATGGTTGTTATGGGGCATAGTGCCTGAGCAGATTGCCCAAGACGATTAAGCACGAGGTGTAGGTTTCACTCTGCTGTTGAGGATTAATCGCCAGGCTTGTTTAGGTAAATAAGCCAAGATAATTAGCAAACCTGCTAAGCTGGCTAACACCCAGCGCAACGAAAAGGGGGCAATATCGGTTTTGGCTGGTGGTTGTTTGCGCATGGCGGACAATAAACTTGACAAACTATCAGCGCGGACATAAGTGGCGTTGACTAGCTTGGCTAACTCTTTCATATAGTCTTCCTGCAAACGAGAGATATAGCGATCCCCGGTTGAGCTGGCGACATTGTTATCACGAATACCAATATTAGCCTCTGAAATTTGCGCGATACCGGGTTGCATGGCAAAACTATCATTAGCCCAATAGCCTATGAGTTGATTCTTATCATCTAATTTGGGGATAGGAGAGCCTTTAAGACTACCTACTCCTGCCAATATCCAGCCATTGCCGCCCTGAAAATTACTTAAGTCACGTGTATTAAACGCATGTAATTTAGGGGCTTCTTCACCATCAGTAAAAAACACCACTTGCGCAGGCTCAGGAAATGAGCGCAGAGTACGTGCAATCCCCAACAAGCCCTCTCGCAAACGACTATTACCTGACCAAGCCATACGCCAATCAAAGTGATCAATAGTGTCTTGAATCGCAGCATAATTAGCGCACACCTCAATGGGTTGATACAGCGCTGCAACGCTTACCCCAGCGAACAAACCAATACTCACTTTAGTGCCGCAAGGAAGATTAGCAGTGATGTCATGCATCATGCGTTTGGTGAATTCCATACGTGTGACATTTTTATTGTCTAACATGGCATCTTTCACATTCATACTTTGTGAGATATCTACCACAAACATATAAGTATAAATATTGTGAGGTAAAGGAACGCTTGGGTTAATCATTGCCGTCAAAAGTAAAACGACAGCAGAAGACAGCATGGCAATATCACGCCGAGCAATCAAAACAACCACAAAATGTTTTATCTTAGCGAGCATTAAGGCAATCCCACCGGAATGTTACCCATAATCAGACCTGGCGAATCAGACTCACCAACGCCAGGGGTGGGTGTACCGGGTAATACCATCAGCAATCGATCTAAATTATGCTTGGTACCCCAATCACTGTTATCCAGTCTTAATGCCTGTTGGTACATGGTTTTGGCCTGCCGCAACAAATATTCTGTCTCTTTGCCTACTTCCATATTGGTCCCATTGAGGGCAATCCCACGTAAGAAGTAGATATTGCCAATATTATGTTGGATAGCCGCTTTTTGAGTGGGTGTGGCGCTCTCCAATAAATTAGTAAACAACAAGGTTGCTTCTTTAAATTTTTCACTTTTAGCCAGCCAGTATGCAGTTGCAAACTTTGCCTCAAAGCTTTGAGTATCAGTCAATGGCGGTTTTGCAAGCAGGATAGCGCGATTGAAGGCATTGATTTCGATAATGCGCTTAATTTCATAAGTGGCCCCAGCTGCGCTCACCAGAGCGAGCACTGCTAATAAGATGGTCCAATGTTTGCTGGTCAATAATTTAAACATATTCAGTGTCCTCGACCTTATACCTTGACGTTTTGCCAAGTTCTTACCTCAAAAAATTTAATCACGCTAAGCAGCAGCACCATGATGCATGCCAATAACAAAAACCAATTGGTGAAGTCATGCCCAGCAATCGTCTCTTGATAGCGAATAGGTTTTTTCTCTTTTTGATTGATATCAGCTATCGCAGAGGCGAGCGATTTAGGGTCATCTGCCTCATAAGCTTGGAATGGGGTACGCAATTTCTTAAAGAACTGATTTAATTCTATTTGTGGGGGAAGTGGGCCATCCTCGGGCGGAACATAAGTCTCATCAAAAATACTCAATCCCCCCGGCTGACTCAAAACAATCCAATATAAACTAATCTTATAACGTTCCAGCCATTCTCGAATTTTCTCTTGGGTGTTGGCATCAATTCGACCAGCGCCATCGGACAACAATATCATTACACGTGAGCCAGAGTCAGGTAATTTGGCAAATAACTCAGTCGCACTGGTCATGCCACTACCGATATTGGTTTGAAAAAGCGCATTGCCAGCCGTTGCTCTGACCGCCGCTAATACTGCTTGGCGATTTTCTGTGAGCGGCAAAACGTACATCGCTGAATTGCTGAAGGTAATCAGTCCAAACATATCATTTTGACGCGACTGAATAAAACTAGAGATTAGACGACTTGCTGCAGCTGATTTGGTCTCTCCCACTTTGCCGTTGCCATTGTCTGCGCCCGAGAATGGATCATCCATACTCGCGCTTCTATCGAGCACAAGCGCAATTTGAGCCCCTATACCAAGGCGTTCAATCTTTTGCTCTAGACTATGAGGTCCTGACAAGGCGATGACAATCAGAGCAATTGCAAGGCTGGCTAATATTTTTAGTAACCAAGCAATCACATTTGACCAACGGTCATGTGGTAACAGTTCTGCCCATGAATAGGTTTGACTTTGGCTGCGGTTCAACCACATGGGAATCGCCGCCAATGGCAACAGCCAAAGCACCCATGCATGGTTAAAGTAAGCAAAAAAACTCAGCATAAGCAGATTAACCTAGCGCTTTAAGGCCACGCTCACAATCGCGGCAATGACGACAAAATAGAGTGAGCCAAGCAAGGGTTTCACTGCTATTCAACTGACTCAGTTGGTTTTCGTAGAAAACGGCTCGGGAAAGCTTAAAGAACTGTTGGATCTCTGCATCAATATTTTTTAACGTTGGTTGTTGTTGATACAGCAAGTCTATGTTGTCGCTAAAAATACTGGTTTTTGCAGTGCTATGCAGCGCTTGGTGAAGATGGCTTAGAGCAATCGGAATATTTTCAGATGACACTTTAAGCTTGCGCAACTGACGATAAGTTTTGGCAAACGGCTTGCCCATCTTCGGCAACCAGGCACGATTGCCTAAAATATAGATAAGACCGATTAAGCTGATACCCAACACCACTAAACATACCACCAGTTTTTGCTTTTCTGGATAAGCTTGGATCAGAAAAGGTGGTCTGTAGGTGCTCATATCTTGCTCGATTTTGACCGCGCCAAATACTGCTAATGGTGAGACACGGAAGCCCCAACTGGGGATGCGTATTTGTACAATGTCATCTTTTTTGGGACCCTGAAATTTAAGGATCTCGGCTGGCAAGAAAGCCATTTTAGCGGTGGCTTCATTGGTGAATACCTGATATTGCAAATCCAGACTATAAAGCGTGTAATCTTTGAATTGTTTAGCAGAATGTTGGATTTGACGAAGTTCGATACCAATAATTTGTCCACGATAGCGTCTTTCATAGCCAACGATGGGTAGCGTGGTATCGATTAATTGATAAGGCTTTTTGACTTTTAGCTCAACGTGACGTGCTAATTTATCACCTACGGTATAGCCTACATCTCGTGTTGGGTTAACTGCCTTTAACTGGTACATTGCAGTTGGCATGTCAGGAGATGGAGGATCATTGGCCCACAGGTTGCCAACAATAAAAAAACAAAGGCTTAAAGCTAATAGAAAACGAGAAAAAATCATTCTGTTAGGCCGCAGTAAATTGATAAAAATATTCACTCATTTGGTTGCAGTCGAATTCACCTTCGACGAAAAATGGTGGCATGTCATAACGCAAAAACAAATCATTCAGGTTGCGTCTACGCTGTTCAAAGTTTGACACAATCTGCTCCCGTAACTCTTTACGCAACAATACAATCCGTTGCTCGCCACTTTCCGCGTCTTGTACATTGATAATGCCAAATTCTGGCAGATTATGATATTCGTCTGCATCCCATAGCACCACAGGTACGATATGGTGATGCAGCATTTGTAATAAGGCATCTTCCAATACTTCGCTAGGCATATGGAAGTCAGAAATTAGAAAAATTAATGAGCGCTCCCTTGGCAAATAGCGGAAAGTTTGGCTCAAGCCCATACCGCCTACTTTGGGCGGCTGATAAGGACTCAGCTGCTGCAGCATATCGATAGCTATTTGAGGGCGCAGTGAGGCTGGGCTGAGGTACTCATCACGCACTTGGTCGTCAAAAGCAATAAAGCCAAAAGGGTCGCTGTTGCTAGTGGCAGAGACAGCGATGGATTGGGCGATTTCACTCATTCGTTGGATTTTGCTTTTGTTTTGGCCAAAGCCCATTGAACCCGAAATATCACCGATAGCGAACACCGGTGTAGCACCCTTTTGGTTATATATCCTAACGTAAATCTGCTCCAGTGGATCTTTAATGGTCTGTCGGATATCGATGCGACGTGGATCAGGGTAAGACAGTAAATTACTTAAGCCACGAAATTCCATCCCCATCCCGCGCTGAATACTGGCGTGACGACCGGTATGGTAGCCACGTGAGCGCCATGCGAGATGGTAGGTAAATTGCGGAATATCGAAATGCATTTTGATTAGGGCGCAGAGATAGCTTGTACGATCGCTTGTAATAATTGTCTTGAAATTTCGGTACGACGCATTTCATAGACTGGGCTAAATACAAGACGATGCGCCACTGTGGCGTGGAATACTGCATGGATATCTTCAGGAGTCACCGCCTGACGGTCATTCAACCAAGCGTACACTCTGGCGGCACGCAACATCATACTCATACCACGAGGGCTGGCACCAGCTAGCACGAGTCGGTTGATATCAACGCCAGGAATCTTAATCCCAAAGCTGGCGGGAGATTTGGTCGCTAACCAGAGGTTTAAGGCATATTTACGAAGTGTTGGGCTAGCCTCAATGCTATTTTGAATCTGATAAGAGATGTCATTTAATTCATTGAACTGCAAGATATCTGGTGTCAATTGATCGATTAAAGCATCCACATTATGGAAACGCGTATCAAACACTAATGACTCCATAATGTCCTCATCATTTGGAATCACAATAGGAATTTCCATCATGAAACGGTCACGTGCGGCTGAAGGAATTTCAAATGTTTCTTCCTTTTCCACTTGGTTACGGTCGGCAAACACCAGCATATGCGGGAAATGAAATTCCTTATTGAAAGCAGATAATGTGCGTTCTGCCATGACGCGTAATAACAATGAGTGCACTTGTGGTCTAGCACGGTTGATTTCATTAAAGAAGAAAATAGATAGATCTTCTCCAGACATCAATAATGGGCCAGGCGTGACGTGGGGTTTGCCATCTTCACCCAAGTATGTGTGATAAATCAGATCGTTGGGCATCAAGTCAATGGTGCCTTCAATACGTTGATAGCCACCACCAATACAGCGTGTAAAGGCGCGTAACAAGGTTGTTTTACCTACCCCGACATCCCCCTCTAGCAGAACATGCCCACGTGAAAAAATTGCGGTGGTAATCAGGCGAATGGCATCATGCTGTCCGACGACTACTTTGTTGATTTCTTTTTCCAAGTTGTGTGCGTGTTTGCGCCAATCTTGTAATTGTTTCTTGCTCATGAAAGATCCCGTACCTGATAAATGAGTGAAAAAGTCAAAGCTGGATAGTAAACATAAACTTGATGAGTGTAAACAGACCTGTTCACTCTAACAAAAACTTTCCTGCAATATGACAAAAAAATTGAATAAGCACTTCCGTACAGCACGTTTTCCAGCGAAAATAGAGTGGTTTATGTGACTGGACTATGACATGCAAAATAAAAACAGTTTTAACTACGAGGAGTTGCTGGCTTGTGGTCGGGGAGAGATGTTTGGCCCAGGAAATGCGCAGCTACCTCTGCCGCCGATGTTGATGTTTGACCGCATCGTGCGAATTAGCGACACAGGTGGTAAGTACGGTCAAGGTGAAATAATAGCTGAATTGGATATCACCCCTGATTTATGGTTTTTTCAATGTCACTTCCAAGGTGATCCAGTGATGCCCGGCTGTTTGGGTTTGGATGCCATGTGGCAACTGGTGGGGTTTTTTCTTGGTTGGAAAGGCGGTCCTGGCAAAGGCCGTGCTTTGGGTGCTGGCGAAGTTAAGTTTAGTGGCCAAGTATTACCCAAAGGTAAAAAGGTGACTTATATCATCGATTTGAAGCGTGTGATTATGAGAAAATTGGTCATGGGGATTGCCGATGCGCGCATGGAGTTAGATGGAAAAGAAATTTACGTCGCCAATGATTTGCGTGTCGGATTATTTACCAGCACCGATAATTTTTAATGACTAGATAATCGCGAATAAAGGGAGAGCTAGATGCGTCGGGTAGTTGTCACTGGCATGGGGATCATCTCCAGTCTAGGTAATAATCAAGAAGAAGTAAAACGCAGCCTTTATGAAGGCCGTTCGGGGATTACTTTTCAGCCAGAATATGCCGAGCGGGGTTTGCGCTCCAATGTGGCAGGATCTATTAAAAATCTCGATCTTGAAGCGTTAATCGATAGAAAACTATTTCGTTTCATGGCCAAGGGTCATGCTTATGCTTGGTTGGCGATGCAAGAGGCTATCAACGACGCAGGCTTGCCAGAAAGTTTAGTTTCCAATGTGCGCACGGGCCTGATTGTCGGAGCAGGCGGAACCTCTACTGAAAGTATGTTAGAAGCAACCAATACCCTAGCAGAGAAAGGCGTGCGTCGCGTTGGACCTTATATGGTGACTAAAACCATGTCCAGTGGCATTGCTGCCTGCTTGGCGACTGGTGCCCAAATCAAAGGGGTAAACTATGGCATTAGCTCAGCTTGCTCAACCAGCGCTCATTGTATTGGTGCTGGGGTAGAGCAGATACAATTAGGCAAACAGGACATCATTTTTGCTGGTGGTGGCGAGGAAGAGCATTGGACGATGTCGTTCTTGTTTGACGCCATGGGGGCACTCTCAAGCAAATATAACGATACGCCTGAGCGCGCATCAAGAACTTATGATGCAGACCGCGATGGCTTTGTTATCTCAGGTGGTGGAGGTATTTTGGTGCTTGAAGAATATGAGCATGCCAAGGCCCGTGGTGCAAAAATCTATGCGGAGATAGTCGGCTATGGAGCCACCTCAGATGGATACGATATGGTGGCACCAAGCGGGGAAGGGGCTGAGCGTTGTATGCGTCTGGCAATGCAAGGTGTCGATCAAGTCGACTATATCAATACCCACGGCACCAGCACACCCGTAGGCGATGTGAAAGAATTAGAAGCGATACGCGCCGTATTTGGCAATAGTCAGGTGGCGATTGCCTCTACCAAATCTTTGTCAGGCCATGCGCTTGGTGCAGCAGGGGTGAATGAGGCAATTTACACATTGATTATGATGAACAATCATTTTATTGCCGCGTCAGCCAATATTGAACATCTTGATGCTGCGGCAGAAGGGTTAAATATTGTGCGTCAGCGTTTGGATAATGTGAAGATTGAGACTGCCTTATCTAATAGTTTTGGCTTTGGTGGTACCAATGCCTCACTGACTTTCTCCACCAAAAATCTATAGTGCTCGGCTGTATTTGGCATAGAAAATAGCACTCAAGAAGAATATCAGGCTGAGTAGAATTTCCACTTGCGCGAGTATGGCGGATAATCCCACATCAGCAAATCCGCGTACAACGCCTTCGCTGAAATAAATCCATATCATCATGCTAGACCATTGATAGGTATAGCGTTTGCCTCGCAATATGCCAAACAAGGGAAACATCAACGGTATTGTTTTTAGCACCAGATTAGAGCCGCCCGGCCGCAATGGGGCTAGCCAAGCTTCCCAAAATAAACACAGAAAAATCAAGCCAATTAGACTAACACTGGCAAGCAAGCGTAATCTCTGGATGTTATTTTCTGACATAGGGTTGGCGTATTATTGAGCAAGTTTGAGGGCAGTCTCAGCCAAACGTTTACCTAAAGCAAAACATAGCTGACGTTCGTCATCACTAAGCGCTTTATCGTCCATGGCTCCACCAATATGACTTGCCCCATACGGCGTGCCACCGGACTGTGTGGTCGATAAAGCAGGTTCAGAATAGGGCAAGCCTACGATGGTCATGCCATGGTGAAGCAGAGGTAACATCATCGTCAGTAAAGTTGTTTCATTGCCACCATGCAAGGACCCTGAAGAAGTAAACACAGCGGCGGGTTTGCCGATCAATGCACCTTGTAGCCATAATGGTGTGGTGCTATCAATGAAATATTTTAATGGTGCGGCCATATTGCCGTAGCGTGTTGGACTCCCCAATGCAACACCAATACATTGCGTTAAATCGGCAAGCTCGGCATAAGGGGCACCTTGCTCGGGAATATCAGGCTCAGTTGCTTGGCAATTGGCTGAAATGTTGGGCACAGTTCGAATTCTCGCTTTTGCCCCAGACACACTATCAATGCCGCGGGCAACGACTTGTGCCATTTCGCGCACCGCACCACCACGAGAGTAATAAAGCACCAATATTTCCTGCATACGGAGTCTTTCTTTAGTGTTTATGCTGAATATGCTTGACCAAGTCAGCCGCTTTGCCTGTGTAGCTTGCAGGGGTTAATGCAAGTAAGGCCTGTTTCGCATGCTCTGGGATATTCAATGAGTTGACTAGTTCATGCAGTGCAGCTTTGCTAATCGCTTTGCCACGACTGAACTGTTTTAGCGTGTCATAAGGATTGTCATAGCCATAACGACGCATTACCGTTTGAATAGGTTCAGCTAATACCTCCCAGCTATTGTCTAGGTCTTCTTGCAGTCTTGCTGGGTTGATTTCTAATTTATTCAGTCCACGCAAACAAGCGTCATATGCCAACACACAATATCCCAAAGCTACGCCCATATTGCGAAGTACTGTCGAGTCGGTCAAGTCGCGTTGCCAACGAGAGATAGGCAACTTCTCGGCTAAATGGGCCAAAATAGCGTTCGCCAAACCTAGATTGCCCTCAGAGTTTTCAAAATCGATAGGATTGACCTTATGAGGCATAGTGGATGAACCCACTTCGCCGGCTTTTAGTTTTTGTTTGAAATAACCCACCGAAATATAGGCCCAAATATCTCTGTCCAAATCAATCAGAATGGTATTGATGCGAATTAGGTTTTGATATAACTCCGCCATGTAGTCATGAGGTTCAATTTGAATGGTCATGGGGTTATAACGGATACCCAAGCTTTTCACAAAACCCGCTGCGAAAGCTTCCCAATCAATCTCAGGATAGGCACTTAAATGGGCGTTAAAGTTACCCACAGCGCCGTTAATCTTGCCCAAGATTTCATTATCAATCAGTTGTTGTTGTTGACGCTTAAGACGGTACACCACATTGGCAATTTCTTTTCCAGTGGTAGTCGGTGTAGCGGTTTGCCCGTGCGTACGTGACAACATAGGTTGCTCGGCCAATGTGTTAGCCATCTCGCTAAGCTTATCGATCAATTGTTGTAATATCGGCAACAATACATGCGCGCGTGCATCACGCAACATCAGCGCGTGGGATAAATTATTGATATCCTCGCTGGTACAGGCAAAGTGAATAAATTCTGCCGCTTTTTTTACTTCGGGATTACTTGCAAATTTATCTTTAAGCCAATATTCCAAGGCTTTGACGTCATGATTGGTGGTGGCCTCAATAGCTTTCACTTGGGCAGCATCTTGTTCACTAAAATTTGCAATGGCATGATCGAGTTGTTGAATTGTAGTGGCACTAAATGGGCTTATTTCACTAATTTTTTGTTCTGCTGCCAAGGCTTTAAGCCAAGCTAATTCAACTAAAGCACGATATTTAATCAGTGCAAATTCGCTGAAATAAGGGCGTAACGCATCAACTTTGCTTTGATAGCGACCATCGAGTGGCGACAGTGCATTGAGTGGCGTGAGTTCCATAACTACCTTTATCAATTGAAATCAGGCTAAATTTTACCATTGATGCGACAAGGCCGGCGTTGGAATTTTTACTCTGCGCTTGAGTCACAGTCAATTATTGGGTACATTGATTGAATGATGAAAGCAGCGATTATCAAACTTTATTTATTGATTGTCATGAGCACTTTGTTAGTGCTGAGTGCGCCCCTGCGTGCTGAGAATGTATCCAATAATCAATCATTAGGGACAAGCAACTCAACTTCCATTAGCGATAATATGAAAGCCATGGATCAAGACCATGATGGCATCATTACTATAGAAGAGATTAGTCACTATTTGCAATCTCAACGCGGTCGTGGTTACCAGCAAGGCGTTTTGGATGAGCTAGAGCGCGTGTCGAATGCTCGTAGTTGTGGATCACCGTTTTCCCGTTCTGTATATTAATTCTGTATCGGCATCTCACTTAATTCCAGCATTGTTGGCATGGCATTTGCATCATTTTTGCCGTTGCCACACTTAAATCATGTATAAGCGAGCGGTATAATGCCGGCCATCTGTTTTAATTAATTACCTTCAAGTTGTCAGGAAATATATGTTAAGCGCATACCACACCCATATTACTGAGCGAGCATCGCAGGGCTTGCCACCATTACCTCTG
>CAYYBG010000002.1:0-98412 GCA_964470195.1 uncultured Methylophilaceae bacterium | reverse complement strand
ATTAATCTGAATTTGAAGGTACATCATACATGGCAACACAAGACGAATTGAAACAGCAAGTAGCGAAAGCAGCAATTGAATATGTTAAAGGCGGTATTATTGGCGTTGGAACAGGATCAACAGCCAATTTTTTTATAGACGAATTAGCTAAAGTTAAGGCAAGAATTGAAGGTGCAGTTGCAAGTTCTGAAGCAACTGCTCAGCGTTTGCGTAACCATGGGATTGAGGTTTTTGATCTAAATAGCGTAGATGGAATGGAAATATATGTTGATGGTGCTGATGAAATTACTGAGCACATGCATATGCTAAAAGGTGGTGGTGGTGCATTAACCAGAGAGAAAATTGTAGCTGCTTGTGCGAAAAAATTTATTTGTATATGCGATGAAACCAAATATGTTCCTGTATTAGGTAAATTTCCATTACCTGTGGAAGTTCTTCCAATGGCAAGAAGCTATGTTGCGCGTGAGTTAGTAAAGCTGGGAGGGCAACCTAAATTAAGAGACTTTACTACTGATAACGGCAACATCATCTTAGACGTACATGGCTTAGTGATTAATAATCCGATAGAAATGGAAGCAAAAATTAATCAGATTGTCGGCGTCGTAACCAATGGCCTTTTTGCTGCCAGACCTGCGAATGTATTATTACTTGCCACATCTAACGGGGTAAAAACGCTACAAGCCAACTAAAGCAAACTAGTTTCAAAAAAATGTCATATTTACGCAATAATATATAAAGTCAATTTTCAAAGGATAGCGCGATGTCTGAACATACCTCTAAACAATATGATGCTGAGTTAGAGTCAGTGCGTGCCAAAGTGTTGCAAATGGGCGGACTGGTTGAGCAACAAATTATTAATGCTTTGTCTGCTTTAATTGAGCTAGATAGTGTTAAAGCTGCAGAGGTGATTGATATTGATCATCAGGTGAATGCTCTGGAAGTCCAAGTTGATGAAGATTGCAGTCATATCATTGCTAGACGGCAACCAGCAGCAGGTGACTTGCGCATGATTATGATGGTAGTTAAAACAATTACCGATTTAGAGCGAATCGGCGATGAAGCAACCAAAATTGCCCGTGTAGCTCAGCGTTTTTCTCTAGCAGAGCGTGTGGCCACGCCTAAATTTACAGAAATTAGAAATATGGTGGGTTTGGTACGTGAAATGTTAAGAACTGCGTTAGATGCTTTTGCCCGTCTAGACTCAAGTAAAACGGCAGATGTGGCGAGACAAGACGAGCAGGTTGATGAGCAATTTCGTTCCGCTATGCGTCAGTTAATCACATTCATGCTAGAGGATCCACGTACCATCTCAAATTCGCTAGAAATTTTATTTGTTGCGAAGTCTCTGGAGCGAATTGGAGACCATGCTAAAAACATTGCCGAATATGTGGTGTATATGGTCAAAGGAAAAGATGTACGTCATACATCTTTGGATATTCTAGAGCGGGAGGCGCGCTCTTAAAATTTATAAATGATTGGACTGAATAAAGCTCCACATCTTGTTTAAAAGGTGTGGAGCTTTTTTAATGGGTAACGCAGAATTAGGCTTTTGGCGGGACGTAACCAGTGGCTTGGTCTGCCCCTCCACCAAAAAAGTAAGCCTCGGTTTGTTGCATCAAATATTTACGTGCTGAGGGATCTGCTAAGCTAAGACGGTTTTCATTCACCAACATGGTTTGTTGCTTTAGCCAACCTGCCCAAGCCTCTTTTGAAACATGATCGAATATGCGTTTTCCTAATTCCCCAGGATAGGGTGGGAAGTCCATACCCTCAGCGTCTCTGCCTAATTTCACACAATGAACCGTTCTCGCCATACAAATTTCCTAATCATTAAAAAATAAAACCAAATTACATCATAGCGTATTCTTTAAAATTCGCCACGTATACCTACCATGACCGCACGACCACCCATTGGAGCAATTTCTTTCAGGAAAGAACTATGCTCTCTTATTTCTTGGTCCAGTAAATTTCTTGCTCTGGCGAATAATTCAAGACCATAACTGCTTGGTAAACGGTAGGTGGCAGTTGCGTTCACTAATGTATAAGCATCAGTCGGGAATTCACCAGCATCGGTTCGATCTTGCTTAAATCCACGCAGCACATCCAAACGAGCGCCAATTTGATTGAATCGATAATCTAGACCGAACCCTAGTCGCATAGGAGAAATTCTCGGTACTGGATTCCCTGTATCACTATTATTTGCCCGCACATAATCACCACGCACAGTGATATCTAAATCACCTTGCTGTTCATATACCCTAAACCGACCATCTAATTCCACTCCCCTGAAAGTGACTCTATCACCTCTAAAGATTGCCAATCTCTCTGTTTCTTCATCTAATTCTGGGGATTCGCCTTCTTCATTGACTAAATCCCCAGTTTTGTAAAGATTGATAAAATTTTGAAAACGAGTGTAGTAGGCACCAATATTGAAGCTATTTTTAGCATCTTTCCAGCGTAATTGGCCATCAATGCCATTTGAACGCTCTTTATTCAGCTGTTGATTACCCTTTTCATACAAGCGGGTCGCATGATGAACGCCATCGGCAAACAATTCTGTGGCAGTGGGAGCTCTTTCTGTGTGTGTTAGGTTACTCCCAATACTCCAGTTTTCATCTAACTTAAATAAAGCTCCAGCTGATAAATTGTAAGTATTAAATCGCTTAGCGCTTGCCTCGCCAAAGTGTGGCTCACCGTCATGAATTTCACCACCACCTCCAGAACGTACCCTTATTGTATCTACTCGTCCGCCTAAACTCAGCTTGAGATCGTCGATTGGTAGCTCTTCATAGACATAAATTCCTTGTCGCGAGGTTCTGGTTGAGGGCAGTAATGCATGACCATGATCACCTAGAGGATCTGAGCCAAGTTTAGTATTTTCAAACTGAAATCCGATCACACCAGTTAACAGACCTAATCTTTGATGTGCGGCTTCCAAGGTACCCTCGACACCATTATTGGAAAATTGTGTTTTAGCTTCTGCATTTTCTAATTCGGTGTGGCGATAATCGGTATGTGCCATTCTAAATTTAAGACGTTCGACCAGACCGCCTAGCTCTCTAATTTCTGAGGAGAATTCTGTGCGCTGAGTAAGCATATCTATGTTTTTAAACTCGTCACCATCAAATGGAATGCCAAATCGGCTGGAGGCTGTAGAAACTGATAAACCAATATGACCTTTATCAAAGGTGAGTGATGCCCCTAAAGCACCGCCATTGCTTTCTGCGGCAGTATTCACTACTCGACCACGTCTTAACCTGACACCTTGACCGTCTGCTTCACCACGCCGAGTTACGGCATATCCGGGAATAGATAAGTCTTCTGTTTTGCGTTGATAAACATCTGCATGCAAAGCAAACAAGCCGTTACCGACATCGATGACCGCAACACCACCTTTTTCTCGTTCAGCACCACCGTAGCGTAACTCTCCACGACCAGTGATGCCATTGACGGCTTCTTTTGGAATACGATGATCAATAATATTCACCACGCCACCGATAGCGCCTGCACCATATAAAACTGTGGCTGGACCTCGTATCACTTCGATTTGTTCTGCGATAAAAGGGTCAGCACCTACAGCATGGTCGGGACTGATGGAGGATACATCCAACAATCCAACACCATTCTGCATAATTCTTACTCGGTCACCATCCATTCCTCTGATGATAGGACGAGAAGCATTTGGGCCATAATAGGTTGAATTCACCCCAGGAGTGCTACTCAAAGTCTCACCCAACGTGCTCTCTCGACGCAAAGATAATTCGCGGCCATTTAAAACTGTCACTGGTACAACTAGTTGATCAGAGCTAACGCCAAGTGGATTTCCAGTGATTGGAATAGATGGGGCAATATTCTCTGCATGGGCTGTCATATTCAAAACGACTAAAGAAACCAAGCCCGTGATGCTCAAAAAATGGGCACCATGATTGAAACTCATAAAATTTTTCATGAAGAAATCCTTTAATAAAATAAATACCTAGTTACATCCTCAGGAGGATGCATGAGTTTTTTTTAATTAAAGGAATAGAGGTGGTGCTCTCGCGGAGTAAGGCTTACTGGGATAAGAGGTTGAGAGCGTTTTAGGTAAATCGTTATAGTAATCCTGCAATTCCATGCAGAGATAGGATGATATTTCGGGCAACAAACCGGAAGAAAATCCAGCAGATTGAGCACATTGTGGACAGAAGTCAGTGTGCGGTGCCTGATGTTTATTCTGTTGCTGAGTGTGCGAATCAAGATGAGTAATCTCGTGCGCAAGCAACTGCTGCTGAGCAAGCAGCAATAGTAGAGGCAAAACCAGAATTAAAAATAAGCGTTTAAACATAGGGCTAGAATTCTATTCATCTATGATACAACTGGCAATATATTTTAGTTCTTCATGGGGGTTTTTGAAGTCCTCGAATTCATAAATAGTGCGCGCATACCAGTAGCGACTATTATTTTGGTCACCCTCAATTTTGTGCAACACTGCGTGTATCCAGCATGATTCAGCATCCTGCAAGTCTTGCACAATCTCATGTGCAGCATGCCAATCGCCATCTAAGGCCAATTGAATTGCAGTTTTTAGCTGATTGATATTTGAATTCACCCAGTTATCCACTTTCTAGTGATAGAAATCTGTGCTTTGATTTTAGTATAAAAAAAGCCACCGCTAGGCAGTGGCTTAAAATCAATCATTCCTCAGAGAGTTAGCTCTGGGCAAAATTGGCTTCTGCAAAATCCCAATTTGCTAAAGAGTTGAGAAAGACCTCTACAAATTTAGCGCGAGCATTTCGATAGTCGATGTAGTAAGCGTGTTCCCAAACATCAATGGTCAGTAGTGCCTTATCGCCGGTTGTCAAAGGCGTACCAGCTGCACCCATATTAACGATGTCAACGCTTCCATCAGCTTTTTTAACTAACCAAGTCCAACCAGAACCAAAGTTGCCAACAGCAGAAGCTTGAAAAGCCTTTTTGAATTCCTCAAAAGAGCCCCATTTTGCATTAATCGCTGCAGCCAAAGCTCCTTTTGGTTCTCCACCACCGTTAGGTTTCATACTATTCCAAAAAAAGGTGTGATTCCAAATTTGCGCAGAGTTATTGTAAACACCGCCGGCAGACTTTTTGATGATGTCCTCTAGGGTACTAGATTCAAACTCTGTACCTTTAATTAAGTTGTTTAAGTTGGTCACATAAGTTTGATGATGCTTGCCATAATGGAATTCAAGAGTTTCCTCAGAAATATGGGGTACTAAAGCATTTTTGGCATAAGGCAGGGCAGGTAATTGATGTTCCATGATGTTGTTTCCTTATCTATTGTGATTAGTAGTGGTTGATTAAATTTCCATTCATTATTTTGCCATAAGCAAATGCGCTTAAAAATGACAATTTAATTGGGGGTATTGTTTTTAATACCTAACAAAGGTTGATTAGTTCAATTTTTTTTTGCGCGCGGGTGGGCTTGATCATAAATTTTGGCTAAATGTTGGAAATCTAAATGCGTATATACCTGTGTTGTACTGATATTGGCATGTCCCAGCATCTCTTGTACTGCGCGCAAATCACCGCTTGATTGTAATACATGGGTGGCAAAACTATGGCGTAATAAATGGGGATGTAAATTACTATTCAAACCTTGTTTGATCGCCCAATACTTCATTCGATGTTGAATGGTACGGGCAGATAAGGGTCTGCCTTGAGGATTAACAAATAAGTGACTAGATTGCGTTTGGATATGCATTCTGACGTTTAACCATAGTTGAATAGCGTCTAAGGCAAAACTCCCGACGGGGACGATGCGAGTTTTGTTGCCCTTGCCAGTGACAGTCACTGTTCCATTATGACTATCTACATCATCTATTTTGACGGAAATTAGTTCAGCTAAACGAAGTCCAGATGAATAAAAAAGCTCTAAAATAGCACGATCACGCAGGCTAATGTCGTCATCTTCTTTGATATTCAACAATTGTAGTGTCTGATCTGGGGCTAAAGCATGAGGTAAAGATTTAGCGTTTTTCGGTGGCTTAATCGCTTGGCAAGGATTGCTGTCGAATTGATGGTATTTGATCAAATAGCTAAAAAAACCACGCCATGCAGAAAGCATACGGGCCAGTGATTTGCCACCTAATTTTTGGCTGTGAAGTTTAGCGATGAATAATCGAATTTGACTTGCATTGATATGGTTGAGCTGGCTTTGATCCTCTTTTATGTTCGCCAAAGACAACATTTGTAAAATGTCACGTTGATAATTTTCTATGGTCAGCGCACTCAAACCCCGCTCGTATTTAAGATGGTGTAGATATGGCTGCAGATAATTCATAGGCTCATACTCAGCTGGAGCATTTGTTCAATGCCAGACTAACCAGCTCGCCAATGCGCCTCAGAAACATAGTACCCATACCACTATAGAAGCGCTCATTTTGTTTACTTGCCAATACCATGAGTCCAAGCTCACTTTCTAGTGCTAGGGGGATGCAAGCAAAAGACACATAATCTTTGTCAAATTGCTCAATGACAAAACTATCTGGATTCCCGCCACAATATGGTTCTTGGAGTGTGGCCACCCATGAGAATAATTGATGGTCTTTTGCGTCTTTGGCATTCTCATCGATTTTTGCTGAAAAAATGATCTGGCAGTGATCAACATTGAAATCATTTCTTATGCTGTTTTCTATACTAGAGATACAGTCTTGCCTGCTATCAACAGCAAATAAACGCAAAGTAAATTGATGTAGTTTTTCGGAAATCGCATCATTTTGATTACCTATTCGCAGCAAATTATGGTGATTTATCTCAAGTTGATTAATTTTTTCGCGTTGTGCTTGTTGTTGGCGTTCAACTAATGAAATCGTACCTGCGCCATTTTGTGCAGGAATATACATACGAGCCAGTAGCTCTACATGCTGGCTAAAGAAATCTAGATTACCCGCCAGATACTCCGCTACAGCTATTTCATCCAACAAATTTTGCTCACTCATTTTAGCGCTCGCGCTCCCTATTAGTTTTCTGTCTAAATTAATTCGATTTCACCATGAAAGACTGTCACAGCTGGTCCTGTCATCAATACGCTATGACCTTCCCCTTGCCAACTAATGGACAAATCTCCGCCTCGTGTCGTCACGCGAACTGGACTTTGTAAAAGACCTCGACGGATTCCACTTACTGCTGCAGCACAAGCACCTGTTCCACAGGCAAGTGTCTCTCCAGCTCCTCGCTCAAATACCCTCAGGCGAATATGATGTGTTTGCACTATTTGCATAAACCCTACATTGACACGGTTTGGAAAGCGTGGATGAGATTCTAGTGCCGCACCAAGTTGTGTGACAGGAGCTTGATCAATATTTTCAACAACACAAACTGCATGAGGATTGCCCATGGACACGGTAGCGAATTCTATCGAGGTATTTTCCAGCTGAATTATATAGGTATCTGCTTCATGATCTGCGATAAATGGAATTTGTTTTGGAGCAAATTTTGCAATGCCCATATCCACACAAACCTGTCCGTCTGATTGAAGTGTCGGATAAATAATTCCACTGGTGGTTTCAACTGCAATCGTCGTTTTATCGGTCAACTGGTGCTCATGGACAAAGCGCACAAAGCATCTTGCACCATTGCCACATTGTTCTACTTCACTGCCATCAGCATTAAAAATACGATATCGAAAATCTGCTTCAGCTGAGCTTGGTTTTTCTACCAGTAATAACTGATCAAAGCCTATACCGAAATGTCTATCTGACATCTGTCGGATATTACTCGCAGTTAAAGAAATAGGTTGAGTGCAGGCATCAATAACAACGAAGTCATTACCAAGTCCTTGCATTTTAGTGAACGAAATATTCATATCAATTGTCGTAAAAAAAGGTTATTCGCATTGTATGGTAAAGCACATCGACTGAGCAAAACAGCATTAAGAAACTGACAGCTAAAGTATACAGTCCTTAATTACAATCATGGCTATGCTACAATGCATCGACTAAGCGTTACGATAAATTTATTCTTCAATGCCTAATTTTCCAAGTCTATCGTATACAAATAAAACTTCACTATGAAAATAAAATGATATGAACGATTATTTATTTACTTCTGAGTCGGTATCGGAGGGTCATCCTGACAAATTAGCGGATCAGATTTCTGACAGTATTTTAGATGCTATTTTGACTCAAGATCCAACAGCGCGTGTTGCGGCTGAAACCTTAGCCAATACTGGATTAATCGTCTTGGCTGGCGAGATTACCACGACAGCTAATGTGGATTACATTAAGGTCGCAAGAGATACCATCAAGCGCATAGGTTATGACAATACTGAGTATGGAATTGATTATAAAGGCTGCGCTGTATTGGTAGCCTATGACAAACAATCTCCAGATATTGCTCAAGGTGTTGATAAAGCTGAAGATGATCCTCTTGACCAAGGCGCTGGTGACCAAGGGTTGATGTTCGGATATGCATGTAATGAAACAGCTCAACTGATGCCGCTACCTATTTGGCTCTCTCACCGTATCATGGAACGTCAATCTCAGTTGCGAAAAGATGGTCGTTTGCCTTGGTTACGTCCAGATGCAAAGTCGCAAGTAACAGTGCGCTACCAAGATGGCAAACCGATTGCTATTGATACCGTAGTAGTATCCACACAACACGCGCCTGAGATGGATTTAAATGCGATTAGAGAAGCGGTTATTGAAGAAATTATTCAACCCATTCTTCCCAAGGACTTAATCAAAGGCGATATCAAATTTCTGGTCAACCCTACAGGTAGGTTTGTGATTGGTGGTCCGCAAGGTGATTGTGGCCTGACAGGCCGCAAAATTATTGTCGATACTTATGGCGGCGCAGCACCTCATGGTGGAGGTGCCTTCTCAGGCAAAGACCCATCAAAAGTGGACAGGTCCGCTGCATATGCAGGACGTTATGTCGCTAAAAATATTGTTGCAGCAGGTTTAGCGGAGCGTTGTTTAGTGCAAATTTCCTATGCCATTGGTGTGGCTCAGCCAACCAGTATTATGGTCGAAACTTATGGCACTGGTAAGGTTTCAAACGAACGTCTAACCCAGTTGGTTAGGGATCACTTTGATCTTCGACCCAAGGGGATTGTCAATATGCTCAATCTGTTGCGACCGATTTACAGCAAGACCGCAGCTTATGGTCATTTTGGCAGAGACGAACCTGAGTTTAGCTGGGAAATGATAGATAAAGCACAACTTTTAAAGGCGGCTGTATAGGCAGTCCGCGCTAGGGCTCACGAGCTATTTTGAGTCCTGGCAAATCTGCGCGTATAATGCGTGCTTCCGAGGAGCGCTGCGAGAGTAAAACTCCCAGGCTCGGAACCTAAACGGCGCTCACCTGATTAACCGTGCCGGGCACGGGATGCGGGTGAGAAAAGCCAATCAACTTTTCTTGCGTGGATAACGCTTTCCCTCCGGTCACAAATTCAAGGAATTCAAATATGAATACTGTGACTGATTTTAGAGACTACATTGTTGCCGACTTAAGCCTTGCAGAATGGGGCCGCAAAGAAATTGCCATCGCTGAGACCGAAATGCCTGGTTTAATGGCGATACGAGAGGAATACGCCAAGACCAAACCACTCAAAGGTGCGCGAATCACCGGTTCTTTGCATATGACTATCCAAACCGCCGTTTTGATCGAGACTCTAAAGGACTTGGGTGCGGAGGTACGCTGGGCTTCCTGTAATATATTTTCTACACAAGATCATGCTGCGGCGGCTATAGCGGCATCAGGCACTGCTGTGTTTGCTGTAAAAGGTGAAAGTTTAGAAGACTACTGGGATTATACCCATAAGATTTTTGAGTGGTCTGATGGCGGCTTTAGCAACATGATTCTCGATGATGGTGGTGATGCCACTTTACTATTGCATTTGGGAAGTAAAGCTGAAAAAGATATAACAATACTGAATAATCCTGCCAGCGAGGAGGAGGTTTGTCTATTTAATGCAATCAAGCAAAAATTAAAAATCGATCCAACATGGTATTCAATGCGTTTAGCTAAGATTATTGGGGTTACTGAAGAAACTACTACCGGTGTACATCGTTTATATCAAATGCACAAAGAAGGTCGACTTGCTTTCCCAGCAATCAATGTTAATGACTCTGTCACTAAGTCGAAATTTGACAACTTATATGGATGTCGCGAATCTTTGGTGGATGGTATCAAACGTGCGACCGATGTGATGATTGCAGGAAAAATTGCAGTGGTCGCAGGTTATGGCGATGTTGGTAAAGGTTCTGCACAAGCTTTACGTGCTTTATCAGCGCAAGTTTGGGTGACTGAAATTGATCCCATCTGCGCTCTTCAAGCTGCTATGGAAGGCTATCGTGTTGTCACTATGGATGAAGCCTGTGCTCATGCAGATATTTTTGTAACAGCTACAGGTAACTATCACGTTATTACCCATGAACACATGAAGCAAATGAAAGATCAGGCTATCGTATGTAATATTGGTCATTTCGATAATGAGATTGATGTAGCCTCATTAGAAAATTATCAGTGGGAGGAAATTAAGCCACAAGTAGATCATGTCATCTTCCCTGATGGTAAACGAATTATCTTGTTGGCCAAGGGCAGATTAGTCAATCTGGGATGTGGAACTGGCCATCCAAGTTATGTCATGAGTTCTTCTTTTGCAAATCAGACGATTGCCCAAATTGAGTTATTTACTAATCGCGATGCTTATCCAGTTGGTGTCTATACTTTGCCCAAACATTTGGATGAAAAAGTTGCTCGTCTACAGCTGAAAAAATTGAATGCAAAACTGACCCAGTTGACCTCAGAGCAAGCTGCTTATATCGGTGTTTCAGCACAAGGTCCCTTTAAGCCAGATACATATCGCTATTAGTCTGTCCTATAAGCTAAGGAAGTGAGCAACATGAGTTTTGAATTGAGTTTTGAGTTTTTCCCTCCTAAAACACAGGAGGGAATGGCTAAATTGCTGGAGACACGTCAGCAGTTGGCTACGCTACAGCCCAAGTTTTTTTCTGTTACCTTCGGTGCTGGTGGCTCCACTCGCGATAGAACCATGGAGACAGTGTTAAATATAAAACAAGATGGCTTTGATGCAGCCCCTCATATTTCTGGTATCTCTTCCACAAAAGCAGATATAAAAAATATGCTAGAGGTATATCAATCTCATGGGATTCGTCGCTTAGTAGTATTACGTGGGGATTTACCTTCTGGCGAAGTCACTGCAAGTGATTTTGCACATGCTAGTGATTTGGTGAGATATATACGGGAGCTTACGGGCCATCATTTTCATATTGAAGTTGCGGCTTACCCAGAAATTCATCCTGAAGCAAAATCTGCTTTGCAAGATATTCAGCATTTCAAACATAAAATAGATGCAGGGGCTAACGGAGCCATCACGCAGTATTTTTATAATGCAGATGCTTATTTTCAATTCGTGGAACAATGCCAAGATATGGGTATTCACATCCCCATCGTACCCGGAATAATGCCTATTTATAATTACACCCAGCTGGCTAGATTTTCCAGTATCTGTGGGGCTGAGATTCCACGTTGGTTGAGTTTGCGTTTGCAAGATTTTGGCGAAGATATAACCTCTATGCGTGCCTTGGGGCAGGAGGTGGTGACAGCACTTTGTCAACGTTTGCTGGACGGTGGCGCGCCAGGTTTGCATTTCTATACCCTGAATCAGTCAGGCTTGATTAGCCAAATCATACAAAATTTAACTATCAAATAAACAGCAATCAAGATATCACACTATATGTTAAGACATAAAAAAACCCCGCGGAAGCGGGGTTTTTTATTTAATGCAGAGTGACCGCAGGTTTGTCAAAGATGGCTTCTTCGGCAAACTGCAATTCTTCCTCTTGACCTTGTTTTTTTAGCAGCATATAGGCTATCCAACGCACCTCATCCAGATGAACTACAGGTTGAGGTAAAGCCATGGCCCGCTCAATAATAATTTCGTGTTGATGAAGTTGTATGATTTGGTTGTTTAGCAAGAAGCTTAAAAAACTGAGACTTTCGGCCTCTAATTTGATTTGCTCATCTGCTGCGTAAACACGCAAGGTGTGTTGAGCAGGTGCATCAATTTGATCATCAGCCATGGCATTCAGACGGTTAATCCAATCGACTGCATCGTGAATCTCATCATCCTCGAACCCGGCTGCAAGCAGTTCCATCGCTAGCGTATCCTGATCGGGGCAGATGTTGTGAGCAACATAGTTTTCGAACATATACACGAGAACTTCGAACATAGTGTTTCCTATCTTGATGAGGCTGGTGGAGTTAGACGATACGTTGATATCGTCCACCGGGCATGGAAGCAATTTTATTGTCCAGTTCCAGTGACATCAGAATGGACGAAAGCGTGTCGCTAGTCAAGCCACTCTTCTGTAGTAAATATTCTACACTAACTGGTTCAAACCCCATCATTGTAAGTAAGGCTTTGTCTGCATGAGGAATTTCTTCTGAGATAACCGTTTCTGCCTCTGAAAATTTTTTTTCAATGAAGTATTGCTAACCCTTGCAAATTGCTCAGATTTTAATTCTTGTAGGATATCTTGCACAGTATCAACCAATTTCGCGCCTTGTTTTATCAATTGATGACATCCTTTGGACTGTGGTGAATGAATCGAGCCAGGTATTGCAAATACTTCACGATCTTGCTCTGTAGCAAATTTAGCGGTGATTAGTGAGCCACTTTGAAGACTGGCCTCAATCACCAAACATCCCATGCTGAGCCCACTAATGACTCGATTGCGTTGCACAAAATTTCTAGGCAAGGAAGGAGTTCCTAAGGCGAACTCTGAGATGAGCAGTCCTTGTTCAATGACAGCGTGCGCCATATCCCGATGCTGACTAGGATAAACAACATCTAAACCGGTTCCTACTACTGCAATGGTTCTGCCCTTAGCATTCAGTGCTCCGCGATGGGCAGCAGCGTCTATACCAATGGCCAAACCACTTACGATGTTAAATCCAAATTGTGCTAACAATAAGGCAAAGTCATGAGCATTTCTTTCACCTTGCACTGTAGGATTGCGGCTTCCAACAATGGCAATACTTGGGTGCTGTAAACAACTCAAATGTCCTTTGGCAAATAGGATAGGGGGGGGGTCTGCTGTTTGAAGTAATAGATTGGGGTAATTTTCATCTGCTAATGTAATCAAATGATTATTTGGTTGTGATAACCAATCTAGTTGTATTTTGATGTGATCGCTAATATCTTCGCACTTTAGTTGACTCGCAATATCATCACTGACTATTTTGCGAAGATCTGCATAAGAAGCGGAGAATATAGCCTCTGCTGAGCCAAACACTTTGAGCAATTGATAGGTCGTCTGTCTGCCCAGACCCTGTATTTCTTGCATACGCAGCCAATAAATATAATCTTGAGGAACTTCTCTCATCATTTAACGCTCTTGAAAGAGATTTATAATAAATCTAGTTATCGTCAAAGTGATAAGGGCTGATAATTTCATTGGATGGTATTTTCTTTGGGTTTTACCTGCGAGTAAAAGGCAAAAGGTATAATATTTTTTGTTTTGATTTTACATCTCCTTGCACTTAGTCTCAAATTGGTTTTAGCAAATACAGAAATTAATACATTTATGGCACATCTTAATATCTTGAATTATCCAGATCCACGTTTGTATACGGTTGCAAAGCCTGTACAACAGGTCGATTCACGAATTAAACAATTGGTCAGCGATATGGCTGAAACAATGTATGCTGCTCCAGGGATAGGTTTGGCTGCAACCCAAGTGAATGTTCATGAGCAAGTAATCACTATCGATATTAGTGAACAGCGTAACCAGCTTTTAGTGCTGATTAACCCGCGTATAGTTGCTAAGGACGGTTCGCAAGTCTATGAAGAAGGTTGTTTATCTGTCCCAGGGGTTTTTGAGGAGGTCACTCGTGCACAACACATCGTTGTTGAGGCATTGGACTTGCAGGGAAAAAAATTCACCTTGGAGGCTGAGGGTCTTTTAGCGGTATGTATTCAGCACGAAATGGATCACTTATTAGGTAAAGTTTTTGTGCAATATTTGTCCTCACTAAAACAAAATCGTATCCGTACCAAGATGGTGAAGCGTCAGCGCGAACTTGCTTAAAATGAATAAACTATCTGTACTTTATGCAGGAACACCAGACTTTGCAGTGCCGGCGTTAGAAGCGTTAATAAAAGCTGGCTATCATATTGCTGCCGTTTTAACTCAGCCAGATAGACCAGCAGGTCGCGGGATGAAACTTACCCCTAGCCCAATAAAACAGCTCGCTTTGCAACATAACATATCAGTGATGCAACCTGAGACCCTGAGAAATGAACAGATTCAAGAAGAAATTCAAGCCTTGAATGTAGATATCATGCTAGTTGCTGCCTATGGCTTAATTATTCCAAATGTAATTCTCAATATGCCACGCTTAGGGTGTTTTAATATTCATGCATCTTTACTTCCACGTTGGCGAGGTGCCGCCCCTATACAACGGGCATTATTGGCCGGAGATAGCCATACTGGTGTGACTATCATGAAAGTTGTTCCAGCGCTTGATGCAGGGGACATGATAGTCAAAGCAGATATCGTGATAGGTGAGCGCGACACGGCGCAAACTTTACATGATAGACTTGCCCAGCAAGGAGCGGACTTGCTAATACAAGTCATGCAAAAGCTTAGCTTGAATGGTCAGCTTCAGGCGGAGCGCCAGGATGAATCGCTCGTCACATATGCTGAAAAGCTACAAAAATCAGAGGCGTTGATTGATTGGCAACAATCATCTAAGCAAATTTCAAGACAAGTACGCGCCTTCAATCCTTTCCCAGTTGCACATAGTACCTTGTTAGGAGAGGTATGTCGGATATGGATGGCGACTGACCAAGCAGATGATTGTTTACCACTCCAACATTTGCCCGGTGAAATTATTTCACTAGGCGATACCATTGACGTGCAATGTGGCAATGGAATACTAAAAATCGAAACTTTACAAATGCCAGGCGGAAAGCGTTTAGTTGCCAGTGATTTTTGTCGAGGTCATACTTTGTCTGTGGGTATGCGTTTTGGCAATTAATTCTGCGCTATTGAAAAAGAATCATGTCAGCACTATTTTAATCCTATTAGTGAGCTAAATTGAGGAAACAGTATGTTAGGGAATTGGTTTAAAACGACCTTATTAATGACGGCTATCGTTGTGCTATTTGGTTTGGTTGGTGCAACCATAGGCGGGATGACGGGTTTGCTATTTGCCTTGCTAGTTGCGGCAGGGATAAATTTTTATGCCTATTGGTTCTCTGCAGACATGGTGCTGCGTATGTACAACGCCCAAGAAATCACGTCTCAAAATCAGCAATTCGCAGAGTTTTACTCTATGGTAGCCGAGCTGGCTAAAAATGCAGGTCTGCCAATGCCAAGGGTGTATATTATCCAAGAGGATCAGCCTAATGCATTTGCTACTGGACGCAATCCTGAAAATGCTGCAGTTGCTGCAACGACAGGGATTATGCGTATTTTGTCCAGTCGAGAGTTGCGTGGTGTGATGGCACACGAATTAGCCCATGTACAACATCGTGATACGCTGATATCGACTATTTCAGCGACCATTGCTGGAGCGATTTCCTCCATCGGAAGCTTTGCAATGCTGTTCGCTGGACAACAAAGTCGTGGGCGTCAAGGTGGAGGGCATCCAATACTAACTATTGTGGTACTTATCTTGGCACCGATTGCTGCTATGTTGATTCAAATGGCTATTTCTCGCGCCCGGGAATTTGAGGCTGACCGTGGGGGAGCAAGAATTAGTGGGGATCCTGAGGCATTGGCAGCGGCGCTTAAAAAAATACATGATTATGCTCACCGCATTCCTCTTCCTACGGCAGAGCAGCATCCTGAAACTGCTCAGATGATGATTATTAATCCGCTTTCTGCTGCAGGGATGCAATCACTATTTTCTACTCATCCTCGCACTGAAGAACGTATTGCTAAATTGATGGCGATGGTGAGATAAAATCTTGCATCTTGCTCAGACGATAGCTGCTGAAGCAGTTCAACAGGTCCAGAATGGACGTAACCTCAATGAAGTTTTTCTAGAATTGTGGACACGTCACCCACAACTCAATCCACAACAAAAAGCCCAAACACAACATTTGAGCTACGGCACATTACGCTTTTATTATAGCTTGCAAAGTTTTCTTAATAGTCTAATCGACAAGCCCGTACGCGATGAAAATGTTGCTGGATTATTGTTGGTAGCGCTATATCAGTTACATTACGATCAGGCTCCAGCATATACCGTCGTTAATCAAGCAGTGATAGCAGTAGTACGAATGAAAAAAATCTGGGCTAAAGGTCTGGTGAATGGGGTATTGCGAAACTTTACTCGTCAACAATCAGATTTGACCAAAGCGCTAGAGCAAGAGCAAACAACTACCTATAACTACCCTGAGTGGTGGATATCTAAGGTCAAGCAACAATACCCAGAATGTTGGCAACAAATACTTCATTTTGGTAATCAACATCCCCCCATGACCTTGCGCGTTAATCAAAATCAATTAAGTGGTTTGCAATACCAACAGAAATTGCAAACGGCCGATATCCCAAGTCAGTTAATTGATAAGCAAACTCTGCTATTGGAGCAAGCGATTCATGTAGCTGAATTGCCAGGCTTCAATCAGGGTGAAGTTTCTGTACAAGATTATGCAGCACAAATGACCGCTCGATGTTTGGATGTGCAATCAGGAATGAGAGTGCTTGATGCTTGTGCAGCACCAGGTGGAAAAACTTGTCACATTCTTGAGTCTGCAAAGGTAGAGATGTGGGCGCTTGATATTTCCGAACAACGTCTGGAGCGGGTTAAAAGTAACCTACAACGACTAAATCTTGCTGCACATGTCAGGCAGGCCAATGTGCTACAAACTGTGACTTGGTGGGATGGCCAGTTTTTTGACAGAATTTTGCTGGATGCTCCTTGCAGTGCATCAGGTGTGGTGCGTCGTCACGTCGACATTAAATGGTTACGCCGAGAAATTGATATCGCAAGCTTTGCCTCTCAGCAACAATTGATGTTGCAAGCACTTTGGCCATTGCTTAAGCCTGGAGGAAAGTTACTTTATGTGACATGCTCAATTTTCAATGAAGAAAATGCGCTACAAATCAATAATTTTTTGCAAACACACGATGACGCGTTACACTTACCTTTGCTGAATTTGCCAAATAATTTGCAAATTCAGCAAGGGCAAATTATTCCTAACCAATATTATGATGGCTTATTCTATGCGCTGTTGCAAAAACATTAGCATGCTTTCTGCTTTGTGGCAGGCCACAAAATCGGATTATTTATTTAAAGCCAAATCGCACGCGATAGCGCTAGTGATGCTCATGATGCATTTTCTTTTACCATTTTCGGTGTATGCCATGCCTGCACAGATTACAGTGAAAAATGCAGAACTAATTGCAGCAGAAGATAAGTTTCATTTGAATATGGAATTAGATTTTCAGTTTAATGCTGCGCTTGAGGATGCGTTAAACAAAGGCATACCGCTCACTTTTCTTTATGAATTTCAACTTAGTCAACCCAGAAAATACTGGTTTGATGAGGAGGTAGTAACGCACACTCAACGTGTTACTATCAGTTACCATGCGCTGTCGCGTCAGTTTCTAATCAATCGTCGTCAACACCAACAATCTTATGCCAACTTAACACAAGCTAAAGAAGCTTTGAGTAAGATAAAAGATTGGCCAGTTTTTGATAGATCTTTGCTTAAAAAAGGTGAGTCCTATCAAGCGGCAATCAGGGTAAGACTGGATCAATCTCGTCTGCCTAAGGCACTGCAAGCCGAAGCTGCTAGTTCAGAAGATTGGACCATGGCTTCTGAACGTATGCGTTGGATACCAAGTTTTAATCTTTAAATGAAATATATCGTCACTCTCAGTATTTTGCTTGCAGCGGTATTGCTGTATTTGCTCTCACAAGCGAGTTCTCAGGGCCCCATCTCCGGAAATTATTACACCTTATTGTTAGCGCTGAATATAGCTTTGGCATTATTGCTGTTGGTATTAATTACCGTGCAGGTAATGCGTATGTATCGTCAAATAAAAGCGAGTGCCATCGGTGGGCGGCTGACCAGACGCTTATTAGGAGCGTTTACCTTAGTAGCGATTATTCCAGGGCTATTGGTGTATTTGGTTTCCGTCAATTTCCTTACTCAGTCGATAGAATCTTGGTTTAACGTAAAAGTTGAAGCAGCGCTCGAAGGTGGTGTTCATTTAGGGCAAAGCGCTTTAGATGCGCTTATGCAAGACGTCAAACAAAAGGGTGAGAGTATGGCCCTGAATCTTGCTTTTCAACCCTCCGCTATGCATGTCACTGTGCTCAGTGATCTACGCGAAAAAACAGGGGTACATGATGCCGTTTTATTGAGTATGCAAGGCAAAATTTTGGCATTTTCAAGTGCTGAGTCCAGCAGCTTTTTACCAAATACCCCAAATGTCGAGCAACTGCGACAAGCAAAATTAAAAGCGTACGGCAATATCGAGCCTATTACTGGCAAAGGTTTATATTTGAGAGTATTGGTGCCAGTAAACAATAATGATGTGGGCGCAGAGCCTCGTATCTTGCAACTGCTTCAACCAGTCCCCAAGCAACTTTCAAGCACTGCTGAAGAGGTTCAGGCCGTTTATCAAGATTATCAAGAGCTGTCTTTGGGGCGTCAGTCTATGAAAGAGGTGTTTGCCCTAACACTGACTCTAGTTTTAATGCTGACTCTACTCACAGCCATGTCTATCGCTTTCCTTCTGAGTCGACGATTGACAGCTCCTATCGGTGTTTTAGCTGAAGGAACTCGTGCCATTGCTAGTGGTGATTATGGCAAACAACTCCCGGCTCAAGGCAAAGATGAATTGGGCGTTTTGGTGCAATCTTTTAACAGCATGACGCAACAACTTGCCGAAGCAACGCATGCGGCAAATCGAAATCGCGAGAGAGTTGAGGCGGCACGATCTTATCTTGAATTGATTTTGGCGCATTTATCAACTGGAGTCATAGCGCTAAATGAAAGGGATGAGATTCGAACTTTTAACTTGGCTGCTGCCAATATTTTGGGTTTGAATTTGCATCCTTATGTGGGTAAAAGTTTACAGTTTTTAGAGCAGCAACAAGCAGCCTTAAAGCCTTTTGTGCAGGCCATTACAGAGCAACACAATTTACATCCAGTGGGTGAATGGCAAATGCAACTTGAGACTACAACCGCCCAAGGAAAACGTACACTGATGATACATGGCTCGAGATTACCTGATAATCAAGACCATGGATATTTGTTGATGTTTGACGATATTACTGCCATGGTTCAGGCGCAACGTGATGCTGCTTGGGGTGAAGTGGCAAGAAGACTTGCCCATGAAATTAAAAATCCACTTACCCCAATTCAACTATCTGCTGAGCGTTTAGAGTTGAAGCTGGCAGAAAAATTATCCGAGCCAGATAAATTAATTCTAGAGCGCGCTACTAAAACTATCGTGGAACAAGTAGGAGCAATGAAAACGATGGTGAATGAATTCAGTGAGTATGCTCGTTCACCAGTGGTGAATTTGGCATTGGTAGATATGAATGATTTGGTAAAAGATGTATTGGAGTTGTACCAACCGGAACATATTAATATTCAGTCGGATTTATGTGATGAGAGTACTCAAGTTATGGGTGATGCCATTATGTTGAGGCAGGTGTTACATAACCTATTACAAAATGCTCAAGATGCTTTAGATGGGATTAGCAATCCTAAAATTCTGCTAAAAACAGAAATTAATGCACATCATGTGCTTCTGTCTGTGAGTGATAACGGAAGCGGTTTTCCTGTTGATATGATGACGCGTGCTTTTGAACCTTATGTAACCAGCAAATCCCACGGTACTGGATTGGGACTTGCGATTGTTAAAAAGATGATTGATGAGCATAAAGGTCAAATTAGTTTGCATAACCTTAGTCATCAGGAGCAAATCATTGGTGCTCAGGTACTGATTTTATTGCCTCTCATCAATCAAAAATCCAGCACGTCAGCTAATCAAAATACAACTAAAAAAAATATTACAAAGAATCTTAATACCAACAAGCATAAAAAAAGGCAGGTGAAAAAATGAGTGCAAGACAAATTTTGGTTGTAGATGATGAGGTTGGTATTCGCGAACTTCTACGCGACATTTTGCAGGATGAAGGCTACCATGTTCGTCTGGCTGAAAATGCTGCTGAGGCCCGAATATATCGTCAGCAGCAAACGCCAGACTTGGTTTTACTCGATATTTGGATGCCAGATTGCGACGGTATAAGTTTGCTCAAGGAGTGGGGAAATGCAGGGCTACTCACGATGCCTGTCGTGATGATGTCAGGTCATGGCACGATAGATACTGCCGTAGAGGCTACTAGAATCGGTGCTTTTGATTTTCTCGAAAAACCGATTGCCCTTCAAAAATTATTGAAAACAGTGACTGCTGCGCTGAAGCATCTTGAGCAATTACCAAAATCAGATATTCATTTTTTAATGCTGGGCAAAGGGGCATTAGTGAATGAATTGCGTGCCAATTTTGAGACCTTGGCAGCAAAATATTTTCCTGTTTTGTTATTAGGTGAGCAACATACAGGCGCACATTTATATGCCAAATTTTTCCATCAACACGATACACCATGGATGGTTTTAGATGATTTGGATAGGTTAAGTAGTGAGCCATTGGCGCTATTACAAGAACTGGATCAAGGGGTGTTGCTGATTTCTGAGTTAGCTGAGTTAACTCGTACACAACAAAAAGGTCTGAATTTATGTATTGCCAAGTCCGAAAAGCATCAAGTTAAAATCGTATGTGCCTCAGCGCTTAGTTTAAATGTCTTACAAGAACAACAATTAGATCCCCAGCTATTACAAATACTCTGCAACAATGTAATTCAATTACCGATTTTGAATCAAAACAAGGACGATATTCCTGATATTGTGCGCGCACTTGGTATGATGTTGGCTGAGAGCAATAGTTTGCCGTATCGAGAGTTTGATACGGCAGCATTGAATGCCTTGAGAAAGACTGAATGGCCTGGAAATTTATCGCAACTCGATCATGTTATTCGATCGCTTTTACAGTCCAGTAAAGGCGAGCGGGTGACAGAACAGGATGTAGTCCGCGTTATACAACAATTTCAGCCAGTGACAGAGGATAAAGACCGATTGGCTATTGGTTCGCTATCAGTCAACTTAGACCTACCCCTGCGTGAGGCGCGTGATGATTTTGAGCGTTTATATTTTGAACATCAAATTCAAAAAGCCGACAGAAATATGAGTAAGGTGGCAGAGAATGTTGAAATGGAGCGCACTCATCTGTACCGAAAATTAAAACAGTTAGGGATCAAAATTAAGTAGTGTATTTAACTCGCCCGCCGTAATCGATAAAGTGAAGTAATCTCTTGTTTACGGGCTGAATGAAGTGCATCGTGACTATCGAATGCTTTTCGATGTTGGGGCTGAATATCCATTTTGGCGATGATGTGCAAGCCTGCTTGAGAAATCCGTTGCAATAACTCGTCTTGCTTTCTCAATCCCAAAAGCTCGGCAAGATTAGACATGATTAGCCATGCTTCACCTTCTGCCGACAGGTGAGTGCCTACTCCAGTAAGAAAACTGCTCAGCATTTTACTGTCTAAGTCATAGACTGCTCGCTCGATCGGTGCGCTAGGCTTGGCAGGTATCCAAGGTGGATTACAAATAATCAAATCTGCGGCTTGTTTAGCCTTTGGAAATAAATCTGTAAGCTCGAGTTGAACCGACGAGATTCCCATATGCTGAAGATTTTCTTTAGCACATGACAATGCACGAGGATCATTATCAGTAGCGATAATATGTTTGATTCCTCGCTTTGCAAGTAAAGCACTAATCACACCTGTTCCGGTACCAATATCCCAAGCGATATCCACTTTGTCTAAAGGCGCCTTGGCAAGCAATGACAAATATTCTCCGCGAAGCGGAGAGAATACACCGTAGTGGGGATGAATCCGAGATTCTAGGGCATCTATCCATATTCCTTTTTTACGCCATTCAAACGCTGAAATAATACTTAACATTTCACGTAAAGACATGACCCGTAGTTTGTCACAGGTAGGCAACACTTGATCACAAGCAATTGAAACATCTGGAGCTCTGCGTAAAGGAATGGTGTTATTCGGCTGCAATGGAATTAATATCCTGCCAAGAATACGAGCGCGCTGCGCTTGTGCCATACGATAGCGATGAAAATCTTCAGCGCTCAATCTAGCAACGGAGTCAGCACTTTGATTTTGCGAGGGTATTGTTTTGGCTGTGTGACTTTTCTTTTCATATCGTCTAGCCATTGCGTTGAGTACTTGTTTAGCTTGATGAAAGTCACCGAGCCATAAAAGATTATTACCTTGACTAGCGAGTTGATAGGCCTGATTTGCACTGATGCTGTCATCTACCAAAATCAGCTTTTCTGGAACAGCCAGCCCAGCTTCGGAATGCCAGATTGCGGAATATTGTTGTCCAGCAATTTGCCATTGAATGGCTTGTGTATAGGTTGAAGGAGGATTCATTTGCTAGGGCAGAGCCTTAGATTCAGTGTACTAGAGTAGCCCACTATCGTCCAATTCAAGTACCACTGGAGTATGATCACTTGGACGTTCAAGTTTTCGTGGGCTTTTGTCGATATAACTTTGTTGACAGAATGTTTTTAGAGGTTCACTCACTAAAATATGATCTATACGCATACCCAAATTTCGTCTGAACGCTGCCATACGATAATCCCACCAACTATATTGTCCACTATCTTGGTTGAATAGACGAAAACTGTCATGGAAACCGAGAGAGATTAACTGCTGAAAGGCGGCCCGTTCAGCATCGCTGACTAATACTTGACCCTGCCAAGCCAATGGATCATGACAATCAATATCACTTGGAGCGATATTATAGTCACCCAATAGCGCAAGCTTGGGGTATTGCGTAAGCTGTTGTTTTAACCAAAGTGTAAAAGCATTCAACCAGTCTAATTTATATTGATACTTATCTGAGCCCACTGACTGTCCATTAGGAATATAAGCACATACTAAACGTATGCCTTTAACACTTGCACTGATGACACGTCGCTGCTCATCTTCGAAACCCGCTATATCGTTGCTGACACAATCCAATGCATGAGGACTAATAATTGCTACGCCATTATAGGTTTTTTGACCATTGTGGATAGCATGATAACCAGCCTCTCGCAACGTATCATATGGGAATTTGCTATCCTCTTGTTTGGTCTCTTGTAGGCACAATGCATCTGGTTTTTCGCTGGCCAACCAATCCAAGACATGAGGCAGTCTGACTGTTAAAGAATTGACATTCCAAGTGGCAATTTTCATTAGGCACTCATACCATGATGGCGCAACAAAGCTTCGATATCAGGAGTTCGTCCGCGGAAAGCGACAAATGATTCCATCGCGGGTCGAGAACCACCTTGAGCTAAAATTTCGTGCCAAAAGCGCTGACCAGTTTCTGCACACAACACACCGTTTTCCTCGAACATACTATAGGCGTCAGCAGATAAAACCTCTGCCCATTTATAGCTGTAATAGCCAGCAGCATAGCCACCTGCAAATATGTGTGAAAAAGCATGAGGGAAACGATTCCATTTTGGAGGTCTGACTACAGCAACTTCATCTCTGACTTGCTCAATCAATTGCAATACATCGATTCTATTGTTGTCCCGATACTCATGATGCAAGCGCATATCAAATAATGAGAATTCGATTTGTCGAACAGTTTGCATACCCGATTGGAAATTTTTAGCAGCCATCATCTTATCGAATAAGCTACGTGGCAAGCTCTCACCAGTATCGATATGACTAGTCATATATTTGACTACATCCCATTCCCAGCAAAAGTTTTCCATAAACTGGCTAGGTAATTCCACTGCATCCCATTCCACACCTTTAATTCCAGATACCCCATAGCTCTCAACGCGAGTTAGCATATGATGTAATCCATGACCAAATTCATGGAACAATGTAATCACTTCATCATGGGTAAATAGTGCAGGTTTATCTCCTACTGGTGCGGAGAAGTTGCAGGTGAGATAAGCTACTGGCGTGGTAAGCTGTCCATCAAATAAACGTCGAGTGATAGCCTCATCCATCCAGGCACCACCACGTTTGTTATTGCGTGCGTATAAATCTAAATAAAATTGGCCAATCAGATGTTGTTGCTGATCTCGTATTTCATAAAAACTAGCATCGCTATGCCAAACAGGCGCTTGCGTTTTCCGCACATGGACTTTGAAGATGCTCTCTACTACTTTGAACAAACCTTGTAATACCTTTGCTTCGGGGAAATATTGTTTGACCTCTTGGTCCGAGTAAGCATATTTCTTTTCTCGTAATTTCTCTGATACATAAGCCACGTCCCAAGCCTGCATATCGGCAATTCCCAAGTCAGCAGCAAAGGCCTTTAGCTCGTGCATATCTTCTTGTGCATAAGGTTTGGCGCGTTGTGCAAGGCTATACAAAAAATCGATCACTTGTTGAGGACTGTCTGCCATTTTGGTAGCCAAGGACATTTCAGCATAATTGCTAAAACCCAACATGACAGCAGCTTCATGTCGTAAGGCTAGAATCTGTTGTATCAGTGCTGTGTTATCCCATTTCGCCTCACCCAACTCGGAAGCGCGGGTTGCATAAGCACGGTACAAAGTTTCGCGCAAAGGGCGGTGGTCGGCATATTGCAGGACTGGCATATAAGAGGGGAAATGCAGGGTAAATAAATAGCCTGATTTACCAGCTGTTTCAGCCGCTTGCTGCGCTGCTGTAATAGCGTCCTGTGGTAGGCCTGAAAGGTTAGTTGCGTCAGTTTCGATATGCTGAAACGTATCCACCGTATCCATAATATTTTCTTCAAATTTGGTGGTCAGCTTAGAGAGTTGTTCCTGAATTTGTTTAAAACGTTGCTTTTGCGCGGCTGGTAATTCAGCACCGCCTAATTTGAAATCGCGTATTTCATTATCTACAATTTTCCTTTGTGCCTGTGTTAGCGAGGCATACTCGCGACTCGCCTTAAGTGCTTTGAACTTGGTGTATAAGCGCTCATCTTGGGCCAGGTCAGAATAGAAATCGGTCAACTTAGGCAGATTGTCGTTATACGCCTCGCGTAATGCTGGCGAATTCACCACTGCGTTCATATGACCAACTTGCGACCAAACTCGAGATAGTTTTTCTTCAATTTCCTCTAGTGGTTCGGCAAAATTTTTCCAAGTTGGCGCCACATCGCTAGCTGCCAGTTGTTCTATGATTTGTTTACCTTGTTGTAGCAAGGTATCTAGGGCTGGAGTAATGTGCTCAGGCTTGATACGGTCAAACTGAGGTAGTCCAGAAAAATCGAGCAGAGGGTTTTGCATAGTTATACTCACTTAATACTAAAATTTTTACAGTTTAATGATTCAATTTAGCGATTAAAGGTTCAATCTTATCCATGTCTTGTGTCGTAACAATTTTCTTGGCGATCGGTTGAAGTTTAGAAAGCTCACTATTTAATACCAAATATTTCACATTCAAAATATGCGCTGGATGCATAGAAAATTGTCTTAATCCAAGTCCTAATAAAAGCCTGGTGAGTTTAATATCGCCTGCCATCTCACCACATATAGAGACTTTTTTACCTACTTTGACAGCTGCTTTTATTGTCATTTCTATCATGCGCAGTACTGCAGGATGTAGTGGGTTGTATAAGTGTGAAACACTGTCGTCTGTTCGATCAATCGCCAAACAATATTGAATCAAATCATTAGTGCCGATGGAGAGGAAATCTAATTCACGCGCAAATGCTTCTGCGCAAATTGCGGCTGCAGGAATTTCTATCATCCCCCCAACTTGGATGTCTTCATTAAATTGTATTTTTTCTAGTCTCAGACTTTGCTTGGCACGTTCAATAAATAATAAGGACTGACGTAACTCGCTAGTCGAGGAAAGCATAGGTAAAAGTATTTGAATATTGCCAAACGCTGAGGCTTTTAAAAGTGCCCGAAGCTGAGTGTGGAACAGTGGTGGATCCGCCAAGCACAGACGTATTGCACGCAAACCTAAAGCTGGATTAGTACAGCTACGTTCCAAATCAGCACTAATTTGTTTATCTGCACCTAAATCCAATGTTCGAATAACGACAGGCTTGTCTTGCATCGCTTCCGCAACTTGGCGATAGGCTTGAAATTGTTCCTCTTCATTGGGGGCTTCACGACGATTCATAAATAGAAATTCAGTTCGGTAAAGACCGATACCAGAGGCTCCAGCTGCATTTGCTTGCGTGACATCTTGAGGGATTTCAATATTGGCATACATCTCTATATCGACACCATCTAAAGTCACTGCTTTGGTATTTTTTAAACGTTTGAGTTTTTGCTGTTCGAGTTGCCACTGCTCCTGACGCAGCTTGTATTCAGCTAGTGTAGTTTTATCTGGGTCGATGATGAGCACACCATTGGTGCCATCGACAATAATCTGATCACCATCTCTTACCAGTGCACGTGCTCGATGAAGGGCGACAATAGATGGAATATTTAAACTACGCGCTAAAATAGCTGTATGCGAGGTGGCGCCACCAACGTCGGTGACGAATGCAGCAAATTGGTGTTGTTTGAACTGAATAGCGTCGGCTGGTGAGATGTCGTGTGCAACCAAAATTATGGCTTTTTCTTGTTCAAGTATAGGGACTTGACTAGGCCGGCCTAAAAGTACTTTGATGATACGTTCAGCAACTTGGATAACATCCTGCTTACGTTCTCTCAAATACTCATCTTCAATTTGCTCAAACTGTTCTACGATGCTTTCCAGTTTTTGCTTGAGCGCCCATTCAGCGTTACAGCGCTCATCAAGAATGATTTGCTTGGGATCAGCACGTATGCTGTGATCATTTAGTAACTGTTGATGCGTGTGGATAAATGCTTCTAGCTCTTTGGGTGCTTTGCTAGGTAAGTGCTGACTAACATGATGCAAGTCTTGTTGCACAGTCTGTATAGCTTGGTCATAACGAGCGATTTCTTGATCAAGCAAATGCTCTGGAACCAAATAATGTACAACTTCCAAAAGCGCATGCGATACCAGATGGGCATGACCTATGGCGATGCCTGCGGATACCCCAACACCATGGATAGAAAAACTCATTATTCGGGCTCTCCAAATCGATCTTGGATAAGCTGCACAAGGGCTTGAATCGCTTCCTCTGCATCTGTACCTTGAGCTTCTAAGGTGACCACGCTACCTTTACTTGCTGCTAACATCATCACCCCCATAATACTCTTTGCATTAACGCGACGGCCATTGCGCTCTATCCAGATTTCGCTGGTAAACTTGCTTGCCATTTGCGTAAGTTTTGTTGAAGCACGTGCATGCAAGCCAAGTTTGTTAATAATCTCGATATCTAGTTTCATGATTGTGCTTCTTTGCATGCGTTTTCGGTAAAGTTAATCACACCTTGTTGACCGCCACTTAGGGCTTTTTCGGCTAAAGCATTTAAGTCACCATTACGATAAGTCAATGCTCTCACTAACATTGGCAAATTGACGCCGGCTATACCGATGACTTTGTCATCCTTCAGTAACTTGCTGACGATATTGCAAGGGGTTGCGCCATAAATATCTGAAAGGATAAGTACTCCGTCCCCTTCATCTAAGTTCTCAACGGCGGTTTCCATCTTTGGCAACATTGCGCAAGGATCATCATCAGTTTGTATACCAAAATGCTCAAGTTTAGGTGGTCGTATGCCCATTACATGGGTAGCACATTCAATCAAGCTATGACCCAAATCACCATGCGCTACGATAAGAATACCAATCATAATTTTATTTCCAACTCTCGATGTCTAATAAGAACTTGCTGTTGCTCTGATTGAAAATGTGTTGCCAGTTTTTCAACTAAATACACGGATCGATGCTGACCACCGGTACATCCGACAGCGACTGTAAGATAGTGGCGATTTTCTTTAATGAAATGTGGTAACCAGCGACTAACAAAATGTTGAATATCATCAAACATCTGTTGCACCATGGATTGTTTGCTGAGAAACGCTTGTACTGCTAAATCCTTACCAGATAATGGCCTGAGCTTTGCGTCCCAATGTGGATTGGGGAGACAGCGCACATCGAAGACAAAATCTGCATCTAAAGGAATGCCGTGTTTAAAGCCAAAAGAAGTAAAGAGCAAAGTCATCCCATGATGATCGTATGCAACTAAGTCACGCACCCATTGCCGCAGGGTATTTGGATTCAAGTCACTGGTATCAATGTGATGTCCCAGGCTGGCCAAAGCAGACAATAAATTACGTTCAACTTGAATGCTCTCAGCCAAGGTCATATTACCTTTACTGAGAGGATGTCGCCGGCGCGTCTCGCTAAAACGTTTCACCAGGGTTTCCTGATTTGATTCAAGAAAGATAAGTTGTACAGCAATACCACGCTGGCGCATATTGGTTAGATAATCTGGTAGCGATTCAAGAGCTTCACTACGGGTATCAATACTGATTGCGATGCGTGTTTGACTTGGATTTAGGTTATCTACTAATTGAGGGATAAGGGTAGCGGGTAAATTATCTACACAATAAAAACCGATATCTTCTAGTAAGCGCAGAACCACACTTTTTCCAGAGCCTGACATGCCTGTTACGATAATCATTTGCATGATGATTTTTTCGTCTGTGCACGCATTTCACGTTGCTGACGCTCCATAAATTGTTTGGTACTATTGATGCCACGCAAAAGCAGCATATGATTGCGTACGGCAACTTCCACCAAAACTGCGATATTGCGTCCTGCTGCAACAGGGATACAAATTTTAGGTACACGTACACCCAAAACTGTCTCATGTTGTGCCTTGATATTTAATCTATCCAATGCTTGTGGATTCAATTCCTGTGCAAGTTCTAGCTGAATAATCAAGTCCAAAGGTTTGGTAGGCTTTACAGAACTATCGCCAAATAATGCGCGGATATTAAGCACACCCAGACCGCGTACCTCAAGAAAGTCCTGTAGCAACAATGGACAGCGTCCTTCGATACGCTCAGGGGAAATGCGAAAAAAATCAACAATATCGTCTGCCACCAGTCTATGTCCGCGTGAAATTAGCTCGAGTGCTAATTCACTTTTACCAATGGCAGGATTTCCTTTAATCAGCACGCCGAAACCTTGTACCTCAATAAAAACACCATGAGCGCTGACTGATTCTGCCACTGCTTGAGCCAAATAATGACTCAAAATATCCATCAATTCTGGACTTCTTAATGGAGAGGTAAATAGTGGTGTTTGGTATTGTTCAGAAGTTTCTATCAATAAATCAGGAACACGTTCCCCGTTGGCAACAATAATGGCTGCCAAATCTGTTGAGAATAGGTGCTGAATGGCAAGGGTTAGTGCGGCTTGATCAAGCTTTCGCAAATAATCCATTTCGGCACAGCCTAATACTTGTACACGGTTGGGATGGACAAAGTTTAGATGGCCTATAAGTGCTAGCGAGGGTTTGCTCACTGTCTCACTAGTTAGCAGATTAGCGCCACCACTTTTACCCGCTCTCCAGCTAAGTTTTAGCTTTTTGTGCGTATCTTTAAATAGTTGGGTGACGCTAATCTGGGTCATTTTTTATTCGGTCGCTTGATGTTTCAAAGCACCATTCAATTTATGGTGGTCACTAATCTTTTCTTTAAAACGTAGCACTTGACGATCTAGTTTGTCAGCTAATAAATCAATGGCACTATACATACTCTCATGACTACATTCTGCATGAAGGTCATTGCCAGGAACATGAACCGTAGCCTCTACTTTTTGGGAGAGTTTTTCAACACTTAAGGTCACTTTGATATCAATGACATGATCAAAATGATTGCTAAGTTTGTTTAGTTTGTTCGCTATGTACTCACGTAGCGCAGGAGTAACTTCCAAATGGTGACCGGTTAACTGTAGATTCATGTTGAACTCCTTTATTTCATCGTAATAAATTACAGAGCTTTGCGTTGACTAGCCGCAGGAATATTTAATCCCTCGCGGTATTTAGCTATCGTGCGGCGAGCTACCACGATGCCCTGCTTTCCCAAAATCTCTGAAAGTTGATTATCGGAGAGCGGTTTTTTGGGATTTTCTTCGTCAATCAGTTGCTTGATTAGCGCCCTGATTGCCGTGGCGGAACACGCACCACCATTTTCTGTAGAAACATGACTTCCGAAAAAGTATTTTAATTCATAGATGCCTCTTGGGGTGAGCATATACTTTTTATTGGTGACCCGCGATACTGTAGATTCGTGCAAGCCCAGTTGATCAGCAATTTCCCTAAGTACTAATGGTCGCATGGCAATATCACCGTGTTCAAAAAACATTTTTTGCTGATCAACAATCGCTTGGGCGACGCGCAAAATAGTAGAAAAGCGTTGTTGCACATTTTTAATCATCCATTTTGCTTCTTGTATCTGACTGTTTAAATACTGACTAGAGCTATGACGATTTCGTTTCAGAATATCGGCATACATTTGATTAATACGCAGTTTTGGGATGGCATCATCATTCAAACTGGCTTGCCACTGACCACGTACTTTTTTGACAATCACTTCATGTTGAATAAAATGGCCATGATTTAATTGTGCAAAGTCGCTTCCAGGTCTAGGGTTGAGTTGTTTTATTAATTGATGAATCTGGCGTAATTCTGCTTCTTTGACAGCTAACAACTTACACAACTTATTAAGCTCTCGGCTGGCAAGTAAATCTAGATGTTTTTCTACCAGTTGAATGGCAGGTTCAGCCAATCTGTCGTTACTGTGCAAAATACTAAGTTGCAGACTTAAACACTCTGATAAGTTGCGTGCCGCAACGCCAGGAGGATCTAGGTGTTGTACATGCTTAAGCGCTGTCTCAAGTTCTAATAATTCGATGTCTAGTTCTGCTGGAAGTTGATCCACCAATTCTTGTAAAGATTGTTCAAGATAACCATCTTCGTTAATGGCATCGATTAAATACAAGGCTAATCTTTGATCATGTTCAGACAGAGGCATTAATCGAATTTGCTGAATCAAATGTTCTCGTAAAGTCGGACTGTCAACTTCTTGAAATTGATAGTCATTGTCATCATCAAGATAACTAGACTCTTCCCAACGCTGCTGTTGGTTATAGTAATCATCAAGCAGTGGATCGGTGGACTCACTCTGCGTTGTATCTTCTGAAGCTGAAGATGGCACATCTGATACATGCGAGAGTTCCTGATTTTTGGATAGCTGAGACTCTACTTCGCTGATATCTCCTCGCTCAAGCAAGGGATTTTCTTGTAACAATATCTCTATTTCTTGATTGAGCTCTTGTGAGGACATTTGTAACAGACGAATAGACTGTTGCAACTGCGGAGTAAGCGCAAGATGTTGGGAAATTTTAAGTTGAAAACCTTGTCGCATTACAGTCTGAAATCTTTACCTAAATAAACCTCGCGCACACTTTCGTTATTCACAATTTCAGAAGGAGTGCCAGAAGCAAAAATCCGACCCTCATTGACAATATATGCTTGATCACAAATGCCAAGGGTCTCGCGAACATTATGGTCTGTAATCAATACGCCGATATTACGTTCTTTGAGTAACCTAATTATCTTTTGAATATCCAATACAGCGATTGGGTCAATGCCTGCAAAAGGCTCGTCCAACAAAATAAAATTGGGGTTTGCAGCGAGACATCTTGCAATTTCAACTCTACGTCTTTCGCCGCCAGACAAGCTAATACCCAAGCTATCGCGAATATGAGTGATATGTAAATCTTCTAATAATTCTTCCAAACGTTGCTTCTGTTGGGCGTCTGTCATTTTATTTAATTGTAAGATGGCAAGAATATTATCAGCCGTGGTCATTTTTCTGAAAATAGAAGGCTCCTGTGGCAAATAGGCAAGCCCCAATTTTGCACGCTGATGGATGGGTAAATGACTGATATCATGATGGTTGAGCGTAATTTTTCCAGCATCAGCTCGGACTAAGCCAACAATCATATAAAAGCTAGTCGTTTTGCCAGCTCCGTTTGGACCAAGCAATCCAACTACCTGTCCACTTTTTACTTGTAAAGAAATGCTTTGTACTACTTGTCGAGACTTGTAGCGTTTTTGTAATCCTTCAACAATTAGCTCTGTCATTTTATTTACTATCTGGATTATTTTTAGGTTGAATAATGGCTTTTACTCGACCCCCAGGTGTAGCTGGAGTGGCTGCTTTTGGGCCACCACCAATCACCTCAGAATACTCGGCATTGGCGTCATACATAATGTACTCACCATGCACAATATCGTTGCCACGCTTAACCCATGCTTTAGTAAACAACTGCACTTTATCCATACGACCATCATATTCAATGCGTTGACCGCTCCCTTCGATGTACTCATCCTTGCCTTCGCGTTTTTGTCGAAATGTGGTTGGGTTGCCGTAGGATGTTCCATGTTGAAAACCAGCGCTATCCTCGCGTACTACCAGTTTATCGCCTTTAATACGAAGCGTTCCTTGAGTAAGCAAGACATTGCCGGAATAGATACTGGTCTTTTTAGCATCATTTGAGGTGACAGTGTCAGCCTCAATTTCAATGGGTTTTTCTCTATCAGCTTTTTCCGCTTTAGCTGGAATGTTAGACATTGCTAACAGCAAACTGATGACGATTAGTCGGACAAACATACTAACTCCTATTTTTTTTGATTGATTTTGCACGTCTTCTATCCGAAGGCTTGGATGAGAGTTGCCCAGTATTTCCTTTGAGATAGTGAATCTTGACCTTTTTATGGAGGGTAATCTCATGATGATCTTTGTTGTAGACCATCCCTATCCCAGTCATATAGGAGTTTGGTCCTTGGGTGATGCGAACCTGTTCAGGAGTCGAGGCAATATTTTTATCTGGGAGCACCTTCAGATAGCTAGTATAGAGATGCATATCAGAATCATTATTGGCAGGCTTATGAAAGATCACATGATCAAAAAATTCTGCTACATCCCCATCGCCATTGATGATGCCGCGTTGCGCCTCAATCTGGCTATATCCTCCAGTAGCATTAAACTGGGTTAAGCGAGGGCGCATCATATGTAAACTATCATCATCAGAAAAGTGTTCAAGTTTGACTGCTACTAGGATAGTTTTTAATTTGCCATTTTTATCCGTTTTGCTACTAACAAAATTTTCCATGAAATAATCAGGATCATGCGTCTTTGTTCTGCTAAGACTTTCTTGAGGAGCCTGAACATATCGCTCAATCCAAAAAGTCAGCAGGGCTAGTACCAATAAAACTAACAGTGGAAGCGTAAGAGAGAGGCGAAGGTTTTTCATAGGCAAGTATGTGCTTTTACTTTAGAAATACTGCCATTTGTTCGTCAAATGTACCTTGTGCCTGCATAATCAACTCACATAACTCCCTCACTGCGCCGTGCCCAGCTTCACGATTGGTAATATAGTGGGCATATTGCTTCACTAGAGGCATAGCGTGGGGCACTGTTACTGCCAGCCCACAGCGCCGCATTGGTGGTAAATCTACCACATCGTCACCCATAAAAGCACACTCTTCGGGGCTTACAGCAAAATCTTCAAGTAACTTCACAAAGGCATCAAGCTTATCTTCGACGCCTTGGTAAATATGTTTTATCTTGATATTTTCGGCACGTTTAACCACAACATTTGAAGTGCGACCTGTAATAATCGCCATCTGTATACCTGTGTTACGCAATATTTTTAAACCTAAACCGTCTTGCGAATGAAAATTCTTATATTCCAAGCCGTCATCGCCTAACATTAATCCACCATTGGTCATCACACCATCAATATCAAATATCACAACCTTAATTTTTTTTGCGCGTGTTTCTACAGTCAGGTCAGGGTCATTTGCTGGAATTTCTAACATCATTTTCTCTCTATACAACTTTAGCTAAAAATAAGTCGTGCATATTGATAGCACCGACCAGTTCACCCGATTGGTCTTCTACCAACAAGGCATTAATTTTGTTTTGTTCCATCAACTGTACTGCGTGCAGGGCTAAATCTTCTGGTTTAATTTTACAGGGATGGCGATGCATGATTTCAACGATGGGTTTTTGCAATATATTGCTGTCACTCTCTAGCGCACGGCGTAAATCTCCATCAGTAAAAATTCCTACCACTTTTTTGTTTTCAGTAATCGCTGTCATACCTAAACCTTTGCGCGATATTTCCAAAAGTGCATCTTGCAGAGTTGAATCTTTGCTCACTTGTGGAATAGCGCAACCTTTACGCATAATGTCTTGAATACGCAGAAGTTTGCGCCCTAAGTTGCCACCTGGATGGGCACGTGCAAAATCCTCTGCAGAAAATCCGCGTGCTTCTAATACCGCAATAGCAAGGGCATCGCCAAGAGCTAGTGAGGCAGTTGAGCTTGCAGTAGGGGCTAAACCTAATGGACAAGCTTCACGTTCCACCGAAACATCAAGATGAACATCAGCTTGTTTAGCTAAACTTGAATCAGTATGACTAGACATGGCAATCATTTTGACGCCAAGGCGTTTCAGAGCTGGCATGATGGCAAGCAATTCGTCGCTCTCGCCTGAATTTGATATGGCAAGCATCACATCTTGAGCAGTCATCATGCCCAAATCACCGTGACTGGCTTCAGCAGGGTGCATAAAGAATGCTGGTGTGCCTGTGCTAGCAAAAGTTGAAGCAATCTTGTTGCCAATATGACCTGATTTGCCCATGCCGCTCACCACAACTCTGCCCTGACATTGTAGAATTAAACTTGTTGCCTGGAAAAAGCATTCATCCAGTCGATGTGCAAGTTGATTAACGGCTTCGGCCTCGATTTGCAAAACGCGTTGGGCAATTTGCAATGCTCTTTCAGCTTCAACGCTATTTAATGAAGTATTTTTCATAACGACGTAAGTATAAAAGGGATTCAGCCCCGAATAAAGGAAACTAGTATAAAAATCGTGGTCATTTTAAAAATGCGGCATAGTTTTTGCCTGCGAGCTCAAAAGTCTTCATGATGGGGCTTTATAAATGATTGAAATCGATATCGCAAACTGATGCTGGGAATTGTTATTGAATGGAAAATTTACTTCATGAACCTCTTTTGAGTATTTTGATATTACTCATCAGTGCCGTTTTGGGCGTGGCGCTGTTACGTGCATTTCATCTCCCTGGAATGCTAGCCTATTTTCTAGTGGGTATATTACTTGGCCCAAACACCTTTGGTTTATTACCTGATAGCGAGGCAAATCGACAGTTTGCTGAATTTGGTGTGGTGTTTTTGATGTTCAGTATTGGTTTGGAGTTTAGCTTATCCCAACTGTATGCCATGCGTCGCATCGTAGTAGGCGTTGGGGGATTACAAGTATCCCTTGGTATTGCGGTTTTAATGTTAGTCGCTATGCTGTTCCGCTTGGATTGGAAGACTAGTTTAGTAGTGGCTGGTGCGTTGACTATGTCGTCAACCGCGATAGTGTCTAAATTATTAGTCGAGAGATTAGATATTAATTCACGACATGGACGCTTATCTATTGGTGTACTCCTATTTCAGGATTTGGCAGTTGTGCCGCTCTTGGTATTAATTCCGTCTTTGGGACATCCAGAGGGAACACTAATTCATGACTTGGGCATCGCTGGACTAAAAGCAGCCATTATGTTGTCACTGTTATTTTTCATTGGTAAAAATGTGATGAATCGCTGGTTTAGTGTAGTTGCTCGTCAACGATCACGTGAATTATTTGTGATGAATGTATTAATGGTGACCTTGTTATTAGCCTTTGTTACCAAACTCACTGGCCTCTCCTATGCTCTAGGAGCTTTTATTGCAGGTATGCTGATTTCAGAAACTAGATTCCGCTATCAAGTTGAGTCAGATATTGCCTCGTTCCGCGATATTTTGATGGGTTTGTTTTTTATCACTATCGGAATGTTGCTGGATATCAAAGTATTGTGGCGTCATTTTTATGATGTGATTTGTTTGCTGATATTTTTGGTGCTATTTAAAAGTATTTTGGTGGCATTGTTGGCGCGACTTTTCCGCTATGAGGCAGGTGTTGCGGTGCGAGCAGGGGTGACTTTGGCACAAGCAGGAGAGTTCTCCTTTGTGCTGTTAGCGCTGGGCTTAGAGCATGAGTTGATACAAGGTAGTGTGTTGCAAGTCGTGTTGGGTGCTTCACTACTCTCTATGATAATTGCACCATTTATTATCCAGCATAATTTGGCAATTGCAGAATTCTTTGCCCGAAGTTACACCCGTAACCGACGTCATCAAATTGATGAAATTAGCAGTATCGGCAAAGATCTTAGCGATCATGTCATTATCTGTGGCTTCGGACGCAGTGGTCAGTATCTGAGTCGCTTTTTAAAAGAAGAAAACATTCCTTTTATTGCACTTGATATTGATCCATTGCGTGTACAAGAGGCTGCTACTGCTGGTGAGCATGTGATGTATGGCGATGCTGGAAAGCGTGTCGTGTTAAATGCTGCTGGAGCAGCACGCGCAAAAGCACTCATTATTAGTTATGACAATCCCCCCTCAGCTATCAAAATTTTACATTTGGTCAATGACTACTTCCCAAATTTGCCAGTCATTGTTCGTACTGTTGATGATACCAATATGGAGCACTTCCGCGATGCAGGTGCTGCAGAGGTAGTCCCTGAAGTGTTGGAGGGCAGTCTGATGCTTGCTTCACATGCTCTGGTGTTGTTGGGGGTACCATTAAACCGGGTAGTAAAACGTATCCGTTTATTCCGTGAAGAGCGTTACAAAATGTTCAAGGGTTTCTTCCATGGCTTGACCGATGGTGATGAGGCAGTAGAACGAGCCGCACCGCGTTTACATTCTGTGCCGCTAAATGCGCTTGCTTTCTGTATTGGAAAGCCAATTAAAGATATTTACTTTGGACAGTGTCGAGCAGAAATTACTGCTGTTCGTCGTGATACACATCCAGTTGAAGTAACCCCCGATTTTGTTTTCAATGAGAATGATGTTGTGGTGTTGCTTGCAAAACCTCATGATTTGGTTATGGCTGAGCGTATTTTATTGACGGGTCGTGATCGATGAGTAAACACGCAATAATCATCGGTGGAGGAATCGTCGGTTGCATGACAGCAATTGAGCTTCTTGAGCGTGGCTATCGAGTCACTATCGTAGAGAGACATCAAATTGCCAGCCAAACCTCAGGTGAGTCATCGTGGGCAGGTGGAGGAATTTTATTCCCTTTGTTGCCATGGCTTTACCGCTCAGAGGTTAATGCATTAACCAATGAAGGGATGCGTCGTTATCCAGAGGTGTTGAGCAAACTCACTGATGCCACTGGACTGCCAACAGGATATTTATCCTCTGGATTTTTGTTATTACCACCTTTTGATCAAGACATTGCTAAAGCTTGGTGTAATCACAATCAACAAGCTTTTCAAACTTTATCCACTCCAGTAGATTTAATTGCACAAGACCTAATGTCAGGGGCGATGCTTTTACCCCAAGTCGCACAAGTCAGGCCACCTTATTTGATGAGTGCTATGCGCGCCTATTTAAAAAAGCATGAAGTCACTATGTTGGAAAATACTGAATTAATCCCTTTACAAGAAAATCGACAAATCACCGCATGGCAAACGCTAGATGGTCGCTCTTTGCAAGCGGATCAGTATGTGGTGACATCAGGGGCTTGGAGTTTTCAGTTGCTCAAATCGGTGGCGGCGCAACTCAATATCAAGCCGATGCGCGGGCAAATATTGCTCTATCAGCCAGAGCACAATGTCGAGCATATTATTTATCACGACGGTTTTTATTTGATTCCGCGTGAAGATGGTTATTTATTGGCAGGAAGCACGCTTGAAGATGTCGGGTTTGATGCATCGGTTACCGAACAAGTAAAACAAGTATTGATGCGAAAAGCAGAACGCATTATGCCGAGTCTGCAGGGCTTGCCAGTGATTAAACATTGGAGTGGCTTACGACCTGGTACACCAGATAATTTACCTATTATCAGTCAGCACCACGAAATTGATAACTTATTTATCAATACGGGACATTTTCGCTATGGACTGACGATGGCGCCGGCAAGTGCTCGCTTAGTAGCAGATTTAATGACTGGACAAAGCACTGTAGAGCAAGTGCGAGCATATCAACTCAATTAGTATCTTTTGTTAGATTGGATTAATCAATCTGTCTTGGCCAACAAGGAGTTAGCATGATTAAGAACATCACATTATTTTTGTTGAGCTTATTTGTGCAAACCAATTTGATGAGTCATGCGCTTGCAAAAGATTTACCTGCTCCAAAGCAACTCATATCAATTTTGGGTCAGCCACAGCTGGTGAAAGTCAGAGAGCCTCACTTAAGCTCTTTAAAAAAAGCGGTTTATATCGACTATTTGGGATACCCGATAGAGAAAGTTTTGCATCGCCTACAATTGCAATATGTAGAGCCATCCCAACGCGAAAAGTATTACATAGAGTTTGTTTGTGCTGACGGATATATCTCGCGCATTCCAGCGGAGAAATTTCATCAATTTCATGCTTTCTTAGTATTTGATAGACATGACAAGAAAATATTCAGCGTTCCAAATTTAGCTCAAAAGCAAGCTGATATTGCGCTTGGACCTTATTACTTGGTGTGGGACAACAAAGATTCAGCAGAATTACAAAAACTAGGCACTTATCATTGGCCCTATCAAGTACTAGCAATAGCAGTTAAGGGCTATCAAGGCGATATCAAGCACGCCAGATTAGCCAACGATTATTGTCTGACATGTCATCAACTGAATGGCGATGGCGGTAAAGTGTATCCTATCAATCTAGCCCAGATTGGGATGCGCTACCCGAAAAACAAATTTGTGCAATGGGTGCTTAATCCTGCCGCAATCAAACCAAATTCGCCTATGCCAGCGCTTAATCCTTTGCTGCCCGATGCCGAGCGCGAGCAAATTGCACTACAGCTTTATCAGTATTTCAATCAGATAACCCTTAAAAACCCATCACTTTAATCAATCTCTCAGCACAACAAAAAATACATCATATTGATGTTTATAATCCACTATATTCACTATAATAGTCCAATATATTTAACAAAAAGTAGTCGAAAAATAGTCAATATGTTTTTCGACTACAATTTTTTCTGTTTTAATAGAACATATTCTGCATTCAAGAAAGTGCTTTTGAGCATGACCATGATTAATTTTGATGAAGTAGACTTAGATAGTATAAAAACTCGACATAGAACCGCTCCAATCCCTGGCACGATGACCTCGGTGCCCCATTTTCCAAGGAAACTAAAGGTATATATGCATAATGCTTCACCTTATTGGTGGGCGACTTATTATGAAAATGGGCGTACTTATCGCAAAAGCTGTAAAACCCAAGACAAGCAAGAGGCTTTTCGTCGTGCGCGGGTGTTTTATGAAACGCTATTACTCAGCAAATACCAACATCCCAGCCATTTAGCAAAGTATATGGAGGATTACAGCAAGCAACCAGCCACCAAACAAAAAATTGATCTTCGACTCAAAACGATTGCATTGCAATGGTTAGCACGCAAAGAAATCAAGTGGACGAAAGCCCATAAAGCAGAGGTTGAACGAAGGCTAGCCAACAATATATTGCGACATTCCGGCGATAAAAATATTCAAAGAATCAGTAAAACCGACTTGCTTAGCTTATTACAACAAATTGAGCAGCGTGGTTCATTTAATCTTGCTAAGCGGGTGTTAAGTGATTGTCGACAAATATGGCAATTTGCAATGGTGTTGGGGCATTGTAAAACTGATATCACAGCTGGATTAGGGTCGGTACTGCATGATCATACGGTGAAGCACTTTAAGTCGGTTACTCCTCAAGAGTTGCCACGGCTGATGCAAGATATCGCCAAGTACGATAAACAAGACGATATCTTGGTGAAATATGCTTTACAACTCGTAGCACTCACTTTTGTGAGAACTAATGAGTTGCTATTAGCCCGTTGGAGCGAGTTTGATTTAAACAAGTCCCTGTGGAAGATCCCTGCAGAGCGCATGAAAATGAGGGTCGAGCATATCGTGCCATTATCCAAGCAAGCGCTGGGCTTGTTGCGATATATCAAAAAAATCTATCCAAGTGAGCATTATGTGTTTTATCGAAACCAACAGGATAAGCCCTTGGTCGATCATGCACTAATTATTGCTCTTTATTATCTGGGCTATAAACATCGCATGACAGTACATGGTTTTCGGGCCATCGCTAGCACAATCCTAAACGAACATGAATTTCGTGCTGATGTGATAGAGCGACAGTTAGCACATGCTGAGTCAAATCAGGTTCGTCGTGCTTATAACCGAGCGCAATACATGAAAGAGCGAATAGAAATGATGCAATGGTGGGGTAATTATTTAGAAAAAATGGCACCCTTTAATAGCCATGAAATGCCAGATAATCGACTACTATTCTGATTTTTATAAAAAATAATTAAATCAATATGTTAAATAAATATTAGAAGATGCTGGTGCTGTGTTAGCTTTGTCTTCCACTGCTAATGCTGGAATTATGATTCCAGCTGGTGATTGGACGATTGATATTAATGGTAATGTGAACGCTTTTTACCAAAATACCCGCTCAAGCGGTGGTGTTGGTGCAACAGGTTCTATTGCCTCTGGTCGCGATGCTAATGGCGACCGAGTTGCCAATGGTGTTAACACTGGTCTTTTGCCAGCTTGGATTGGTTTTACAGGCAAGAGTCGCCAGAATGATTTGGATATTAGCTGGACAATCAGCTTCCAACCTGGTGTTTCCGATAACGGACCAACTGGCGACGGTGCTTTAGCGCCATCACAAACATCTCAATTCTTAAATCGTCAAACCTATGTTTCATTTGGTGACGCTTCTTGGGGTTCTATCAAATTAGGTAAAGACTTAGGTGTTTTTGCATCTGACGCTATCTTGTCCGATATGACATTGTTGGGTGTTGGTGGTGGTTCTGGTTTAAGTGGCGCTGCAGTGAATACAACTTTAGGTGGTATTGGTACCGGTTATATTTATGCAGCTTGGAAAGGGCAAATTGCCTATACCACTCCAAACTGGAATGGCTTGCAAGCCACTGTTGCTTTGACCAACCCAAATCAGGGCTTTGCCCCCGTTAATCAAGATCGTTTAGGTGTTGAAGGTAAGGCATCTTATTCTTGGACTGGTGATGTGTCTGGTAAAGTTTGGGCATCTTTTGCATCCTATGATGTTACTACCGCAGCAGTAGCCGCAGGGGAAGATCCAGTAGCAAATCCTGCTGTTCCTAGCGTAAGCTACACAGCACGTGCCTATGATATTGGTACCAATGTCAATTTTGGCAATGCTGGTTTGACAGCTTACTACTACACTGGTAAGGGTGCTGGTACTACATTGTTTGGTAACTTAGGTGCAGATGCTGCTGGCAGAACACGTGATTCAAATGGTGGTTACATTCAGGGTACCTATGTTATTCCAACAGGCACTAAGTTGGGTGTGTCCTATGGTGTATCTCGCTTAGACAATACAAGTGCAGATACTGCGGCTAGTACTAACCTAGTTGAAACAAATCGTCGTTGGACTGTTGGTGCATACCACCCATTGACTAAGTCTTTGAACTTGGTTGCTGAGTACAACGATGTTAAGTCTGAAGCTCAAAACTATATTAACGAAGCTGATGCTAAGTCAAAAAACATCTCTCTTGGCGCTATCTTGTTCTTCTAAGATTCAACGCTTAGTTTGATATAATTAAACGGCATCTTCGGATGCCGTTTTTTTATCTATGGACACACTATGAAAACTTTATCTACCTTATTGCTTAGTCTTTTTTTCCTCGCTGCTTGCCAACAACTGTTGAATGGACAACAGCAACCTGTCAAAACTCGTTCCAATGGCGATTATTTTGTTGGTTGCGGAGGTGCAGTTGAGACTTGGGGAAGTTGTAATAGCAAGGCCATGAATAGTTGCCCTAAGGGCTATGAAGTGATTGCTAAAGATGAGAACAGCACAGGTACCTCACGCGAGCTGACGTTTAGGTGTCGAAAATAGTTTTTAAATTGTTTTAAAATTGAATTTGGCTAACTCGATCTAAACCAGCCAAATCTTTGATATGAAGCACATTTTTTGCATGATTTTGGTATGCAAATTCTGCAATTGCTTGTGCTTGGTCAAATCCGTGCTCTAGCAATAAAAAGCCATTGTCAAATAAGTATTGCTTGCTCTGTTGAATAATTACTCGAATATCCTGCAACCCGTCATTGCCAGATGCAAGGGCGGATAGCGGTTCGAAGCGCAAATCTCCCTGTCCCAAATGAGCATCGTGTTGCGCGATATAGGGCGGGTTGCTGACAATCAAGTGAAAACGCATTGACTGCAGTGGCTCTAGCCAACTCCCTTGCTTAAAATGAATATTAGATTGTTGTAGAGATTGGGCATTTTGTTCGGCTATCTGTAATGCCTGTTGGGAAAAATCAGTCGCCCATACTTGGCAATTTGGCCGTTGTTGCGCTATCGCCAGCCCAATCGCACCTGAGCCAGTGCCTAAATCAACCACTTGATATGTCTGGTTAGCCGGTATTAAAGCAAGCGCTGTCTCTACCAATATTTCAGTGTCTGGACGAGGGATTAAAGTCGCTGGACTCACTTTCAAAAGCATTCCAAAAAACTCGCGATATCCGACAATATAAGCAATAGGCTCCCCCTCGAGCCTACGAGCTAATAAATTGTGCAAATGATTGGCTTGTATTGTGCTGAGAATTTGATGGTCGTGACAAATCAGCCATGCATGCGATTTTTGCAAAACATGTAATATCAGTACACGTGCTTCGATGCTGGCCTCTGTGTGTGGCAAACGCAATTGCTGGGCAATCATTTTTGTTGCTTGTTGTAATGATTGCTTAATACTTATTTTTTGAGTGTCCATCATGCATTGATCATTGGTTGTTGGCTTAAGCGCACTGCTAGATTGGGGTCGGAACCAGCTTTTAGCATGTATAATGCCGGCATGCAAGAAAACCTAGCAAAATATGATATCGCTTCGGTAGGCATTGTTGCCTCTCAAACAGCGCATTTTACTCGGCCGCTTACTTTGTCCAGCGGTGAGATTCTCCCTCAATTTCATTTGATTTATGAAACCTATGGCAAATTGAATGCCGATAAGTCTAATGCGGTTTTGATTTGTCACGCGCTTTCTGGAAACCATCATGTGGCAGGAAAATACAGCGCTGAAGATAAACATCCTGGCTGGTGGGACAATATGATAGGTCCTGGTAAGCCGCTGGATACCAATAAATTCTTTGTGATTGGCTTGAACAATCTTGGTGGCTGTCACGGCAGTAGTGGTCCACTTTCTACCAATCCTAATACAGATCGTCCTTGGGGTGCTAGTTTCCCTATTGTGACGGTAGAGGATTGGGTTAATTCGCAAGCCTACTTACTGGACTATCTGGGGATTCCCTCACTGGCTGCTGTGGTTGGAGGGAGTTTGGGAGGGATGCAAGCATTGCAATGGACGATTGCCCATCCACAGCGAGTAAGAAATGCTTTAGTGATAGCCTCTGCGCCTAATCTGACCGCACAAAATATTGCCTTTAATGAAGTAGCGCGCCAAGCAATTATTACTGATCCGGAATTTCACCAAGGCGAATATTACCATCATGGTGTATTGCCTCGCCGAGGTTTGCGTATTGCACGTATGTTGGGACATATTACCTATTTAAGTGATGATGCCATGGGGACGAAATTTGGCCGAAAACTTCGCACTCCAGAATATCAATATAGTTTTGACGTTGAGTTTGAAATGGAGTCCTATTTACGTTATCAAGGCGATAAATTTGCCGGAGAATTTGATGCAAACACCTATTTGCGCATGACGCGTGCGTTGGATTATTTTGACCCTGCTAGTCAAGCAGGTGGAGATTTATCTGCAGCGCTTGCAAATGTGACGGCAGACTTTTTGGTTGTTTCGTTTACTAGTGATTGGCGTTTTTCCCCGGCAAGATCTAAGGAGATTGTCAAAGCTTTGCTGGATAATGAACTATCAGTGAGTTATGCGGAGGTGACTGCAGCACATGGACATGATGCTTTTCTGATGCCAGATCCGCATTACCACAATATTGTGCGTAGCTATCTGAATAAAGTGCAGGTTTGATAGGTGACCAAATGATGAATTCTCAACAAATGCTTACCTTGCAATCACAAAGTCGTGCTGATTTTGATCTGATAGCCAATTGGATTCAGCCTGGCGCCAAAGTATTGGACTTGGGTTGTGGTGATGGCACTTTACTCACCCAACTCAAGCTTAGCCATCAGATTCGTGGCTATGGCGTCGAAAAAGATGATAGTAGTTGGCTTAGAGCACTCGAAAATGGCGTGGATGTTATACAAAACAATCTAGAGGATGGCCTGTCGGGTTTTGAGGCACAGTCTTTTGATGTGGTGATTTTGTCACAGACTTTACAGGCGGTATTGCATACCGAGGCGATTGTGCTTGAAATGTTGCGGGTAGGTCGTGAAGTGATCGTGACGTTTCCTAACTTCGGCTATTGGCGCCATCGAATTCAACTGATTGCTGGGCAAATGCCAGTATCGAAATCATTACCTTACCATTGGTATGACACGCCCAACGTGCATCTATGTACCATCAAAGACTTTGATGAATTTTGTGCTCACCATGGCATTCGAATCATGCAAAGATTAGTAATGAATGCTAAGCGTGAAATACATCTTTTACCCAATCTCAGAGGTAGCTTAGCGATGTACCGTTTGTGTTGGGAAAACTAACTAAAAAGTCTATACAAGCCCATTACGCCAAACATGGTGACCATACTGCCACACACCAGTTTTACTCGCTCATTTTGTAATAAAGGCTTCAGTTTTGCACTCGCTAGGCCTAAGCTAATTAGCATAGGCAAAGTCCCTAGCCCAAACATCAACATCATGGCGGCACCATGATGTGCGCTCCCACTCGCCAAAGCAGCAATCAATACGCTGTATACCAATCCGCACGGTAGCCAACCCCATAGCATCCCTGCAAGAAAAGCTTGAGACAGATTTTGTATGGGTAATATCTTTTTAGCTAACGGTTCTAAACTTCGCCACAAGCGACCACCAAATTTTTCTATCAACAACAGACCATGCCATAAATTGGCAATATAAAGGCCGAGCATGATTAACATGATGCTGCTGATTAAAAATAAAATTTGTTGGATGGGTAAAATCACTACCAATACTGAGCTGGCTTGACCGAGCCAACCCACTAGCGCACCCGCGATAATGTAGCTAGTGATACGGCCCAAGTTGTAAGTCAGTAGATATAGCCATTTAGGTTGTGGAATTTGCATCCCTACCGCCATCATCAGACCGCCACACATTCCTATGCAATGCCCTCCGCCAAACATGGCGACTAAAAAAGCACTCCAAAGCGATAATTCAATCATGAGATTTTTCTATAACAAAGAAGCGATATTTTGGCATGAAGCGAGGATTTTCGGTTACTCTTTATCGTTATGAAAAATAAACGATCACTGAGCGCGCAATTATTTAGCCGTAAAATGCTTATCTGTTTTTTTACCGGCTTTAGCTCTGGCCTGCCTCTTTATATCTTAATTAGTTTGTTGCCTGCTTGGTTGCGCAGCGAGGGTGTCGACCTTAAGGCGATAGGCCTTTTTGCGCTAATCCAATTGCCTTTTACATGGAAATTTATTTGGGCGCCGATATTCGACCGTTACACTTTGCCGCTGGGTCGAAGGCGTGGATGGCTATTACTCACCCAACTAGGATTGTTGATTACCTTACCGATGTTTGGTCGATTTCACCCCCAGTTAGATATTTGGACTATCGCTTATTTTTGCAGTTTGGTGGCCTTTTTTAGCGCCAGCCAAGATATTGTATTAGATGCCTTCAGGCGTGAATTACTGTTAGAGGATGAGTTGGGCTTGGGCAATGCGGTGCATGTCAACGCTTATAAACTTGCGGGTCTCATTCCTGGCTCGCTATCGCTTATTCTGGCTGATCATTTGGATTGGTCTTATGTATTTTTTATCACGGCATTATTTATGCTGCCAGGTATGCTCATGACATTCATGGTGACTGAACCCAACATAGTACAGGATAGACCTAAAACTTTGCGCGAGGCAGTGGTTGCTCCATTTGTTGAGTTTATGCAGCGTCGAGGAATACATGCTGCGCTGTTGGTATTGTTGTTTATTTTCTTATATAAATTAGGCGATAGCATGGCGACGGCATTGGCAACCCCTTTCTATTTGGATATGGGGTATAGCAAAACAGAAATCGGCTTGATTGCTAAAAATGCTGGTCTTTGGCCTAGTGTGATAGGTGGAATGTTGGGAGGAGTATGGATGCTGAAAATTGGCATTAATCGTGCCTTATGGATTTTTGGCATACTTCAGATGGTTGCTATTTTGGGCTTTGCTTGGTTAGTAGATGCTGGACACAGCTTGGCTTACTTGGGAGCCGTGATTGCTATTGAGGCATTGGGAGTAGGCCTCGGCACTGCAGCTTTTGTCGCTTATATTGCACGTGAAACCAACCCGCTTTATACCGCAACTCAGTTTGCTTTGTTCACCAGTTTAGCGGCAGTGCCCAGAACGATTGCAAATGCCGCAACAGGCTACATGGTGGATATTTTAGGTTGGCGGATGTTCTTTATCCTGTGTTTTTTACTGGCTATTCCGGGAATGTTGTTACTGATTAAAGTGGCTCCGTGGCATGACAAGCCATCTACTGCATCGCAATCAATTTAGCCCATGATGGTCAAAACTTGTTTGAATTCAAACGGCTTAGGCAATATTTGCAGTGTGTCTTTACTTTTTCAAAGCGGGTGTTGCGGGTATAATCCGGCTTTTGCTTTTTTGGGGTACATCATGCCGATTTATGACTATCAATGTAGCCATTGTGGTTTTAAACAAGAGGTGATGCGAAAGGTGAGTGAGCCAAGTATCACTGATTGCCCACAATGCCAGCAGAATACTTTTACTAAACAACTTTCTGCACCCAGCTTTCAGTTAAATGGCACAGGCTGGTATGCAACCGATTTTAAGGGTAGTAAGCAATCAAAACAACAACCAAATCAGGCTGAGGCGCCTGCCTGTGGTTCAGGCTGTGCCTGCCACTAACTTTGAGTAAACGATGAAGAAAAATTTTATTACTGGCTTGTTGGTGCTTGTCCCACTGTTAATCACCGTATGGGTGATTAGTGCGCTGATAGGTATTATGGATAAGAGCTTATTGCTTCTTCCACCTGCTTGGCGCGAGGAAATTACCATTCCTGGCATAGGCGCCTTGCTTACGCTGGCGATTGTATTTATCACTGGTGTGATTGCAAGTAACTTTTTCGGTCGTCGTCTCCTTTTACTGTGGGAAGCATTTTTAGAGCGGCTCCCAGTGGTCAAGTCTATTTATTCGAGTGTCAAGCAAGTTTCTGATACTTTGTTTTCTGATTCTGGAAATGCATTTAGAAAAGCTCTATTGATTCAATATCCCCGTCAAGGCAGTTGGACGATTGCATTTATGACAGGTCGTCCAGGAGGTGACGTCGCTAATCATCTGAAAGGCGATTACATCAGTGTTTATGTGCCTACAACCCCTAATCCAACCTCTGGTTTTTTCTTGATGATGCACAAGAATGAGGTGATTGAGCTTGATATGTCTGTCGATGAAGCATTGAAATACATTATTTCTATGGGAGTTGTTGCTCCTAAACACCCTTTGGTGCCTGAACCTGCACTACCTATGGATGATACGGCGGACGCCTAATTTTTTAACCTTTTTTAAAACGATAACTCAAATATGATGCGAACACATTATTGCGGTCACTTGAACCGCGACCACATTGGACAAACAGTGACTCTTTGCGGATGGGCACATCGCCGCCGTGACCACGGAGGCGTAATCTTTATTGATTTGCGAGACCGTGAGGGCATGGCGCAGATTGTGATTGACCCCGATACGCCTCAAGCATTCAGTATCGCTGAAACGGTGCGTAATGAATTTGTCTTGCGCGTCGTGTGCAAAGTACGTGCGCGTCCAGAGGGCACAGTGAATAGCAACATTCCTACTGGCGAAGTAGAAATGTTGGCGACAGAAATTGAGGTATTGAATCCATCCTTGACACCACCTTTTATGTTAGATGATGACAATCTAAGCGAAGCCGTGCGTTTGCAACATCGCTATATAGATTTACGTCGTCCTGCCATGCAAAAGAATTTGATGTTGCGTTATCGTGTGGCCAAAACATTACGTGATTACCTAGACCAACATGGCTTTATCGAAGTAGAAACCCCTATGTTAACGCGTAGCACTCCAGAAGGTGCGCGTGATTATTTGGTTCCCAGTCGCGTTCATCATGGGATGTTCTTTGCTTTGCCGCAATCGCCACAGTTATTCAAACAGTTACTGATGGTGTCAGGTTTCGACCGTTATTTCCAAATTACTAAATGTTTCCGTGATGAGGATTTACGTGCCGATCGTCAACCTGAATTTACCCAAGTGGATATTGAAACTTCGTTCCTAAACGAAGAAGAAATTATGCAGATTGTCGAACAGATGATTCGTCAGATGTTCAAGCAAGTTCAAGATATTGATTTGCCGTCTGAGTTTCCAAGAATTAGCTATGCTGAGGCAATGAACAAGTATGGTTCTGATAAGCCAGACATGCGTGTCACACTTGAAATCACTGAGCTTACCGATGTGATGAAGGATGTTGATTTTAAGGTATTCTCGGGAGCTGCCAATATGCAAGGTGGACGAGTGGCCGCATTACGCGTCCCGAATGGTGCAGAGATTAGTCGCTCAGAAATTGATGCTTACACAGAGTTTGTCAAAATCTATGGTGCTAAAGGCTTGGCTTATATCAAAATCAATGACAAGACGAAGTTGAGTGAAGAGGGCTTGCAAAGCCCTATTGTGAAAAATATTCATGAGTTAGCTTTGAAAGCAATCATAGAGCGTACCGGTGCTCAAAACGGCGACTTGGTATTCTTTGGCGCGGACAAGGCTAAAGTGGTAAATGAAGCCCTAGGTGCTTTACGCGTTAAAGTTGGCCATGAAAAAGCCCATGTTGATGGACGTGCTTGGGCGCCATTATGGGTAGTAGACTTCCCTATGTTTGAACATGATGAGGAGGCTGATCGTTGGGTAGCTTTGCATCATCCATTTACCTCGCCAAAAGATGGTCACGAAGACCTGTTGGTAAGCAATCCAAGTGCTTGTTTGTCGAAAGCCTACGATATGGTTCTCAACGGCTGGGAAGTAGGTGGTGGCTCAGTTCGTATTCATGATCAGCAGGTACAATCAAAAGTATTTGATGCATTGAAAATTAGCCCAGAAGAGGCTCAGGAAAAATTTGGTTTCTTGCTCGAAGCTTTACAATATGGTGCGCCACCTCACGGTGGTTTGGCGTTTGGATTGGATCGCTTGGTGACTTTGATGGCGGGTGCAGAGTCTATTCGTGATGTGATTGCCTTCCCTAAAACACAGCGCGCCCAATGCCTACTTACTAACGCACCGAATGAAGTGGATGAAAAGCAATTACGCGAATTACATATCCGTGTGCGTCAACAAAATGTCTCGGGAACATAGTTTCTGAATATCTCTTATAAAACACCGATTTCAGTCTTGGTGCTGGTTTACACTCAGCAACTTGAAGTGTTATTGATTGAGAGAGCGGATAAGCCAGGATTTTGGCAATCGGTGACAGGTAGTATCGAGAGTGAAGATGCAGATTTGCTTGCCACCGCCGCGCGTGAATTAATGGAAGAAACTGGAATAGACGCGCAACATTATCAGCTGCAAGACTGGCATTTTAGTCAAACTTACGAAATTTATCCGCACTGGCGCCATCGTTATGCACCAGGCGTCACTCATAACGTTGAGCATGTATTTGCTTTGGAATTACCTGGCCCAGTTGCGGTCAAACTTGCGCCAAGTGAACATATTGCTTATGCCTGGGTAGATTGGCGTGAAGCGGCAAAGCGAGTATTCTCATGGACCAATGTAGAGGCCCTGCGTAAGCTGGGAGAAATGCATCAATTAAGTCTATAGGTGTTTCATCAATATGCAACAAGCTGCTATAAAATTCGAACCATATCTGCAATCTAAGCAAGAGGACCTTCAAGCACGTATTCTTGCGGCAAAACAAAAACTGGGTAAAAGAGTAGTGATTTTAGGTCATCACTATCAACATGAAAGCGTATACCGCCACGCTGATTACACCGGCGATTCGCTAAAACTCTCGCGTTATGCGGGGCAAACCGATGCCGAGTTTATTGTATTTTTAGGTGTGCACTTTATGGCTGAAGTGGCGGATATTTTGTCTCGTCCTGAACAAATTGCCATTCTTCCTGATCTTTCTGCGGGTTGCTCTATGGCAGATATGGCAAACCTAGCCAAAGTGGAGCGTAGTCGTCGCGAACTCAGTAAAGTGCTAGATTTCGATGCCAGCATCACCCCTGTCACTTATATTAACTCTGCAGCAGATTTAAAGGCATTTTGTGGTGAACATGGTGGGATTGTTTGTACATCAACCAATGCACCAAACATACTCGAGTGGGCGTTTCAACAACGTGAGAAAGTTTTATTTTTTCCTGATCAAAACCTTGGTCGCTGGAGTGGATATAAGATGGGCATTCCACTTGAACAAATGCCAGTCTGGGATCCAGATTTGCCTATGGGTGGTTTGAGCGAAGCACAAATCAAACAAGCCAAAATATTATTGTGGAAGGGGCATTGTGCGGTACATCAAATGTTCCGTGAGCAAAATATTACGCGCTTTCGCGAGCAGTATCCGCAAGGTAAAGTAATTTCCCATCCAGAATGTCCGTTTGAAGTTTGTTTGCACTCAGATTATGTTGGATCCACTGAATATATCTTGAAAACAGTACAAGAGGCCGAGGCTGGAACACAATGGCTAGTGGGAACTGAGCTCAATTTGGTCAATCGTTTAGCAGCGCAAATGCAAGTGCATGACAAATTAGTGCAATTTATGTCACATGTGGTTTGTGAATGTTCCACTATGGCGCGTATCGACCCTCAGCATCTTGCTTGGACTCTGGAAAACTTGGCTGATGGGCATGTGGTTAATCAAATCAAAGTACCTGCCAATGAAGCTGAATTAGCAAAGCTTACTTTGGATCGCATGCTGGCTGTTTCATAAAATTCTCCGCTATTGTCGATATTGCATTAAGCCTAGATTGATAGTAGATGTTGAGATTCCAAAAAAATAATCATGTCAGACTTCTGAAAAACGGTTTGCAGTACTTTCCTGCTTTAGAGCAAGCAATATTAGGCGCCCAACATGAGATATATTTGCAAACTTATATTTTTGAGGATGACGAAACTGGCAGACGTATTGCCCATGCACTAAAACAAGTTGCAAGCCGTGGAGTAGCGGTCTATTTGTTATTAGATGGATTGGGCAGTCAACGATTGCCTGATGAGTTTGTGCATGATTTACGTCAATCCAACATTCAAGTGATGTTTTACCGTCCAGTCAGACGATTTAATTATTTCAGCAAAAATCGCTTGCGCCGACAACATCGTAAGGTGGTTGTGATAGATGGCACGGTTGGATTTGTAGGTGGTATTAATATTATCGACGATTTCAATGTACCCGATAATGCAACGCCAAGGGTGGATTACGCAGTTCAGGTCCAAGGCTCTATGTTGATTCCACTCACTCAAAGTGTGCATCGATTATGGCGACGATTGTCTTGGTTTCAGTCAGGCCAGATTCCTCAACACTTCATTCGACCAAGCATCAAGTTGGCTGATGGATTGAGAAAAATTAAGTCAGCGTTAGTATTACGAGACAATGTATTACACAGACGTGATATTGAACAGGCTTATCTAAAAGCGATCAACGCTGCCAAGCAGGAAATTATTATTGCAAATGCCTATTTTTTTCCGGGCTGGCGTATGCGTAATGCACTGGTTGATGCCAGCAGTCGTGGAGTTAAAGTAACGCTGTTATTGCAAGGGCGAATTGAGTATTGGATACGCGTCGCCACGCATGCTTTTTATGCAGCATTTTTGCGTCATGGCATTCAGATTTTTGAATATAAACGCAGTTTTATGCATAGCAAAGTAGCAGTCATAGACGGTCAATGGGCTACGGTTGGATCATCAAATATTGACCCATTTAGCCTGATGCTGGCCAGAGAGGCCAATGTAGTGGTGCACGATGCAATCTTTGCTGAGGAGCTTAGGCAGAGTTTGCTGCAGTCTATCCGTGATGGTGCTCATCAAGTCAATTCTCCCTCTTGGATTAGAGGGAATCTGTCAAGACGCTTACTCTCTTGGCTGGTTTATGGCTTACTGCGCGGTTTGATAGGTTTTTTTGGTTATGGACGAGAATGGCAAGGCTAATGCGCTTTACCCCCAAATCATACTATTTTTGCGATAATGCGACCTGTTGAATCATGATTAAATTCGGGAACAATGCATCGATTGATTAGGCGCTAATATGAATAAACATTTTTTTTGCAATCTCCAATCTATTTTGTCTGTCTGTCTAACCTTGCTATTGAGTAGTTGTAGCACCATGGATAACGCACTTAGCAAAGTAAAAAATGTCGATCTGTGGCCATTTGATGATGGATCAAATAGTGAACAAGTACGCACTTATCATCCTGCCAACTCAATTGAATATCGATGTGAAAAAGGTAAAAAGTTTTTTATCAGATATTTGGACAAAGGCGACAAAGTCTGGCTAATGACCAAAGAGCGCGAAATCGCTCTTGGAAAAACTGGTCAAAGCGAATATGCGACAGAAGGTATTAAGTTATCTTTGTTGAAAGACAACACTCAACTGACTATGCCAGCAGATACGGCTTATAGCAACTGTCAAATTGTCCCGCTAAAATAATCAAACACAATCACCTAATGCATGGATGTTTTGCACTAACTGACGACGGTCTTGTACAGTGTTTGATGGGTTTTGTGCTTGTACAGTAATTTCACTGTTGTTTTGATTGGTACTGACTTCGCTGACTTGCTCGGTCGATACATGAGATGAATTTGTTTGCATAAACTTTTGTCCTTTTGGGAGATAAAACCAATAAAAAAACCAAAATTTTGTTTTGGTTCTGCATTTGAGAACTTTTAGTTAAAAAAATTCCCAAACATTGCAAATAGTATATTCACCAGGTTGCAACTTGGTGACAAATCGATAAAAAGGAATGGTCATGAAAAGTTATAGAAAAGAGTTATGGTTCAACGTCCCAGCCCGTATGGACTTTGTCAATATCACGGGGGATATAAACCAATGCCTGCGTGAAAGCGGGATTAAGGAAGGCTTAGTGTTAGTGAATGCCATGCATATCACGGCCAGTGTATTTATTAATGATGATGAGCGTGGTCTACATCATGATTATAAATTATGGTTGGAAAGACTTGCGCCACATGAGCCAGTTGCCGATTATCGACATAATGATACTGGCGAAGATAATGCTGACGCTCATATCAAGCGTCAAGTGATGGGAAGAGAAGTGGTGGTGGCAGTCACTGAGGGGCGTTTAGACTTTGGTCCTTGGGAACAAATCTTCTATGGCGAATTTGATGGTCGCCGAAAAAAACGAGTATTAGTTAAAATTATTGGTGAATAACACCATTAAAACTTTAGAGAGAGTGTGAAACCATGAAAATCCCAGAATTACTTGCTCCAGCAGGTGACTTAGATCGAATGCGAACGGCATTTGATTTTGGCGCAGATGCAGTTTATGCAGGTCAGCCTCGTTACAGTTTGCGGGCGAGAAATAATGATTTCTCGATGGCCAATATTGAGCTAGGTATACAAGAGGCGCATGCACGGGGAAAAAAATTCTTTGTTGCTAGTAATATTCTTCCTCATAACGCCAAAATTAAAACCTATTTAGCGGATATGGAACCGGTCATTGCCATGAAGCCAGATGCATTAATCATGGCTGATCCTGGTCTTATTATGATGGTACGTGAGAAATGGCCAGAAATAGATATCCATCTCTCTGTTCAAGCGAATACTGTGAATTATGCTGGCGTGAAGTTTTGGCAGTCACTTGGTTTGACCCGAGTGATTTTGTCGCGAGAATTATCTATCGACGAAATTGAAGAAATTCGTCAAATGTGCCCCGACATGGAATTAGAAGTTTTTGTCCATGGTGCCTTATGTATTGCCTACTCTGGACGTTGTTTACTATCTGGCTACTTCAATCATCGTGATCCCAATCAAGGGACGTGTACGAATAGCTGTCGCTGGGACTATAAAGTCCATGACGCTGAAGAAGATGCTGCAGGCGTGATTCGTTTACAAGAATTTGATTTCCGTGCAGAAATGGAAAAATCGAATCTATCAAGTTGTGGCAGTATTCAGCGCCATCCTTCTGCAGATAAAGTATATCTGATAGAGGAAAAAGGTCGTCCGGGTGAGTTAATGCCGATACTCGAAGATGAGCATGGTACTTATATCATGAACAGTAAAGACTTGCGTGCGATTGAGCACGTTGAACGTTTAGCAAAAATAGGGGTGGACTCACTCAAAATCGAGGGTAGAACCAAGTCGCGCTACTATGTTGCCAGAACATGTCAATCTTATCGTCAAGCAATAGATGATGCTGTAGCAGGACGTCCCTTTGATATGCGCTTGTTAGGCGAGCTAGAGAGTCTTGCTAATCGTGGCTATACCGATGGTTTTTATGAGCGTCACCATAGCGAAGATCATCAGAATTATGTACAGGGATTTTCTAAATCCAACCGTAGTTTATATGTCGGTGATATTGTCAGCTATGACGATCAACAAGGTTGGGCAGAGGTATCGGTGCGAAATCGCTTCTGCGTTGGGGATAAATTAGAAATCGTCCACCCTCGAGGTAATCAAGATATTGTCGTTGAAGCGATGTTTAGTAAAAAAGGTGAGCCATTAACAGAAGCACCAGGTAGCGGTATTACAGTGCGAGTACCTATGCCGAAAGTGCCAGTGAATAATGTCATGTTGGCACGCTATCTTTAATATAGAGCAAAAAAGCCGCTATAAAGCGGCTTTTTAATTTTATATTGCTTAACTCTGAATATAATTTTCCAGTTGTTCAATCAAGAATCGTTGATAAGCAATGGTCTCTTTCACTAAATCGCCTATCGATAATACGCCAATCGGCTTGTTATTTTCCACCACAGGTAAATGACGTATGCGTTTGTCTGTCATCAAACTCATACAGTCTTCAACAGTCTGATCAGGGCTGACAGTAATAACTTTGGCTGACATAACGTCAGTAATACTGGTTTGTTTTGAGTTTAGCCCTTTAAGAAAGACGCTGCGAGCGTAGTCACGTTCTGAAAAAATCCCAGCTAATTTCTCTTTATCCATCACGAGTAAAGCCCCCACATCATGTTCTGCCATCATCAATAGTGCATCATAAACACTGGCAGAAATTTCTATGGAAAGAGTGGCATTGCCTTTTTGGGCCAAAAGTTGGCGAACTGTTTTCATGGTTGGTTCCTCCATCGCTTCATTACTGTGCATTTCAAACATTTCTATATTAGCGCGATTGCGCAATTTTGGATAATACCGCATAATAATTAGCTGGCTAACTATATGAGAATTAATAATATTATGTTGCAGTTACGTGATTTGCCCAGTCCAGAAATTTTGAAAAAATTTGAACAAAGATACCCTCAAGCGGATGTAGACAGCATTATTATTTTTTTGCGTCTATTACGTGTCACTTCAGATTTATCCACAGCATTAGATCAATATTTGTTTCGCCATGGTCTGCTTCAGGGACGTTGGTGGGTAATGATTTTGCTAATGCGAGAAGAAAATTTCACATTAACGCCTTCAGCTTTAGCTGAAAAAGCTGGAGTAAGCCGTGCCACGATGACGCGCTTAATTGACGGTTTGGAGCGTGATGATTTGGTTATTCGTGAATTTGATGAAAATGATAGAAGAAGCTTTAGCGTAACATTAACCCAAATAGGGCAGAAAAAGCTGGATGATTTGATGCCTGATTATTATCGTCGAGTAAATGAGTGTATGCAGGCCATAGGAGAGCAACGTTATCAACAATTACATGATTTGTTGGATGCTGTTCAAGCTGGTATTTCAGCATTTGATTAAGGTGTTCATTAGATGTTAAAAAATCGAGCTGAAATTATAAAAGCCTTGATGGCTTTGGTGCTTTTATCAATCCTTTGGGGATACAACTGGGTTGTCATGAAATTTGCGCTGGTGGATGCTGGTGCATTTCAGTTTGGCGCAATGAGAACTTTTTTTGGCGCACTTTGCTTAATACTTTTACTTATCTTGATGCGTAAACCCATGAAGATTGAGCAAATTCCCTCATTGATTGTGCTGGGCATACTACAAACTTGTGGTTTTACAGGCATGATTATTTGGGCCTTAGTTGAGGGCGGTGCGGGTAAGACAGCGGTACTTACCTATACCATGCCGTTTTGGGTGATGATTTTGGCATGGCCACTGCTGAAAGAGCGAATACAAGGCATACAGTGGCTGGCTGGTTTATTGATGATAGTGGGTTTGTTATTGATTTTTGACCCATCTCACCTAGGAAAAGATCGATTCAGTATGATGTTGGCTGTGATGGGCGGCATCTCTTGGGCAATCGCTGTGATATTAGCCAAAAAAATGCATCATCGTCATCCGAATATGGATCTAATCACGATGACAGCGTGGCAAATGTTATTTGGCGCGATACCTTTAGTAATGGTGGCATTTTGGGTAGATGCACCGCCTATTCATTGGACAGGTTCACTCATCTCTGCTGTTATTTTCAATGCAGTTTTTTGTAATGCCTTGGCATGGCTATTATGGCTGTATGCGCTTAGGCGTCTAGCAGCGGGGGTGGCAAGTATGACCTCTATGTTGGCACCTTTAATCGGGGTATTGGCTGCTTGGATACAATTAGGCGAGGTCCCCAGTTTGGTTGAGGGGTGGGGGATGGTGCTAATAGCAATCGCACTCATCATGATTTCTTACCATGCTATACGCCAGCATCAAGAGATTGATCCGGCCATGGGGCAAGATTAAACCCATCACAAGTAGCGGTTATGCCTATGTTAAAATAGTCTTCATTTCGATTAGATATATTGAGGTAAATATCAATGGCAGGGCATTCTAAATGGGCTAATATTCAGCACCGCAAAGGAAGACAGGACGCCAAAAGAGGCAAAATCTTTACGCGCTTGATTAAAGAAATCACTGTTGCTGCACGTATGGGTGGCGCTGACATCAGTTCAAACCCACGTCTGCGCATGGCGGTGGATAAAGCCAAATCTGAGTCTATGCCCAAGGACAACATAGAAAACGCGATTAAACGTGGCTCAGGTACGCTTGAAGGTGTGAATTATGAAGAAATTCGCTATGAAGGATATGGAATAGGTGGTGCTGCAGTAATGGTAGATTGTCTGACGGACAATCGTAATCGTGCTGTCGCTGATGTTCGTCATGCCTTTACCAAATATGGTGGCAATTTAGGCACTGATGGCTCTGTCGCATTTATGTTTACTCACTGTGGTAGCCTAGTTTTTGCCCCGGGTACAAGTGAAGATAAAGTGATGGAGGCTGCACTTGATGCCGGTGCAGAAGATGTTATTAACAACGATGATGGTAGTATTGAAGTGATTACCGGTCCGCAAGACTTTGATGCAATCAAGCAAGCATTGCTGAGCGCTGGACTGACTCCCGTGTTAGCTGAGGTTACTATGAAAGCAGCCAATGATACGCTTTTGACAGGGGAAGACGGTATTAAAATGCAAAAATTACTTGATGCTTTAGATGACTTGGATGATGTGCAAGAGGTATACACCTCTGCCGTGATAGAGGATTGATTTGGCTACTGTTGCGCCACCACCAAGCATCAAGATTCTCGGCATAGATCCCGGGTTAAGATTGACTGGTTTTGGTGTGATTGAAAAACGCGGTGAACAACTTTTCTACATTGCTAGTGGCACCATCAACACTGAGCGAGTGAAAACCGACGAACGTGAGTTATTGCCAGCGCGTATTAAAGTGATTGTCGATAGTTTGTTTGAGGTCATTGATAGCTATCAACCCAAAGAAGTGGCGATAGAAAAAGTGTTTGTAAATATCAATCCGCAATCAACATTATTGTTGGGACAAGCACGAGGAGCAGCAATCAGTGCTGCAGTGATCCGTGATTTGAAAGTAGCAGAATATACAGCTTTGCAGGTTAAGCAGTCCGTAGTAGGTAATGGTCACGCGCAAAAACAACAAGTACAGGAAATGGTAAAGCGCTTATTAGCTCTCCCTGGCTTGCCACGGCCTGACTCAGCTGATGCATTAGCCTGTGCTATTTGCCATGCGCATAGTGAGCAAGGCTTGGGTCAGCTGGCCACAGCAGGGTTTCGAGTAAAAGGTGGAAGATTAATATGATTGCTAGACTGCATGGAAAGTTATTGCAAAAAACCCCACCGTTAGTATTGGTTGACTGTCAAGGCGTCGGTTATGAGTGTGAAGTGCCGATGAGTACCTTCTATCAATTACCTGATTTGGGCGAGACAATTTCATTGATGACCCACTTTGTCGTGCGCGAGGACGCCCAACTATTGTATGGTTTTGCTAGCGAGCGTGAGCGCACAGCTTTTAGACAACTCCTTAAAGTGAACGGTATCGGTGCAAAGTCAGCACTTTCAATATTGAGTGGCTTGTCAGTAGAAGATCTTTCTAATGCGATTGCGCTGCAAGAAGTGGGATTGTTGACACGTATCCCTGGCATAGGGAAAAAAACCGCTGAACGTTTGTTATTAGAGCTAAAAGATAAATTTCTGCCTGAGGCAGTCACCCTTGCTTCAGGGGTGAAGGCGATAGGGAACGATGTGCTTAATGCATTAGTTGCGTTAGGATATAGCGAAAAAGAATCCTTGCTGGTAGTCAAACAATTAGGCGATGATTTAGATGTTTCCGAAGGTATACGCCAAGCACTGAAATTGTTAGCTAAATCATGATTGAAAAAGATCGTTTAATTGCTCCAGAAGCTAGCACGCCACAAGAGGACAGCCTCGAACGTGCGTTAAGACCCAAGGTACTTGATGAGTACGTTGGTCAAGAAAAAGCACGTGGTCAATTAGAAATCTTTATTAATGCTGCACGCTCTCGTGCCGAAGCGCTCGATCATGTCCTGTTGTTTGGGCCACCTGGCTTAGGTAAAACTACATTAGCGCATATTATCGCCAAGGAGATGGGGGTTAACTTAAAACAAACCTCTGGTCCAGTGCTCGAGCGCGCTGGTGATTTGGCAGCCATGCTGACTAATCTTGAGCCGAATGATGTGTTGTTTATCGACGAGATTCATCGTCTTTCCCCAGTCGTTGAGGAAATACTTTATCCAGCAATGGAAGATTACAGGCTGGATATTATGATAGGCGAAGGCCCCGCTGCCCGTTCTGTGCGATTGGATTTGCCACCTTTTACCTTGGTGGGCGCAACCACTCGTGCTGGTATGTTGACCAACCCATTACGTGATCGTTTCGGTATCGTTTCACGTTTGGAGTTCTATACGCATGAAGAGTTAGCCAAAATTGTGACACGTTCTTCAGCCTTGTTGGAGGTTGATATCCAGCAAGATGGTGCTTTTGAAATCGCCAAACGTTCACGGGGTACTCCTCGAATTGCTAATCGATTATTACGTCGCGTGCGGGATTTTGCCCAAGTAAAATCAGATGGTGTTGTGAGCGCAAATATCGCCGATCAAGCGCTCAAAATGTTAGATATTGATGGCTCTGGTTTTGATGTCATGGATAGAAAACTCCTGCAATCCGTATTAGAAAAATTTAACGGTGGTCCAGTCGGTTTAGATAATCTTGCCGCAGCAATTGGTGAGGAGCGAGATACCATAGAGGATGTGCTTGAGCCATATTTGATACAACAAGGCTATTTGATGCGTACTCCACGAGGTCGGGTGGCAACACGATTGGCCTATGAACACTTTGGTTTAGCTTTGCCACATGGATTATCAAGCGGAGATTTATGGACGGCAGAGACAGAATAGCCAAGCATTTTACATGGCCTGTGCGTGTGTACTATGAAGACACGGATGCTGGTGGCGTGGTTTATCACAGCCAATACCTTAATTATATGGAGCGTGCTCGCACAGAGTGGCTTAGAAGTTTAGGCTTTGCGCAAAGCTACATGCGTGAACAGTTTTCTGTTGTTTTTGTAGTGCGGAAAATGCAGCTTCATTTTCATAGACCGGCACATTTTGACGATGAGTTGCGTGTGGTTACCTGTCTGAGTAATCGCAGTGGAGCTAGCTTAAAGTTTGTTCAGCAAATATTTCGTGATGATGAAATGCTGATAAATACTGAAGTGGAAATTGTTTGTGTCGAGGTAGAAAAATTTAAACCTGCGCGCATTCCACCGACAATGCAAACACAACTAGAAAGTATCCCTTTAGTCAATCAAACTAAAAATATGGAGTGAGTATGGTACAAGCCCCTGTAAGTTCCAGCCTGTCTATGGGTTCGGATTTATCTCTAGTCACCCTCATTACTGGCGCAAGTCTGCCGGTTCAAATTGTTATGGCGCTATTGTTAATGGTTTCGGTGATTTCATGGTGGTACATCTTTATCAAGATGATGACTTTGCAAAGAGCAGAGAAAGAAGCCGAAGATTTTGAGAATAATTTTTGGATGGGTGGCGATTTAAACAAGCTATACGAAAGACTCACTCAAGGTCGTACTCAGCCTCATGGTATGTCAAGAATTTTTGAAGCGGGATTTAAAGAGTTTCTTCGCCTAAAACAACAAGGTGGCATGGAAGTGAGTGCGGTCATGGAAGGCGCTCGTCGTGCTATGCGAGCCGCATATAACCGAGAGATGGATGATTTAGATTCACACTTACCATACTTGGCTTCTGTGGGATCAGTGAGCCCCTATATTGGTTTGTTTGGCACAGTATGGGGGATTATGAATGCCTTTAGAGGCTTGGCTAATATGGCGCAGGCAACGCTGACACAGGTTGCACCGGGTATTGCTGAAGCATTGATTGCTACGGCAATAGGGTTGTTTGCTGCGATTCCAGCAGTGATTGCTTACAATCGATTTTCCTCTTCTGTGGATCGCTTGGCAGTCCGCTATGAGAGTTTTATCGAGGAATTCACAAATATTCTGCAACGCAAAGGTTAATCATGAGCAGACTACGCAAGAGACGCGTGATGAATCAAATCAATGTGGTGCCCTACATTGATGTAACGCTAGTTTTGTTAGTGATCTTTATGGTGACGGCCCCGATGACAAATCCGGGTGTGGTTGAATTGCCTAAAGTTGGGAGCGATATTCTCAAGCTACCAACCGCTCCATCGGTGATTACCATTGAGTCTAGTGGCAAAGTCCTTTTTGAGGACAAAGAGTATTCAAATGATCAATTGCTGGCAAAAATTAAGCAAGAGATCAGCAAACAGCCGGAGAAATCTTTTGTAATCAGTGCAGATAAAAAAGTGAGTTATGAAAAGGTGGTCGCCGTCCTTGAATTACTCAAAAAGTCCGGAGCAAAAGCGGGACTTCTACTTAATCCTAGCTAATAAAATTGGCATGATACGAAAACACGAAAAACCCTTGGCGCTCTTTGCTGGTCTGATGACCTTGTTGGTACATAGTGTTCTGCTAATCCTATTGTTTTTTTCTATCCACTGGAAATCGGTACAACCCATGCAAATTTCTACGGTAGAGTTATGGGATCATTTACCCTCTATTCCCGTGGCAGCACCTGTGCCAGAACCTGAAATTAAGCCTGAACCCAAGCAAGAGATAAAACCTGAGCCTAAGATAGAACCGGATCCGCCAGCTAAGGTAGATATTCAAGTCAAAAAAAATCCAGTAAAACCCGAACCTAAGGTAGTGCCCAAAAAGAAACTAGCCGAGAAGAAACCTGAACCAGAGAAGGTCGAGCCAAAAACTGATAGTGAGTTAAAAAAGCTTCAGGAGTCTTTGCTTAAAGAAGATACTCAGCTAAATAAATCGGAAAAACCAAAAAGCGCCGCACCTGCCGAGGTGAAAAGTAATGTGGCAGTACAAGGCTCAACTGTAGACCCCAGTGAAATAGCCAAATATATCAGTTTGATTACTGCACAAATCAAGCAACATGTGAACTCACAAGTCTGTGGCAATGGTAAACCAGAGTTGCAGTTTATGATTAATTTGATGCCAACGGGCTACCTGATTGGTACGCCAAAACTTATTGTCAGTAATGCTAATGGGGCATGCAATGATGCTGTGGAGCGCGCTATTCTCGAATCACAGCCTCTTCCTGTTCCTAAACAAGCAGATTTATTCACTCAGTTCAGGGAGCTAAAATTGAAATTCAGGCCGAATGAAGAATAATTTGTTTGGTAAAATAATAATCTCAATCAACGTTTATAAAACTTCTTACATAACAGCGATGAAAAAATACCTGATATTAGCTTGCTTAGTCTGTATGGCATTTTTTTGTCAAGCAGTATGGGCTGATTTAACCATCGAGATTGTCGGTGGCGCTGCTAATCAAATTCCTATTGCCGTTGCACCGTTTCAATCGCAAGACCATCAAAGCAATCCATCTTCAATTTCCGCTATTGTTGAGGCGGATTTAAAACGTAGTGGCTTATTTAAAACACTAGAAACACGCGGTATTAATGTTATTCCGCATAGTCCTGCAGAAATTAATTTTTCCGATTGGACAGCGATTCAAGCGCAAACTTTGACCATAGGAACGGTTGAGCCTTTGTCAGGGAATCGTCTGCGCGTCACGTTTCGTCTGTTTGATGTACTCAAGCAAAATCAGTTATTGGGGATGGAATTCAATATTAGCCAAAGACAAGAACGCGCAACTGCCCACAAAATTGCTGATTTGATATACGAGAAATTGATTGGAGAGCCTGGAGATTTTTCTACCAAAATCGCTTATGTTGCCAAAACCGCTAATAAATATCTGTTACAAGTTGCCGATGCGGATGGCTTTGGCGCGCAAACGGTAGTCTCGTCAATAGAACCACTTATTTCCCCTAGCTGGTCTCCCGATGGTAGCAAGCTGGCCTATGTGTCTTTTGAGAAAAAGAAACCCGTCATCTATGTGCAATCTCTTTTGACTGGTCAACGGCATATTCTTGCTAACTTTAAGGGTAACAATAGCGCACCTGCTTGGTCACCAGACGGAAGTAGATTAGCGATTGTATTAACCTACAGTGCGAATTCGCAAATTTATTTGATTAATGCGGATGGCTCTGGATTAAAAAAATTATCATCTAATCTTATGATTGAAACCGAGCCAGCATGGTCGCCTGATGGCAATACACTTTATTTCACTTCAAATCGAGGTGGAGCGCCACAAATATACGCCATGCCTGTTGCCGGAGGTGAAGCCAAACGCGTGACCTTCGAGGGAGGCTATAATGTAAGTCCTCATCTCTCCTCTAACGGCAAGTTGCTTGGCTTTATCAAGCAAGTTCCTGAGGGTTTTAGGGTGGCTGTGATGGATTTACAGAATGCAATTACTCAGGTGTTAGGAAATAATACCGAAGATGAATCGCCTAGTTTTTCACCTAATGGACGCATGATTTTGTACGCGAGTAAAATTCGTGGAAAAGGCAGTTTGGCAGCGGTGTCAACTGACGGTAAAATAAAACAATTATTTAATGATGGTGGTGCAGATATTCGGGAACCTGCATGGGGTCCTCGGGTCAAGTAATAAATATTCTTGCAATTTTTCGCACATTATTTAGTCAATTTGTATTGTTAATTTAAGGAGAAGATGATGGATAAAAAGTTAATCATGAGTGCGGTTTTTCTGACCCTATTAGCCGCTTGTTCTAGCAACGCTGTCAAAGATAAACCAGCTGCACCTGCTCCTGTTACAGAGGCTGCACCAGAGCCGGCACCAGCGCCTTCCGAAGAAGTGACTGATACAGCACCAGCTAAAGCTGATGAAGTAGCTTATAACCCATTAAAAGACCCAAACAATATCTTGTCTAAACGCACTATTTACTTTGATTTTGATAAAGATGAGGTTAAGTCAGAATACCGTGATTTGGTGATTGCGCATGGTAAATATGTGGCAGAACATGCGGATGCAAAAGTGACTTTACAAGGTGGGGCGGATAACCGCGGATCAAGAGAGTACAACCTGTCTTTAGGTCAACGTCGCTCAGTTTCTGTGAAAAAAGCCATGAATCTGAATGGTGCTCCCGACACACGTATTGAAACGATTAGCTATGGTGAAGAAAAAGCCCATGATTGCAAAGACGAAGCTTGTTTCCAACAAGACCGTCGTGTAGACATTGTTTATGACAATGACTAAATTTTAAGTGATTCATTTCAATATGACTGCCCGTCAATTATCAGGGCATCTAACTGCAGTAATTTTTTTGCTGGCATCTTCCGGAAACGCTTTAGCGTTTCTGGAAGATTCTGGTGCCCGTAAAGACATCAAAGAACTGCAGGAAAAAACCGAGCAACAAAAACAGCAAGTCAATGATCAGCTAAAAGAGTTAACCAGCGCTATTAAATCGTTGGAAAATCGCCTTCAAGGTGTTGAACTAACGATACAAAATCAAGCGCTGATTGACCTTCTTGCGCAGGTCGAGCGACTGAGTAGCCAAGCTAGTTTTTTGCAGGGTGATTTAGAAGTCATTCAACATCAGCTCGATTTGGCTCTGCAAAGAGAAAAATCGCTCTATGAAGATATTGATCGTCGTCTAAAAAAATTAGAAACTGCAGCAGATAATCAAACCCAAGCGGCTCTTCCGACTGCGCCAACTGTCAGTAGTGAAGATTTAGCCAAAGCTACTGAAACTAAACAATTCGATGACGCAATGGCACAACTGAGTGAGGGTCAGTTCAAACTGGCTTTTGATAGTTTGAATCAGTTTATCCTGAGCAATCCAGCCAGTAAGCTTTTACCGGAGGCGCAGTATCAGCTTGCAGTGAGTCAGTTTTCTCTGAAAAATTTTAAAGCCGCTATCGCAACTCAGCAAAAGCTAATCAGTCTCTATCCAGACAGTATAAGAATACCCGAGGCTAAGCTGATGATAGCTAACTGTCAGATTCAGTTGTCGGATATTGCCTCGGCCAAGCAAAGTTTGCGAGATTTGATAGCGCAACATCCTGATAGTGATGTGATTCCTTTGGCAAAAAAACGACTTGCTGTTCTAAGTTCAATCAAAAAGTAACATCATCTCGAGTCTTAAATGCCAGTTCGTGTTCATGAAATCTTTTTCTCTATACAAGGTGAGTCCTCACGTATCGGACTACCCACGATATTTATTCGACTTACTGGATGTCCATTACGTTGTGGATATTGCGATACTGAATACGCTTTTCGTGGCGGAAAATTGATGACCGAACCAGAAATCTTGCAGGCGATAGCAAAATATCCTTGCAAAACTGTGTGTGTCACAGGAGGTGAGCCACTGGCACAAAAGGCATGTATTGACTTGTTGTCAAAACTGGCTGATGTCGGCTATCAAGTCTCTTTGGAAACAAGTGGCGCCATAGATATTGCTCAAGTTGACCAACGGGTAATGATAGTGATGGATATAAAAACCCCAGATTCCAAAGAAGAAGAAAAAAATCTTTGGAGTAATATTCATCATTTGAAATGCAACGATGAAATTAAGTTTGTAGTGTGTTCTCGTGCAGATTTTGATTGGTCAGTGGAATGTATTGCGCAACATCATCTACAACGATTCCCGCTGATTTTCTCCCCAAGCTATCATCAAATCCAAGCCCAAGACCTTGCAGAATGGTTGTTGCAAAGTGGATTGCAGGCAAGAATGCAGGTGCAGTTGCACAAAGTTATTTGGGGTGAAAGGCAAGGTGTATAGTCATGAAAAAAGCGGTTATCTTGCTCTCCGGTGGATTAGATTCGACTACTGTACTTGCCATAGCTAAGTCACAAGGATTTGCTAACTATTGCTTAAGTGTGGATTACCATCAGCGTCACATCGCTGAGTTGCAAGCAGCGCAACGCTTGGCAACAGCGATGGGTGCAGTACAACACCATACCATTCAACTAGACATGGCATTTTTTGGAGGTTCGGCGTTAACAGATTGTCATATTTCAGTCCCTGAGATGCCAACAGAGGGGATCCCCGTCACCTATGTGCCGGCGAGAAATACCATCATGCTTTCTATGGCGCTGGCTTGGGCCGAAGTGTTGCAAGCGCAAGATATCTTTGTGGGAATTAATGCTCTAGATTACTCTGGTTATCCCGATTGCCGACCTGAATACATACAAGCTTTTCAACAGATGGCCAATTTAGCTACCAAAAGTGCTGTCGAAGGCAAACAAATTAAAATTCATAGCCCGCTGATCAATATGACCAAAGCCGAGATTATCCAAACTGGAACAGCTTTGGGGGTGGACTATAGCTTGACGGTGTCTTGCTATCAGGCCCGACAGGATGGCGCAGCCTGTGGTGTCTGCGACTCCTGCCGCCTACGCAAAGCTGGATTTTTGCAAGCAGGATTAGCTGATCCAACGCTTTATCAAAACTAAGCTTGATATCAGTGAGTCAAGCTTAAGCAGTCCATCTGATAAAAATTGATGAAATTTCATCAATTTGCCTTGCCAAGCGATGACAAAATAACGTAAAATCCGCCCCTTTCTGTAAAACCTACTAGAGTAAAAAAATTATGGTCATTATTCGATTAGCCCGTGGTGGCGCGAAGAAAAATCCTTTTTACAGTGTTGTTGTTGCCGATTCTCGCAACAGACGCGATGGTCGCTTTATTGAGCGCGTTGGCTTCTACAGCCCGCTGGGTAAGCAAGGTCAAGAGAACTTGCGCTTGGATTCAGCTCGTATTCAATACTGGCGTGAACACGGCGCCCAGTTATCTGACTGTGTAGCACGCTTGGTTAAAGAGCATGCACAAGGTCCAGAGGGCGAGGCTAAGCGCCGTGCTAAAGACGCTGCGAAAGTTGCTAAAAAGCAAGCTGAGATTGCTGCTAAAGCCGCTGCTGCAGCAAAAGAAGCTGAAGCTGCATTGAAGGCTGAGCAAGAAGCCGCCGCTGCTGCTGATGAAGCAGCACCAGTTGAAGCAGCACCTGCTGAAGAAGCCGCTCCAGCCGCAGAAGCAGCACCCGCTGCTGACGCTGCACCAGAAGCTGCGGCTGAATAAGATTAGCAACGGTTGTTATAACCGGAGCAATTGAGTTTGGAAAATATGGTCGTTATGGGGCGCGTAGTCGCCCCATATGGCATTTTAGGCTGGCTAAAAATTCAGCCTAGCACTGAACAAGTAGACGGTTTGTTGGAATATGATTGTTGGTGGTTGGGACGCACTGAAGCCTCTTTGAAACCTGGTTTAAAAGCCTCGCCATGGCGTGAGTTTAAACTTGAGGCAGCTAAAATTCATGCGGATTTTTTAGTTGTTAAATTGTTCGGTGTGAATGATAGAGAGTCAGCAATGTTGCTCAAAAGTCAACATATTGCGGTACCTCGTGATGTACTACCTGTGTTGCCTGAAAATGAATTTTATTGGTCCGATTTAATCGGTATGCAGGTGGTCAACATGCAGCAACAGATACTTGGACAGATACAGGATGTGTTTGCTACTGGCGCCAATGATGTGTTGGTGGTGCAAGATAGCTCAGTGAATAAACAACGTTTGTTGCCTTTTGTCGCACAAACTGTGATTGATGTAAACAGCGCTACTGGCGTGGTAACAGTGGATTGGTTAGCTGAGTGGGATTGATACGATGCAGTTTGATGTAATCACACTGTTCCCTGTTATGTTTTCCGCCCTGACACAGCACGGTATCACTGCTAGAGCACTAGATCGGCAGTTATATCAGTGTCATTTGTGGAATCCCAGAGATTTCACTGATGATGTTCATCACACCGTGGATGACAGACCTTATGGCGGTGGACCTGGAATGGTCATGCTAATAGAGCCACTTGCTGCAACTATTCAAGCAGCGCAACTGCGTCAACAGCAGGCTAAGGTGTCGGGCCCAGTGGTGCATTTGTCCCCCAGTGGCAAACAATTGCGCCATCAAGATGTGATGCGCTTAGCCAGCTATTCAGCGTTGACGCTAATGTGCAGTCGCTATGAAGGAGTAGACCAACGACTGTTGGATACTCAAGTGGATGAAGAATATTCGATAGGAGATTATGTCCTATCTGGTGGCGAGTTACCTGCAATGGTATTGATGGACGCCATCATCCGGCAATTGCCGGGGGCGTTGGGTGATGCTGATTCTGCAACGCAGGATTCATTTGTAGACGGCTTATTAGACTGTCCGCATTACACCCGACCTGAGGTATATCAGGGGATGGCCGTGCCTGAAGTGTTGTTATCAGGACACCATGCCAAGATAAAACAATGGCGACTTCAACAGTCGTTATTGAAAACAAGGACTCAACGTCCGGATTTAATGGCCGCAAGGTCTTTAACAAAAGAAGAATCTCGGCTGCTTGAATTTTCAGAGCAGGAACAAGATTCAGATAAATAAAAGGAGTAGTAAAAGTGGCAAATATTATTGAAACCCTAGAGCAGGAAGAAATCGCTCGTTTAGGAAAAAATATTCCCCAGTTCGCCCCAGGCGATACCGTGGTGGTTGGTGTGAATGTGGTTGAAGGTAACCGTAAGCGTGTACAGGCATACGAAGGTGTTGTCATCTCTATGCGTAACCGCGGCCTAAATTCCTCATTCGTCGTACGCAAAATCTCCTCAGGTGAGGGCGTGGAAAGAACCTTCCAAACATATTCACCTTTGATTGCCAGTATCGAAGTAAAACGTCGTGGTGACGTGCGACGTAGCAAGTTGTACTATCTACGTGAACGTTCTGGTAAGTCAGCTCGTATTAAAGAAAAATTGCAAGCGCGTGAGAAAGAAATCATGGCGCCAGAAGCAGAAGCTGCTGAATAAGCACATAGAAAAAAGCCCCACACCATGTGGGGCTTTTTTTTGCCAAGTAATTCACTAGGATTGCGTGAAATTTGTCATTAACTTGCGCATAATAGGCGATTATGTATCACTTGAAATTAATGCAGGAAGCCGTCATTTCCGCACCTTTTGGCTCAGTGCTGATAAGCTTCAATCAAGCTGGCGCTTTGGCGAGAATTGATTTGCGAGCAATATCAGCAAATACCTATTGCACCCCTCGCGCGCAACAACTGGCAAAGAATATTGAAGCCTATCTTAACAAAGCCAAGACCTTTCAGTTTGATGTACTCGACCTACTTTCGCACCTGAATCAAGGCACAACTTTTCAACAAACAGTATGGCAAGCAATATCCAACATCCCCTTGGGCTCAACGATAAGTTATCAAGCTTTGGCAAAGAAACTTGGCTCGGGCCCACGTGCAGTGGCAAATGCCTGTGGTGCTAACCCTCTACCACTGCTCATCCCCTGTCACAGAGTGGTGGCCAGTCATGGTCTGGGCGGGTTTATGCAGGGTAGAGCGGATGGTTTGGCGATAAAACAATGGCTGCTAGATCATGAAGGAGTAGGCAATGGCCATCGTCTTGCATACTGAAAATCAACAAGCATTGGATCAGTTTATTGATGGCTTATGGTTAGAGGAAGGTCTTGCTAAAAATACCTTAGATAGTTACCGACTGGACATCAGTCAGTTCGCCAGATGGCTTGAGAACGAGCACCATGCAACTCTGTTACAAGTCGATCAAGTAACGATTCAACAATATCTTGCCCAGCGATCACCTCTCACAAAAGCGCGCAGTATCTCTCGTTTGATTGCAAGTCTGCGTCGCTTTTATCGATATTATTTACGCGAGAATAAAATTAGCAAAGACCCCAGCGTCATGATAGAGGCACCCAAGTTACCTCGCTCTTTACCTAAAAGCTTGAATGAGGGTGAGGTTGAATCCTTACTGGCTGCACCAGACGTCAATCAGATGATAGGAATGCGCGACAAAGCTATGCTCGAACTGCTATATGCCAGTGGTTTGCGGGTGAGTGAATTAGTTGGGATGAAGGTGATGGAAGTCAGCCTAAATGAGGGCGTTGTGCGGGTGACTGGCAAAGGTAGTAAGACCCGTTTGGTGCCTATGGGTGAGGTCGCAGTTGAATGGATACAACGTTATATACAACAGGCGCGTCCGCAAATTCTGCAACAACGATTGTCCGACGCTTTGTTCGTTACTCAACGTGGTGACGCTATGACGCGTCAGGCTTTTTGGTATTTGATTAAGCGTTATGCGCTACAAGCCGGCATACGCAAACCACTCTCCCCACACGTATTGCGTCATGCTTTCGCTACGCATTTATTAAATCATGGTGCTGATTTGCGTGTAGTTCAGATGCTTTTGGGACATGCGGATATCTCGACTACACAAATCTATACCCATGTGGCACGTGAGCGCTTGAAACAGTTGCATAGCGTGCATCATCCACGTGGCTAATCAAGCTTGAGGGCGTTGACCTCTCTCGATAATGACGCCTACCGCTTTTGCTGAGCGCAAAATATTGAGTTTACTAATTTTAATACGCACCCAAGGTGCTTTGAAATCTTGCAGGATAAGTTGGCAGATCTGCTCTGCCATGGTTTCGACTAATTTAAAAGTTTGTTGTCCCAGTAAACTCTCGACCATGTGACAGACCTCGCCATAATCAATCGTATCTTGAATATTATCCGAGTTGAAATTCGCGTGGTTGGGAAGTGCAATTTCAATGTCTATCACCACGCTTTGTGGCAACAGCCGCTCCCAATCAGGCACGCCTAATTTGGTTTTGACTTTAAGATCTTGAATAAAAATGCTGTTCATCGCGCCGGTCTTGCTTTCTATCATGGTGATTAGTAGGAATGATGGTTTACAATAAGCTTTTAACTACTGATGATTGTAGAGTAGAACATCATGAATGAGCTAGGCTTTATTGACGTCAATCCGATTGCGGTCATACAAATTATTGCCGCCTATTTATTAGGTTCAATAGCTTTTGGAATTCTGGTGAGCAAAATATTCAATCTGCCTGATCCACGCACCATTGGATCTGGCAATCCAGGTGCAACGAATGTATTAAGAAGTGGAAAAAAAGCCGCCGCTGCGCTCACCCTGTTTGGAGATGCTTTTAAAGGATGGTTCCCCGTATGGTTGGTCATGCAACCCGATGGCGGCGTATTATGGATTACCAGTGCTGTCGCGATTGCAGTTTTTATCGGGCATTTATATCCAGTATTTTATAAATTCAAGGGGGGGAAGGGCGTAGCTACTGCGCTAGGGGTTATTCTGGCCATGTCAATTCCTTTGGCCTTGGCAGTTTTGGCCACTTGGGTACTGATATTTGCTTTAACAAAGTATTCTTCTTTGGCTGCACTGGCAGCCGCAGTATTAGCTCCCTTGTATGCATGGTACCTGCTACCTTATCAGGATTTGGAATTAGTGATTGCATTGATATCAGTCATGTTGATTTGGCGTCATCGTAGCAATATTCAAAAACTCTTGTCAGGGACTGAGGCTGGATTTGGCAAAAAAAAATAGCACTAACTAGCATTCAAAGCAGTTAAATCCCATCTTGGTCTAACTGAAAATGCCCCTCTTTTAAGCGCGTCTCTGCTAGCGCGCATTGAACCAGCAAAGGCAATCATGGCGCCATTATCAGTACAAAATTCGATACGTGGATAATGGACTTGCACTCCAGCTTGTTTGGCAAAGCTGGTAAGTTTCTCTCTGAGACGAAGGTTGGCGCCAACCCCCCCAGAAACGATTAATTGCGACATATTAGTTTGTTTGAGAGCAAGCAGACACTTTTGCGCCAAGATATCGGTAACTGCTTCCTGAAATTCGTAGGCGATATTTGCACGCGTTTGATGATTGAGCGGACTTTGTTGATTCTGTATTAGCGTAAGCACCGCAGTTTTGAGACCACTAAAACTAAAATTCAAATCACCGCTATGTAACATAGGGCGGGGTAATTTGCACTGATTGGCCTGGCCTTGTTCAGCTAATTTAGCTAGGGCTGGACCACCAGGGTAGCCAAGATCCAATAGTTTGGCAGTTTTATCAAAAGCCTCACCGGCAGCATCATCAAGGGTATCACCTAAAAGTCGATATTGCCCAATACTCTGAACATATATCAGCTGTGTGTGGCCGCCAGATACAAGTAAAGCAACAAAAGGAAAGTTTGGAGCATTCGCCTCCAGCAAGGGGGCTAATAAATGGCCCTCGAGATGATGAACAGGAATGACCGGAATATTTAAACTAAACGCTAACGCATTGGCTATACTGGAGCCAACTAATAGCGCGCCTGATAATCCAGGTCCTTCGGTATAAGCAATGGCATCTATATCAGATAAGCTTTTGTTGCATTGTTTTAGCGTATGCGTCAGTAAGGGAAGTACTCGCTTAATGTGGTCGCGCGAGGCAAGTTCAGGTACTACACCACCATACTCAGCGTGCATTTCAACTTGAGAATGTAAGGCATGTGCCAATAGGCCTCGCTGACAATCGTAAAGGGCGATTCCAGTTTCGTCACAAGAAGATTCAATGCCTAAAATCAGCATGATTAGGAGCTCGGTGATCAACAAAGGCGAAATTATTGCATATCTTGTTGATTAATTACTCTCATATCGATAGAATGTCGCACTTTTCTTAGCAAGTAACGGAATCAATTTTATGACCACAGTTTGTGTGAAAGAGAATGAGCCATTTGACGTTGCGCTGCGTCGTTTCAAACGTTTGATTGAAAAGACTGGTTTGCTGACTGATTTGCGTGCCCGTGAGTTCTACGAGAAACCTACATGGGAACGTAAGCGTAAAGCTGCAGCTGCTGTAAAACGTCACTATCGCCGCATTCGTAGCCAAACACTGGCACCTAAACTTTACTAATTTTCTTAGTAGAGGCATCTCGTGTCGTTGAAGACGCGTATTACCGAAGATATGAAAAACGCCATGCGCGCCAAGGAAACTGAGCGTCTTGGCGCTATTCGTCTTTTGCAAGCTGCTATCAAGCAGCGTGAAGTCGACGAGCGTATTGAGCTTAATGATCAGCAAGTGATTGAAATTATCGAGAAAATGCTGAAACAGCGGCGTGACTCCATCAGTCAATATGAAGCTGCTCAGCGCCATGACTTAGCTGATGCTGAAAAATTTGAATCAGAGATTTTGCAGGCATATTTACCAGCGCAATTAAGCGATGATGAAATTGACCAAATCATCGCTCAATCGATCAGTGCCAGTGGTGCACAAAATATGCAAGAAATGGGCAAAGTCATGGCTTTGGTCAAACCTCAGGTGTTAGGCCGCGCCGATATGGCTAAAATATCCTTATTGATTAAAGCAAAACTCACTTAAAGTTTAACGATTTGGCTTACAATCTAAAGGAGCGCAAGCTCCTTTTTTTATTTCTAGGCAGCGTTTCAATAACAAGTGAATAAAAAGCCATGATTCCTGATAGCTTTATCCAAGAACTAGTCAATCGCATCGACATTGTTGATTTGATTGACAAAAGCGTTCCGTTGAAAAAAGCCGGGGCTAATTACATGGCTTGTTGCCCATTTCACCAAGAAAAGTCACCCTCCTTTACCGTCAGTCCGAGCAAGCAGTTTTATCACTGTTTTGGTTGCGGTGCTCATGGAACAGCGATTGGTTTTTTGATGGAGTATTTGGGTTTAAGCTTTATAGAGTCTGTACAAGAACTTGCTAAGCAAGTCGGCATGGTGGTGCCGCAACAAACCCGTGATGTCAAGCAGGCAGCTGAACAAAAAGCCGTCAGTTTGGGTTTGTTGGAGGTGTTACAAAAATCCAATGAGTTTTATCGTATGCAATTAAAGCAATCCTCTGTTGCCATTGAATATCTCAAAAGTCGTGGCTTAACAGGGCAAATTGCAGCACGCTTTCAAATTGGCTATGCACCGTCAGGTTGGCAAAATTTACAAGCGGTATTTAAGCATTATGATGCCGAAGTATTAGATAGCGCTGGCTTGGTAGTGAATAATGAGCAAGGTAAACGCTATGATAGATTTCGCCATCGGATTATGTTTCCTATCCATGATCAAAAGGGGCAAGTAGTCGGTTTTGGGGGGCGTATCATTAACCCTGAAGATAACCCTAAATATTACAACTCACCAGAAACCCCGGTGTTTCAAAAAGGTCATGAATTGTACGGCTTATATTTGGCGCGTCGTGCGATTCGTGATGCAGGAAAAGTATTGGTAGTAGAAGGCTATATGGATGTCGTCGCATTGGCTCAATATGGCATCGACTACGCAGTGGCTGCTTTAGGAACTGCAACAACTCCATTTCATATCACTAAATTAGTGCGCCATACCGACCATATCATATTCTGTTTTGATGGCGATAATGCTGGGCGAAACGCAGCGTGGCGCGCTGCTATGAACGCCTTACCAGCCCTCACAGATGGGTTGCAACTAAGCTTTTTATTTTTGCCAGCAGAACATGATCCAGATAGTTTTGTTCGTGAGCATGGCAAACTTGCGTTTGAACAAATGATGCAACAAGCGATACCCTTATCACAGTATTTATTACAGACTTTAACCCAGGATAATGCTCTTTCCTCTCAGGAAGATAAGGTGAAATTTCTTAAGCAAATGGAGCCGATACTGCAACAGATTCGTGCTGGAAAATTTCGATTATTATTAGAAAAATCTGTGGCGGATATCGTGGGACTCAGCGTGCCAGAATTAAGAGAACATATTCGCCCAGCACCAAAAAATTCAGAGAGCAATAAGCCAAATCAAAAACTACAACGCAAAGCATTTTCATTGGCGCGCAGAATGTTGTTAATCTTATTGCAGTTTCCTGAATTGGCAAAAGTTGAGGATTTGGCGGTATTGCAACGCGATGAACCTGAACAAGCTTTGTTGGCGAGTGCCATTGAAACTGCTTTGCAGTTTCCACAGTCAAACGCAGGAAGTTTGTTGATGCACATGCAAAGCGTGATGAGTGAGTCGATTTCATCCAACTTGCATCATGACGTGGCCCTGACGGAAAAAAATCCTGACATGGTAGAAGAGTATTTGGCTGGATTAACGATTTTGCGCAAAGAACATCAAGAAAAATTGCGCACAGAGTTATTAAAAAAACCGCTAAGTGCGCTGACCGAAGAGGAAAAAGCCATACTCAAAAAAAGGTAATGGCTCAAAAATGAGAGTGATTTTGTGTTATAATTTAAGGCTTTCCGCAGTTTTTACGAACTTTCGGCATAGAGGTATTGATGGCAAAAGACATGGCAAAAGATAAAGACCTAGCAAACAAACAACCTATCAGCGATCAAGAACAACATATAGATGGCCGAGCTCGTCTAAAAATGTTGATTGTGCTAGGTAAGGAGCGTGGCTACCTTACTTACGCTGAAATTAATGACCATTTGCCAGATGATGTTCAAGATTCGGAACAGATCGATAGCATTATCGGCATGATTAATGACATGGGTATCCAAGTCTATGAAGAAGCGCCTGATGCTGAAGTATTGTTGATGTCAGATGCACCTCCTGCTGTTGCTGACGAAGATGCTGCCGAAGAGGCGGAGCAGGCATTGGCGACAGTAGATTCTGAATTTGGCCGCACCACCGACCCAGTGCGTATGTATATGCGTGAGATGGGCACAGTCGATTTGCTTACTCGAGAAGGTGAAATTGAAATCGCCAAGCGTATCGAGGACGGTCTTAAGCACATGGTGCAGGCAATCGCAGTTTGTCCAACGACCATCTCTGAGTTGCTTTTCCTGATTGGAAAGGTTGAAACCGATGAATTAAGTGTTGATGAGCTAGTGGATGGTTTAATCGATGCTGATATGGGAATGGACGATGTGATTGCTTCAGCTTCTGAAGATGAAGATGCTGAGGTTGAAGAAGACGCTGAAGATGATGACGATGACGGTGCAAAGTCAGCTGCAATTTCTGCCGAGGCCTTGGCAAAGTTAAAACAAGAGGTATTAACACGTTTTGTCGATATCCGTGAAGCACATCAAAAGATGAGCAAAATACTTTCTGAAAAAGGCTCACAAGATAAGAAATATCAAGAATTACAAGCGCAAATTTTAGAGGCGCTGACAGCTTTCCGTTTCTCAGCCAAACAAGTTGAAGCATTATGTGATCAAGTACGTAAGATGGTTGATGAAATTCGTAGTCACGAGCGCAAGATAATGGATTTCTGTGTAGACAAATCAGGGATGCCACGCCAGCACTTCATTAAATCCTTCCCAGGTAATGAATGTGATATGGAATGGTTGAACCGTGAGCTAGCTCTAGATAAGCCTTATGTGCAGAAATTAGCTCGATATACCCATTCTATTCAGGATCAACAGCAACGACTGCTGGATATCCAAACGCGGGTAGGAATTCCTATCAAAGAGTTGAAAGAGATCAATAAACAAATGACCACGGGTGAAGCGCGTGCCCGACGTGCAAAACGTGAAATGATTGAGGCCAATCTTCGTTTGGTGATTTCTATTGCAAAAAAATATACCAATCGTGGCCTGCAATTCCTAGATTTGATCCAAGAAGGCAACATCGGCTTGATGAAGGCAGTGGATAAATTTGAATATCGTCGAGGTTACAAATTTTCAACTTATGCAACTTGGTGGATACGCCAAGCAATAACTCGATCTATCGCCGACCAAGCCCGTACTATCCGTATCCCAGTGCATATGATAGAAACCATCAATAAGATGAATCGTATCAGCCGTCAGATTTTGCAAGAAACAGGCTTAGAGCCCGATCCAGCGACATTGGCGGAAAAGATGGAAATGCCAGAAGAGAAAATTCGCAAAATTCTCAAAATCAGCAAAGAGCCAATTTCAATGGAAACTCCAATTGGTGATGATGATGACTCCCATTTAGGCGATTTCATCGAGGATAGCGTTACGCTTGCCCCCGTCGATGCTGCGGTATACGGTAGCTTGCGAGACGCAACTAAGGAAGTACTCGAATCGCTGACACCTCGGGAAGCCAAAGTCTTGCGTATGCGCTTCGGTATCGAGATGAATACCGACCACACACTCGAAGAAGTTGGTAAGCAGTTTGATGTAACCCGAGAACGTATTCGCCAGATAGAAGCCAAGGCTTTGCGAAAATTGCGTCATCCTACCCGCTCTGAGCGGCTCCGTAGTTTCTTGGAAAATGGTCAGGATTAATCAGTTTCGGGCCTATAGCTCAGTTGGTTAGAGCAGAGGACTCATAATCCTTTGGTCCCAGGTTCAAGTCCTGGTGGGCCCACCAAACGACCCCAGTTAGCAATAACTGGGGTTTTTTATTGATAGATCATTCGGGAGATTTGATAGTGGATTCTGAGTTAGATTTAAGCTGAATTAAATGGCTTCAGGGACAAATGAGAGTATTGTTGTTGTATCTTGGCTTGTCATCATTATTATCATTTTGTCAGGAAAATATGCGCTCAAAAAAAGCGTGTAGTCGTTTTTAAATAAATCTGTTATGAATACGCCAATTCCTATATCGATGGACTTCAGTTGGCTTTAAACAATCAATAGGCTTGCCAATAAAAAAAGCAAAAAATAATGGATATGCAATTTGCTTAAATCGGATGGGGTCTGATTACAGTGCTTGGGTGTAGAGAAATGGTTGATAGTATTTTTACTTCACTCTTTTTGAGTTTATGCATCCATATAAAAAATCGTTTCGAATTTACTGGCACATCAAATTGTGATGTCTTAATCTAGCTAATTTGTTTAGCTTCAAACAGCAAAATAAAAATTGATTAGCTTGTGCTTAAATGAGTTTGAAACAAGCGCTGAATTACTACCAATTTGATGAAAATCTTAAGGTTGCTTTTTTATGAAACATATTGATCTTGCTAGTTATCCTCGTAAAGACATTTACCTTGCCTTCCGTCATCATGAAATGCCTCATCTTTCTGTTACGGTAGATGTCGATATCACCAACCTCAAAGCTTTAGTTGATAAAACCTCGTGTGGATTTTTTTTGCCTATGGCCTATTTGGCGGTGATGGCGGCTAATGGGGTTGTGGCATTTCGACAGCGGATTATTGATGGCACATTGGTCGAATTCGAGGAATGTCTTCCAAGTTTTACAGTGACCGTGAAAGATGGTCTTTTCTCATTCTGCGATATCCAACATTTGGGGCTGTTCAGCGAATTTTATGACCATAGCAAACAACTAATTGATGATGTCAAAAATAGACCTAATCTCGCAACAACCGATAAATACGAGCGTTTTTTTATCACTAATATCCCTTGGCTATCTTTCAGTGCACTTACTCACCCCTACTCAAAGCAATACTCATCGGTTCCTATTATCTCCTTTGGTAAATTCAGGTTAGTCAATGGAGTATTGTCGTTACCAGTGGCAGTACAGGTGAATCACGCGCTAGTTGACGGCTATCATCTTGGTCAATTCTTCGAGATCTTAAAAACACTCTGCAACGACCCTGCGACGGCATTGGGGCTTTAAAAAATAATAATCAAAAACGCAGTTTTTGCGATGGTTAGATTTTTGCAGACTGTTCGTTGGACGGACTTAAGGGGTTTTCATCAAAGAGAATAGAGCGTGTGCTGAACGCGTCATTGAGAAAAAGATAGTTGCAATTATGTAGTCTATAATAATCTTTTATTTACAATTTTCATTACGTTAAATTTGGAAAACGATGAAACAATATCGGACTTTTTTGCTATTAGCTTGAAACGGTAGTTAAATAAGATGTCACACAACTAGTTTATCAGTAAGTCGATGATGATTTCCCGATGGAGGTGTTGATGAGTTCAAGAAAGTTAACAAAGCTCTTTGAGCAATTACTTCAAGAAGCGGGCATTCACTTAAATGGTACTCAAGCTTGGGATATGCAGTTACTCAACCCCGAAGCAATCCAACATATTTTGTCATCAGGAAGCCTTGGGTTAGGGGAGTCCTATATCCAAGGCGACTGGCAAGTAGAGTGTTTGGATGAGTTTTTTTATCGCATTTTGCGTGCTGAAGTCCATAAAAAAGTCCAGCCCATGCGACTGCTTTTTCATGCCTTACAGTTCAAAATTTTCAATATGCAAAACAAAACCCGTGCATGGCAAGTAGGGAGCCATCACTATGATATTGGCAATGATTTTTATCAGTCTATGCTTGATCAACGTATGACCTATACCTGTGGGTATTGGGCACAAGCAAAAACTCTAGATCAGGCTCAACAGGATAAACTGGAGCTGATTTGTCAAAAACTCCAATTGCGACCTGGTATGCGTTTGCTCGATATCGGTTGTGGCTGGGGTAGTTTAATGGCTTATGCTGCAGAAAAATATCGCGTCAATTGTGTGGGGGTGACCATATCTAAACAACAGCTAGAGCTAGGAAAAGCGCGCTGTGATGGATTATCGGTTGAGTTTCGATTACAAGATTATCGTGAGTTAAATGAACCATTTGATGCCATTGCAAGTGTCGGCATGTTTGAGCATGTGGGAAGAAAAAATTATTCATCTTTTGTGCAAGTGGCTGAACGTTGCCTGAAGGATGATGGATTATTTTTACTCCATACGATAGGTAAAAATGTCTCAGATACTGCCCCTGATCCATGGATAAATCGATATATTTTCCCCAATGGTGATTTGCCCTCTATTAAACAAATTGCGAAGGCGATAGAAGGCTACTTTGTTGTTGAGGACTTGCATAATTTTGGCGCTGATTACGACAAAACATTGATGGCTTGGTATGATAATTTTCAGCAGCATTGGTCAAAATTTTCCCAGCAATACGGAGAAAATTTCTATCGTATGTGGAAATATTACTTGCTTTCATGTGCGGGTGCATTTCGCGCTAGGGATATTCAACTATGGCAGTGGGTACTATCCAAAAAAGGGGTGCTTGGGGGTTACAGACGACCTGCTCGCTAACGACGTGGTTGTCGCATAGTGACAAATTCTTCAGCGGCACTTGGATGAATGCCTAATGTTGAATCAAAGTGGGCTTTTGTGGCACCGGCAGTCATTGCTATTGCAAGTCCCTGAATAATCTCGGCTGCAGAGTCGCCTATCATATGTGCCCCAATGACTAGGTCGCTGGATTTCTGCACAATGAGTTTCATCCATAAACGCTCAGGAAGCCCTGATAGTGTATGTTTCATAGGTCTAAATTGAGTGCTGAAAATTTCAATATCCTCACCATATTGTTGTATCGCCTGCTCTTCAGTGAGTCCTACACAGGCATATTCTGGATGCGAGAAAATCGCTGTTGGTACTATGGTAGGTAAGGTTTTGTTGCCATCGCCATACACCAGACTGACCCAGCGGTTTGCATCAGCCAGCGCCAAGGGGGTTAACTGTCTACTATTGGCTACATCGCCTAGCGCATAGATGCTTGCAATATTGGTTTGATAATGATGATTCACTCGTATACGTCCATCATGCTCACACTCCACTCCTAGAGCAGTTAATCCTAATTTTTCGGTATTTGCTCGTCTCCCAGTTGCAAACAACACACAGTCTGTGACTAATTTTTTTTCATTTGCTAAATCTAATTCAAGTCCCTGATTGGTTTTCGTGATGGATACTAAGCGTTGCTCAGAGAGAATATTGATTCCATGTTGTAACATTTGTTGCGAAATCCATGCCCTCGCTTCTTGGTCAAAACCGTTGAGTATGAGCGGGTACTTGTCGATGATAGTGACGTTGACCCCTAATCTATGCAATATACCGGCAAACTCAACACCAATATAACCAGCGCCAACAATGGTGATAGAGGATGGAAGTTCAGCAAGGTAGAACATATCATCTGAGACCTTGGCGTATTGATTGCCAGGAATATCGGGGATGACTGGGCTGGCGCCTGTAGCGATTAAGATTCGCTCGGCGGAAAATGTTTTTCCTGCGATAGCTATCTGATGTGGACTGATGATTTCGGCATGTCCCTCAAGCAAGGTCGCGCCAGAGTCTAGTAAGAGTTTTTGGTAGATACCCTGTAATCTGGCGATTTCTTTGTTTTTATTGGCTACTAGGGTTTGCCAATTAAATTTCGGTGACAAGTGATGCCAACCAAATCCGCCTGCGGCTTTAAATTGTTCAGCAAAATCTGCTGCGTAGACGAATAATTTTTTTGGCACGCAGCCTATGTTGACACATGTGCCACCTGCGAAACGTTGTTCACAAATGGCTACTTTTTTTCCTAAACCAGCAATGGTTCGAGCTGCTCGCACCCCACCTGAACCAGCACCAATGACAATTAAATCAAACTCATGAGTTGACATTAATATGAACTTCTCGCGTGGTTGGGTTGATCAGGTCTCAAATCGAAAGCAATACAAATGCGTTCTTCATCCGAGGAAAACGGAATTGTTCTGTGAAACAATGATGATGGGAAAAGGACAATATCACCGACATTAGGAACGACATGGGCAACCGGAAAGTTACGATGTTTCTGTGGATATCCATCGCCATGTGTTCCGTATTCAAATGCACCTTCCTCAGGAGATTGTTTATTGTTTGGCATCGATAAATATACCGCACCACTAATCCAGCCTATTTCATGAATATGTGCATCCAAATGGCCACCTTGTCGCATTTTGACATACCAAGAGCTGGTAAATTCTAGTGTTTTTGGGAAGCATTTGATTAGCTCACAGTCTGCATCAGAAAATTTCTCTCGATACAAGCTAAAGTGCTGTTTGACTAATTCGCCAAGCTTTCTAAACGAAGCTTCTGGGCGCTTAAATAAATTACCTGCAGACTGTTTTCCATTGTGCAACATACCTTGAACGCGCTCAGCAATTTCGCTGTTATTAATATCCTCCAGCAATGCCTTTAGCAGTGGACTATTGGATTCGGAAAGTTCTGGGATGCTGGTGTGATAAACAAAATCTAAACCATTTTTGCAAAAATTGTAGGGATCATCTACAGCAAAATTGATTGCATAATGGGTAGAGAGTGTGGCCATAAAAGGTGCCACATGTGGCCCTTTATTGACGATTTCATCTAAGCGCGATTTGAACTCATCAAACCTTTCTGCTTTGTAAAGACAATACATACTTCGCTCAAGCCAATCATCCAATTGACTACGTTCAAAAAACTCAACAGCCTCATCAAAACGTTTGGCTAAGTATAAAAATTCAGCCATATCATAATTAGCGTTGGGATGATTAGGATTCAGTGCCAAGGTCTTTTGGTAATAACTCACTGCCTCTTGCATATCACCTCGGTCGCGCAAAGTCTCACCTAAGTTGCAGTATGCGTCTGCATAATTTGGAAATAACCTAATAGCTTGTTCGTAGCTTTCGATGGCCTCATTCAAATTACCTTCATCACGTAAGGCGGTACCCAGATTAAAATAACCACGCGCATCCTGATGAATAGATAATGCTTTACGATAATGCTTAATAGCATCAGCCAACAGCCCTTGTCTTTGATACAAGGTCCCTATGTTGCCGTAGGCCTCAAAAAAATTAGGCTCTAATTGAATAGCGCGTTGATAGCTTTGTATTGCCCTATCGAGGTCGCCAAGGTTGCTTTGCGCAATACCCAGATTAAAATACAGGTCAGCGATATTGGATTGTAATGAGATGCCTTTTTGGTAGGCTGAGACAGCCTCACTATGGAGGCCTTGACCATCCAGCGCAATACCTAATAGGTTATACAACATAAAGTGGGTCGTGCCGTTATTCAGCATTTTTTTTGCTTGTGATTCAGCTGCAGTCAACTGCCCACTGTTGATCATTTGCATCAGTTGCTGTAACTCAAATTGACTCGGTTGTCTGCCAGTAATAGCCATATTTATAATCGTCGTTCAAATAAGGAATATTTTACTCTTGTACAGACAAATGTTGATGTTTCAGTTGTTCTGCTAAATGCTTTAGGAAGCGCATCGCAATCTGAGGCTCATTAAGTATCAAAGTTTGTGTCATCTCTTGTTCTATGATTAATATATTGGCATAGTCAGTGATAACCACCGCGTCAGCGATTCGAATAGTATCAGTGAGTAGTGCCATCTCACCAAAATAATCACCCTTACTTAGAGTGCGCATTAGTTTGCCATCCAAATAAAGACTGACTTGCCCAGTCACAACGTAGAACAGTTGGTGGCCTTGTTGGCCAGCTTTAAAAATAATATCGCCACGCTTAAATGTTTTTCCATAACGATCAAACAAGTTGTGAATATAGGGCACATGATGTCCTTTTTTCTCGCTGAATAGTCTGCGTAACAATAGTAAATCTTGTCGATTTAGCGTAGCAATTAATTCAGTGCCCAAAATAAAAATAATAAATGAATAATATAACCAGGCTAGGGAAATAAATAGATTTTTCATACTGCCAAAAATCGCTCCATAAGAGTGGTTAACATTGATCAATTCACTAAACAGAGGTTTAACTGCTACCCATAAAGTCGCGGTCAATAGTGAGCCGATTAATAAGCAGCGCAACTCAATTTTGATAGGAAAAAATAGTCGATAAAAAATGGCTAATAGTATGGCAATAATAAGAATGGCGCCGGCCAATTCAAACCAAATGCTTCTTACAAAAGAGACATGAAATAGACCAAAGAGCTTGCTTAGAGTGAGGTCGAGAAAGGTAAAAGCAAAAAACATCAGCAGAATACCTATTACAGCCAATACATCTTGCCAGGCTTTTTTCAGGAAGGAGGGATGTTCTGAAATCGCACAAATAGTATAAAAAGTGTTGCGTAAGGTACTCGCCAAGGGGATGGAAATCCATAATAGCAACACTCCGCCCACTGTACTCCAAGCCGTTTTGTGGTAAGCCGCTCGATATATTTCGTTCATGATACGGTGGCTAATTTTTGGCTCCAAATTATTGGTGATGATGGCAATCTCATGAACAGCATGGCTTGATGAAACAACAAACGAGCTAATAATGAAAAATAAAATCAACGCCATAGGGATCATAGCGAACATAGAGTAGAACGATAGCGAGGCAGAACTAATCAAGCCTCGATGAAGATTAAATGCGTTGAATGTTTCTTTGAGAATAAACAGCGAATGGTTAAATTTCAAATCGTTGATACCTTTAAATATGTGATGAGCAAAATGTTATCCAATCTGTTGTTTAAATTGCTCAGTAGCTTCAATCAAGGCAGAGGTGATCCCTGGCTCCATAGCTGAATGGCCAGCGTCCGCTACCATAGTCATGTGCGCTTGAGGTAATTGTTGAAATAATTGTAATGCAGTCTTGGGTGGACAGACCATATCGTATCTTCCTTGAATGATGTAAGTTGGCAAATCATTCAGTTGAGAGCATCGCTGAAGAACTTGATTGCCATCAATAAAACAATAATTTTTAATGTAATGAATTTGTATACGCGCTCGTGCAATTTCAACTTCAATAGGGGTGTTGTTATCGTTGGCATTGCGAGGTAAGAGTGACATGATGCTTGATTCGTATTGATTCCATGCGTAGGCTGCAGGGCCAGAGATTTCAGGATTGCTATCAAATATCAGGGAGGAATAACTGTTTAAAATATCGTCTCGACCACTGACAGGAAGATAAGCTTCCCATTGATGCCAGGCTTCTGGAAAGAAATGTTGTGCGTCGTGCATGAACCATCGCAATTCATCTGGACGGCTTAAAAAAATCCCTCTTAATATCAGTCCTGTGACATAAGATTTGTGAGCCAGCGCATAAACTAGTGCTAAAGTGCTTCCCCATGAGCCACCAAATACCAACCATTGGGAAATATTCAGGTGCTTCCTCAGTGATTCAATATCGGCAATTAAATCATTAGTCGTATTATGCTCAATACAACCAGCCGGAAGGCTTCTGCCACAACCACGTTGATCGAACAATACTATTCTGTAAAAAGAAGGATCAAAAAATCTACGTTGTGTGGGATTACATCCACTACCAGGCCCACCATGCAAAAAAATCACTGGATAACCATGGGGATTTCCGCATTCTTCATAATAGATAGTGTGCTGCTCAGTTACATTTAAGTAGCCTGAATTAAAAGAATTCAACTCAGGAAATAATTTTTTTAACACTGTTTGCATTATGGTTTTTTTAAATAACCTTATGAATTAATTTGAAAATATTGAAATTGAACGAATACATGTTAAAAAAGATAACAAATTTGTTAAGAAAAATGTAAATAAATTGTAAATAGACTATTGCAAATCATTTTTGACTGTTCTAATATTCCGATACGCCCACCTTTCGGTGGAGCGAAAGTAATGGCTAGTTTAACTAATCATTGCTTTGTTGTTAAACCTTAAAGTAGTAACAACTATGGAGATTTAAAAATGGAGATGAGCAAAATCAAATTAGCTCTCGGTTTAGTATTAGGTGCATCATTGGCAATGCCAATGGTTGCTTCTGCTGCTGCTGACCAAGAAGCTGCACAAAAAGATGCCAATAACTGGGCACACCCACGTGGTAACAACCTGAACCAAGGTTACAGCCAATTGACACAAATCAACCAAGCAAACGTTAAAAACGTTAAAGCAGCTTGGACATTTGCTACTGGTGTAAACCGTGGTCACGAAGGTTCACCAGTTGTAATCGGCAACATGATGTACGTTCACACAGCGTTCCCAAACAACGTTTACGCTTTGGACTTGAACGACAATCAAAAGATCGTTTGGTCATATTTCCCTAAACAAGATCCATCAGTACAAGCTGTATTGTGCTGTGACAACGTAAGCCGTGGTCTTGGTTTTGGTGATGGCAAAATCTTGTTGCAACAAAACGACGGTAACTTGGTTGCTTTAGATGCTAAGACTGGTGCTAAAGTTTGGTCTGTACAAAACACAGATCCAAAAGTAGGTGCTACTAACACTAACGCTCCTCACGTTTACAAAGACAAAGTTTTGACAGGTTGCTCTGGTGCTGAATTCGGCGTTCGCTGCTTCATCGCTGCATACAACTTGAAAGACGGTTCTTTGGCATGGAAAGCCTACTCAACAGGCCCAGATGCTGAAATGTTGATCGGCGCTGACTTCAACAAAGAAAACCCACAATACTCTGCACTATCTGTTTACGAAGATGTAAACGGTGGTAACAAGCAAGGTGGTTCTTTCAAGAAGATCGCTAACGACAAGTTAAAAGTTGGTGAAAAAGAACTTGGTACACGCACATGGTTGAAACCACAAGCTGTTAAAGATGGTTGGCAACATGGTGGTGGTTCCGTATGGGGCTGGTGGCCATATGATCCTAAGACAAATCTAGTGTACTACGGTACAGGTAACCCATCTGTTTGGAACCCAGACGTACGTCCAGGTGACAACAAGTGGTCTATGACTGTATTCGCACGTGATTTGGATACAGGTATGGCACGTTGGGGCATGCAAATGACTCCACACGATGAGTGGGATTATGACGGTATTAACGAAGTTATCCTGTTCGAAAACAAAGGTAAGATGTACGCTAACCACATGGACCGTAACGGCTTTGTATACACATGGCAAGCTGACAACGGTACTTTGGTTGTAGCAAACAAAGTTCACAAGTTCGTTAACTGGGCTACAGACGTTGATCTGAAGACTGGTGTACCTAACAAGTTAGCTTCTGCTTCTACACACCAAGACTACAACGCTAAAGGCGTATGTCCTGCTGCTTTGGGTACTAAAGACCAACAGCCAGCTGCTTACAGCCCACGTACAGGCTTGATGTACATTCCATTGAACCACGTATGTATGACATACGAGCCAGTTGAATCCAAATACGTTGCTGGTCAACCATGGGTTGGTGCTACATTGACCATGTTTGCTGGTCCAGACGGCGTAATGGGTGGTTTCACTGCTTGGGACCCAATGAAGGGTACTAACGTTTGGTACAACAAAGAGAAGTTCTCTGCATGGGGCGGTGTATTGACTACTGCTTCTGACTTAGTGTTCTACGGTACATTGGATCGTTGGTTCAAGGCTGTTGATGCTAAGTCTGGTAAAGAACTATGGAAATTCCAAGTTGGTTCCGGTGTGATTGGTAATGCATTCACATACGGCCACAAGGGTAAACAATACGTTGGCGTACTGTCCGGTATCGGCGGTTGGGCTGGCGTAGCGATGAACCTTGGCTTGACTAACCCAACAGACGCTCTTGGTGCTGCTGGTGGTTATGCTGAATTGACTAAGTACAACGCTGCTCCTGGCGGCGGTGCACTGAACGTGTTCAGCCTGTAATTCAATCGTAAGATTGTAATAACAGAACTAACCTTTAGTTAGTGTGTCACATAAACACCCCGCTTCGGCGGGGTGTTTTTTTTAGCCTTAATTTTGATTGTTTGAATACCAAGGCTAAAATGCTCAAGCTCAATCTAGTTTGATTGAATCAATAGCAAAAAAATTTATTGGAGATAAGGAAAATAACTATGATGAAAAAGATACTCGTCGCAATGGCACTATTCAATGCCTCAATTATGAATGTCTATGCAGAAGACGTAGATATCCCGTCAATCAATCCAGACGAAGGCCGACTTGGAGAAGTCCGTCGTGTAGAGGATCCGACCGAATTTAAAGTATGTGCTGATCCGGATAATCTTCCTTACTCAAATTTGAAATTAGAAGGTTTTGAAGACGCTATAGCAAAACTGATCGCAGATGAACTTGGTAAAAAACTCAGTTATCAATATGCATATTATCGCCAAGGTTTCTTGCGTAATACACTCAATGCAAACCGATGTGATGTTGTCATGAGTACTACTACAGACAACGATACTATGCTCACCTCGGTGCCATATTACCGTTCTACTCATGTATTCGTTTATCGTAAAGATAGCGGTTACGATATTAAAAACTGGGATTCTCCAGATTTAAAGAAGGGCATTATTGGTATCGTTGGACAGAGTCCAGAATCTAGACCTTTGGCTGATCATAATCTAATGGGTAATGCCAGACCTTATCGTATTCAGCGCGATTTACATTTCCCACCAAGTCAAATGATTGATGACTTGGTCAAAGGAGATATCGATGTTGCGGTTGTTTGGGGCCCTATTGGTGGTTATTTCGCTAAAAAAGCCAGTATTCCTTTAGTGGTGGTACCTATCCCTGAATATGAGAAAGTGAACATTAAGGGTAAAACCGAGTGGAATATTTCTATTGGTGTGCGTAAAAAAGATAAAGAACGTATTCAAATGATTAATAAAGTCATCGAAACAAGACGAAAAGACATAGAAAAAATTCTTGATGATTACGGGATTCCATATTTGCCAGTAATCGAGGGTGATAGCATTGAGAAGAAAGCAAAAGAGCAAATTGGTGAAAAGATCGACAAACCAATTTAATTATCAAAAAAAGAGGTTTTTTCCGTGCGTTATTACCCCTTTTTTCGATTAATTCGTTATAAAATAGCACTCTAAGGTTTTCTTAGAATCTTAAGAGATAAATACATAGAGTTAGGAGATAACATGTTAGGCAACAAAGTAGCAAAATTTGCTTTGGCAATGGCTCTTATGTCATTGTTGGGTATTGCATCTCAAGCAAGTGCTGAATGCAAGTTTGTATCCACTAAAGATGGTAGCCCATTAGCCATTAAAGCCGTTGATACCGACACCCCTGAAGCAAAAGAATTTTTAGAAACCTGTAAAAACCCTTATACCAAGCGTTATGTCGCTGATGCTGAGGCAGCTAAAGCAGGTAAAAAGAAATTCGGTTATTGGTCATGTACCCAATGTCATGGTGGTAATGCTGGTGGTCAAACAGGCCCAAGTATTACTGATGCGACTTGGCAATATTCCAAACATCTGACTGATAAAGGTATGTTTGAAACAATCGCAGGTGGTTCTAATGCTGGTATGCCAGTATGGCATGCACAAGTTGCAGGTAATCCTGAATTATTGCCTACTGACGATATTTTGAAAATTATTGGTTGGTTGCGTGCAATGTATGCAGGTGGCGGTGAGAAGCCTTGGCTGAACGACTAATACAAAAATGTTAGTAAAAAAGGCTGCCAAGGCAGCCTTTTTTATTTGTTGTATGATGATAGCTGAAAAAACTACTTGGCTATGCAAGGCCATCGTTTAAGTGTAGTGATGTTGATGAAGTTGGATTAACAATCTAATCCATTTGCTAGGGAACAAGATAGAGGTGATATGTTAGGTCGTAATAAGGAAAAAAAATTACACAAAATCGTCATTGTGGGAGGTGGCGCAGGTGGTCTTGAATTGGCCACCCGATTAGGTGACTGTTTAGGCAAAAAGAACAAGGCTGAAATCACCCTAATTGATAGAACACGTACCCATGTTTGGAAACCGCTTTTGCATGAGATTGCAGCAGGAAGTATGAATCCGGACAAGCATGAGCTTGAGTATTTAGCGCAGGCTCATTGGCATCATTTCTTCTTTCGCTTGGGTGAAATGATAGGCCTGAATCGAGACAAGAAAGAGGTCTATATCGGACCAAATTTCGATGAAAATGGAATGCAGGTGATCCCTCCACGTGCTATCCCATATGACACACTCATTATCGCTGTGGGCAGTACCACTAATGACTTTGGTATCAAAGGTGCTCGAGAGTTTAGCATTGCGCTTGATACGCAAGAACAAGCTGAGAAATTTCATCGACGTTTACATAACGCATTGCTCAGAGCGCAAACGCAGACAGAGCCTATTCGTGCTGGACAACTAGAAGTTGTGATTGTGGGGGCAGGAGCAACAGGTGTCGAGTTATCAGCGGAATTGCATAATACAACCCGTGAATTGGCAGCCTATGGTTTGGACAAAATTGACCCCGATAAAGATATTAGTATCTCGATTATTGAGGCATCAGATCGAGTGCTTCCTGCACTACCTGCTAATTTATCTAAGGCAGTTGATTTAGAACTAAGAAAATTACGCGTGCATGTCTATGCTGGTGAACGCGTGACAGAGGTCAATAGCAAGGGTGTATACACTCACAGTGGACGCTTTATTCCATCCGAATTGGTGGTCTGGGCAGCTGGTATTAAAGCGCCTGATTTTCTAAAGAATGCAGATGGTTTACAGACCAACACCATCAATCAATTAGTCGTAAAGCCAACCTTACAAACTACTGAAGATGACGATGTTTTTGCATTTGGAGATTGCGCTGCCTGTCCAATGCTTGGCAGTGATCAAAATGTGCCCCCTAGGGCACAGTCCGCGCATCAGCAAGCATCGATGTTGTTGAAGACCATGAAACTTCGTGTTAAAGGCAAAAAACGCCTGCCAGAATATGTTTATCGTGACTATGGTTCTTTGGTGAATTTGGGACGCTATTCCACAGTAGGTAGTCTAATGGGTTCATTATCTGGCGGAGCATTATTTATTGAGGGATTATTAGCGCGAATGATGTATCAATCGTTATATCAAATGCATTTGATGGCGCTTCATGGCTTTTTCACCGTGTTTATGCAAATGATAGCACGCGCATTAACACGCCGTTTTGAACCACGGGTGAAGTTACACTAGATTTTGTGTTTAATATGCTGATGGTAGAGATGATAAATAATGCCCATGCTTAGGGTAATAAAAATACCAAAGATAACGATAATCGTGTCAATTTGAAAGTTATGTCCCACCATCAGCGTATAAATACCCAACAACACCAAAATACCAATATTCTCATTAAAATTCTGTACTGCAATTGAATGACCTGCTCCCAAAAGTTGGTGGCCTCGGTGTTGTAATAGAGAGTTGAGAGGCACCAAGAAATAACCCGCTAAAACGCCAATAAAGAATAACAATATGATGGCAGGGATGACATGGTTGACAAATATCATAGCAACTACCAGCAAACCCATCACCATGCCAGCAGGTATCACTTTGGTCGCCTTTTCCAGTTTGATATATAGAGAAGCAAGTATAGAACCTATTGCGATTCCAACGGCCAAAATTGCAATCAATTGAGTAGCCTTTTCATTATCAAACCCCAGCCTGATATTGGCCCACTTTAATACAACAAATTGTAACGTCGCCCCAGCCCCCCAGAATAGTGTGGTAACCGCTAAAGAAACCTGTCCTTGAGCATCTCTCCAAAGCGTTATGAATGCATGCCAGAAATCTTTCAGCAAAAAGCTAAAAGAGCGTTGAGGGATAGCATGATCGATAGGGAGTTTGGGAATATAGTAATTGAAAAATGCTGCTAATAAATACAAGCCAGTAATCACAGCAATTCCGAAGTAAGGGTTGTTTGCTGACACGCTTGCGCCAAAAACTGGACCTAAAATAATGGCTGTCACTGTGGTCCCCTCCATCCAACCATTCGCTTTAATCAAATCTTTGCTTGGAAGCATTTCGGTCAGAATGCCATATTTGGCTGGTGAATAAGCTGCTGCTCCAATACCGACAATGGCATATACGTATAAAGGTGGAAGACCAAGAAATACTAATGCACAGCCAAAGAATTTGATGCCATTACTTAAAAACATTACCCGACCTTTGGGTAAGGCGTCAGCGAACGGCCCAACAAATGGTGCTAGAAGGATGTATGAAATGACAAAAAATTCACGCAATAATGGTTCATGCCAGCTGGGCGCTTGCAATTGATGCAACAACGCAATGGCGGCAAATAATAGTGCATTGTCCGCAATAGCAGAGATGAACTGAGCAATTAAAAGAGTATAAAAGCCGCGCGACATTAGTTATCTACAAAACATCTGCAGCAAAGTCGGCTAAGCGCGAACGCTCGCCACGGGTCAAGGTAATATGGCCATTATGCGACCAGCCTTTAAAGCGATCCACTACATATGTCAGCCCAGAGCTACCTTCGGTCAAGTAAGGTGTATCAATTTGCGCGATATTTCCTAGACAAACTACTTTTGTGCCAGGACCAGCCCGTGTAATCAGCGTTTTCATTTGTTTGGGGGTCAAATTCTGCGCTTCATCGATAATTAAGAATTTATGCAGGAAAGTACGACCACGCATAAAGTTAAGAGATTTGATTTTAATTCGAGTGCGAATTAAATCCTGTGTGGCTGCACGACCCCATTCACCAGCATCTTCATCAGACTTATTTAGTACATCTAAGTTATCCTCTAATGCGCCCATCCAAGGAGCCATTTTTTCTTCCTCAGTGCCGGGCAGAAAGCCAATATCTTCCCCTACGGGAACGGTGACACGCGTCATAATAATCTCACTATAAATCTTTTTATCCAAAGTTTGAGTGAGGGCAGATGCAAGGGTAAGTAAGGTTTTCCCTGTACCAGCTTGGCCTAATAAAGTAACGAAATCAATATCAGGATCCATGAGTAAATTAAGTGCAAAATTTTGCTCTCTATTCCGCGCAGTAATGCCCCATACATTATATTTTGATTGGGTGTAATCTTTGATGATTTCCAATACTGCCGTTTTGCCCTCAATGGAGCGAACAATAGCCTCAAAAGGTTTTTCATAACCGTAAAAGACAAATTGGTTCACTAAAAAATCGGGACACATAGGCCCAGTTATGCGATAAAACATGCGCCCATTATCCTGCCAAGACTCCATATTTTTGCTATGTTTTTCCCAGAAGTTTTCAGGCAATTCTTGGATGCCGGTATAAAGTAACTCGCTGTCTTCAAGCACTTTATCGTTGAAATAATCTTCAGCGGGGATTGATAGAGCACGCGCTTTAATACGGATGTTGATATCTTTACTTACCAGAATCACTTGGCGATCTGGGTGTATTTTTGTTAGAGCCAAGACCACGCCCAAAATTTGATTGTCAGCTTTGCTACCAGCCAATATGGGGAGTTCATAAGGAAGAGCAGAAGCTTGCATAAACAGACTTCCACTTACGTGTTGGTTGCCACGAATTCCAAGCGGGCATCCATGCTCTAAATCGAAACCATTAGTCGCTACAATTTCCTCAAGGTAGCGACTGGCTTGTCGAGCGTTTCGGGCAACTTCGGTAATTCCTTTTTTATTATTATCTAATTCCTCTAAGGTCACCATGGGAAGATAGATGTCATGCTCCTCGAATCTGAACAAGCTAGAGGGATCATGCATGAGAACGTTGGTATCTAATACAAATAATTTTTTTTGGTTTTCGCGTTTTTTTACCATATCTTTCCTTAGCTGATTTTTTTTGGATTACATGAAATTGCTAGCCACGTAGAAAATTCAAAACCTCCTGAATGTGACCATCTACTTTAACTCCACGCCATTCTTTAATAATCTTTCCCTGCGGATTAATCACAAAAGTGCTTCGTTCAATGCCACGTACCTCTTTGCCATACATTTTTTTCATTTTGATGACATCGAATATCTTACAAGCAATTTCTTCAGTATCCGCCAATAGAGCAAACGGGAACTGATACTTGGCTTTGAAGTTTTCATGAGAGCGCAAACTATCGCGTGAAACGCCGACAATTTCTACATTCAAGGCTTTAAATTCCTCATAGTGGTCACGAAATTGTTGACCTTGAGTGGTACAGCCAGGCGTGGCATCTTTGGGATAAAAATAGATAATCAGCGTCTGATTCAGGTGTTGAGAAAGTTTGAAAGTTTTGTTGCCAGTAGATGGCAGCTCGAAATCTGGAACGGATTGAATAGAAGTCATGATATGTAATCGCCTTTTGTACATTGTTGTAAAAAAACACAATAAAGGCAAGCTAGAAATGGAATTGCAACATAAAAAAAACCTGCCTTAAGCTATCTGAGCAGGGGTAGATTGATAAGTTCAGCCTTACTCCAGCTTGAACGAAATAGGAATAAGAATGCTGATGGGTTTGATTCTCAAAGCTTCTGGAGGAAGTGGCAAAACTGCATCAGTAATCATTTTAATCGCTTGTTTGTCCAGTACCTCATAACCACTGCTAGTTTGAATTTTGCTCTCTAATACTTTGCCAGTACCATCCACTAAGATTTGGATGATGGCTTCACCTTGCCAACCTCGCATTTGTGCAATACGTGGGTATTGCTTGTACTTGGCCACTTCTCGACTGATGAGTTTTGCATATTGATTACTTAGGCTATCGTAATCGACATTACGTGGAGGAGGTGGTGGTGCTGGTTTGATTGGCTCAACAGGCTGCGGAACGACAACAGGTGCTGGCGCCTCAGGCTTTGGTGGAGCTGCAATGATGTTGGGTGGCGGAGGCTCAGCCTCATTTTGCACCTCAGGGCTTTTTTCTACCACTGGTGTGGGAATTTTTTTAGCTAGCGGTTTTACCGGTTGGGGTTTAATAGGTTCTTGCTTGATAGGTTGCTCTGGCGCTGGTGGCGCGACAGGTGGGGGCGGTGGCGCTAGCTCAACAGTTAAAATTTTTGGTTCTTGTTCAGGGGTATACGAAATCTTGGGTATCAAATAGATAGCCACGATATGTACCAGCATAGACAACAATAATGTCCAATGCAGAATACGATCTGAATATTGAGGGTGATTTAATAAGACCACAGTGTTTTATTTTTTTATAAAAAGAAAATAATTATACACCTTATTGTTAATTGATAATCATTCCCATTCAAGTGCAGGGTAAATGTTATTTACATTTCTTCGATTCACAATGTCAAACAACTGCCAAGTATTTCTCTGAGAGAGTGCTGCGCTTTCCATCGTTTTTTCCATAGAAATACCTTTTTTTATACTTGCTCTCACGTCTTGTAATAGGCTGTTCAAATATTGTTGTTGCAACTGCATGGCTTGTTGCCAAGTTTGTCTTGGCTTTAACTGACCATGGCCTGAGATCACATATTTTGCTGAAGACTGTAATAAAGTTTCATTCACTTGAATCCATCCCTTAATGTCGCCATCGATAGAGGGTGTGCGGTCGATAAATAGTAAATCTCCAGTCCACAAAGTATGCGTCTTTTCATCAACTATTGTGAGGTCGGTATTTGTATGTGCAGTAGGATGGGCAACCAAAGTAAGTACACGCTTACCTAAATCAATTTGCATACTGCCTTGTACGGAAATAGTAGGCTTGATAATACGTGAGCCAACAAAATCATCTTTTAACCATTGTTGATTGATACGCATATAAGTATCTTGACGTTTCTCCATCGCTTCGGCTAAACGCGCATGACCGACAAATTGGGTATTAGCAGAGACAAAAGCGGCGTTGCCGAAAATATGGTCAGGATGCACATGGGTATTGATGACATACAAAATAGGTAGCGCTGATACAGCCCGCACACTCTCCAATAACTGCTGACCGACTTTGGCGCTCCCACCTGTATCAATCACAGCAATCCCAGTTTCGCCAACCACAAAACTGATATTGCAGATATCGCCATGATAGCCCTCATCCAAATCCTCATGCACACCGCGATGGACGTATATGCCATCAGCGATTTGCTGCATTGCCAAGGGGGTGGCATAGGCCGAATTCAGCAAAACAAGTACAACAGTGCAAAGTGAAAAAAAGCGATGTAATGAAAATAAAATTGGATTGGATTTTTGCAAGTTATTCTCCCTGTTTGAATTCACATTCTAAATACTGTTAATCGCTTTGACTACTGAGCTATAATTTAGCAAGACGTAAAAAATTAATTTCTCAGGGGGAGTCCATGATTACGCAAAAATATACAAAAACAGCCATCGTCCTTCATTGGGTAATAGGCGCATTGATTGTTCTGATGTTTTTGCTGGGTTGGTATATGACAGAATTACCTAAAGATGCAGCAAAGGCTGTTAGTTTTGATTTGTTTGATTTGGGATGGATACAATGGAATGTTGCCGAGGAGATATCCCCTCGGGCTTTCTATTACAACTTGCATAAATCAATGGGTGTGACTATTTTTGCTTTGGTTTTATACCGCCTTTATTGGCGTATCACCCATCGTCCGCCAGCACTGTTAACTTCCTTAAAAGCTTGGGAAAAAAAGTTAGCGACAGCAGGACATCATAGCCTTTATCTGCTGATGCTTCTTATCCCAGTGGCGGGAATCATCATGTCTTTATATAGCAAATATGGTTTGCAATGGTTTGGCATTAAGCTGTTGTCGGGTTTGGATAATAAAGATATCCGTGAAACCTTTGCAGAGGTGCATGAATTGTTAGGTATCCTCATGCTAGTCGTCTTGGCAGTACATATATTGGGGGCACTCAAGCATCGCTTTATTGATAAAGACGAAATCATGAGTAGAATGTCTTTGCGCAAATAACACCTTTGTGACAAAAAACGCTCTCGGATGAGAGCGTTTTTTTTGATGCTTACATCCTCGATGCGAGTTTATCCAAGAAGGACACTAAACAAAGGGTTAGTTTTCAGTTAAGCGACCAGTACACCCGTTTGGATAAGCAGTTGCGCGGCCGCAGTATTGTGATTCCACACATCATAGCTCACGCTGCCATCGCTTACGCTACCAGTCGCTTTCGTCCAATCAGCCATCATAATAACGACATTGTCATTAGCGCCACCCGTGATAGCGAGTTGATGTTTTGCTAACAATGTTCCCAGCGCCGAGCCACCAGAATCATTAGTCCAACCACTGCCGGTATTAAACAAATTCAAGCCTGTCATATCCAGCACATCAGACAAGCCCAAAGTGAGGGTATTGGCAGATGTGTCCATCGCTAAATCAATACGCTCGATGCTACTGATACGACTTCCATCTGTGCTAGCGCCACTATTGCGGATAGCAGTTAAATCAAGATTAGCGCCATCTGTGAGGCTTAAAGTATCAATGCCACTACCGCCATCAATGCGGGCTAACTGGCTCAGCGTGATGCCAGAAATAGCATCAATGATGTCACTAGGCGATTGAGAGAGTGCGCTGATATTACTACTATTGACCACCAACACATCGTTACCAGCACCACCATACAAGACATCAGCGCCACCGCCACCAATGAGGGTGTCGTTGCCTGTGCCACCCAGCGCTATTTCACTGGCATCATTGCCAGTCCAAGTGTCATGATCTGGGCTGGAAATTTTTGCTATCGTTAAAAATGTATTACCATCCCCGAGCAAGACATCCGCCAAATTGACCGGTGCCGTGTCCGTTTTACCAAACACCACATAACTGCGGCCAGCAAGACTACCAGAGCTTGATCTTGCATAAGGGGCGCCAACAATTAAATCACTCAAACCATCGCCATTTACATCCCCTGCATAAGACACCGAAAAGCCACTCTGAATTTCTGCGGAATGACCATTGATGACAAAGCCACCCGTGCCATCTCCTGATGATGTGGGAGCTATGTCCGATAAATTCACCGCTGTGCCACCGCTCTTACCAAACACCACATAACTGCGACCTGCATTTGAGCCAGCGTTTGGGTCAGAAAATCTCGCGCCAACAATTAAATCACTCAAGCCATCACCATTCACATCGCCAGCGTTTGAGACTGATGAACCACTCCAGTCAGCTACGCCCTGACCATTGATGACAAAACCAATTGTGCTAGTGCCAGTCGCAATAGTGGATAAATCAATGGCGTTGGTATCCGTTGTCTTACCGAACACTACATAACTGCGGCCAGCACTTGAACCAAAGTAATGAGCGCCAACAATTAAGTCACTCAAGCCATCACCATTGACATCGCCAGCGTTTGAGACTGATGAACCACTCTCGTCACCTGCAGCCTCACCATTAATCATAAAGCCACCCGTGCCAGCCGCAATAGTGGATAAATCAATGGCGTTGGTGGCCGTTGTTTTACCAAATACCACATAACTGCGGCCACTAATTGAAGCAAAGTAATGAGCACTAACAATTAAATCACTTAAGCCATCACCATTCACATCGCCAGCGCTTGAAACTGACCAGCCACTCTCGTCTCCTGCTCCTTGAGCATTAATGACAAAACCTTGTGTACTGGACCCAGATGCAATCTCAGATAAATTCACATTTGTGCCATTGGTTTTACCAAACACCACATAACTACGACCAGCATTTGTAACATTATTTGGGTCAGCTTTAGGAGCGCCAACAATTAAATCACTCAAGCCATCACCATTGATATCACCTGCGTTAGAGACAGAGTAGCCACTTTGGTCACCTGCTCCCTCACCACTAATCACAAAACCACCATTGCCATTCGCAATCGCAGATAAATTCACGGCTGTGCCATTGGTTTTACCAAACACCACATAACTTTTGCCAATATTACTGGTAGCATTTGCAGGCGCACCGATAATGAGGTCACTCCATCCATCACCATTGACGTCCCCAGCGCTGGAGACTGACCAGCCACTCCGGTCACTTGCACCCTGACCATTAATCACAAAACCAATTGTGCTTGTGCCGGTCGCAATCTCTGATAAATCAATGGCATTGGCATTAGTTTTACCAAACACCACATAACTATGACCAGCAGAATCACTCGGAGCACCAACAATCAAGTCACTCAAGCCATCTCCATTGACATCCCCAGCGTTGGAGACTGAATAGCCAGTATAATCAGATGCACTCTGACCATTAATGGTAAATCCTAGTGCTTTGAGGCGATAATCCACCACCAAGCTACTCGAGATACCTGTATTGCCAGCTAAATCCACTTGCCTGACTTGGTAACTATGACTTCCCACTAGCGCTGTGAATTGAGCTGCTGTGCCTGTTATCCAGCTACCCGTTCCATCCACTTGATATTGCCAACTGGTCCCTTCCAAATTCAGCACATTGATGCGTCTATCACTACTGATACCGTCTGAGCTACTCAGGCCTGTATCAGCCATCAAGCTGAGAATGAGGTTGGGGGCAATATTATCGATGGTGATGTCAGGGAGTTGATAAATGCTGGTGTTGCCAGCACTGAACTGAGTTAATTTTTTGTACCAGGTGTTGAGAGAGGATAGACTCATCAA
>CAYYBG010000001.1:0-123052 GCA_964470195.1 uncultured Methylophilaceae bacterium | reverse complement strand
TTAGTTTGTTAAAGAACAATTCAATTAGCTGATTACTCAGCAATCGAGAGGCGCGCATTATACAGGGCTACAGATTTTGGTCAAGTATAAAGGCCACAAATAGTGGCCTTATTTAGTGTTTAATGCACTTCGTATTAAAACGAAGCGCGCATTCTACATTAGAAACGCCCCTGGTCAAGAGCATCAAGGCAATTTTTACAAAGTAATTACATTTTTGTTATTTTATAGTGACACGTGCAAACTTACGTTTTCCAACTTGTACAACAAAACTAGCTCCACGCGTGATTTGCAGTTGCTTATCTGTGACTTTTTCTCCATCTATTTTTACACCACCCTGGTCAACAGCACGCATAGCTTCGGAGGTACTTGTGACCAAACCAATTTGCTTAAGCAATTGAGACAAACCAATTTGTGATTGTTCAAGCTCCAGAGTGAATTGCTCAATATCGTCAGGTATACCGCCTTTAGCGCGGAGATTAAAATCCTCTAGGGCAGCGACAGCAGCTGAATGATTGTGAAAGCGGGCTACAATCTCTTGGGCAAATCGTACTTTAATATTTCTAGGGTTCTCTCCATCAATGACTAATTTTTTCCAATCAGCAATTGTGGCAAGCGTTTCAAATGACAGCAACTCGATGTAACGCCACATCAACTCATCAGAAACAGACATGATTTTGCTAAATATTATATTGGCTGGCTCAGCCACGCCGATATAGTTACCCAAAGATTTGGACATTTTCTGGACACCATCCAAGCCCTCTAACAAAGGCATCGTTAGAATACATTGTGGTGACTGGCCTGCTTGTTTCTGTAGCTCTCTGCCCATCAGTAAGTTAAATTTCTGATCAGTACCACCTAGCTCTATATCAGATCTTAGCGCCACTGAATCATAGCCTTGTAACAACGGATAGAGGAATTCATGGATGGCAATAGGCTGATTATTTTTGAATCGCTTATCAAAATCATCACGCTCTAACATACGTGCGACTGTGTGACTGGCTGCCAATCTAACCATGCCGGCCGCACCAAGCTCGTTCAACCATTTGGAATTAAATACCACTTCGGTTTGCTCAGGCTTGAGGATTTTGAATACTTGCTCGGCGTAAGATTTAGCATTTTCCTGAACTTGCTCCTGCGTGAGAGGAGGGCGCGTTGCACTTTTGCCTGTTGGGTCACCTATCATGCCGGTGAAATCTCCAATTAGGAATAACACATGATGTCCTAGCTCTTGAAATTGTCTGAGCTTATTCAGCAAAACTGTGTGGCCCAGATGTAGATCTGGCGCCGTTGGATCAAATCCAGCCTTTACCCTAAGAGGCTTACCCAGCTTAAGTTTTTCAACCAACTCTTGCTCAATCAGTAGTTCATCACTACCGCGCTTTATGATGGCTAATGCATCTTGAATAGAAGTCATCGCTAATCCATTCTAAAAAATCGTATTCACTCTGATCAGTTGCTGTAGCAGCAAACTTCTCGCTTGCATGCTTTTCTGTTAGCATCAAATCAGGTGATTCAAATAGTTATCTTACAAAACAAAGCGGGCATTTTAACGCAAAACCTAGACACTACATTCTTAAACATTTCATGACACTATCTTTAACATCTCAACCACAATACTTTATTGGCTTAATGTCTGGCACTAGCTTGGACGGTGTGGATGCAGTGTTATGTGAATTTGATTTGAATGGCTCTAGGATGGTAGCAAGCCAGCACTTGCCCTATCCAGATGATATCAAACAAGCCATATTGGCTTTGCAGGATTGTAGCGAAAACGAACTTGATAAGTCCGCACAACTAGCTAACCGTCTTTCACAAATTTACGCACAAACTATCCAACAACTATTATCTGCCGCTGGCTTTGACCCGCAACAAATTTCAGCTGTCGGTAGTCACGGGCAAACCATACGGCATAAGCCCGAACTCGCATATACACTGCAACTGCAGAATCCTGCCTTGCTGGCTGAATTATCTGGTATTGATATTGTTGCCGACTTTCGCAGTCGCGATATTGCAGCCGGTGGTCAGGGGGCGCCATTGGTGCCAGCTTTTCATCAAGCTGTGTTCTCGCATCCTGAAAAAAATCGAGTCATTGTTAATATTGGCGGCATTGCCAATTTAACCATACTGTTTCCACATCAGCGCCTGATTGGTTTTGATTCTGGTCCAGGCAATATGTTGATGGATATGTGGGCACAACATCATATTCAACAAGCTTTTGACACGGATGGGGCCTGGGCATCCAGCGGGCAGGTAGATAAAGATTTACTAGACGACATGCTAGCAGAGCCCTTCCTCAAATTAACGCCTCCTAAGAGCACGGGTAGAGATTTATTTAACTATGGTTGGTTGCAAGGCATTTTAAAGCAGCGCGATATAAGCGCCGTCGATGTTCAGAGAACACTGCTAGAATTTACTAGCATTACGATTAGTCATGGGATTCAACAGTACGCGCAAGCATGTGATGAAATCTATCTTTGTGGCGGCGGTGCTTATAATCGAGCTTTGGTAGAAAACTTGCGGCAAAAGCTACATCCTGTGAAAATTGCGGCTTCAGACGATTTGGGTGTGCCAGTCAATTGGGTAGAGGCCTATGCTTTCGCTTGGTTAGCAAGACAAACCAAGCTAGGATTGGCCGGCAATGTTCCCTCTGTGACCGGCGCCTCTGGCGAGCGCGTTCTTGGCGCGGTTTATGCTAGATAACCATAGTCAATATTAAATAAAGTTAAATTATGAATAAACCGAGCAAAGCCATCATTACCTTTGATAATGGTCAGGAACCCATCGAGCTACCAGTGCTGTCTGGCAAACTCGGTGTGGATGTTATTGATATTCGCACACTGGGCAAGCACGGTATTTTTACCTATGACCCAGGGTTTCTCTCGACCGCATCATGCAGTTCGGATATTACTTTTATCGATGGTGAACAGGGATTACTTTACTACCGTGGTTATCCGATTGAGCAGCTGGCGCAACACTGTGACTTCCTTGAAGTCTCGTATTTGTTGATTAATGGCGAGTTGCCTAACGCAGAGCAAAAACAAACCTTCACCAATACAGTGCACAAACATACCATGCTGCACGATCAACTCACCAATGTATTCCGTGGGTTCCGTCGTGATGCCCATCCTATGGCAGTGATGATAGGTGTGGTTGGTTCTATGTCTGCCTTCTATGGGGAGTCTTCCAACATCCAAGACGAGAAAATGCGCGAGATAACGGCCTATCGTCTATTAGCAAAGGTGCCCACGATTGCGGCATGGAGCTACAAATACAATATTGGTGAGCCATTCATCTACCCGAAAAATAAACTGGATTATGCAGCTAATTTTATGCATATGATGTTTGCTACCCCGTGCGAAGAATACGAGCCCAATCCTGTATTGGCCAAGGCTTTTGAGCGTATTTTGATATTGCACGCAGACCATGAACAAAATGCTTCTACCTCAACGGTAAGATTAGCTGGTTCAAGTGGAGCTAATCCTTTTGCCTGTATTTCTGCTGGCATCTCATCTTTATGGGGCCCAGCGCATGGTGGCGCAAATGAAGCCACGCTGAATATGTTGGAGGAGATTGGTGATGTAAGCCGTATAGGAGAATTCATCAAACGTGCCAAAGACAAAAACGACACTTTCCGACTAATGGGTTTTGGACATCGTATTTATCGAAATATGGATCCGCGCGCTGCCATCATGCGTGAAACCTGCCATCAAGTACTTGATGAGTTGGGTTTACATGATGACCCGATGTTTAAATTGGCATTGGAATTAGAAAGAATTGCGCTTGAGGACGATTATTTCGTTACTCGAAAGCTATATCCAAATGTCGATTTTTATTCCGGTATCGTAATGCGCGCCATGGGTATTCCGAACTCTATGTTTACTGCGATTTTTGCGCTAGCAAGAACTGCTGGATGGGTAGCACAGTGGAGTGAAATGATCTCTGACAGTGAGACAAAAATCGGTCGTCCACGGCAACTCTATACTGGTAAAACCCGACGTGATTTTGTGCCAATCAATCAGCGTAAAAACTAACTATTACTAGAAAATAAAAAAGGGGGCAAAGCCCCCAATTTTTTAATCATTTGTTTAAACTGAGAATGACGACCCGCATCCACAAGTAGTGGAAGCATTGGGGTTACGAATCACAAATTGAGAACCTTGCAAACTGTCTTGATAATCAATTTCAGCACCTAATAAATATTGCAAACTCATAGGGTCAATCAACAAGGTAACGGAATCACGAACTACTTGAGTGTCATCCTCGTTAACGCTGTCTTCAAACGTAAAGCCATATTGAAAACCAGAACAACCACCACCAGTCACAAATACGCGCAGTTTTAAATCAGGCGAACCTTCTTCATCGATTAATTCTTTCACTTTTTTTACTGCATTCTCAGTAAACACTAATGGATCTTTCATTTCTACATCTGCTTCCATTTTGCAATCTCCTATCAAGTTAATGCCTCATTCGACTAGACCGAAACCAGCAGTTTCAGTTCAAGGTAGCAATGGAACTATCTCTAACCCTGTAGTTTCATCCCAACCAAACATAATATTCATATTTTGCACTGCTTGACCAGCAGCACCTTTTACCAAATTATCTATTACCGACAAAATCACCACTCGATTTGTATCTTGATGATGATGCACTGCTATCCTACATGTGTTTGAACCTCTTACAGAGCGTGTCTCAGGGTGAGAGCCTGCTGGCAATACGTCTACGAACCGCTCATGCTGATATCTTTGCTCAAATAGTTTTTGTACATCCACAGCTTTCGTCAACTGTGCATATAAGGTTGCATGTATTCCCCTAATCATCGGCAGTAAATGGGGAATGAAAGTCAAACCTACTGGCTTTCCAGCCATTCCAGACAAACCTTGAGAAATTTCTGGCAAATGACGATGGCCACCGGCAGCATAGGCTTTAAAACTGTCGGATGACTCAGCTAATAAAGCATGTACCTCTGCTTTTCTGCCTGCACCACTTACGCCTGATTTAGCATCCGCAATCAAAAACTCTGGGTTAATTATTTCTGCCTCAAGTAGGGGTAAGAACCCTAACTGGACTGCGGTTGGGTAGCAGCCTGGATTAGCCACAATATTAGCCTTTGCAATTTTTTCCCGATTAACTTCAGGTAAGCCGTACACCGCTTGTTTAACAAGCTGAGGGCAAGCATGCGACATTCCATACCATTTTTCCCAAACAGGAATATCTTGAATACGAAAATCAGCTGCCAAATCAATTATCCTAATGCCAGCAAGCAACAATTGCTCAGCTTGTTGCATGGCAATACCATTAGGTGTAGCAAAAAATACCAAATCACATTGGCTTAAATCGGCTAGCATAGGATCTGTAAACTTCAAATCTACGTAACCCCGCAAGCTGCTAAAAAGCTCACTCACCGCTATACCAGCTTCAGCTCTGGAAGTAATGATATGCAAATCAACTTGTGGATGAAGTGCAAGCAGACGAAGCAGTTCAACGCCGGTATAACCGGTGCCACCAACAATGCCCACTTTAATTTTCTTCATCAGTTAACCCCAAATAAAACACTAATACTATCAAAACATAATCCTACAAAGCGAGTGTGGATAAAAAAAGCCGCAAAATGCGGCTTTTTTCGAGATACAGCAATTAACGCTTAGAGAATTGTTTACGACGACGAGCCTTACGTAAACCAACTTTTTTACGTTCTACTTCACGTGCATCACGAGTAACAAAACCAGCCTTAGATAAGGCAGACTTTAGCGCTTGATCATAATCAATTAATGCGCGGGTAATACCGTGACGAACGGCGCCTGCTTGGCCTGACTCACCACCCCCACGTACGTTGACCATGATATCAAAAGTAGTTTCATTATTAGTCAACAACAATGGTTGACGCAAAATCATGCGTGAAGTGACGCGTGAAAAGTACTCATCCGCAGGTTTATCGTTCACAACGATATTACCTTTACCGGTCTTCAGGAACACACGTGCAACTGAACCTTTGCGACGACCTGTACCGTAGTTATATTTGCCTATCATAATTTATCCTTAAGCTTGGCTTTCAATAGCCAGAGGTTTAGGTTGCTGAGCTGCGTGGTCATGCTTAGCACCAGCATATACCTTCATCTTGCGGAACATAGCGTAGCCGAGCGGACCCTTGGGTAACATACCTTTAACTGCTTTTTCTAAAGCTCGACCGGGGAAACGGTCTTGCATTTTGGCAAAGGTTGTTGTGGAAATACCACCTGGATAACCCGAGTGACGATGGTAAAGCTTATCTCCACCCTTATTACCTGTAACTTTGATTTTGTCAGCATTAATAACGACGATGTAATCGCCTGTATCAACGTGAGGTGTGTAAATCGCTTTATGTTTGCCACGAAGACGGTGTGCGATGGCACTGGCCAGGCGGCCTAACACCATATCGGTGGCATCTACGATGTACCAATCGCGTTTAACTTCATGTGCTTTTGCTGAAAAGGTTTTCATTGCTCTAGCCAATATTACAAAAAATTTAAGAGGCGGGATTTTATGATAGCCAACGCGCGCTTGTCAAACACAATTGTGCTTTTAACGCTAATTTGTTTTCAGCCAGTTAAATTTTGATGAAATTTAATACGACCCCAAGGAAAATAATCAAGCCTAGCCAGTTATTATGCAAAAAGGCCTTGAAACATAATTCAACATGACGCGTTTTTATTAATGAATAATGATAAATGCTTAATACAGAGGCTACTATCAGGCAAGCAAAGTATACTTGGCGCATATCCAAAAGCCATCCCAAGCAAAACATTAGACCCAGAAACAAGCCATAACTAAGCATAATCATGGCAACATCAAAACGCCCAAAACTTATTGCTGAAGAATGTATGCCAATTTTCATGTCATAGGCTTTATCCACCATTGCATAAGCTGAATCATAAGCAATAGCCCAAAACAAATTGGCTAGTAACATTAACCATGCCACCCCCGCAACCTCTCCTGTAACTGCAGCAAATCCCATAGGAATACCAAAACCGAATGCAATACCTAAGTAGGCCTGTGGAAATGGAAAAAAACGTTTGAAATAAGGATAACTGATAGCCAGACATAGCGCTGGAATTGATAGTAAGATAGACAATGTATTGAGTTGCAAGACAAGTATGAATGACAACAAACTCAATACTATACTGACGATGTAGGCTTGTTTCACAGAGATCTCACCAGTGACGATTGGTCTATTTTTAGTTCGGATTACACTACCATCAAAGCGTCTATCTGCAATATCATTAAGAGCACAGCCAGCTGAACGCATAAAAACTGTGCCTAAAATAAAAATAAACAGTAGTTTTATGCTCGGCACTCCCTCACTGGCTATCCACAATCCCCATAAAGTAGGCCAAAGTAATAAAAATATACCTATAGGCTTATCTAATCTTATCAGCCGAATATAAGCTTTAAAATTGCTTGAGCTTGTTTGTTTCACAAATCTTGCCTTAATTTTTTATATCAATCAAAACTGGGAAAAATATCTCTGTCACCATAATGGGGCTGGTATTTTGTTGCAAAAAGAACTGTGAGCGTCTTGCCCACAGTGCTTGTTGGCGAAAATCCAAATCTTGATTAGGTAGCTTTATTTGCCTCATTCTGCGCATCAGAGGGTGACGCCAATGAAGTTTTTTGAACTGGAAAGCGGTTCGATACACTTTTGGATTGCTAAACAACATACTACCTAATGATTGGTTACCTAAACTTCGTAAGCTTTTCCAGCATTGTCTCAAGGAGGCTATGGCGGTAATACTGTGTGCGAAAACTACAGGTTTATTTCCACAGTACAACAAGACCTCTCTGTGAAACACTGCGTCACGTGGATTTATCCCCAATATCATTGCCTCATCAAAATTTGCTTTTCTTTTTCCCTGAAACAACTGTTGTACATGAAAACCACGTCCCAGAGCTATCAATCGCTGCGTAAGCGAAGCCGGTTCCAATAGCCATTTATTCATAGCATACGTAGCTAAAGGACGTTGAATCCAATCTGATCTAGCGTGGTAATGGTGTCTAACTACTTTCAATCTGTGGCACTCTTGAATATTAACTAAACGGTAGCAAGGTCTTGTAAAGTACCTAACCAACGTAAAATTTGCTGTTGTGATTGTTGTGGGTATTGCCTCAACATTTGCTCTGCTTGCTGTTGCACTAGTCGTAATAAAGGTTTATCCCGATCTAGGTCGGCAACTTTTAACATCGGTAAGCCGCTTTGACGGGTACCTAAAAATTCTCCTGGTCCTCTCAAATGTAAATCTTGTTCTGCAATTTTAAAGCCATCATTATTCTCGTAAATCACCCGTAATCTTGCTCTCGCCATCTGACTGAGTGGTTTTTGGAAAAGCAAAATACAGGTACTTTTGTGCGAACCCCTACCGACACGCCCACGCAATTGGTGCAGCTGGCTCAGCCCCATTCTCTCAGCATGTTCTATCACCATAATGGTGGCATTAGGAACATCGACACCCACTTCAATCACTGTAGTACAAACTAGCACTTGAATTTCATTAGCATAAAACCTCTGCATGACCAGTTGTTTTTCAGCTGCTTTTAATTTTCCGTGAACCAGACCGACTTTGAGGTCAGGAAAATCTGCCGATAGTGTCTCGAAGGTATCAATAGCTGTTTGCAATTGTAATGCCTCTGATTCCTCTATCAATGGACAAAGCCAATAGACCTGAGTGCCGGCCTGACAAACCTTTTTTATAAGCTGAACCACCTCATCGCGTCGTTCTACATTCACTAATTTTGTTTGAATCGGTGACCTGCCCGGAGGTAAGCAATCAATAACAGAGACATCTAAATCGGCAAAATAACTCATCGACAGAGTACGTGGTATTGGAGTTGCCGTCATCATTAATTGATGTGCTATCCAATCACTGGTATTAGCTTTTTGCTTCAGCATCAATCGTTGTTCAACACCAAAGCGATGTTGCTCATCCACAATCACTAAACCAAGTTTTGCAAAGCTCACTTGTTGCTGAATCAAAGCATGAGTTCCAATGGCTAAATGCGCTTGGCCATGACTTATCTGCTCATACTGTTGTAGCTTTTTTTTCTTAGTTTGGCTACCAGACAACCATACACAATTCAATCCTAAGGCCTCAAAACAACTGGCAATTTTTTTATAGTGCTGTTCAGCCAAAATCTCTGTCGGTGCCATCAATGCTACTTGATATCCGCTAGCAATCGCTTGCAGGGCAGCAATAGTCGCCACCACAGTTTTTCCACTGCCAACATCACCTTGCAACAAGCGGTTCATAGGGAATGATTTGTTTAAATCCGTATTTATTTCTTGGATAACTTTATTCTGTCCAGGGGTAAGCTGAAAAGGAAGTAAGTCCAGAAATCGCTTAATTAATACACCATCAGATTTAATATTTGGGGCATGTAACTGATGTCGACTTAGATAATGACGACGCATAGATAATTGTTGTGCTAACAACTCATCGAATGCCAATCTTTGCCATGCTGGATGTTGTCGAGCTTCTAATTGTTGAATATCTACACTGTGGTCGGGATGATGAATGATGCGCATACTATCAGCAAAAGATAACATTCCGGCTGGATAACATTTTCCAGGAAAATACTCTGATAGATCGGCGCGTATTAACGCCCAATCTATCCACTTTGCTAGTGTATATTGTGTCAATCCTGCCGTACTTGGGTAAATAGGTGTTAAGGTGTTTTTGATAGAGGCGTTATCACTAGCTCTTCTTAGTTGAGGATGAACCATCTCGTAACCATAAAACCCTAACCTTACTTCCCCTAAGATTCTAAAAATGTTACCGGCTTGCATTTGTTCTATCTGACTTGGATAGAAATTTAATAAACGCACAAACAATTCACCACTCCCGTCGCTTACTTTCACCAGAAGGGCACGCCTGGGTTTATAGATTATCTCGGCTAATTTTACTTCAGCCTGTACTTGAGCAGTTTCCCCAATACGTAAATCTGAGATACGAATGATTTTGGTTTCATCCAAATAGCGTAAAGGGAAATGGAAAATGAGTTGCGATAGTGTAGTGATTCCCAGTTTATGCAATCGGGAAACAACCGGTTTAGGAATCTCTGAGAAGTCGGAGAGTTTGCTCAAGCGTTTTACTATTCCACAAGCTCTATTACACCATCAGCTTCAACCAAGGCTCCTCTGGGTAAGGACGCTACGCCAACTGCTGCACGAGCTGGGTACGGCTGACTAAAGTAGTTCGCCATGATGGAGTTTACTAAAGCAAAATGAGACAAATCTGTCAGAAAAATGTTGATTTTCACGACATCTGCTAACGAACCACCACTAGCTTGGGCTACCGCGCTAAGATTTTTAAACACTTGATGAATTTGCGCTTCTATCCCTTGTTGCATTTCCATGCTTTGAGGGTCTAAGCCAATTTGACCTGAAAGATATACTGTATTGCCAATTTTTACAGCCTGAGAATAGGTTCCTATCGCTTCCGGTGCAGATGATGTATGGATAATTTGCTTGCTCATAATTTCCTCAATTTATTGGACACGCTGTTCTTGTGTGGTGCCCTTGACACGATTAATTCTTACAACATCCTGAAGTTTTCTTAAACGTCGCATCAGGTCTGCTAAATGTAGTCTATTTTCAATTTGAACAGTAAACAGCATATTGGTATAGGCACTATTATCTGACTCTTCCATACTGATGTTATCAATATTTGAACCAGCTTCAGCAATTGCTGCCGCAATTTTAGCAAGCACGCCTCGCTGATCCGCCACAATCATCTTCAAATTAACTTTAAATAGACGTTTAGTTTCTGGATCCCATTCAACATCCAGCCACTTATCTGGGTCTAATCTGAATTTGCGTATTGCAGGGCAATCATGCGTATGAATAACGAGTCCCTTATCCTTATTGATAAAGCCTAAGATTGGATCGCCTGGTATAGGGCGACAGCAATGAGCAAGTTGCACTGCCATTCCTTCTGTGCCACGAATAGTAATGGTATCTAACTGCTTATTCACTGGCTTTGATGCTCGCGTCGTTAAATCGTCAGAAAAAGCAAGAAGCTGGTGCGCTACCATCACATTCAATCGTTTTCCTAGACCAATATCTGTCAAAATTTCTTGTTTATCTTTAGAGCCATAATCTTTAAGTAATTTCTGCCACTGCTGCTCGGTTATTTGACTTTCTTCAGCATGTAAGGCTCGTAGCGCTTGATGTAATAAACGTTCACCTAACTGTGCAGACTCTTTAGTTTGTATCGATTTTAGAAAATGACGAATGTGTGCACGTGCTTTGCCTGACACCACATAATTAAGCCACATTGGATTAGGATGAGCATGTGCGGCTGTGATAATTTCCACATTGTCTCCATTGCGTAACTCGGTGCGTAATGGCGCTAGCTCATGATTGATTTTCACTGCTACACAACGATTACCAATATCAGTATGCACCGCATAGGCAAAATCTACCGCCGTTGCCCCCTTAGGCAAAGCCAGAATTTTACCTTTAGGGGTAAATACATAAACTTCATCTGGAAACAAATCCACCTTTAGGTGCTCAAGAAACTCAATAGAGTCCGCAGATTCAGATTGAATTTCTAAAAGGCGCTGAAGCCATTGATGGGTTTGCTGTTGTAGATTGGTGAGATGTGCGTCGGTTGTTTTGTATAACCAATGAGCAGCCACTCCAGCTTCAGCCACATTATGCATTTCTTGACTGCGAATTTGAACTTCTATGGGCGTTCCAAAAGGCCCAAATAAAGTGCTGTGTAAAGATTGATAGCCGTTGGCTTTAGGAATTGCGATGTAGTCTTTGAATTTACCAGGAATTGGTTTGTATAAACCATGCAACACCCCTAAGGTCAGATAGCATGAGGATAAATCTTTGACGATAATTCTGAATCCATAGATATCGTAGATTTGGGCAAAATCTAGGCCCTTATCTATCATCTTGCGATATACGCTATACAGATGCTTCTCGCGCCCCGAAACCTCTGCCTCGATTTTCATTTCTTGTAAACGCGCACGAATTTCACTGGAAACTTTGCCTACCACTTCCTTGCGATTACCTCGTGCGGCAAGGATGGCTTTACTCAAAATTCGGAAACGGAAAGGGTAGTAATTTTTGAAACTTAAGTCTTCCAGCTCTTGATATATAGCATTCAGTCCCAAGCGATTGGCGATAGGCGCATAAATCTCCAAAGTCTCTTTGGCAATGCGTCTACGCTTGTCAGGCTTCATGACATCTAAGGTTTGCATATTGTGCAGTCGGTCTGCCAACTTAACTAGAATCACGCGAACGTCCTGCGACATCGCCAATAACATTTTGCGGAAATTTTCCGCCTGAGCTTCCGTAGCACTTTGGAATTCGATTTTTTCTAATTTAGATAAACCATCGACCAATTCTGCAACTTGATTACCGAACTGTACTGCGACCTGTTGTTTGGTAATTTTGGTATCTTCGACGACATCATGTAATAGCGCTGCGATAATGGTAGGGACATCTAAATGTAAATCTGCCAGCTGACATGCCACAGCGACGGGGTGACTGATATAGGGTTCACCGCTCTTGCGCATTTGCCCCTCATGCGCCTGTTCACTAAAGCGATAGGCCGCCCAGATTTTTTCTATATCTTTATTTTTAAGGTACTGGCTGAGTTTAATGCTGAGCAAGGATTCCGGAGTGTCTGCCGGAAGCAGGGGGGGTAGGGGCGGGGCAGTCTCAAGCCTACGGCCTGTAGCGCCTTCAGAACGGGCGGCTGTCATACTACTGCGTTGCCCCGAAAAATCGCTTAAGCGTAACCGCGATTGAGCATTTCCACACCGACTTTACCGGCGGCAATTTCTCTTAATGCAATCACAGTCGCTTTATCTTTATTGCCATGAACAGGTACCAATGGCTCTGAGCCATTAGCCAGTTGGCGTGCTCGATAAGCTGCCACCAAAGTAAGTTCAAAGCGATTAGGTACTTTTTCTAAACAATCGTCTACGGTAATTCTTGCCATGATAGTTCTCCAATTTAAATCAGTTGTTGCAGCAAATCTGCATGTTTATTGAGCTGGGTTTGAGAGCGTAAACGCTGCGTACGAATGACCGCTAACAGGTCTTGTAGCGCCACTTCGAATATGTGGTTAATTGTAACATAATCGAACTCGCTCACATGGCGCATCTCTTCATGCGCACCGGCTACTCTTCTAGCAATTACCTCTTCAGCATCTTGACCGCGACGTCTCAGTCTTTGCTCTAACTCATTAATAGAGGGGGGCAGGATAAAAATAGAAATCGCTTGTGGGTAAATTTTCTTTATTTGCTGTGCGCCTTGCCAATCGATTTCCAAGATAACATCGAAGCCCTGGGACAAAGCTTGGTTCACTTGTGATTTAGAGGTTCCATATCTTGCTCCATGTACCAAAGCGCTTTCTAGAAAATCTTGTTCATCAAGTTTTTTAAGAAATGTAGCTTCGTCCACAAAAAAATACTCTTTACCATTGGTTTCGCCTGGACGCGGTGCGCGGGTAGTGTGAGATATAGACAATCTAACTTGTCTATCCTGTTCGAGCAGAGCATGGACTAAACTTGTTTTACCCGCTCCTGAAGGGGCAGTAATAATAAATAAGTTGCCTTGGTTAGAGTGGCTCATCAATACTTTTCCCGTTATTCAATGTTTTGTACTTGTTCACGCATTTGCTCGATTAGCACTTTAAACGATAGGGCAATCTGCGTAATTTCAGGAGAGATGGATTTAGATGCAAGTGTATTGGCTTCGCGATTAAACTCTTGCATCAAAAAGTCCAATCGTTTTCCGACAGCACCACCTTGTTCGAGTATAGTTTTTAGCTCAGCGGTATGAACACCGAGACGAGCAATCTCTTCCTCTACATCGACACGCTGAGCAAAGTAAACGATCTCTTGTTGCAATCTGTCAGTGTCCAGCGTATCTGCAGCATCCTTCAGTTTGGCTACTAATTTCGCCTGATATGACTCCATAGCACTTTGCATTAAGGGGGGTAAGCGCCCCAAGGCTTGTGCAATTTGCTGATTTTTATCCAACATAAATTCGGCAAGTTTTGTACCTTCTCTCATCCGATGTTGCAGGAGATTTTCAAGCAGGGTTTGCATCGCTTGTTTAAAAACCTGTTCAATTTCGACAAGATCATCGGGGGAGTCGGGAATTACGCCTGGCCAAGATAAGATATCTCTGACCGTTAATATCGTACTTTGTGGCGACTTTTGTAGGACGGTTTGCTGCATTTGCAAAAGTTTATCCAAAGCAGCTGCATCTATTTCGGCTTTTGCCGCTTCAGTATGAGTGCGATTTAAGGACAGCCTACACTCGACTTTTCCGCGGCTGATTTTACTTGCGAGTAACTCGCGAACCCATGGCTCAAAACATCGCAATTGCTCGTCCGCTTTGACTTGTAACTCAAAGTAGCGGTGGTTGACCGAGCGCAATTCAAAATTAAATTGGCCCAAAGCGGTTTGCGTTTGCAAACTTGCGTAACCTGTCATGCTGAAGATTTTCATTGGGCTTTGCTATTCAAGTAAAACCGAAATCTTACCAAATCCTGCATGGCTTTGGCACATCCTCGCGGCTGACCGTTATAATAATCAGTATTCTAACGAACTAGGAAAAGCAAATGAGCGATACATCTTTGCGGCCCAGCGCAAGATCTGCTGATCAACTGAGACCAGTAGAGATTATTAGGCATTACACCAAGCATGGTGAAGGCAGTGTATTGGTTAAATTCGGCGACACCCATGTGCTCTGCACCGCTAGCATTGAGGAAAAAGTACCCTCTTTTCTAAAAGGACAGGGCAGCGGTTGGGTCACAGCAGAATATGGCATGTTGCCACGCTCTACCGGATCCCGTATGGACAGAGAGGCCGCAAAAGGTAAACAGTCTGGCCGCACACAAGAAATTCAGCGGTTGATTGGCAGAAGTCTGCGCGCGATTATTGATCTAGAAAAATTAGGTGAACGAAGCATTCTGTTAGATTGTGATGTTATACAAGCCGATGGCGGCACTCGCACAGCGAGTATCACGGGAGCTTATGTTGCGCTTCATGATGCCGTTTCGCATCTCATGGCAAAAGGATTGCTGTCCAGCTCTCCTATTTTGGATTCTGTGGCGGCGATTTCTGTAGGAGTTTATCGTGCTACGCCAGTACTCGATCTAGACTATTTAGAAGACTCTGATTGCGATACAGATATGAATATTGTGATGACTGGCCATGGAGGCTTTGTTGAAATACAAGGTACAGCAGAGGGTGAGCCATTTAGCCAAGAGCAAATGTCGGCTATGATGGCTTTGGCACAAAAAGGGATTTCTCAATTATCAGATTTACAAAAAAAGGCCTTGGAGTCCGCATGAGTTTGCCACTACAAAAGTTAGTGCTTGCTTCTAATAACCATGGCAAGCTTAAAGAGCTCAGTCATATACTCAGCCCTTTAGGCCTGAGCGTTTTACCTCAGTCAGAATTTAATATACCCGAAGCGGAAGAACCCTTTGGTACCTTTGTAGAAAATGCTCTTTGCAAAGCAAGACATGCTTGTAAATTGACCGGGCTGCCGGCCCTTGCCGATGATTCTGGTTTGTGTGTGGATGCTTTAAACGGTGCTCCTGGCGTTTTGTCTGCGCGATTTGCTTGTGAGACAGCGCAAGAGCAAAAGTCTGACGCTCGCAATAATGAGAAATTATTAAAATTGATGGAGGGCGTTAGTCAACGTCATGCCCATTTTTATTGTGTCATTGTGTTGTTGAGACATGAGCACGATCCTGAACCTATCATTGCGGATGGTATTTGGAAGGGTGAAATATTGACAAGTGCAAGAGGCGATGGCGGCTTTGGTTATGACCCTTTGTTTTTAGATGCAATGACTGGAAAATCTGTTGCCGAAATTCCGCTTGAAATTAAAAGCCGCATTAGCCATCGCGGTCATGCCATGACACGTCTGCTGCAAAAGCTGGAGAGGCTGTCCCATGAGTAAATTAAATAAAAAAGATTGGCCTAAATGGGTACGCGACGATGGCAGCGTCGTCGCATGTACAGAAAAGGTAAAGGTGATGAGCGAAAACTTTGACGAGATTCGCCAAATCGCTCAGGACGCTCTGGAGGACGGTCTGTTGATGGAAGTATCCGAGCTGCAAATGCGCAAAGCCTTGCATCAGATGGTGGACGAGTTAATCAATCCCTATCAAACCCCCAGTGATCAGGAAAATTAGCAAACGCGATGATTCCAATTATTCCCGTGGATGATGCTGTCCCGCCAAATCCTGATGCGCCCAGAATTGGTGAAAAAACTCTCTCAGGTTTAAAAAATCCACCGCCTTTAGCGCTATATATCCATATTCCTTGGTGCGTTCGCAAATGCCCTTATTGTGATTTCAACTCACATGAGTTGAAAGATAGCTTGGCTGAAAGTCAGTATATTGATGCACTTATCGCTGATTTAGAACAAGCGATGCCGAGTATCTGGGGCAGAAAATTACGCTCCATTTTTATTGGTGGCGGCACGCCTAGTCTATTCTCTGCCGCAGCTATCGATCGATTGCTTGCTCATGTTCGTATGCTAGTCCCTTTGGAGTATGACGCTGAAATTACCCTTGAAGCGAATCCTGGCACTGTCGATGCTGAACATTTTTCTGGTTATCGGGATGCTGGGGTTAATCGTTTGTCATTGGGGATACAAAGTTTTAATCCGGAGCACTTGCAAGTGCTGGGGCGTGTGCATGACAGGGAACAAGCAATACAGGCAGCCGAGTTGGCTTTAAAAACTTTTGCGCGGGTGAATCTAGATGTGATGTATGCGTTGCCTCAACAAACTCTGCAGCAAGCATTGCAAGACGCACAACTGGCATGTGATTTAAAACCAGAGCATTTGTCTTTTTATCATCTCACTTTAGAGCCAAATACTGCCTTTCATCGCAATCCACCCTCTCTCCCGGACGATGATTTAAGTGCAAGTATGCAAGAGGAAATTGAAGCTTTGTTAAAACAACATGGCTATCAACATTATGAAACCTCCGCTTTTGCACAACCCGGAAAGCTTTGTCGTCACAACATCAACTATTGGACATTTGGGGATTATCTCGGCATAGGTGCTGGCGCGCACAGTAAGTTAAGTTTTCACGACCGTATCATTCGTCAAACCCGACATAAGCATCCAAACCGATATCTGAGTCACGCATTGGAAGGAAATGCGGTCGATGCAGAATGGGCGATTGAGGATTTGTCTTTCGAATTTATGATGAACGGCTTGCGCTTGGTGGATGGATTTGATTTGAATCTGTATGAGCAACGCACAGGATTACCTATCACTCACGTATGGGACAAATTGAATATTGCCAAGCAAAAAGATTTGATTGATTTAACCGTGTCAGCCGAGCAAAGAATGGTAAAACCCACCTTGCTCGGACAACGGTTTTTGAATGAGCTTTTACAAATATTTTTGTAAATTAAGCAAGTAATTTTCTGGCGCGCGTAACCGCTGCTTTTACCTGCGCTGGTGCAGTACCCCCAATGTGAGCACGACTGGCCACCGAGCCCTCAAGTTTAAGCACCTCATACACATCTTGCTCTATCATGTCACTGAATGTTTTTAGCTCTGATAGCGACAAATCAGCTAAATCTAAGCCTTTATCTTCTGAGTGACGAACCGCCAAGGCGACGACTTCATGCGCATCCCTGAACGGCATCCCTTTTTTGACCAAATAATCAGCCAAATCTGTGGCAGTGGCAAAACCCTGTAATACTGCTCGACGCATATTGTCTTGCTTCACGGTAAAACCAGTTCTGACCACCTTGCCATTTTCTACTACTGGAGGACGCAGCATATCTGCATATATTTCTAGGGTTGCTAATAGCGTTTGCGCATTATCAAACAAAGGTTCTTTATCTTCCTGATTGTCTTTGTTATATGCCAATGGTTGCGCCTTCATGAGTGTGAGCAGGGCTATTAGATGACCAAATACACGACCCGTTTTTCCCCTTACCAATTCAGGGACATCAGGATTTTTTTTCTGCGGCATGATAGATGAGCCGGTACAAAAACGATCTGCAATATCGACAAAAGCAAAACGTGGGCTGGACCAAAGAATTAGCTCTTCTGAGAAACGCGACAAATGCATCATCAAGACGGCAGCTGCAGCACTAAATTCAATTGCAAAATCTCTATCTGAAACGGCATCTAAAGAGTTTTCACACACCCCATCAAAACCTAATTCTTTTGCAACCATCTCTCTGTCTATGGGGTAGCTGGTCCCAGCTAAAGCGGCCGCTCCCAAAGGCAAATAATTTAAACGCTTGCGCACATCAGCAAAACGACCCGCATCACGCTGAAGCATTTCAAAATAGGCCAACATATGATGGCCAAAGGTGACCGGCTGTGCCACTTGCAAGTGGGTAAATCCGGGCATGATGGTATCGCTGTGTTGCTCTGCTAAATCCAACAATACTGTTTGTAATTGACGTATCTTTGCGATGACACCATCCGCTACGCTCCTTAACCACAAGCGTACGTCTGTAGCCACTTGGTCATTTCTGCTTCTTCCTGTATGCAAACGCTTGCCAGCGTCACCAATTTTTTCAGTCAGACGTTTTTCAATATTTAAATGTACATCTTCGAGGTCGATATCCCAGACAAATTGACCGGATTGAATATCTTGCAGGATTTCCTGCAAACCCTTTTGTATGTCGGCGTAGTCTTGTTTACTGATAATCCCTTGATGTGCCAGCATCTTGGCATGAGCCAAAGAACCTTGGATATCAAATTCGGCAAGAAGATAATCAAAACTGACAGAGGCCGTATATTTTTTGACTAGCTCGGCTACCGGCTCAGAAAATCTTCCTGACCATTTATTGGTGTCATTATTGAGAGACATGATTAATTTCGTTTCACTGAATAGTTCTATGGGATAGCCGAGAGTATAAAGCAAAACGAATGATTCGCTAATTCCTGTATTTGCAAGCCACGGACAAGGATTTATTAGGGCTTATGTTAAAATCCAGCTTAATTACATTCTTTTTAAGCATTCTAAAAGCGTCATGAATAATCCACCCAGTAAACTCGTTATCGCAAGCCGCGAAAGTGCACTTGCCATGTGGCAAGCTAAACATATCCAGCAAAGCTTACAAGCGCTGTATCCCGATTGCGAAATCGAAATATTGGGAATGACAACTACGGGTGACCAAATTCTTGATGCTCCTTTGGCGCAAATCGGTGGCAAAGGTCTATTTATAAAAGAACTAGAAACAGCCTTACTCGACGGGCGGGCAGATTTGGCAGTGCATTCCATGAAGGATGTTCCCATGAATTTGCCAGATGAATTTTTGCTAGCAGCCGTATCAAAGCGCGAGGATGCTCGCGATGCATTTGTCTCTAATCGCTATCAAAAAATAGAAGACTTGCCTGCTGGCAGTATTGTGGGCACCTCCAGTCTGCGTCGTCAGAGCCAATTAAAAGCGCGCTTTCCCCATCTTAAAGTTGAAACTTTGCGGGGCAATTTGCAGACGCGTTTAAGAAAGCTAGATGAAGGCCAATACGACGGAATTATCCTTGCTGCTGCAGGGCTGATTCGTCTGCAATTAGGGGGTCGCATCCGTCAATTAATCTCCACGGATGACAGCATCCCAGCTGTAGGGCAGGGCGCGTTAGGGATTGAAATCAATGCGCAACGACAAGATTTGTTAGAAGTTTTAGCGCCTTTAAATGATGCCACTACGCATGCCTGTGTGGCTGCTGAAAGAGCATTTAGTCGCGCACTTGCTGGGAGTTGCACGGTGCCGCTGGGTGCTTATGCCAATAGTGCAGATGCTCAGACCATCCATATACAAGGCTTTGTATCTGCCCTTGACGGCTCTACAGTGCTCAAAAATCAGCTCGTTGGGCAACTATCACAAGCCGAACAATTAGGCGCAAGCCTAGCACAAGCTCTTATTGCTCAAGGCGCCCGAGAAGTCCTCAATGACTATCAATAAAAAGTCCGATAATAAGGCGCTTGAGGGTCGTACCATTGTCATCACGCGACCAGTAGAGCAAGCACAGCCGCTTTGCCAGATGGTTAAAGATGCAGGCGGAGATTGTGTGCAATTTCCCTTGCTTAAAATCAGCCCATTAACAGATTACTCTAGCCTAGACTCCACTTTTAAACAGTTAAGCCAATTTGATTTCGCCATTTTTGTCAGCTCAAATGCCGTCGATCAGGCCTTTCGCAGACTGCATCAACTCAATGTCGATTTTCCCAAGTCCATCGCTTGTATCGCTGTTGGCCCTTCTACCTCAGCTGCTTTATCTGCTAAGGGCTTAACGGCTATTACTCCCCCGCGTCGCTTTGACTCTGAGGGTTTGTTAGCATTGGAGGAATTACAGCATCTCTCCAATAAAAAAGTGTTGTTGGTAAGGGGGGTTGGTGGACGTGAGCTAATTGCAAGCACGCTACGCGCACGCGGCGCCAAGGTAGTATTGGCAGAATGCTACCAACGAGAACAGCCTCAGCCCAATTGTGCCGAACTGGATACACTTTGGCAAAATCAGGGGATATCTGCTGTACTGATTACCAGTTCTGAAGCAATGCGGCATTTGTTAGAGTTGGCGCAGGATAGACCATGGTTATCTCAGACGAAATTGATTGTGAATCATGCACGAGTGCAAGAGCAAATTCATCTTCATTATCAAGGTCCTAATTTATCGGTAGTTGTGGCAGAAGCCACAGATGACCAAGCAATGTTTAAAGCATTATTGCAACAATTTCATCAAGGTTAATCTATTTTTGCTTTAAAATAGTGCGCTATTTGATTTTGCGCAAAATTCAATTGTTGCTATGACCAAACATATTTCTATTACTGATGATGTAAGAATTAAGGAGATTAAAGCTTTAACGCCTCCCACTGCCTTGTTGCAGGAGTTGCCCGCGGACGATAAAACTTATCAAAATATTCTTCAATCACGTAAAGCGATACACAATATTTTGCACAGTATCGATGATCGTCTATTGGTGATTATCGGCCCTTGCTCAATCCATGATGTGCAAGCGGGTCTAGAGTATGCTCAACGCTTGCTTGATGTCAGCCATCAATACAGCAAAGAATTATTGCTAGTCATGCGTGTTTATTTCGAAAAACCGCGAACTACTGTTGGCTGGAAAGGTTTGATTAACGACCCTTATTTGGATGGTAGTTTTTCCATTAATGATGGTCTGAAAATCGCACGGGGTTTTCTGCTTCGCGTCAACCAATTGGGCATGCCCGCTGGTACAGAATTTTTGGACACGATTACCCCTCAATACACCGCAGATTTGGTCAGTTGGGGCGCCATCGGAGCGCGCACGACAGAGTCACAAATTCATCGTGAATTGGCCTCCGGCCTCTCGTGTCCAGTAGGTTTCAAAAATGGCACTGATGGCAATATTCGTATTGCAGTTGATGCGATAAAAGCCGCTGCTAGTCCTCATCATTTCTTGTCTGTGACTAAAGACGGTCAATCAGCCATCGTTTCAACCACTGGCAATGAGGATTGTCATGTGATTTTACGTGGTGGAAAAAAGCCAAATTATGACAATGAAAGCGTCATCAATGCGGCTCATGAACTGGCTGATGCCGGATTAAATAGCAAGTTGATGATTGATTGTTCCCATGCCAACAGTTCAAAACAGTACAAACTACAAATGGACGTGGCCAACAATATCGCCTCTCAATTGGCGTCTGGTGAAGATAGAATCATGGGCGTAATGGTGGAGTCTCATCTTAAAGAGGGCCGACAAGAACTCAAGGTTGGCTGTGAACTTACCTATGGCCAATCAATTACTGACCCTTGTTTGAGTTGGGAAGATACTTTGTTGTTGTTAGATACCCTCGCTCAAGGTGTGAAGGATAGACGCGCATTTCACGCTCAAGATTAACCGGCCGTCTTCAAGCAGCCGGAGGACTCACTGCATAATTAAATGAATCCGCAAAAAAGTCTTGCTCGGATAAGCCCTGCTGGGTAAATCCTTGCAAACATGCTTTCACCATCTCTGGCGCCCCACAACAGTACACCTGATAATCAGTAAAATCTTGAATATCCTCGAGCACCGCTTGATGCACAAAGCCTCTTCTTCCTGACCACGCCAAATCATTCTCTGCAGAAGATAGAACCGGAATAAAACTAAAGTTGGGAATATGGTTTGCCCAAGCTTTGGCGACATTCGCCATATACAAATCTTGCGCAGTTCTGGCTCCCCAATATAGATGCATTGGTCTGTTCATATTTTGTTTAAAAATCAAATCTTCAATGATGGATTTAATTGGCGCAAAGCCAGTTCCGCCTGCGACAAAAATAATGGGTTTGTCGATTTCATTGCGTAGATAAAAACTGCCAAACGGTCCTTCGATTCTGAGGATAGTTTTCTCTTGCAATTCATTAAACACATAGTCAGTGAATTTACCTCCAGGCACGTGACGCAAATGTAACTCCAACATCTCACCAGAGTGAGGTGGGTTAGCCATTGAAAACGCTCGACGACTTCCATCCTTGAGAATAAATTCGATATATTGCCCTGCAAAAAAATGCATGGGCTGATTGACGGGGACTTTTAAAAACATTGCGATTACATCGCTGCTTAAACGTTCTAGCTTCTCTACGCGGACTGGAAATATCTTGGGCATAATCGTATTTTCACTACTCAGCTCACGACATTCGACTTGAATATCACTATCTGGCTTAGCGCAACACAACAACGCATACCCCTGCTGCTGCTCCGATGGACTCAAGCCCTGAATATCACTATCGTAATGCACCTGCCCAGACAACACCTTGGCCTTACATGCCCCACAAGCGCCATTACGACAGCCATATGGAATATTGACTCCTTGATGTATTGCTGCGCTTAATACAGTTTCATGTTGCTCACAAAAAATTATTTTATTCGATGGTTGAAAAGTAACCTGAAAAGTCATAGTAAAGTCTTTCTTAATTCAGCAAACAAACAATCAAAAAGTCTTAAAATGCCCGTATTCGAGGAACATAACAGAAGTGATATTTTATGTCAGAGTCGGCTTCAAACAAATTATGCTTAATATTGAGCAGTTTCCCTGACCAGAGTTCGGCAAAGCAATTAGCTGAGTATTTGGTAAAGAATCATTTAGCCGCATGTGTCAATTTATTGGCACCATGCACTTCAATATATCAATGGCAAAATAAACTTCATCAAGACCAAGAGTTACCTATAATTATCAAAACCCGCGTTTGTCTTTACAAAGATGTTGAGCAGGCAATTTTAGCCCATCATCCATATGAACTTCCTGAGATTATCTCAGTCCCTATTGATTATGGATATTCTCAATATATAGAATGGCTAGTTGGCAAAACTACAATACTACCAACATAATTCTATGAAAAATCTATTTTTATTCTTTGCTTTCCTTATGATCTCAGCTTTTTCGCAAAGCTTTGCTAATTCGGCAAGTGAATCAAGCAATCCCTTCTTAGATGGAGTCAGTCAAAAGGCTTTGCTCGAACCAGATCAAGCTTTTAGGTATCAGCTTAACCCCATCGACGCTAAAACCCTGCAAGTTAATTTTAAAGTTGCCCCAGGATACTATCTCTATCGAGATAGAATTATCTTCAAACTTAAGCAACAAAAACTCTCGAGCGTTGAGTTTCCTAGCGGTGAATTCAAACAAGATCCAAATTTCGGTCGTATGGAGGTTTATCACCATGACTTTAGCGTCAAACTAAACTTGCCTTTTGCGCCATCGCAAATTGAGCAGTTACAACTTAGCTATCAGGGCTGTAGTGAGCAAGGGGTGTGTTATGCGCCTATCAACAAATCGGTATCCTTGGGCAAGCAAACGACAGCGCCACAGGATAATTACTCTGTGAAATTGCTGGCCTCTGGGCAATGGTGGTTGATTATTTCAGGCTTTTTTGGGCTGGGCTTGCTGCTTTCCTTAACCCCTTGTGTATTGCCTATGATTCCAATTTTATCCGGCATTATCGTGGGCGATAAAAAGCTACACCATCATGCCACCAGCCGCTTGCATGCGTTTAATCTGTCTTTGGCTTATACCTTGGGCATGGCCTTAAGCTATACCGCCGCAGGGGTGGCCGCCGCTTATTCTGGGCAGTTGATTAGCAGCTCTTTGCAAAGCCCTTTGGTATTGTCGCTGACCGCATTGCTGTTGGCGGCGCTGGCGCTTTCTACATTTGGTTGGTATGAGATTAAATTACCAAACGCCTTGCAACATAAACTGGTTTCTACCGCCAACCGATTTAAGGGTGGGCAATTTATCAGCGTATTTTTCATGGGGGTGATTTCTTCATTGATTGTCAGCCCTTGTGTCGCTGCGCCTTTAGCAGGTGCTTTGCTGTATATCAGCCAAACCCATCATGTGCTGACCGGTGCGGTGGCGTTATTTTCTTTATCCATAGGCATGGGTGTTCCGCTATTAATCATAGGCGCTTCTGCCAAGCATGTGCTGCCTAAAGCCGGGCCGTGGATGAATTTGGTGAAATATCTGTTTGGCATGATGATGTTGGCGGTGGCTATTTTGCTGTTGTCCCCCATCTTGGCTAGCGCGCTGGAATTAGCTTTATGGGCTTTGTTGGTGGCTATCCCTGCGGTTTATTTGTTTAGATTAAGCGTTGCGCGTGGGCTGATGCGCTGGCTTAAATATTTTGCCAGCTTGCTATTGGCGGGTGTCAGCTTGATTTATCTGATTGCTGCCTTTACCGGTGGGCACTCGCTGTTGAATCCCTTGCAACATTTATATGCTGGCAAAAGCGCTGGGCAACAAGTGCAATGGATTAAAGTCACTAGCCTAGATCAATTGCATCAAACCATCGCGCAACATCCTGATAAATTAGTCATGCTGGATTTCTATGCTGATTGGTGTATTGCATGCAAAGAGATGGAAAAATATACCTTTGAAGATCCCAAAGTAATTAGCTTGTTGGGTGAATTTACCCTTATTCAAGCTGATGTTACGGAAAATACAGCCGAGCAGATAAAACTTTTACAACAATTCAAGTTATTTGGACCACCTGCCATAATATTTTTTAATCAAAGTGGAAAAGAAATAATGAATAGTAGAGTGATTGGTTTTGAAAATGCGGATATCTTCGCCAAAAATCTCACTAAAATCCTTGAAATTGGAGAAACAGAATGCAACATCAGCGTCTCTTGTTAATCGTTATAGCCATTTCTTTCATCGCACCCTTTGTTTTGCTCTCTTGCAGTAAAAAAATCTCTGGCGAGGTGCTGAACGGATATAGTTTTAGCAATTTAGCTGACGAAAAAACTAATATTTACGTAAAAAACAAATACCTCGTATTAAATTTTTGGGCGACATGGTGTTTGCCCTGCATAGATGAACTGCCTGAATTATCCGATCTGAATACAGAGCTAAAAAGTGAACACATTGATTTTGTTGGGATTTCTATTGATGACGCTGAAAAAACCAAAAAATTTTTCAAGGCTAATGAGCTGACATCGTTTAAAATTGTTTACTCAGAACAAGATGCAATGACACTGTCAGAACAATTAGGAAATGATAAAAGCGTGGTTCCCTATACTGTTATTTTGGACAAAAATGGTATGGTCATAAAAAAGATTTTTGGTCGGATTAATATTCAAGAGCTAAGGTCTTATTTAGTATCGTTAAAAGGCTAATTTAACACTTAAATACAGCTTAATATAAGTATGTCGTTTTTCGTTTTTCACCGATTTTTCCAATTATATTTCCGTAAATAGCTACTTTTTGCTGTAAAATGAGATTAAGTAATAGCAAAAATACTTTCCAAATCTTTCATCAGGTTGGGTATTAATACGGTATGGACAATTCGCAGCAAAAGTCTGTTTTGGTGATACATGGCCCCAATCTAAATCTGTTGGGTGGTCGTGAACCAAATCATTATGGAAACTTAACGCTAGATGACATCAATAGCCAGCTCAAAAAAAAGGCGAACATCGCTAATATTGGACTAGAAACCTTCCAAAGTAACTCTGAAGTTGAGTTAATTGATCATATCCAGAGTGCTAAGGATTGTTTCGATTTTATTTTGATTAATCCTGCTGCATACACACATACTTCGATTGCCATGCGTGATGCTTTAAGTGCAGTCAAAATTCCATTTATTGAAATTCATCTTTCCAACATCTATGCTCGAGAACATTTCCGGCAAAAATCCTTCTTCTCAGACATCGCGATTGGCCTCATCAGTGGTTTGGGTGCTACAGGATATTTGCTTGCTCTCGATTACGCAATTTCACATTTGAATCAAAAGGCTTAGGCCTTAAGTATTAGGGGATTAATTATGGACTTAAGAAAACTAAAAAAACTGATTGATTTGGTAGAAGAATCTGGGATTTCTGAATTAGAGCTAACAGAAGGCGAGGAAAAAGTTCGCATTAGCCGACAACTGCAAGCACCAGCTAATATTCAATATATCTCCGCCCAAAATGCTACTCCTATGGCCACAGCCACAGCGCCAACTCCTACAACAGAAGCGACTCCCCAAGCACCTGCTAAAGTGGATGGTCATGAGGTTAAATCACCGATGGTGGGTACTTTTTACCGTTCCCCCTCCCCAGATGCGAAAGCTTTTGTGGATGTAGGTAGCACTGTAGCTGTTGGTGATACATTGTGTATCATTGAAGCAATGAAACTACTCAACGAGATTGAATCTGACAAAGCGGGCGTCATCAAAGCGATATTAGTAGAAAATGGTCAACCTGTTGAATACAGTGAGCCTTTGTTCATTATTGGCTAAGGAATCAATATGTTTGACAAAATTCTGATTGCTAACCGAGGTGAAATTGCCTTACGTATCCAGCGAGCTTGTCGCGAATTAGGTATTCGTACTGTTGCTGTTCACTCTGAGGCTGATCGCGATGCTAAATATGTAAAATTGGCAGATGAATCTGTATGTATTGGTCCTGCCCCGTCTAATCAAAGCTACCTCAATATTCCTGCGGTAATTAGTGCAGCCGAAGTGACTGATGCTGAAGCGATTCACCCCGGATATGGCTTTCTGTCTGAAAATGCCGATTTTGCTGAGCGTGTTGAACAAAGTGGTTTTGTATTTATTGGGCCAAAAGCCGAAACCATAAGATTGATGGGCGACAAAGTAAGCGCTAAAGACGCGATGAAAAAAGCTGGAGTTCCCTGTGTCCCAGGTTCTGATGGTGCCTTAACTGACGATCCTCAGCAAATTATCAAAGTTGCCAAACAAATTGGTTACCCTGTAATTATTAAAGCAGCCGGAGGTGGCGGTGGTCGTGGTATGCGTGTAGTTCATACTGAGGCAGCACTCATTGCCTCTGTCAATATGACCAAGGCAGAAGCTCAAGCAGCGTTCGGGAATCCAATGGTTTATATGGAAAAATTTCTTGAACATCCACGGCATATTGAAATTCAGGTGTTATCAGATCAATATGGCAACGCCTTGTATTTAGGTGAACGTGACTGTTCGATGCAACGCCGTCATCAAAAGGTTTTAGAAGAGGCACCAGCGCCGGGTATAACGCCTCGTTTGCGAGACAGAATTGGTCAGCGCTGTGCGGATGCGTGTAAGCGTATTGGTTATCGCGGTGCAGGAACTTTTGAGTTCCTCTACGAGAACGGTGAGTTTTATTTTATTGAGATGAATACCCGCGTTCAAGTTGAGCATCCCGTTACAGAGATGATAACTGGTATCGATATCGTTCAAGAGCAAATACGTATAGCCTATGGCGAGAAATTGAGCTTGAAGCAAAAAGATATTCAACTTCAGGGCCACGCTATCGAATGTCGTATTAATGCAGAAGATCCCTATACTTTTATTCCCTCACCTGGTCGTATTTCAACCTTTCATATGCCAGGCGGTCCAGGTATTCGCGTCGATACCCATGCCTACCAAAACTACTTAGTACCACCGCATTATGACTCCATGATTGGTAAATTGATTGCTTATGGCGATACACGAGAGCAAGCCATCGCAAAAATGAATATTGCTTTATCTGAAATGATTATCGAAGGTATCAAAACTAATGTCGCTTTGCATAAAGATTTGATGAATGACGCGGCTTTCCAACATGGTGGTACAAGTATTCATTACCTAGAAAATAAGCTAGGCATTAATAATAAATAGTTATGGCTTGGTTGGCTCTTAAGATAGAGGCAGACAATCGAATTGCCGAACCCTTGAGTGAGTTTTTACTTAACCAAGGCGCGTTGTCCGTAAGTATTGAAGATGCACAAGCGGAACAACCTGATGAAGCTCCTTTGTTCGGTGAGCCTAATATGCCTCCGCCGGGATTTTGGAAAAAAAATATTATTAATGCTTTGCTAAATGAAAATAGTGATGCTGAGCAATTAACCTCACTGGCTAAAGCAGAATTTAATCTTATCAATTTACCCTATCAAGTTGAAATGATTGCTGAACAAGATTGGGTAAGGCTTACCCAATCTCAATTTGATCCAATTAAAATTCTCGATGATTTGTGGATAGTCCCGACTTGGCATGAGGTAAGCAACCATCAGGCAATTAATATTCGTCTTGATCCAGGCCTTGCCTTTGGAACCGGTAGCCACCCCACAACTTTTCTATGCCTTAAATGGTTAAAACAAGTAGTTAATCCCTCTCTTAGCGTCATTGATTATGGCTGTGGCTCAGGGATTTTATCTATTGCAGCTAAAAGAATGGGGGCGAAAGCGGTACTTGGTATCGATATTGATGCTAATGCGATTGAAGCAAGCCAGTTTAATGCTGATCAAAATAATGTAAACGTAGACTTTTTACATGCACAAAAATTTAAAGGCGACTTTTGCGCTGATATTGTTGTAGCAAATATCTTATCCAGCGCACTTATTGTGCTTGCGCCCGCCCTAGCTCAATTATGTAAGCCTGGAGGTCAATTAGCTTTATCCGGTATTCTACAAGCACAAGTTGATTTAATTACTGAGGCTTATCAACCTTGGTTTGATGTACAAGTATTGGAAATGAAAGATGGTTGGGTTTTGATGGGTGGTGAGAGAAAACAGGCCTGATTAAATCAGGTGATTTTGAAACATTTCAATCTTGCGAATACTTTCTGCTACTATTTTTACTGCCTTTTCTCTAAAAAAACTTTTTCTCCAAGCTAATGCAATTTGTCTTGTTGGACGTGGGTGATCAAAAGGGATGACTTTAGTAAGACCGTTTTGATACTTTGATCCCGTAGCGCTCATAGGTAATACTGTGATACCAAGATTTGATGCAACCATATTGCGAATAGTTTCTAGGGAATTGCCCTGTAAAACCTCTCCATTTCTTGTCAGCCTTGGACAAGCTTGTATGACTTGGTTACTAAAACAATGTCCACTGCTTAACAACAAGACTTTTTCCTGATTCAATTCTTCTGGGGATATGCTTTTACGTTGAGCCCATTCGTGCTCAATGGGGACAACGACGGCGAACTCCTCCTCATACAAAGCAACCGTATCAATCCCAGCAATATTGAATGGAAGCGCAATTATTGCTAAATCAATCACGCCGCTTTTCAATTGACTTTCTAAGTTGGCAGTTAAATTTTCCTCGATGAGCAAAGGCATTTCCGGGGCGGCCCGGCGTAAAAGGGGAATTAGTTCTGGAATCAAATAGGGTCCTACAGAATAAATGGCGCCTAGTTTTAGTTGTCCTGATAACTGATTTTGCCCATGAATGGCTATCTCTTTAACTCTCTCGGCCTCTTCTATGACCTTAGTTGCCTGTTGAACAACCAACTCTCCAATGCTGGTTAAGCTAATTTCTTTTCTTGCCCTCTCAAAAAGCAATACACCGAGCTCTTCCTCCAATTTTTTCACTGCTAGGCTTAAGGCGGGTTGTGTAATAAAACTTGCATCAGCTGCTTTTTTGAAATTTTTAAATTTTGCTAGTGCGACTATTAATCTGAGCTCATTTAGCGTCATGGTTCTTCATCGATTTCTATCGTGTGCGTTGAAAGATAAATTTCTCTGAGAAAACAGATTAAGCCAGCTATCAAGCACAACATAGCAAGAATAAAAAAAGGGGATACTGTATGGGTTGGATCAAAATGAACTTCAGAAGCTAGAAACAAAGCAGCAATCACTACAGCGACCAACAGTGCAGATACTGTGCAAAATACAATAGACCAATGTACCCAAAATGCACGGATTGTCAGTACTTTTCTCTCATTGAGATTAGCTTCGTCAATGCTTTTGCGCTGTTCACACAGAACTCTGCCACGGTCAACGATACGCCCCAATCTAGATATTAGAACAGAAAGAATTGCGCCTATTCCTGTGAGTAAAAAAACAGGCGCAACTGCGAGCTGAATAACATGTGAAACATTACTAATATTTTCCACTACTGCTTGCATTATTTAGATATCTAAATTGATTACACCTAGTGCATTATTTTCAATAAAGGCACGACGTGGTTCAACTTGATCTCCCATCAATGTGGTAAATATCTCATCAGCTGAAATTACATCATCAATCTGCACTTTCAGTAGACGTCGAACTTGAGGGTCCATGGTGGTTTCCCATAATTGCTCGGGATTCATCTCACCTAAGCCTTTGTAACGTTGAATATTTAGGCCATTCTTAGCTTCATTTAATAACCAATCTAAAGCCTGTTTAAAATTTTTGATACTGCTAGCTTTATCGCCACGTAAAACCTGCGCACCTTCTCCAACTAATCCAATAAGCATTTGTGCCATTTTATTGATTTGTTGATAATCGCCACCACTCAAAAAGTCTTGGTCAATTAAACAAGTTTGCAAGTTACCATGAACGATTTTATTAATTTCCAGCTGGTAATTTTGTTCTTCTACATTGAAAACAACATTAATGTTTACATCATGTTCGAACAAGTGTTGTTTGATACTGCTAGCAACATTTTCAGCACTGGCTTGATTTGACAAATCAATGTTAGGAATTTCGACTAAAGCACGCATCACTTGCTCATCATAAATAGACGAAATTCTGCGAATCACAGCTTCTGTCAACGCCATATTTTTAACTATGGTTGCCAAAGAATCATCAATTAGCTCCGTACCACCTGTTTTAGTAATTACTTTTGCGTCTTTCAACGCTAAGTTAAGTAAATACTCTTCCAACTCGTGTTGATCTTTAAGGTAACGTTCTTCTTTACCATGTTTAACTTTATAAAGTGGTGGCTGGGCAATATAGATATGTCCGCGTTCTACCAACTCAGTCATTTGACGATAAAAGAATGTGAGTAATAAAGTTCTGATATGTGCTCCGTCGACATCAGCATCAGTCATAATGATGATGCGGTGATAGCGCAATTTTTCCACATCAAAATCATCCTTTCCGATACCAGTCCCCAAAGCTGTGATCAATGTTGCAATTTCTTGTGAGCCTAATAATTTGTCGAAACGCGCTTTCTCAACGTTCAAAATCTTACCTTTGAGTGGCAAAATTGCTTGATTTTTTCGATCTCTCCCCTGTTTCGCCGAACCACCCGCTGAATCACCCTCTACTAAATAAAGTTCGGACAAAGCTGGATCTTTTTCTTGGCAATCAGCTAATTTTCCAGGTAATCCCATGGTATCCATTACACCTTTACGACGTGTCATTTCTCTAGCTTTTCTAGCTGCGTCTCGTGCTCTGGCAGCATCTACGATTTTGTTGCAAATAATTTTTGCATCGTTTGGATTTTCTAGTAAAAATTCTGCCAGTTTTGATGAAACGATTTCTTGTACGATTGGCTGTACCTCACTTGAAACTAGTTTATCTTTGGTTTGAGACGAAAACTTGGGTTCAGGTACTTTAACTGATAGTACGCAGGTTAAGCCCTCACGCATATCATCGCCCGTCGTTTCAATTTTTGCCTTTTTAGCAAGTTCATTCGCTTCAATATAATTGTTTAATGTTCTTGTCATAGCGGTTCGCAATCCGGTTAAATGCGTTCCGCCATCTCGTTGTGGAATATTATTGGTAAAACACTGTACATTTTCCGAGTAAGAATCATTCCATTGCATGGAAACTTCAACTGTAATACCTTCTTTTTCATCGGTGGCATAAAAAGCCTTGGGATGTAATACCGATTTGTTTCTGTTCATATACTCAACAAATCCTTTAACGCCACCTGAGTAAGCAAAGTTTTCAGATTTGTTATGGCGTTGATCAATTAATTCGATCTTGACGCCATTGTTGAGAAATGAAAGTTCACGCAATCGTTTTGCTAAAATATCAAAGCTAAACTCCACCGTAGTGAAGGTTTCTACTGAGGGGAAAAAGTGAACTTCTGTTCCCTGACGCTCTGTGCTTCCTGTCTCAGCTAAAGGTGCAACTGCTACACCCCTCCTAAATTCCATTTGAAAAACTTTTTGATTTCGACAGATTTTAAGCTTCAACCAATCCGACAAAGCATTAACCACAGACACACCAACACCATGCAAACCTCCAGAAACTTTGTATGAGTTTTGGTCAAATTTGCCACCCGCATGTAATTCGGTCATGACTATTTCCGCTGCTGAGCGTTTGATCTCATTCTTATCATCTTGTTTTATATCGGTCGGAATACCACGGCCATTATCTGAAACACTGACAGAATTATCAGGATGAATGATTACTTTAATATCATCACAATGGCCAGCTAAAGCCTCATCTATAGCGTTATCTACAACCTCAAAAACCATATGATGTAAACCACTCCCATCTGAGGTATCGCCGATATACATGCCAGGCCTTTTCCTTACAGCGTCAAGACCCTCTAGAATAGTAATACTGGATGAATCGTATTCTTTATTTGCGTTTGTCATATTTCCGTTCTCTATTCTCTCTAAATTCTCATAGGCATGACCACATACTTGTAGTCCATGTCACCTGGGATTGTTACTAGGCAGCTACTATTGGCATCCGCAAAGGAAAATTCTACTTTTTCATGTTGTATGTTATTGAGAACATCAATTAGATAAGTCACATTGAAGCCAATATCTAAACTATCTCCAGAATAACTCAACTCTAACTCTTCTTCTGCATCCTCTTGTTCACTATTGGTACTGATTAACTTAAGATTGTTCGTGCTTAATACCATTCTTATCCCACGATATTTCTCATTAGAAAGTATTGATGCACGTTGCATGGCAAGCAGTATGCCAACTCTATCAATCTCGAAAGTATTTTGATGTCCTTGCGGAATTACACGACTGTAATCTGGGAACTTACCATCAATAATTTTTGAAATAATTTTGATATTTGAAAACTCGAAACTCACTTGATTATTACCAAACTCTATTAACAACTCCTCATCTGAGTCATTCAGAAGCTTGATTAACTCTATGACTGTTTTTCTGGGTAGGATCACTTCTTGATTTGATGTTGCTGGATCTAAAGAACTTGAAGTAAAGCTTAAACGATGGCCATCAGTACCTACCAAATTTAACTTACCCTCTTTTATTTCAAATAACAAGCCGTTGAGGTAATAGCGAATATCCTGTTGTGCCATAGAAAACTCAACCTGACGCAACAAAGCTTTAAATTTACTCTGTTCAATCACGAATTTGCTGTTTGAAACATCATTTCGTTTTATTAATGGAAAATCTGCAGATGGTAAAGCTTGAAGATTAAATTTACTCTTCCCCGTTTTAACCGTTACACGAGACTCAGTACCAGATAAATCCAACTCCGAACCTTCTGGTAATGCTCTACAAATATCTAAAAGTTTTCTTGCTGAAACAGTAATAGAAAAGTTATTAGCATTACTAGACTCAATTTGACTTGATATTTGAATTTCTAAATCAGTTGCGGTGAGTACCAATGTATTGTTCTTTGCCTCTAACATTATATTGGAGAGGATTGGTAGTGTATGTTTACGTTCCACAATACCATTCACCTCAGTTAAAGGTTTTAATAAGGTTTCTCTAGAGATTTTTATGTTCATAATTTAAACCTAAATAAATATATTTACTTGATAGTAATAATAATAAACTGAAAAAATGTGTATAACCCAAAAAAATTAATAAAATCAAAAATCTAAACCACTTAAAACAAAGTGCATAATTTCTCAATACTGTGTGCATAGATTGTGTATAAGTTTTGCACCCTGTTTTTTTTACAACTTACCCATATTTAATCCACAAGTATTAATCACGAATCACCTGAGTTAATATTGCGATGTCTCTAGCCAATATGTGATCTGAATTTTTCATTGCACTAATTTCTTCGCAAGCATGCATAACAGTGGTGTGATGACGATTACCAAAGGCTTCACCTATCTCCGGAAAGCTGAAATTAGTGAGCTCACGAGCAAGAGCCATTGCAATTTGCCTTGGCCGAGCAAAGTTTCTAGTACGTTTTTTGCTATACATCTCAGCGACCTTGATTTTGTAATAATCAGCGACTGTTTTTTGGATGTTTTCGATAGTAATCTGTCTGCTTTTTACTGCAATTAAGTCTCTTAAAGCCTCTTTGGCGAGATGTATATCAATTTCTCTACCCGTGAAATTCGACATGGCAATAATTCTATTTAAAGCACCTTCCAATTCCCGAACATTGGAACGAATTTGTTTGGCAACGAAGAAAGCAACATCTTCACCAATTCTAACTTTTGCTTCTTCAGCTTTTTTTAACAAAATAGCGACACGCATTTCTAATTCAGGCGGTTCAATAGCTACAGTTAAACCCCAACTAAATCTGGTTCTTAACCGCTCATCCATATCAACAATTTCTTGAGGATAGGTGTCGCAAGTAATGATGATTTGTTTTTTACTTTCGATGAGCGAATTGAACACATAAAAAAACTCTTCTTGAGTTCTTGGTTTTTTTGCAAAAAACTGAATGTCGTCAACTAATATTAAATCTAAAGAGTGGTATTTCTTTTTGAAATCATCAAATGATTTATTGCCGTAGGCTTTTACAACATCTGAAACATATCGCTCAGCGTGAAGATATTTAATTTTCGCATCACGATTGTTTTCTTTGACAAAATTTCCTATGGCTTGAATAAGATGAGTTTTACCTAGTCCTACACCACCGTAGATGAACAAAGGGTTATAAGACTCCCCAGGTCTATCGGCAATTTGTAAGGCAACTGCACGAGCGAGTTCGTTGGCTCTGCCAGAGACGTAATTTTCAAATAAAAAAGATGGATTCAATCCATCACTATCATTTGAACGAGCATCAGACTTCTTCGCGGCGACTTTGTTTTTTGTTGCTGGCTCGGATTTGCCCGACTTTGTCTCAACAACGTGATTTTTTTTATTTTCACTAATAATGAATTCAATTGCGCAAGGCTGTTTCAAATAATCTTCGGCCAATAAACTGATTTGTTGAGAAAATTTATCCTTTACCCATTGCATAACAAAACGATTGGGGCAATACAAGCGCACGTTAACATCTTGGATGTCGCATTCTAGCGGTTTTATCCATGTATTAAACTGCTGCTGAGAAAGCTCCTCTTGGAACCTAATCAGGCAATTGGACCAAAATTCGTTCATATGATGTTAAAGAATTGAATTTAAATAAAATATTTGTATTAATGGACGCGTTACTTACCCTGAGACACAAATACAATTTTATCTTTTCCAGCCCAGTTTATCCACAGACTTATTTCTCTATCAAAGCCATATAGTTATTGACAAGAGCGTAACATCTAAAGTCTAATAGAGGGTTTTAAAGAATACGAATTCGGAGTGATTCATTATGAAACGTACCTATCAACCTTCTAAAGTACGTCGTGCTAGAACCCACGGTTTCCTGGTTCGCATGAAGACTCGCGGTGGTAAAGCGGTGATTGCTGCTCGTCGCGCCAAAGGTCGCGCAAGATTGGCTGTTTAGTCGATAGCCTTAAATTATAAGGCAACAGATTTGACTTTTGCTTTTAAAAAGCAACACAAACTACTAAAAACGGATGAATTTTCATCCGTTTTTGATTTTAGAAAAGCTATCACAGGGAAGTACATCACTATTTCCTTTAAACCCAATACCAAAAATCATGCGCGTATTGGTATCGTGGTGGCAAAAAAATTATTTCCCACGGCGGTTGAGCGTAATTTAATAAAACGTCAGTTAAGGGAAATCTTTAGAATTAACTGTAATCAGCTACAGCATTCAGATTTAGTTGTTAGGCCGCGTCAGCAAATACGCGGAGTAGGTTACAATGCGCTTTGTGATGATTTTTTAAAGCAAGTTGCAAAGATCAGATGATGCGCTTTCTTGCAAAAAAACTTATACGTTTATACCAAATCGGCTTGAGTCCCATGCTAGGACAGAATTGCAGATTTCATCCAACTTGTTCCTCTTATTGTTACCAAGCATATGAAAAATATGGTTTTTTCTGTGCAAGTGCGAAGTGCATATGGAGAATTTTGAAATGTCACCCCTTGCATAAAGGGGGGGTTGATCCAATTGATTGATATAGGCTTATGGATACTAAAAGATTTATTGTTTTTGTTGTTCTCTCCTTCACTATTTTAATGTTTTGGGGCCAATGGCAAGCTGCTAAAACACCACAGTCTTCACCAAGCAAAACTGATAACGTTGCTACCAGCAACGAAATAAGCCAGGCCATTCCAAATACCTTTAATCTGTCCAAAGACGAGCGCATACATGTTGTTACGGACTTGATGAAGGCTGAAATTGATTTGTCAGGGGGTGATATCCGTGCTGTTGAGTTGTTAAAGCATAAGAGTGCAGAAAACATTAACAACAACTTAGTTTTATTGAGTGACGCTGATTTATCGCGTGTGTACATCAGCCAGTCTGGCTTGATTGGTGAATCTATGCCCAATCATAAAACGCTCTACACAACAGATAACTTGGAGTATCAGCTAAGTCCTGATCAGGATGAAATCAAAGTTGTTCTGAATTATCAAAATGATACGGTAAAGGTTGTGAAAACTTATACATTCAAGCGAGGAGATTACGCTGTAAGTATCGATTATCTGGTCAACAACCTTTCAGATAAGCCTATATCACCTTGGGTTTACTACCAAATTTTACACGATAAGGAATCCGATCAAGGTGCTAAGATGATGCCAACCTTTACGGGTGGTGCCTATTACAATACAGAAGTAAATTACAAAAAAGTCTCATTCAAAGATATGGCAAAAGCCGACCTGAGTATAAGTAGCACTGAAGGCTGGGTTGGCCTAGTGCAGCATTATTTTGTTAGCGCATGGATTCCACAGCAGATTAAGAACCAATCTTTTTATACCTCTAAAATTAACGACTCCATCTTCGCAATTGGAACCAAATTTAGTTTGGGTGAAATTACTCCTGCAGCAAGCAAACAAGCCTCTGCCAAGTTCTATTCAGGCCCTCAGTTACATGATGAGTTAGTGAAAACCGCTCCTGGACTAGAATATACGGTGGACTATGGCTGGTTAACCTTTATTGCGTCGCCCTTGTTTAAGTTATTGTCATTAATTAATGATTTTGCCGGCAATTGGGGCATTTCTATTATCTTTCTCACAATACTAATTAAGGCTTTGTTTTATCCGCTCTCTGCTGCGGGCTACCGCAATATGGCACAAATGCGCGAATTGGCGCCTCGACTTCAAAGCATGAAAGATAAATACGGCGACGATAAGCAAAAAATGCATCAGGCTATGATGGAGCTCTACAAAACGGAAAAAATCAATCCTCTTGGTGGATGTTTTCCAATTTTGGTCCAGATTCCAGTATTTATTTCGCTTTATTGGATGTTGTTGGGTAGTGTAGAGATGCGCCATGCACCTTTTATGCTGTGGATACAAGATTTATCTGCGCCAGATCCATATTATGTGTTGCCGATTCTAATGGCGATTAGTATGTTCGTCCAGACTAAGTTAAATCCTAAGCCAACCGACCCAATGCAGGCAAAAATGATGTTGTTTATGCCGTTGATTTTCAGTGTATTCTTTTTCTTCTTCCCAGCAGGTCTGGTGTTGTATTGGTTAGTAAATAACATTCTGTCGATTATTCAACAGGCGCAAATCAATCGTAGTATTCATGCGATGGCTTTGGCGAAGAAAAAAGGAAATGTCAGCCGTTAATTCTGATGCGGATACGATTGCTGCAATTGCTACGGCCTCTGGCATCGCCAGTATTGGCGTTATCCGCATCTCTGGGTCAAAGGCTAAATACATAGCTCAATCTATATTAGGTCAATCTCCGATTCCTCGAATCGCCCATTATTTACCTTTTTTTGATAGCGACAAATCGATGATAGATCGTGGTATCGCTATTTTTTTTGAGGGGCCAAATTCATATACCGGTGAGGATATACTTGAGCTTCAAGCTCACGGTGGCAGTGTTATTTTGCAGATGTTACTAGATACTTGTTTGCATTATGGAGCCAGACAGGCAGAGCCTGGTGAGTTTACAAAACGTGCTTTTTTAAATGGCAAAATTGATTTGGCACAAGCGGAGGCGGTTTCGGATATTTTGAATGCCTCTACGGTTCAGGCCGCAAAAAGCGCCATGCGCTCGTTGTCAGGGGATTTTTCCAAATTAATTCATAAACTGTTAGACGAGTTAACTGAATTACGCGTTTTTGTTGAGGCTTGTATTGATTTTCCTGAAGAGGATATAGATTTTATCTCTTCAGGCAATATTCGCAAGCGTATAGAAAATATTCAGATAGAGCTTGTGAAAATTTTTAAACAGTCACAACAGGGTATTTTATTAAAAGATGGCTTGGTAGTTGTATTAATCGGGCAACCAAATGTTGGAAAATCAAGTTTGATTAACCAGCTTTCTGGAGACGAAGTGGCTATTGTTACCTCATTTGCGGGCACAACACGAGATACGATTTCTACTGATATTCAGATAAATGGAGTTCCTTTTACGCTGGTTGACACTGCCGGTTTGAGGGAGACAGAAGACGAGATTGAAAAAATTGGCATAGCCAAAACATGGCGAATGATAGAGAAGGCCAATATTGCATTATTTTTGGTCGATGCTAATACTGATATTTCCGAAAAAGAAAAATTGATTTTAGATAGGTTACCGCAAGAAGTTAAAAAGATCTGGGTTCATAATAAAATTGATTTAACACTACATCAGCCTGAAATTGACTATCAAATAGACCCACATGTATTTATTTCAGCAAAGCACGGTGATGGTATCGATCTCTTGAAAACCGTTTTACTGGAAAGTGTTGGAATGCAAGATTTTGGCGAAAACGCTTTTACCGCAAGAGCAAGGCATTTGAAGACAATTCACCTTGTTTCAGATTATTTAGAAAAATCTATAGCTAATTTAAATCAAGCCGAGTTATTGGCAGAGAATTTGAGATTAGCTCAACACGAACTTTCATCAATCACGGGCGAGTTTACTGCGGATGATTTGCTGGGAGAAATATTTGGGTCGTTCTGTATTGGCAAGTAATTAACGATTCATCATTCTGAGTATTAGTCTTTTTATAAAGCCGTTAATTGCAAAAATTCTTTTTGTTTCACGTGAAACATCACTTGGATTATCTGGTTCAATACTTTTCTCTACATCATGTTTTTTGCCTGTAATCATCGCTAGGATTAAATTTTCTTTATGTAAGAGTGATTCGACGACAACTCCACATATATGTGATGTGATTAGAATTAGCCAAGACCATGCGCTGTAAAAATGTAAATCTTGTAAATAGCCAGGATTGTCCCAAAGCCAACCATCGTTATAGACAAGAAAACCACTAGTCACTGTCATTAGGCCTGCGCCTAACATCAAGTAAATTACTAAAGAACCAGCAGGATTATGCCCTACAAAAGGTCTTGCTTTGCCTTTGAAAATCTTAAAAGTGTAGCGTAATGCACGTTCGGGATTAGGGGGGAAGCTTTCAAATTTAGCGTAGCCTGTATTTAAAAAGCCCCAAATAATACGAATGAAAATCACGGTAGCAGCGACATATCCAGCATTTACATGGGTTAATCGCTGCCACTCGGATTCATGGGTCAAGAAAGCGATAATGAAAGAAACAACCAGCGTCCAATGACAGATTCTTACAACTGGGTCCCACACATACCGCATAAAATTACTTAACTGTGATTAGATATGTAATGAAATTTGCTTTTTCTTTAGCAGTACAATCACGACCGGTAATGTCGTTACAGTGCTTAGTAAAATTCTTCTCTACCTTATCTAGGTTTGAAAAACGTTTTTCATTCACAGCTGGCGCAAGAGGTCGTATTGGCTTGGCGGTTACAATATGTTTGCCTTGATTTGCAGGATTGTCAGTGTGGCATGATGCGCAGGCAGTCAGTTTACCTTTGATTAAAAGCTCACGATTGAAAAAAGCCTGACCATCTTCAGCAGATGGACCAGCAAAAGATGGATCGATATTTTTCGCAATTGCAGTATATTTGTCGGCTAGTTTTTGCGCACTTGCTACGTCTGCTTGCGCATTTAAGCTTGTTAAAGCCAGTAAACCAATTAAAGCTAAACTAATTTTTGTCATATTTCCTCTCCTTATCGATATCAAAAACTTATCTATATTGAATAGTATCCCATTTATGTTAATGAAATATTTCTATTTAACATTTTTACTTTTGCAGACGGTTTAAATTCATGTTTCACGTGAAACATTTGTTTATAAAATCGCTAATTTTCAGTAAGATAACGGAAATTTTAACGCTTGGTAAAAAATGAATTTTGACGAAAAATTTGATGTGATTGTTGTTGGTGGTGGGCATGCTGGGACTGAAGCAGCGTTGGCCGCTGCGCGTATGGGACAAAAAACACTTCTGCTCAGCCACAATATTGAGACTTTAGGACAAATGTCATGTAATCCCTCTATAGGAGGGATAGGTAAAGGACATTTAGTAAGAGAGCTTGATGCGCTTGGCGGGGTGATGGCAATCGCAACGGATGAGGCGGGGATCCAATTTCGTACTTTAAATGCCAGCAAAGGGCCTGCAGTACGCGCAACGCGAGCTCAAGCAGATCGAGTTCTTTACAAGGCCGCTATTAGGTCGCGCCTAGAAAATCAGGAAAACCTTTGGTTATTTCAACAATCGGTCGATGATGTTTTAGTCGAGGGCAATAAAGTCATTGGAGTAACCACACAAATCGGTCTTAAATTCCTAGCAAAGTCAGTTGTATTAACGACAGGTACTTTTCTATCGGGATTGGTTCATATTGGACTAAGCAATTACCAAGCAGGCAGAGCTGGAGATCCTCCTTCGCTATCTTTGGCGCACAGACTAAAAGAGCTTGGTTTGCCAGTAGGGCGGCTAAAAACCGGCACTCCGCCAAGAATTGATGGTAGGACAATCGATTATTCTAGGATGCAGGAGCAACCAGGGGATAATCCTGCTCCCATTTTTTCTTTTATGGGTTCAAGAGAAATGCATCCACGTCAGCTGCCATGCTGGATTACCCGTACAACAGAGCAGACCCATGACATTATTCGAAGTGGCTTAGACCGTTCACCTATGTATACCGGAGTGATAGAAGGTGTGGGTCCACGATATTGTCCGTCAGTGGAAGACAAAATTCATCGTTTTGCAGATAAAGATTCGCATCAAATTTTTCTTGAGCCAGAGGGCTTGCAAACCAATGAAATATATCCAAACGGAATTTCTACCAGTTTGCCATTTGATATCCAATTGAAACTAGTTCGTTCTATCCCGGGTTTAGAAAAAGCGCATATTTTGCGACCAGGATATGCCATCGAGTATGACTATTATGATCCCAGACATCTAAAAAGCTCACTTGAGACCAAATCTATACAAGGTTTATTTTTTGCGGGCCAGATTAATGGCACAACTGGTTATGAAGAGGCGGCAGCACAGGGTTTATTGGCTGGGGCAAATGCAGCCTTATTTGCCCAAGATAAAGAGTCATGGAGTCCAACTCGAGACCAAGCGTATCTTGGGGTGTTGGTAGATGATTTGATTACTCGTGGCGTCACTGAGCCTTATCGTATGTTCACAAGTCGTGCAGAATATCGCCTTTTGTTGCGCGAGGACAATGCGGATGTACGATTAACTGAAAAGGGCAGAGAATTGGGTTTAGTGGATGACATGCGTTGGCAGAGTTTCTCGCGCAAGATGGAGCAAATTACGCAACAAGAGCAAAAATTACGTAACACATGGGTGCATCCTAACAAAATCTCACAAGAAGAAAGCAAGCGCTTATTAGGTAAATCGTTAGAGCATGAATATACCTTGTTCGAATTATTGCGCCGACCAGAAATAAGTTACCAACAACTGATGCAAATATCAGTCGCACAATCTATCCAATGCGAGCTTTCTGATGAGGCGGTGCAGCAACTGGAAATAGCAGCAAAATATCAAGGTTACATTGATAGACAGAAAGAGGAGATTGAGAGACTCTCAGCCCAAGAAAACGTGCGCCTTCCAGAAGATATAGACTTTAAGCAGGTGAAAGGATTATCTATAGAAGTTCAGCAGAAGTTGACCGCATTTAAACCAGAGACTCTTGGTCAAGCTGGACGCATTTCAGGTGTTACGCCGGTAGCATTATCATTATTGATAGTTCATCTAAAAAAACATTACCGTGCAAAACCAAAAGGTTCTGAAAAAGTGGCATGAATTTAACCGACACACTTAGTCACGCGCTTGTACAAAGCAAAATTGATTTAGATGAGCCGAAGCAGCATGCGTTGATTGATTATCTACATCTAATCCATAAATGGAACAAAGTTCATAACTTGACTGCAATTAGAGATGAGCAAGCCATGCTGACATTGCATATTTTGGATAGCTTAGCGGTATTGCCTTTTGTTGATAGTGTAAAAACGATATTAGATGTTGGCAGTGGTGCAGGATTACCTGGAATAGTAATTGCTATTTGCAGGCCAAATGTTGAGGTGACAGTAATAGATGCCAGCCAAAAAAAAGCCAGTTTTATGCGCCAGGTAAAGGCAGAATTAAATATCAACAATTTGACTGTGCTTTCAGGGCGAGTTGAAGCTTTGAAAGATCGTCAATATTTTGATGTGATTATTTCACGTGCCTTTTCTAGCCTGGAAAATTTTATATCTTTAACAAAGAATTTAATTAAGCCTATGGGAAGATGGTTGGCGATGAAAGGACAAATTCCTGAACAAGAGATGTTGGCGTTAAAAAACAGCATGAATCTAGAGGTTCAGCACATTGATAAGCTTGATATACCTGGTCTGCAAGCTGAAAGACATTTGCTGACGTTTGTTAACCAAACAACGCTGATTGAGTCAGAAAGTTGATAACTAAATAATGAAAATATTCGCAATCACCAATCAAAAGGGTGGAGTTGGAAAAACTACTACCTGCGTAAACTTAGCCGCCGGGCTAGCGCAGTTAGGAAAAAAAGTTTTACTGATTGATTTGGATCCTCAAGGTAATGCCACAACAGGTTGTGGCTTAGATAAAAATCATTTAGCCCATACTATTTATCATGTACTGATTGGAGAGAGTAGTATCAGACAGGCGATTAGCGCCACTCAATCAGGACAATTCGCAATTATTCCCGCAAATAGAAATCTTGCAGGGGCAGAAGTGGAATTGGTGAATGAAATTGGTAGAGAGGCAAAGTTGAAAACAGCTTTGGCTGAATTAAATAATGAGTATGATTTTATATTAATGGACTGTCCGCCAGCATTGAATCTTCTTACCGTCAATGCCCTCACAGCAGCGCAAGCGGTGATTATTCCAATGCAATGCGAATACTATGCCCTTGAGGGTTTATCCGACCTAGTCAATACAGTAAAAAGGGTGCGTCAACATTTGAATGGAAATCTACATATTGAGGGGCTTTTGAGAACCATGTTCGATAGTAGAAATATGCTATCGCAACAAGTATCAGCCCAATTGATGCAACACTTCGGTGAAAAAGTTTATGAAACGGTTATTCCAAGAAACGTCAGGCTAGCTGAAGCACCAAGTCACGGAATGCCCGTGACAGTTTATGACAAATCTTCTAAAGGTTCTCAGGCCTATCTTGCGTTAAGTAAAGAAGTTATTAAACGCAACGACTCCACCTTATGAATGGAAAAATAATGAGTAAAACTAAAGGGTTAGGGCGCGGATTAGATGCGCTTTTATCAAGTGATAATGAAGACAATGTCACTCAAGATCAATTAATGTCATTGTCCGTCACGGCATTACAACCAGGGAAATACCAACCGCGTTCATTCATAGACACTACTGCTTTGGAGAGTTTGGCTAACTCAATACGCGCTCAAGGCATTATGCAACCAATTGTGGTTCGCAAAGTAGCACATGATCATTATGAAATAATCGCCGGGGAGCGTCGCTGGCGTGCGGCAAAATTAGTAGGGTTGTCGCATGTCCCGGTGATTGTGAAAGAAATCGCGGATGAAGCAGCGCTCGCCATGGCTTTGATTGAAAATATTCAGCGTGAGGATTTAAATCCGATTGAAGAAGCGCATGGTTTGCAAAAACTGATGGATGAGTTTTCTATGACCCACGAGGCCATTGCCCAAGCTGTTGGTCGTTCACGTAGTGCAATAAGCAATACGTTAAGATTACTTAATTTACATGCCAAGGTTCAAGAGTTTCTTCTTACAAATCAACTTGATATGGGTCATGCACGGGCATTATTAAGCCTTCAAGCAGCTGATCAAGTTGCCCTAGCAAATAAAATTATTGTGAGTAAGTTGACTGTTCGAGAAGCAGAATCTTTGGTCAAAAGAGCGCAACAAGCCAGCCCATCTAAATTATCTGTGACAAAAAAATCTAGAGACCTATTGAACTTGCAAAATTCTTTATCAGAAAAATTGGGATTTTCAGTTTCTCTTGATTGCAATGCCAAAGGCGCCGGAACAATGAAAATTCGATTTTCCAATCTCGATCAGTTGGATGAAATTATCAAAAGATTCTAATTTAATTAGTAATTTGGCTTGACTAAAGCGCCATAAAAAAAGAAAATCGCAGGCTTTGCTGTGGTAGCGAAAACTTAAAAGTAAAACCATGAGTGTGCAAATAAAAGAAGTAATCGCGCTGCAAAGAGACACATACAAATGGCAGCTGATAATTAACTTAATGGTAGCGGTAGGGTTTTTTTACCTGTTTAATCTACATGCAGCTATATCAGTATTGCTTGGCATGACTGTAGTGATGCTAGGAAGTTTTGTTGGGGCAATTGTTGCACAACAAGCAAAATTAAGAAAAACGCCAGGTTCGATTTTAATGGCGATACTGAAAGGGGAGCTGGTCAAGATTGCAATTATTGCAACGCTTCTATTTCTGGTTTTCAAGCTTTATGTATTACTGGTTCCGATTGCATTAATCATCGGATTGGCCTTGACAGCCCTTTTGGCTGGTAAGGCTTTTGTATCAACAAACCTTTAGATTGAATATTGATAGATAAATATGGCAACTGAACACGCATTAACACCATCTGGTTATATCGAACACCATTTATCATTTAATACCCACCCAATTCAGCAGGGAGCTTTTTGGTCTATTCACGTTGACACACTCGTGATGTCTATCATCTTGGGTATGCTAGCAATGGGTCTGATTTTTTGGGTGGTACGAGGTGCCACATCTGGGGTTCCCACAAAGCGCCAAGCTTTTATTGAGTTGTTATTCACCTTCATCGATGACCAAGTAAAAAATATCTACCATGGAGATAGACATAAGTTTATTGCCCCAGCGGCACTAACCGTGTTTGTTTGGGTATTGCTTATGAATGCGATGGACTTCTTGCCAGTCGACTGGGTTGCCGCCATTGCCAGTGCTATTGGTGGGGAACACGTCAAATGGCGTGTGGTCCCGACCTCTGATGTCAACACTACCTTCGCTTTAGCACTCACAGTTTGGATGTTGATGATTAGATTTGCCATTCGAGCCAAGGGTTTAGGTGGTTGGATACATGAACTCTTCTGTGCGCCATTTGGAAGTAATCCCATCATTTGGCCAGCCAACTTCCTTTTTAACCTGATTGAATATGTCTCTAAACCACTTTCTCACTCTCTTCGACTTTTCGGCAATATGTATGCTGGTGAAGTGATATTTTTATTACTGGGCTTGTGGGCTGCGACTGGTTTGACTGGAACTGTTGCGGGAGCGATATTGGGTGCGGGATGGTCCATCTTTCACATTCTGATTGTGGCATTACAAGCCTTTATCTTCATGATGTTAACCGTAGTCTATTTGGCTATGGCTGAAGAGAGTCATTAATCGTTTTTTTGTAGTTTTTTTAAGAAGTAAATTTGTATATCCGTTAATTTTGAAAGGAAACACAATGGAAGCAGTTCAATTTTTAGCTCAAATTCAAGCCTATACAGGTATCGGTATCGGTTTGATTATTGGTTTGGGTGCTGCAGGTGCCTGTATCGGTATTGGTATCATGTGTGCAAGTTTCTTGGAAGGTGCAGCACGTCAACCTGAAATGATTCCAGCATTGCAAGGTAAAGTATTCTTGCTATTGGGTCTGATTGACGCATCTTTCATTATCGGTGTTGGTTTGGCCATGATGTTTGCATTTGCTAATCCGTTGTTAAGCGTTGTTGCTCACTAAGAAATTGTCATAGCTTAATTAAATCCGGGAGCAAAAATGGATATTAACTTTACACTTGTAGCGCAGGCAATCGCATTCCTCGTGCTCATTGTGTTCACAATTAAATTTGTGTGGCCTCCTTTGCTAACCGCTATTGAAACTCGTCAAAAAGAGATTGCTGATGGTTTAGCTGCAGGTGAGCGTGGTCGAGCCGAACTTGAGCAGTCCTCTAAACGTGCGGCAGATGCTTTGGCAGAGGCTAAACATAAGGCCGCAGAAATCTTGGCTTTGGCTGAGAAGCGTGCGACAGAAATTGTCGAGGAAGCAAAAGCTAACGCGAAATCAGAAGGAGAGCGCATTATTACTGGCGCCAAGGCTGAAATCGATCAGGAAATCAATCGTGCTAAAGAAGGTTTGCGTCAGCAAGTATCTGCCTTGGCTATCGCTGGCGCAGAAAAAATCTTGCGTAAAGAAATTGACGCTAAAGCGCACGCTGAGATTTTGACTTCAATCGCAAACGAGTTGTAGGAGGCGCTGGCTAAATCATGGCTGAAGCGATAACCATAGCAAGACCTTATGCCGTTGCAATATTTAAGCTGGCTAAGGAAAAAAAGGCGCTTACTCAATGGTCAGATGAACTGTCGCTGATTGCTGCAGTAGTTTCTGATGCACGTGTGAGCGCGATGATTGACGATCCAAAGCTATCTTCACAAGACTTAGAGAAAGCTTTATTGGCAATTTTCTCAGGTAAGCTCTCTGAAACAGCCATCAACTTAATCAAGCTACTAGTCGAAAATAATCGTTTAGGCATCGTGGCTGATATTGTTGCTGCCTTCGAGACGCTGAAAGATGAGCATGAAGGTGTGCTCGAGGCAGAGCTTACTGCGGCAGTTGAACCTGCTGAGGCGCAAGTAAAATCTCTAATCAAACAACTCGAAACAAAGTTTGGTAAGAAAATTGAAGCAGAAGTGAAAGTCGATTCAGAATTAATTGGTGGTATCAAAATCGTGGTAGGGGATACTGTGATTGATGCCTCTGTGCGTGGCCAGCTTCAATCATTGGAATATGCACTTAAAAGCTAGCAAAAGTTTGAATACATAAGGTTAGACCGGATTAGGTCAGGAGACAGATAAAATGCAGTTATCAACATCAGAAATCAGTGAACTGATTAAAAGCAGATTAGAGAATTTCTCCTCTGCAGCAGAAGCCCGCACTCAAGGTACGGTCGTTTCAGTAACGGATGGTATTGTCCGCATTCATGGCTTGTCCAACGTGATGGCCGGCGAAATGATCGAGTTCCCAAATAACACTTTTGGTCTTGCATTGAATCTGGAGCGTGACTCCGTTGGTGCGGTGGTATTGGGTGACTATGAGCACATTACCGAAGGTGATATTTGTAAATGTACCGGAAAAATTTTAGAGGTGCCTGTTGGGCCAGAATTGATTGGCCGTGTTGTAGACGCCTTAGGTCGTCCGATTGATGGGAAAGGCCCAATTAAAGCGAAGATGACCGACAAAATTGAGAAAGTTGCGCCAGGTGTGATTGCGCGTAAATCTGTTTCTCAGCCAGTGCAAACTGGTCTCAAGTCAGTTGACTCTATGGTACCAGTTGGTCGTGGTCAACGTGAATTAATTATTGGTGATCGACAAACTGGTAAGACCGCAGTTGCAGTGGACGCTATCATTAATCAAAAGGGTCAAAATATGACCTGTATCTATGTTGCGGTGGGCCAAAAAGCATCTACTATCGCTAACGTAGTACGTAAATTGGAACAATATGGTGCGATGGATTACACGATTGTTGTTGCAGCCTCTGCATCTGACTCAGCTGCCCTACAATTTATAGCGCCTTATGCAGGTTGTACCATGGGCGAATACTTCCGTGACCGTGGTGAAGATGCATTGATTATTTATGACGATTTGTCCAAACAAGCTGTTGCATATCGTCAAATCTCCCTGTTACTACGTCGTCCTCCAGGCCGTGAAGCTTATCCTGGTGACGTTTTCTATTTGCACTCACGTCTACTAGAGCGTGCAGCCCGTGTAAATGAAGAATATGTTGAGAAATTCACTGGTGGCAAAGTAAAAGGTAAAACAGGATCATTGACTGCATTACCAATCATTGAAACACAAGCTGGTGACGTATCTGCTTTCGTTCCTACCAATGTGATCTCGATTACTGATGGTCAAATTTTCTTGGAAACTGACTTGTTTAACGCAGGTATCCGTCCAGCGATCAATGCGGGTATTTCAGTATCTCGCGTAGGTGGTGCTGCGCAAACTAAGGTTATTAAAAAATTGGGTGGTGGTGTGCGTTTAGCACTTGCACAATATCGAGAATTGGCCGCCTTTGCTCAGTTCGCATCAGATCTTGACGAAGCTACCCGTAAACAACTGGAACGTGGTCGTTTGGTGACAGAATTGATGAAGCAACCGCAATATGCACCACTTTCTGTGGCTGATATGGCGATCAGCTTGCATGCAGCCAATAAAGGCTTTTTGGATGATGTGCCTGTGAATAAAGTATTAGCTTTTGAATCTGCATTACATGCATTCATCCGTGCTAAATACAAGTCACTAGTAGATAATATTACTAAGACCTTAGATTTATCTAAGGATGACGAGGCTACATTGACCAAAGCGATTGAAGACTTTAAAGCCAACAGCGCTTACTAAAGCGGTACTGGAGACAACATGCCCGGTAGTAAAGAAATCAGGACAAAAATCAAAAGTGTAGAAAATACACGGAAGATTACTAAAGCAATGGAAATGGTCGCTGCATCAAAAATGCGCAAGGCCCAAGACCGGATGCGTTCGGCACGTCCTTACGCTGAGAAAATCCGCAATGTAGCTGCTCATATGTCCCACGCAGAGCCAGAATACAAACATCCTTTTTTGATTAAAAGAAATGATGTTAAAAATATCGGAGTGATTGTGATTACTTCCGATAAGGGTTTGTGTGGTGGCTTGAATACCAATGTACTTAGAATTTCTGTTAACCAAATGCAAGAATGGTCGAAGAAAAATCTGGGTGTGAAAGTATGCGCAATTGGTAACAAAGGTAGTTCTTTCATGAGCAGAATGAATGCTGATGTGAAATCTTCTTTGGTTGGCTTGGGTGATGCACCTCATATCGATAAGTTGATTGGCCCAGTAAAGGTGATGCTAGATGCCTATATAGCCGGTGAAATCGACCAGCTTTATATTGCATATAACCGTTTTATCAACACCATGAAACAAGAGCCGATTTTGGAACAACTACTTCCTTTATCAGGTGAGAAATTGGGAGCACCTCAGGGTCAATGGGATTACATCTACGAACCAGATGCTCAACCAATTATTGATGATTTAATGGTGAGATATATCGAATCTTTAATTTATCAAGCAGTTGCTGAAAATATGGCTTCTGAGCAAAGCGCTCGTATGGTTGCTATGAAGGCTGCATCAGATAATGCAAAGACTGTAATTAATGATTTGAAGTTGGTATACAACAAGGCGCGTCAGGCTGCAATTACGAAAGAAATTTCAGAGATTGTTGGCGGTGCGGCAGCGGTATCGGGTTAATCGGTATCAACACGAATTAAGCATAGATAGGGAAATTAAAATGAGTCAAGGTAAAGTGGTTCAGTGTATCGGCGCTGTGGTTGACGTGGAATTCGCCCGTGACCAAATGCCAAAAGTTTACGAAGCTTTGATTTTGGATGAGAAAGACCCAGCCGTTGAGGAAGGTCTGACATTCGAGGTACAACAACAATTAGGTGATGGTATTGTTAGAACCATTGCGATGGGCTCTACAGACGGTTTACGACGCGGTATGGAAGTAAAAGCAACTGGTGCAGGTATTTCTGTTCCAGTTGGTAACGCCACTCTTGGTCGTATTATGGATGTATTGGGTCGTCCAATTGATGAAGCTGGCCCAATCAAGGCAAAAGAGAAACGTGAGATCCACCAACCAGCGCCAACTTTTGAAGAATTGTCACCTTCTGTTGATTTGCTTGAAACAGGTATCAAAGTGATTGATTTGGTATGTCCTTTTGCTAAAGGCGGCAAGGTCGGTTTGTTTGGCGGTGCTGGTGTTGGCAAAACAGTGAACATGTTGGAATTGATTAACAATATTGCCAAAGAGCACTCAGGTTTATCCGTATTCGCTGGTGTAGGTGAGCGTACTCGTGAGGGTAACGACTTCTATCACGAAATGGCAGAGGCAGGTGTTATTAAATTAGATAACATGGAAGAATCTAAGGTAGCGATGGTATTCGGTCAAATGAACGAACCACCAGGCAACCGTTTACGTGTTGCTCTTTCTGGCCTAACGATGGCAGAAAAATTCCGTGACGAAGGCCGTGATATTTTGTTCTTCGTTGACAATATCTACCGTTATACATTGGCAGGTACAGAAGTATCTGCTCTGTTAGGTCGTATGCCATCTGCGGTAGGTTATCAACCTACATTGGCTGAAGAAATGGGTGTTCTACAAGAGCGTATTACTTCCACTAAAGTCGGGTCCATTACCTCAATTCAAGCGGTTTATGTACCTGCGGATGACTTGACTGACCCATCTCCAGCTACCACATTCCAACATTTGGACTCCACTGTTGTGCTATCACGTGACATCGCCTCTTTGGGTATTTACCCTGCGGTAGATCCACTCGACTCAACTTCACGTCAGCTAGATCCTTTGATCGTGGGTGAAGAGCATTACACGGTAGCTCGTGCAGTTCAATCAACATTGCAACGCTACAAAGAATTGCGCGACATTATTGCTATTTTGGGTATGGACGAATTGGCACCAGAAGATAAATTAGCGGTTGCTCGTGCACGTAAAATCCAACGTTTCTTGTCGCAACCATTCCACGTTGCGGAGGTATTTACTGGTTCCCCAGGCAAATATGTGCCTTTAAAAGATACCATCAAAGGTTTCAAAGGTATTGTGAATGGTGACTATGATGATTTGCCAGAACAGGCCTTCTATATGGTTGGTAATATCGAAGAAGCTGTTGAAAAAGCCAAAACTCTGTAATTGGGCAAAGCTAGGAATAGGGCTTAATTAGAAAGGTTTGATATGGCAACAACAATTAAAATTGATGTGGTTAGTGCAGAAGAGTCCATTTTTTCTGGTGAAGCGACCTTTATTGTTGCGCCAGCATTGATGGGTGAAGTCGGTATTTATCCACGTCACACACCCATGCTCACCAGTATTAAACCAGGTGCATTACGAATTACAGTGGCCGATAGTGACGAAGAACAATTGATTTTCGTTTCTGGCGGTATATTGGAAGTTCAGCCAGGTTTGGTGACAGTATTGGCTGATACTGCAATACGTGGACATGATTTGGATGAAGCAAAAGCGTTAGAAGCAAAACGTATCGCTGAAGAAACTTTGAAGAGTAATGCCAGCGAGGTTAATTACGCACTTGCTCAGACAGAGCTCGCCGAAGCGCTTGCTCAATTACAGGCCATCTCAAAACTGCGTAAAAAAGTACACTAACAAAACAAGGCAGCCAAGGCTGCCTTTTTTGTTTGTTGAGCAGAATTCGCTAGCATTTTTATCTTGTCCGAGCAGTTATCTATTACAATTTAAAGCTTAATCACATTCGCCTATAGCTATGTCAAAAAAACTGAATATTGTCATTCTAGCTGCGGGAAAAGGCACACGTATGTGCTCAGATACTCCCAAAGTTTTGCATCAGCTGGCTGGTCAGCCTTTACTTGCCCATGTGCTTGCCGCAGCACGTCAATTAGTGGCGCAAAAAATCATTGTGGTATATGGATATGGAGGTATGCAAGTTCGTGAGCAATTTGCTAATCAGAGTGATTTAATATGGGTAGAACAATCTCAACAATTAGGAACCGGGCACGCTTTACAACAAACTATTCAATATTTAGATGATGAAGCACATACATTAGTATTACTAGGAGATGTTCCTCTTGTCTCAGTGAGTGCATGTCAACAACTCATACAAGCGACCCATGTCCTAGGACTAATGACTGTTAAAAAACAACAGCCGGATGGCTATGGTCGAATTGTACGCAATCTACAAGGAAATGTTGAATCAATTGTAGAGCATAAAGATACTAATCTGGAGCAACGCAAAATAAATGAAGTCAACACAGGCATCATGTGCATCCATAACACCAATCTAAAACCATGGTTATCGCAACTTACAAATCAAAATGCTCAGGGAGAGTTTTATCTTACAGATATCATAGCCATGGCAGTTAAACAGGGTTATGAGATTCATACAGCCTCTGCTCAAGATGAAATGAATGTAGAGGGTATTAATAGTAAATCCGATTTAGCTAAACTAGAACGAGTTTATCAATATCGCTATGCGCAAGATTTAATGCAACGGGGAGTCACCTTGTACGATCCTCATCGAATAGATGTGCGTGGTGACCTAGTTGTCGGACAAGATGTACAGATTGATGTTGGATGTATATTTGAAGGTAAAGTGGTATTGGGTGATAGAGTGAAAGTGGGCGCTTACAGTATTATCAAAAATAGCACTATCAGCAAGGCCACCCATATACAGCCAAACTGTCAAATTGAGGACAGCCAGGTCGGAGAAAATTGTCAGATTGGCCCTTTTGCCAGAATTAGACCAAATAGCAAACTTGAAGATGAAGTTCACATTGGTAATTTTGTCGAATTAAAAAACACCCATATCCAACGAGCAAGCAAGGCAAACCATTTATCCTATTTAGGTGACAGTGACATTGGGAGTGGAGTCAATATAGGTGCTGGCACAATCACATGTAATTATGACGGGGCAAATAAATATCGAACCGTTATTGAAGATGGTGCTTTTATCGGTTCTGATACTCAGCTGGTAGCCCCAGTAATTGTTGGGAAAAATGCCACGATTGCCGCCGGTTCAACAATTACCAAAAATGCCCCTGCTGATCAGCTGACTGTTTGTCGTGCCAAACAACAAATCAGCGTGCCTGGTTGGAAAAGACCAGTAAAAAAACCTAAAACCTAAAAGGATAGCAATTATCTATGTGTGGAATTGTAGGTGCTATAGCCAAAAAAGATATCGTTCCAGTATTAATCGCAGGCCTAAGTCGGCTTGAATATCGTGGCTATGATTCGGCAGGTATTGCGGTAATCAATCAACAAGGGATTCAACGAGTTCGTGCAGTCGGCCGAGTAAGTGTACTTCAAGCGCAAGCAGAAATTGAGCAAGTAGCTGGATTAGTAGGAATTGGCCACACACGCTGGGCAACCCATGGAGGGGTGACAGAAAATAACGCCCACCCCCACATATCAGGTGGCGAAATTGCCATTGTACACAACGGTATTATTGAAAATCACGATGAGCAAAGGCACAGACTCATTCAACTGGGTTATGAATTCAGCTCTCAAACAGACACTGAAGTGATTGCTCACCTGATTCATTATTACTATCAACAAACTAAAAATCTAAAACTTGCCGTGGTGATGGCCAGTGCTGAGTTACAGGGTGCTTATGCGATTGCCGCGATTGCCTTGAAAGATGCGGATAAGATAGTAGTAGCACGTTATGGTTGCCCATTGCTGATAGGCTTGGGGCATCAAGCTAACTATCTAGCCTCCGATGTTTCTGCAGTTTTGGCAGAAACCAAACAAATTATTTATCTTGAAGATGGTGATATCGCTGAATTGACAGTTGATAAAGTCACGATTCAAGACGCCAGTGGAAGGCAAGTAAATCGTACCTTACATACCAGTGATGTCACGTTATCCTCAATGGAGTTGGGCCCTTACACCCACTTCATGCAAAAAGAAATTTACGAACAACCCAAGGCGATTACGGATACTTTGCATGCGCTGATGGAGTTACAACAGTTCGATGATAGTTTGTTTGGTTTGCAAGCCAAGCAAGTATTTCAAGACGTTGATAGCGTATTAATTTTAGCTGCAGGCACAAGCTATTACGCTGCTATGACAGCTAAATATTGGCTGGAAGAAATTGCTCAGATTCAAACCAGTGTTGAAATTGCCAGTGAATACCGCTATAGAAACTCCGTACCAAACCCAAGTCAGTTAGTCGTTACTATCTCTCAGTCGGGCGAAACACTTGACACCATGGAAGCGCTAAAACATGCTATTAAGTTAGGTCACAATAAAACTCTATCGATTTGTAATGTCATGGAAAGTGCCCTTCCAAGGTCTTCAAAATTGGTATTTTATACAAGAGCAGGAGCAGAGATAGGAGTAGCATCGACTAAAGCATTTACAACGCAGTTGATAGCTTTGTTCATCTTATCGGTGACGCTTGGAAAAATGCGAGGTCTTGTGGATGCAAAACAAGAGCAAGACTACCTATCCGAATTGCGCCAAATAGCGACCAGTGTCCAGCACGTGCTCAATTTAGAACCACAGATTAGTGAATGGGCGAAGTTATTCGCAGAAAAACAAAACGCCTTATTCCTTGGTCGCGGTATCCACTACCCTATTGCCCTTGAAGGCGCATTGAAACTAAAAGAGATATCCTATATTCACGCTGAAGCCTATCCAGCTGGCGAACTTAAGCATGGCCCTTTGGCTTTGGTAGATAACAATATGCCTGTGGTAGTGATAGCCCCCAATGATGCCTTACTGGAAAAAGTAAAATCCAATATGCAAGAAGTCAAAGCACGAGGTGGTCAGTTATTTGTATTTGCAGATGCAGATAGTCATTTTGCTACTAGTGATGGTTTATTTGTGATTAGAACACCTCGCCATGTAGGAGTGCTATCACCCGTGATGCACTCAATTCCAGTGCAACTACTTGCCTATCACACCGCGTTGGTAAGAGGTACTGATGTAGATAAGCCCAGGAACTTGGCGAAGTCGGTGACGGTGGAATAATTTCTTTTTGCTAATAATGTTAGCTTATAACCAATCCCAATTAGCATGAGCCTTGCGCGGAGCATTGCGTAGCCCCCAATCCCATAAAGCTGGTGGGATGATACGCATCAATTTGGCCAATAAGCCCATCTGCCAAGGAATTACAACAAAACGTGACTTTTTGGCGATGGCTGCGACGAATTTTCGGGCTGCACTGTCAACATCCATTAAAAAAGGCATAGGGTAGGCGTTCACATCGGTCATCGGTGTGCGTATATAACCAGGCGCAATCGTAGTAACCTGAATGTGAGCGGGTGCCAACTCAACTCTTAAGCTTTCTAGATAGCTGATAGCGGCAGCCTTGGAAGCACTATATGCACCGGCTCCAGGCAATCCACGAATACCAGCAACACTGGCTATCCCAACTAATTGACCCTGACCAGCTTGTTTCATGGCTTGAATGAACGGCTGAAAGGTGCTCACCATACCAAATACATTAATGGCAAATATGGCCTCGAAAGTTTGATTATCATTTTGATTTTCTGTCAGAGTACCTGCACTCACTCCTGCATTGGCAATAACAATATCGGGAACACCAAATTGTTCAATAAATTGTTGTGCCGCTCCTCTGAGCGCATCAGTATCTCCTACATCTGCAGAAAAAATCATACAGGGACAATTAAGTTGAGCCTTCAGCGTCTCCAACAACTCGCCACGCCTAGCAACTAGTCCTAAAGTGGCTCCTTGTGCAGCATACTGTTGCGCAAGTGCTTTACCTATACCGCTAGATGCACCAGTGATAAATACCTTAAGAGTAGACATTTGGTTTTATTTTTTGCCAGCTTTGCGCAAGTTTTCAATAATGTAATTGGCTGTATTAAATAGCTCTTGAGGGCCACCAGCCATTGTCACAGATGTAATATAACGACCATCAATCAGCAGTGTTGGTACACCAGTTGCCCCAGTGGCACGGAAAATTTGAGCGGCAGTATTGATCTTCGTGTTAATTGAAAAAGAGGCAAATTCAGCTTCTACTTTTTTTCTATCCAATCCAGACTCTCTGATTAGCCATTCAATAGCAGCTTTCTCATCATCTGGTCTAAAGATTTTTTGTTTATGAATGGCATCAAATAATTTGCCATGAAGTTTGTCGGTTAGATTCAAAGACTCCATGACATAAAACACCTTGGCCATTGGAACCCAATCAGGACGAGGAACCGCTGGAACACGTTTAAATACGATGTCTTTGGCTTGTTTTTTAACCCAAACATTTAACTGAGGATCTAGCTCATGACAATGTGGGCAGCCATACCAAAACAGTTCAACAACTTCGATTTTTCCTGGGGAATCGGTTGGGATAGGCTGGACGGTTTGGTTAAACTCTGCTCCCATTTGAGGTTCTGCCAAGACACTCATGCTAATTAGCATGAGTAAAGCAGTGAAGAATTTATTCATGAAAATATCCTTTGCTAATTAAGGGTTGTTTACTTTAATCAAATCGGCTTTAAAGCCGTTCTCAGCAAGATTTGCTTTAGCTTTGCTGACTTGCGTCATATCCACAAATGGACCAACTCTGACACGATGTAAAATTCCTTTGTCTTGAATCGGTGTGCTCTGAACGATTGCTTCAATACCTAATAAAGCCAATTTGGCTTTTAAATTGTCTGCCTCTTGTTCGGTTTGAAAAGCGCCCACTTGCAAGAAAAAAGTTTCTTGAGCTTTACCAATGTCAGACTCGTCCATTTGTTTAATTTCTTGCTCTGTTACTTTGGACTCATTACTGGGCAAAATGTTATAGAAGTCAAAACGATTTTTTTTTGCTTCATCGACTTTATCAGCTCCTTTATCGCTGGCAATTTCCTCAGCTGGTTGAATTTTGCTAGTAAATGGGCTATCACCTATCTTCAGATAGATAGTCAAACCAGCAGCAATGACTACTCCCGTTACAAGGCCTACGATAAATCCACTTAGAAAGGAATTAGATTTTTGGCTAGATTTTTGTGGCATGGGTTTGTAGTCCCGATTCATCATTTTATTTTCCTTAAATGTTTTTGAATGATATTGATTTCACTACATTTTGACTGGGGCGCTGACACCTAACAGCGCCAAGCCGTTTTGTAAAACTTGTTTTGTGGCAGTGATGAGCGTCAAGCGTGCCCATTTGATGGCGTGATCATCCACCAAAATTTTATTGTCGTTATAAAAACTGTGTAAATCGGCGGCTAAATCGCGTAGATAACTAGCGACAATATGCGGCGCTAATTCGCTGCCAGCTGATTCAACGATCTCAGGAAATTCGCTCAATTTTTGCATCAACACAATTTCTTGTGCTCCATTTAACACTGATAAATCTGTGCAGCTTAGTTGGGCAGCGCTTGTTTGGCATTGATTCAAAACACTACATATTCTAGCGTGGGCATATTGAATGTAATACACAGGGTTCTCATTGGATTTAGAACGTGCCAAGTCGATATCAAATATCAATTGCGAATCTGGTTTGCGTGCAGCTAAAAAATAGCGTGTTGCATCACAACCAACTTCTTCAATCAAATCACGCAAAGTGACGTAACTGCCAGCTCTTTTAGATATTTTTACCTCTTCGCCAGCACGCATTACCATCACCATTTGATGAAGTACGTATTCTGGCCAACCTTGCGGGATGCCAATATTCAATGCTTGTAAGCCAGCACGAACGCGCGTAATGGTACTATGGTGGTCTGCACCTTGCTCATTGATAACACGCAGAAAACCACGTTGCCACTTGTCTACATGATAGGCCACATCTGGAACAAAATAAGTATACCCACCTTCACTTTTACGCATGACACGGTCTTTATCATCCCCAAAATGCGTGGTTTTTAACCATAGCGCCTCATCTTGCTCATAAGTGTGACCACTTGCGATTAGGTCTTGTACCGTTTTTTCGACTTTGCCTTGTTGATAAAGCGCTGATTCGAGAGAGAACACATCAAACTTAATTTGAAATGCTTTTAAATCTTGGTCTTGCTCATGGCGCAAATAAGCGACTGCAAAAGCACGAATCGCCTCTCTGTCGTCGGCATTTCCATTGGCACTAACTTGCATATCATCAGCGGTGACGGTCTGTTTGCTCATAAATGCTTGCGCGACATCTACAATATAATCACCACGATATCCGTCTTCGGGCCAGTCAGCATGCTCAGGTCCTATGCCTTTACATCGCAGTTGTACAGAGCTTGTCAGATTATCAATTTGTGCACCCGCATCGTTGTAGTAAAACTCGCGCGTAACCTGCCAGCCGTTGGCTTCTAGCAAGCGGGCAATACAATCACCCACCGCTGCTCCTCGACCATGTCCTACGTGCAATGGTCCGGTAGGATTGGCGGAGACAAATTCAATTTGCACTTTTTTGCCTTGACCATGCTGATGACGACCGTATTCTGGGCCGGATTTGAGTATGTGCTGTATCACATATTGTTTTGCTGAGTCAGTTAAAAAGAAGTTGATAAAACCAGCGCCAGCGATTTCTGTTTTAGCAATTTGCTCAGAATCAGGTAATTGAGCGATGAGCTGTTCAGCGATGGCGCGTGGATTTTGTTTCAGTGGTTTGCTCAACAACATCGCAAGATTACTAGAGAAATCACCATGAGTTTTGTTTTTTGGGCGTTCTAAGTGAATCGTTAATGTATCTAAGTCGAGATTTGACTGGCTTTTCAGAGCATCCAGCGCGACGGATAATAAATGGACAATATGTGCTTTCAAGGCTGACATCTAAATGAGAAAATAAAGCCGTTATTCTAACCTAATGCCGTCATGTCCTCATCCCCTAATCACGCATCTAGCGCAAGCCAAAATCAAATTGTGAAGGTCGCTCTTGATGTTCCCTTAGAGCGTCTATTTGAATATTTGTCAGGAGGCTTATCACTGCGTATCGGGCAACGTGTCGAAGTACCGTTCGGAAATCGCAAAATGGTGGGTATTGTGATCGGTTTTGCTCAACAAAGTGAATATGCTTTAGATAAATTAAAAATCATTACCCGTGGTTTTGATGATGAGCCTGAATTAAACGAAACTACATTCCGTCTGATGCGCTTTTGCGCTGATTATTACCAATACCCTTTTGGGCAGGCTTTACTCGCCTCCTTGCCAGCGCGTCTGAGGCAACTAAAACCAGCCCCAATGTTGCGTGTATTTGCCTATCGTCTTACCCCATTGGCTAACAATACGGAAAAAATTCTGGAGCAGATTCCTGTGCGACAAGTGGTTCAACGTAAGCTTTTGTTAGCATTGCAACAGGGTGAGAAAACACAGGCACAACTAAAACTTCTATCCACCGCTTGGCAAAAAGCCTTGCTGGCTTTGATGAGCTTAGGTTTTGTTGAAAAATTTGAATGGCGCTCACAGCGTTCATCTGATTGCACTTTAGTTGCACAACGGCTCAACCCAGAGCAACAAGATGCAGTGCAAAGCGTGCTTGCTCAACTGCATCAGTTTCAAGCTTTTTTGCTGTATGGTGTCACCGGTAGTGGCAAGACCGAAGTCTACATGCAGATTCTGCAACAAGTACTTCAGCAAGAAGATAGTCAAGCGCTAATCTTGGTACCAGAGATTAATTTAACACCGCAATTGGAAGCAAGATTCCGTCAGCGTTTTCCCGATACAGCGCTAGTGACTCTGCATAGTCATTTGTCTGATGGTGAGCGATTACATCATTGGCATTTGGCACAAACCGGACGCGCACGTATCGTGATTGGTACCCGTTTATCCGTTTTTACGCCTATGCCCAATCTACAAATGATTATCGTTGATGAGGAGCATGATGCGTCTTTTAAACAGCAAGATAGTATGCGCTATCATGCGCGAGACATTGCGCTTGTCCGAGCCCAACAGGCCAATATCCCGATTCTACTTGGCAGTGCTACTCCGTCTTTGGAGAGTTGGCAAAACGCTGAGACAGGAAAGTTTAAACGTATCAGCTTGCCTCAACGTGCTGTAGAAAAGGCAAGCTTACCGAGTATTTATACCTTGAATACTGCAACGCTACCTTTGCAAAACGGACTGTCCCAGCCGCTAATACAAGCGCTTAAAGTTCGACTAGAACGAGGTGAGCAAAGCTTGTTATTCATTAATCGACGTGGCTATGCACCAGTTCTGCTATGTAGTGCATGTCATTGGATTGCGCCATGTAGTCGTTGTAGTAGTCGCTTAGTCGTCCATTTAAAACAAGGCAAATTACGTTGTCATCATTGCGGCCACGAGCAGTCTATCGTGCGCCAATGTCCCAGTTGCGGTAATGTTGATTTACAAGCCACTGGACAGGGTACGCAAAGACTAGAAGAAACCTTAAGCAAATTATTGCCGCAAGCCAGAATCGCGCGGGTGGATAGAGACACGATTAGCCGTAAAGATGCACTGTCCGACTTGCTCGACCAAGTCCATGCACAAGAAATTGATATATTGGTCGGTACACAAATTCTTGCCAAAGGACACGATTTTCCAAATTTAACTTTGGTGGGTGTGCTGGATACTGATAGCGCGTTATTTAGTCCGGACTTTAGAGCTTCTGAACGTCTTTTCGCACAGTTGATGCAAGTGGCAGGACGTGCAGGTCGCGCTGACAAAGCAGGTGAAGTGCTGATACAAACCAGTTTCCCAGAACATCCCTTGTTTACTGCTTTGGTGCAACAAGATTATGCTAATTACGCAAGCAAGTTGATGGAAGAGCGCGCTATTGCCAGCTTTCCTCCCTATGCTTTTATGGCATTGATTCGTGCTGAGGCGACGCAATATCGGGATGTGGATGCTTTCTTGCAACTGGCATATGCTCAGGTTCGCGCTCAGGCCAAGCACGTCACTTGTTATCCGCCTATGCGGGCGCAGATGGAGCGACTTAAAGGCATGGAGCGGGGACAAATTGTATTGCAGTCACAACAGCGCGGCGCTTTGCAAAAACTTTTATCACAGTTGATAGCGCCATTGAGGGAGAGCAAAGTCGCCAGTCGAGTTCGCTGGCATGTGGATGTGGATCCTATAGAGTTTTAGACAATGACACTACAAATGAATCAATCTTTAGCCGCTGGATATAAAAGTGCGGCACAAATTGCAAGGATTTTGACTGAGGATTGGGTTCTAAATAATGGATATTGCCCTGCCTGCCAGTCGAAACTGGTTCAATATTATTTTTTCAACCAACTGTAATCGAGAAAAGAAAACCTTTGTCCCAGGCTGCAAAACGAGCTGGTTGGGTTGGGTGCAACATTCTGCTTGATCAAATAGCTGATATAGGCAAGATCAAATTGATTGATAACAGTATCGAAGTCGATAGAAATACTGTTCAAACTATTTGGCAAAAAACACTGTTCTTAAGAGATAAAAACGAAATAGAAAGTCGAGGCTGGTTACTCGATATTTTAAAGTGTGTTGAAATGCTGGGGCTTGAACAATTTAGTCTTCAGCAAATTTATTCTTTTAAAGAGTATTTGTCTGAAAGACATCCCAATAATCGACATATAACAGACAAAATTAGACAGCAATTGCAGGTTTTAAGAGACAAGGGAATGGTTGAGTTTAGGTCACGTGGAAACTATGGATTGGTAAAAGAGTAATATGACGTATTTACCCCAATCATTACATAATTTAAGCCTGATGATATTGCTTACTTAGATTGTGTACCGCAGAGATAAATGCTCCTGCGCATTCTGGGTCAGTCCATTGTGTAATGCCATGCCCTAAATTAAATACATGACCGTGACCATGGCCATAGCTCGCTAAAATTCGCGCCACTTCTTTTTCTATTGCTTGCGGGTTGGAAAGTAAAATAGCGGGATCCATATTGCCTTGTAGTGCTACCTTGTCACCCACACGATTTCTGGCTTCAGCTAGGTCTACAGTCCAATCGAGTCCAAGTGCATCGGCACCGCTATTGGCTTGAGCTTCTAACCAAAGACCACCACCTTTGGTAAACATAATGCAGGGGATTTTTTGACCGTCATAATTTTTATGCAACCCAGCAATAATGCGTTGCATATATTGGAGTGAGAATTCTTGATAGGCTACATGAGAAAGCGACCCACCCCAAGAATCAAAAATCATCACGGCCTGAGCACCAGCTTCTATTTGTGCGTTGAGATATTGGGTGACAGTATCAGCGGTCGTGCTCAAGATATGGTGCAACAAATCCGGCCTGCCATAGCCCATTTTTTTGGTGTTAAGAAAGTCTGTACCACCTTTACCTTCCACCATATAGGTGGCGAGTGTCCATGGGCTTCCTGAGAAACCTATCAGCGGAACGCGACCATTTAAGGCCTGACGGATTTGCTTTACTGCGTCAAACACATATTGCAACTTGCTCATATCAGGGACGCTGAGTTGTTTGATATCGGCTTCTAATTGAAGATTGCGCTCAAACTTAGGGCCTTCACCTTCTTCAAAATACAAACCTAGACCCATAGCATCCGGCACGGTCAGAATGTCAGAAAATAAAATCGCAGCGTCTAATTGCGGAAAACGATCCAACGGTTGCAAGGTAACTTCCGTGGCAAAATCTGGGCTTTGGCATAGTTGCATAAAGCTCCCAGCATTTTTCCGGCTCGCGCGGTATTCAGGTAAATATCGACCTGCCTGACGCATCATCCAAACTGGTGTGTAGGGAGTTGATTGGCGCTGTAATGCGCGTAAAAAATTATCGTTTTTTAATGGGCTCATGAATGGCTTATCTACAGAAAAGGGTGCCTAAGCACCCTTGTGTTTAACGTGGGAGAGTGGAACTGCCCATGAGAAACTCATCAACTGCATGTGCACATTGACGTCCCTCACGAATAGCCCAAACCACTAAAGACTGTCCACGACGCATATCACCAGCAGCAAACACTTTATTCAGTGAGGTGTGGTAACAACCTTCGCCATCTGTAGTTGCTTTAGCATTTCCACGATTATCTTTTTCGATACCGAATACATCTAATACTTTTTGAATTGGACTAACAAAGCCCATCGCCAATAACACTAAATCTGCTTTGATGGTGAATTCGGAATTAGGCACTTCTTGCATTTTGCCGTCTTTCCATTCGACTCGTGCTGCCACTAAACCAGTGACTTTGCCATTTTCGCCTATCAATTTTTTGGTAGTAACTGACCAATCACGCTCACAGCCCTCTTCATGTGAGCTTGAGGTGCGTAGTTTAAGTGGCCAGTTAGGCCAAACCAACTCTTTATTTTCTTTTTCAGGTGGTTGTGGCATTAATTCAAATTGGGTAATGCTAGCTGCGCCATGGCGATTAGAAGTACCCACACAATCAGAACCGGTATCACCGCCACCAATCACTACCACGTGCTTATTGGTGGCTTTAATTTGGTTATCAATCTTGTCACCTGCTACTACTTTATTTTGTGGTGCTAGAAAATCCATCGCAAAGTGCACCCCGTCTAATTCTCTGCCCGGCACTGGCAAATCGCGTGGATGCTCAGCCCCTCCAGCTAGTATCACGGCATCGTAGTCTTTAACCAAGTCACCAGCGTTCACATTGTCGCCCACCTTGTGGTTTAGCCGAAACTCTACACCTTCAGCTTCCATTTGTTGGATGCGGCGATCAATATGCGATTTTTCTAATTTAAAGTCAGGAATACCGTAGCGTAACAATCCACCAATCCGCGATTCTTTTTCGAATACCACCACTTGGTGACCTGCACGAGCCAACTGTTGAGCGGCTGCCAAGCCCGCTGGACCAGAACCTACGATAGCCACTTTTTTCCCAGTTTTTTGTTTGGCTGGCTCTGGTACCACCCAACCATTTTCCCATGCCTTATCAATAATCGCATGCTCTATCGATTTAATACCCACGGGATTGCTGTTGATATTCAATGTGCATGCTGCTTCACAAGGTGCTGGACAGATACGACCGGTAAATTCTGGAAAGTTATTAGTGGAATGCAAAACATCAATGGCCTCACGCCAATTTTGCTGATAAACCAAATCATTCCAATCAGGAATAATATTATTGACAGGGCAACCATTGGTACAGAATGGAATTCCACAATCCATACAACGTGCACCTTGCACTTTGGCTTCATCATCACTTAAATGAATGACAAATTCTTTATAATTTTTGACGCGCTCACCAACTGGCAGATTGGCCTCGGAAAGTCTGTCAAACTCTAAAAATCCTGTGACTTTACCCATATTAAGCAGCTTCCTTATTTGATGCGGCGGCCAATTCGGTCAACGCACGTTTATATTCATTTGGCATCACTTTGACAAACTTAGCTCGGCTAGTTTCCCAATCAGCTCGTAAGGCTTTAGCGCGGGCACTGTCAGTATGAGCGATATGTTGATCAATCAAAGCGAGCAAAGTGACTTCATCAGGTTGATTCAAATGTTGAATCGCGCCAGTAGAGACTTTACTTGCTGGTTCAACTTTCTCCAAAGATACCATGGACATATTGCAACGTTTAGCAAACATACCATCTTCGTCGTATACATAAGCAACTCCACCAGACATTCCGGCAGCAAAATTCAAACCGGTCTGCCCTAGAATGACGACAGTGCCACCTGTCATATATTCACAGCCATGGTTGCCGACACCTTCAACGACTGCACTGGCACCCGAGTTTCTTACACAGAAGCGTTCGCCAGCAACACCTGAGAAAAAGCTTTCCCCTGTGGTTGCGCCATACATCACCGTATTACCGACGATGATATTTTCATGTGCGACACCACGGAATGCGACCGGAGGTTTGATAATAATACGTCCACCACAAAGTCCTTTCCCTACATAGTCATTACCCTCTCCTTCCAGTTCCAAGGTAATACCCTTGGTCAAGAAGGCAGCAAAACTTTGTCCAGCTGTGCCTGTTAACTTGATGTGTATCGTGTCATCTGGCAAGCCTGTACGTCCATAGCGGGTAGCAATATGATGGGAGAGCGTGGTGCCGACGGTTCTGTTGGTATTGAATACAGGCAAATCAATGTTGACCTTTTCACCCTTTTCCAATGCGGCTTTGGATAGACGCACTAGCTCGTTGTCCAGCGCTTTGTCTAAGCCATGGTCTTGCTTTTCATTGTGACGCAAAGACACCGTATTTTTCATCTTCGGTTGATAGAAGATGCGGCTGAAATCCAGACCAGCTGCTTTCCAGTGATCCAGACCTTTTTGCATATCTAATAAATCAGCGCGACCAATCAAGTCATCAAACTTACGCAGGCCCATTTGCGCCATGATTTCTCGCACTTCTTCGGCAACAAAGAAGAAGTAATTCACGACATGTTCTGGCTGGCCAGTGAAGCGCTGTCTGAGCACCGGGTCTTGGGTGGCTACACCAACTGGACAAGTATTCAGATGACATTTACGCATCATAATACAGCCTTCAACTACCAAAGGTGCGGTGGCAAAACCAAACTCGTCTGCACCAAGCAATGCACCAATCACAACATCGCGCCCAGTCTTCATTTGACCGTCAACTTGCAATACCACGCGTCCACGTAGCTGATTCATCACCAAGGTTTGTTGCGTTTCTGCTAAACCAATTTCCCAAGGTGTACCAGCATGTTTGATGGAAGAAATAGGTGATGCTCCCGTACCACCATCGTGTCCTGCAACTACGATATGGTCAGCTTTGGCTTTGGCTACACCTGCAGCAACAGTTCCAATACCTGTTTCGGAAACTAATTTCACTGAAATATCCGCTTTGGGATTGGCATTTTTTAGATCATGAATCAGCTGTGCCAAATCTTCAATGGAATAAATATCATGATGTGGGGGTGGTGAAATCAATCCAACACCAGGCACAGAAAAACGTAATTCAGCAATGTAAGGACTGACCTTATGCCCAGGCAGTTGACCGCCCTCCCCGGGCTTGGCTCCTTGCGCCATCTTAATTTGAATTTGATCAGCGTTGGCCAAATACTCAGCGGTAACGCCAAAACGACCTGACGCCACTTGTTTAATTTTGGAGCGCATCGAATCACCAGCTTGAAGCGGAATATCGCGTTCAATCAGTGCGTTGCCTATGACCTCTGCTAAAGAGCTGGCTTTTGATACGGGAATAAAGCGCTTAGGATCCTCACCACCTTCGCCAGTATTAGATTTTCCACCAATACGATTCATCGCAATCGCCAAAGTCGTATGGGCTTCTGTTGAGATAGAGCCAAGTGACATCGCACCAGTTGCAAAACGTTTGACAATTTCTTTGGCAGGTTCAACTTCATCCAGTGAAATTGGTGCACCAGCAGATTGAATTTCGAATAGGCTACGCAAAGTCATATGGCGCTGACTTTGATCGTTAATCAACTTAGCATATTCTTTGTAGGTTGAGGCAGAACCAGTGCGTGTCGCATGTTGCAACTTGGCAATCGAATCTGGTGTCCACATGTGTTGTTCGCCACGAATACGGAAAGCATATTCTCCGCCAGCATCTAAAGCATTTGATAATACTGGATCATCGCCAAATGCCTGTTGATGCATTCTCAATGCCTCAGAAGCCACCTGGGTTAAACCTATACCTTCGATGTGACTGGCGGTTCCAGTGAAATACTTTTCAACAAACTCTGAATTTAAACCAATCGCCTCAAATATCTGTGCACCACAATAGGATTGATAGGTAGAAATCCCCATTTTGGACATGACTTTATGCAGGCCCTTGCCAATCGCTTTGACAAAATTCTTAGTGCTCTTACCTTCATCATTAGGTGTGACATCTTGCACCGTACGGAAAACTAGCCATGGACATACGGCTTCAGCGCCGTAGCCACCCAACAGTGCAAAGTGATGTACTTCGCGTGCTGAACCAGTGTCAATTACTAGACCAGTACTAGTGCGCAAACCAGCACGCACAAGATGTTGATGGGTTGCAGAACAGGCTAATAAAGCTGGAATGGCGAGTCTGGTGCGACTGACATTGCGGTCAGACAGAATCAAAACATTGATACCATCTTGAACCGCTTGAGTCGCAGCCTTGCAGAGCTTATCCAATGCTTTTTCCATACCGGCCTCACCTTGGTCGGCTAAGTAAGTGATATCTAAAGTGAGTGAGCGATACTGATTATTGGTGAGTTTATGAATCGATTTGATTTGCTCTAATTCATCCAACGTCAACACTGGTTGACTCGCCTCAAGACGCATAGGCGGATTGGTTTCTTCAATACCTAAGAGATTTGGTTTGGGGCCAATAAAAGTCACCAAGGACATTACCAACTCTTCTCGAATCGGGTCGATTGGTGGATTGGTAACCTGTGCAAACAACTGTTTGAAGTAGTTGTAAAGTACTTTTGGTTTGTTAGAAAGAACTGGTAGGGCACTGTCGTTACCCATAGAACCAGCGGCTTCCTCTCCATTTGCCAACATTGGCTGCAGGATAAACTTAATATCTTCTTGGCTGTAACCGAAAGCTTGCTGGGTATCAAGTAGGTTTTCGTTAAGCTCTAACTCCCCCTCCACGCGAGGCAAGTCGCCCAAGAAATAGCGTGACTTCTCAATCCATTGCTTATATGGTTTTGCTTGAGCCAATTGCTGCTTGACTTCGGCATCATCAATGATGCGACCCTGTTGCATATCTATCAGTAACATTTTGCCTGGCTGTAAGCGCCATTTTTTAATGATTCGTTCTTGTGGGAAAGTGAGTACTCCCATTTCGGAGGCCATCATTACATAATCATCATCAGTCACTAAATAGCGGGCAGGACGCAGTCCGTTACGATCTAGGGTTGCACCTATCATGCGCCCATCAGTAAATGCCACTGCAGCTGGCCCATCCCATGGTTCCATCAACGCAGCATGATATTCATAGAATGCATGACGGTCAGCGTCCATAAGCTTATTCGCGCTATCGTTAGACCATGCCTCTGGAATCAACATCATCATTGCATGTGGCAGTGAGTAACCACCTGCCACTAACAGCTCCAGCGCGTTATCAAACGCTGCAGAGTCAGATTGACCTTCAACAATTAATGGCCAAAGCTTCTCCAAATCCTCGCCCATCAAAGCAGAGCGCATAGACTCATGGCGTGCTGTCATCCAATTGATGTTTCCACGCACAGTGTTGATTTCGCCATTATGGGCAATCATGCGGAATGGGTGGGCTAAATCCCATGCGGGGAAAGTGTTGGTTGAAAAGCGTTGGTGTACCAGCGCGAGTGCCGATACCATGCTCTCATCATTTAAATCTTGGTAGTACACGCCCACTTCGTTGGCTAATAGCATGCCTTTGTAGACGATAGTTCTAGAGGACAAAGAAGGGAAATAAAACTGGCTCTTGTCATCAAGCTGTAAGTGACGCACCTCGTTTTCAATGCGCTTACGAATGACAAACAACTTACGTTCAAACGCATCTTGTGAGATCAAATTGGAGTCACGCGCGATAAACACTTGACGCATTACAGGCTCAACCTCTTTGGCCGCATCAGCAATATTGCGGTTGTCACGCGGAACATCGCGCCATGCCAGCAGTGTTTGGTGCTCTTCGTGAATAATTCGTTGAATAATGGTTTCGCAGGCTTCGCGACCATTTTTGCTTTGTGGAAGGAAGGCTGTGCCCACAGCATAATCACCCTCAGCAGGCAAAGTTACGCCTAATTTTTCAGCCTCCTTACGCATAAAGGCATCAGGCATCTGAATCAGAATACCGGCACCATCACCTAATTTTGGGTCGTAGCCAGTCGCACCACGGTGAGTGAGGTTGGCAAGAATTTGCAAACCCTGTTGGATAATATGGTGACTTTTTTGCCCTTTGATATGGGCAATAAAACCCACGCCACAAGCGTCACGCTCATTAGATGGACGGTATAAACCTTGCTGCTCTGGCATGCCTCTGCCTATTTCCTATCCCTCGTCAGTACTGATAAAAATGGACACCAAATCGAGGGTTTTGGTGTCCAATGCAATAGTTATAGTGAAACTTTGTAATTCTATATAGATTGAAAGCGCTGTTCAACCATGAATTAAGGCGGGTTAATGCCTAGACTGAAAGTATTTTCGTGCAGCATCCAATGTTTGTGCAATATCCTGTTCATTGTGTGCCGCAGAAACAAACCCTGCTTCGAATGCAGAGGGGGCTAGATAGATGCCATCATCAAGCATGGCATGGAAGAAGCGATTAAAGGCATCTCGGTCGGATTGCATGACATCTTCAAAACTATTGGGTACTTCTGAGCTAAAGTAAATACCGAACATACCGCCCACAGCTTGTGCACTAAATTCTACTCCAGCTTGTCGGGCGATAGCAGTGAGTCCATCCGTGAGAGATTTTGTGGTGGCGGTTAAACGCTCATGAAAGCCTGTTTGTTGTATTAAATGTAATGTTGCCAAACCAGCGGCAACCGCGACTGGATTGCCAGACAAAGTGCCAGCTTGATATACCGGACCTAATGGAGCAAGACATTGCATAATGTCTTTACGACCACCAAACGCTCCTACAGGCAATCCTCCGCCTATCACTTTACCCAATGTAGTCAAATCTGGATTTACTCCATATAGCGCTTGTGCGCCACCCTTGGCGACGCGAAATCCAGTCATCACCTCATCAAAAATCAGTACCGCACCATGTTCGCTACACAAAGTCCTGAGTGTTTGTAAAAAACCGGTTGCAGGGGTAATCAAATTCATATTACCAGCGACTGGTTCAACGATGACACAGGCAATTTCTTGACCGATTTCGCTGAATAACTTTTGCAGACTAGGGATATCGTTATAAGGCAAAGTCAAGGTATGCGCAGCAACCTCAGCAGGCACCCCAGCTGAGCTTGGCGTTCCAAAGGTGAGCAAACCTGAGCCGGCTTTTACCAGCAAAGCGTCGGCATGACCGTGATAACAACCCTCAAACTTAACGATTTTCTGTCTATTGGTAAACCCTCGTGCCAATCGAATGGCACTCATGGTTGCTTCTGTACCTGAGCTGACTAAACGCACTTGCTCCATACTTGGCACCAAGTGGTTAATCAATTCCGCCATTTCCAATTCACGCGCCGTAGGAGCACCAAAAGATAGACTGTTCTCTGCTGTTTTTTGCACTGCAGCAATCACTTCTGGATGCGCATGACCCAAAATCATGGGGCCCCAAGAGCCGATATAATCGATGTACTCTTTGCCATCCTCATCCCATAAACGACTACCCTTACCTTGTTTAAAGAAGATAGGTGTGCCACCCACAGAGCGGAAGGCACGCACGGGCGAGTTCACTCCACCAGGGATGAATTGTTGGGATTGTTCAAACAGAATCTGATTACGCGAAGTCATGTTTTTTTAACTCAAGAAAATAATAAACAAAATTGTTGTGCTTGCGCCTGAATACTTTGCGCTTGTTGGCTAGCGAATAAAGCTTGCACCACCGCTATGGCATCTGCGCCAGCATCTATTACTTGCTGCGCATTGGCCAAGGTAATGCCACCTATTCCGACGCTGCGCATGCCATGTTGTCGTGCGCGAGTAAAAAGGGTCAAATCGGCTTGCACTGCCAAGGGCTTGGTGCTCGACGCGAAGCATGCGCCAAAGGCCACATAGTCCGCTCCAGCTTGATGCGCTAACTGCGCTCGATCGAACTGGTTGTAGCAGGATACCCCAAGGATTTTATCGCTACCGATTCTTGCACGAATCGCGACAATATCGCCATCCTCTTTCCCAATATGCACACCTTCGGCATCCAGAGCCAGACAAAGTTTTACGTCATCGTTAATAATCAGAGGAATTTGATATTGTTGGCACAAGACATGCAGAGCTTGAGCCTGTTGATTGCGCAGTGTTGGCGCTGCTGATTTATTGCGATATTGGATCACGCGAGCACCTCCTTGGATGCTGGCGCGAACCATGTCGACAAGCAAGTCGGTGTCCGCGATATCTGGGGTGACTGCATATAAACCGCGAGGAAAAGTGGCGGGTGACACGCTTTATTCTTCCTCGCGCGCCCAAAACATACGGTCAGGGATGTACTGTCCCATGCCAGCTCTAAAGCCAGCTTTGAGGGTTTGCCATGCAAATTCTTGCGCTTCTTGTACGGCTTCTTCCACGCTCAGACCATGTGCTAAACAAGCGGCAATCGCGGAAGTCAGGGTACAGCCAGAGCCGTGATAGTTTCCTGGCAAGCGTTCCCAGTGATAAGGCTTCACAAAGTTATCCGCACCATACAAAGTATTGACGACATCATGAGAGCGTTCATGCGTGCCAGTAATCAAAACGAATTGACTGCCCATTTCCAAAAGTCTTTGCGCACTGACCGATAAAGGCGCATTTTCAGCTTCATCAGAGTCGTCACCAAAAAACGCCAATCGCCGTGCTTCTATGCTATTGGGGGTAATCATGGTGGCTTGAGGTAACAGTAAATCTATCATGGCAGCCTGTACTTCATCATTGGCTAATTCATCCCCGCGTCCGGAGGATAAAACAGGATCAATGAGTAACGGCGTGTTGGGATAATCTGCCATAATTTCCGCAATTACAGCGACATTCTCCACGCTTCCAAGCATGCCTAATTTAAATGCTGCAACTTGGACATCTTCCAAAATGGTACGGGCTTGCTCGTTCACCCAATCAGCATCGAATATCATCACATTCTCAACGCCGACGGTATCTTGCGCGGTAATCCCTGTGACGACGGAGATAGGATGGCATCCCATGCTGGCGAAAGTCAGGATATCTGCTTGTAATCCGGCACCACCACTTGGGTCAGTGGCGGCAAAAGTCATTACACATGGAGGGGTAGGATTGCTCATGAACAATGCAAAATTCTCAAAACCCTTATTTTAACTGAAACCCCTTCTCCTCGTCATACCGACGAAAGTCGGTATCAAGAGGCGTTAGGATTAAACAAGAAAAAATACCTTAATCCATAGGATGCTCTGAAGAAGGAAGCGCATCAATCGCGCTACACATCGACCTAAATACCCAATAAAATTTTTATACCTCTAAATTTCAAATCTATATTTTCAGTTTATAATCTACAAAAATTCTCCATATATCTAAAAAATTTACTAAACACAAATAAACCAACTTACAAGAAATAACCAGCTCAGATAGTTTTATGTTGGGTAGCTAAATGATTACTTATTCACTAGGGTTAGTTTATTTTAATAAGGAGGTTCATCATGCCTGCTGTGCCTAAAAAGATAGAAGAAAGATTAAAGCTAGGCATAAAAAAATATCAACCAATATTATTGAATGCAAAATCCAGAGATGTTGGCGAAGCGGACACTGTAACAATCATTAAGGATTTGCTATCTGAGGTCTTTGGCTACGACAAATACAAAAACTAATGCAATGTGCGCTTATAGATAGTGATTAACTTAAAAAAACTTTGAAATGAATTTGAGGGGAAGGAAATCATGGTTACACCAGCTTTATTGATACTGGTAGTTGTTTATCTTTGCTTTGCAATAAAAATTGTGCCGCAATCACAAAATTGGCTTGTTGAGCGTCTAGGAAAATTTAACAGAAGATTAGAAGCAGGACTCCATTTAATCATGCCTTTCTTTGAAACAATTCGATATCGTGTTGATATTCTTGAGAGACAGTTGCCAAGCCAACCAATACATACAATCACTCACGATAATGTAAATATTGAAGTCACGATTGCTATTTTATTTAGAATTGAAGATGCTTCAAGAACGATGTATCGAATCAATAATATTGATGATGCCATTCTTACTATTGTTAACGGTACAGTTCGAAGTGTTATAGGAAAAACTGAGCTTGATGGTGTTCAATCAAACAGACGGCAACTTGCTGAGGAGTTGGAGATTGAATTAAAAGAAGTAACTCGGGAGTGGGGAATTATTCTTACCCGTGTAGAAATTATAGATGTCGAGGTCGATGAAGAAACACGTGAAGCTATGCAACTCCAACTTAATGCTGAAAGAAAAAGAAGAGCCTTGGTCAGAGAAGCTGAGGGGGAAAAGCAGGCTCTAGAGCTCCAATCAGATGGTGAGCTATACGCAGCAACAAAACAAGCAGAGGCGAAACGTGTGTTAGCAGATGCAGAGGCTTATGCAGTTAGTGTAGTCGCTAACGCCATATCTAATGGCGGTGCTTCTGCTATTGAATTTGAAGTAAAAAAAATTCAAGCCAATGCGATTCAATCAATTGCTCAAGGAAAAAATTCGAAAATAATTTTAGTACCAAGTAATGTTCTTGAAAGCCTAGCAGGAACACTCAACAATATTTCTAATAATTTAAAATAATATGGATCCATATCAAATAATTTATATTCTTGGCTTGCTCTGTGCAATTTTAGAAATATTCACTACTTCATTTATCCTTTTAGGATTTGCGCTAAGTTTTTTTTTAGTGGGGGTAATAGAGCAAATTTCACTTTCGGCAAATCTCAATCGGGACATTTTAATTTTTGCTATTAGTAGCCCAATATTTATTTTTATCTTCAGAAAATTGTTCGCGGGGAAAAAAGATGTTGGTTATAGCGATTCGGATAGTAATAAATATTAATTGTTTGCGTTGGTTATTTGATCAAGATTTCAGTGCTAAAAATTTTGTTTGCCCATTTAGATTTAAAGTTCAATAACTCCTAAATAAGTGTTAGAAGTGATTGATGGAGTGGAATAAGGGCGCCTTTGGGCGCTGCGGAATAGAGGGGAAAAAAGTTTGGAGCGGATGACGGGAATCGAACCCGCGTATCAAGCTTGGGAAGCTGGCGTTCTACCATTGAACTACATCCGCAATCAGGCTGACCAGTGATCTCATTTTATAACATGCTAGGGATAGCAAACAGCCCACACTAGATAATTATGCATGATATAGTTTACCAAATGCACTGACTGGTTTGATGCTTAGTGATTGGACAGATAATCGAGTATGCATAAGGCCATGTTGGTTTGCTTATTCAGCCTAAATCCTAGAAAATATGGTTTTGATTTTTTCTCTTTCAATTCTTTCATCGGCAAGCGAAATTGATTCAGCTCACCATTAATGGCAAGACACGTGAATTTAGTCAGACACAATTGACAGTGGCAGATTTAGTCACGCAGTTGGGCTTGACTGGCAAACGTTTGGCCATCGAATGCAACGGCGAGATTGTGCCGCGCAGCACCTTTGGTGAGGTGCAATTGCATACTGGGGATAAGTTGGAAATTGTTGGTGCCGTGGGTGGCGGTTAATTTAAGGTTTATGGATACATTACACATTGCAAGTCGCACATTTTCCTCTCGCCTTTTGGTGGGTACGGGTAAATATAAAGATTTTCAACAGACACGCGAGGCGATAGACGCTAGCGGTGCTCAAATTGTCACGGTTGCGATTCGTCGCACCAATATTGGTCAGAACGCAGGTGAGCCATCCTTGTTAGATTTTCTTCCACCAGAAGAATTTACTTATTTGCCTAATACTGCCGGCTGTTACAGTGCCGAGGAAGCGATTAGAACCTTACGTTTGGCGAGAGAATTATTGGACGGACATAATCTAGTCAAATTAGAAGTATTGGGTGATCCAAACACGCTTTATCCGAATGTGGTTGAAACCGTTAAAGCAGCTGAGATACTTGTCAAAGACGGTTTCGATGTCATGGTCTACACCTCAGATGATCCCATCATTGCCAAACAACTAGAGGAGATAGGTTGTTGTGCAGTCATGCCATTAGCCTCGCTGATAGGCTCTGGTATGGGGATTCTGAATCCATGGAATCTGCAGATTATCATTGAGAATGCTAAAGTGCCTGTATTGGTTGATGCGGGGGTGGGTACGGCATCTGACGCTGCTATTGCGATGGAACTTGGTTGTGCCGGAATTCTAATGAATACTGCAATTGCAGGAGCACAAAATCCGGTAATGATGGCCTCTGCTATGAAAAAAGCGGTTGAGGCGGGGCGTGAGGCGTTTTTGGCCGGGCGTATGGCCAAAAAGCTTTATTCAGCTTCGCCAAGCTCACCAACTAGCGGTTTGATTGCAGGAAAATAGCATAATGAGCGGACAGACAAATAGCCAATATCAAATGTCCGTCAGAGTGATACCTAGCTATCTAGCGGACCAATCTGAACCTAGTCAAGGTAAGTTTGTATTTTCCTATCAAGTACGCATCGAAAATACTGGCACAGTGGCTGCACAGCTGATTAGTCGTCACTGGATTATTAGTGACGCCAACAACGAGATTATTGAAGTCAAAGGCTTGGGAGTGGTAGGTGAACAGCCTCTATTAGAGCCTGGTGCGTATTTTGAATATGTGAGTGGCACCTTGCTCAAAACCACCAACGGTACCATGCATGGTTACTATTTCTTTACTGCCGTCGATGGGACCCAATTTACTGTAGACATCCCTATGTTTAATTTAAGTGTGCCGGGTACTTTGCATTGAAAACTAATTTGCCTCTTTGTTGCACGATTATTTTGACGCTAGTGTGTCTAAGTGCTTGTCAATACATAGGTAAAACCAAACCGACTGCGGAACCTTTGTCGCCAGTAGCACAAACACCTGCTTGTGAATGTGCGCCATCTCCTAAGCTTCCTGAAGCTGCTCCCAAACCAGTAGAAATCAAAGCTGAAATTAACAAAACACCTGACTATGGCTTACTTAAGCCTGCCAACTGGTCAGACCTAGAAAAACTCATCGATCAAGATGACTTAGGCAAAGCATGGCATGCTTGGCAACTTGGCTGCACGGGACTGAAAGCTAGACCGCAATGGAACAATGTCTGTACTTTGGCAGAACAATTAAACCAACCGGATAGAGCGCAAATTCAGGACTACTTTAAAAATAACTTTAATGTATTTCTTGCCACCAACAGCGATGGTACAGATACAGGTTTAATTACCGGATACTACCAACCGATTGTCAGAGGCAGTAGAAACAAATCCAACCAATATCCCTATCCGCTATATACTCGCCCTGATGATTTGATTACGGTAGAGTTGTCCACTTTATTCCCTGAGTTAGCCAATAAGCGAGTGCGGGGTCGAGTAGTAGGAAGCAAATTGATTCCCTACTACTCGCGTGCGGAAATTGATAGTGATCAGGCTCCACTTCAAGGTCGTGAGCTATATTGGATCGATGACGCAGTAGAATTATTCTTTCTGCAAATTCAAGGTTCAGGCATTATTCAATTGGATTCAGGAGAAAAAATTCCTATCGGCTATGCGGACCAGAATGGTATGGCCTATCAGTCGATAGGCCGTTTGTTAATTGATAAAGGCGAGCTCACTGCAGATAAAGCTTCCATGCAAGGTATCAAAGACTGGGCTAGCAAAAATCCTGGGCGTTTGCGCGAGTTACTCAATAGTAATCCTAGTTATGTTTTTTTTAAGGAATTACCAAATCACTTACCAGGCCCGATCGGCGCCTTAGGTGTTCCCATTTTGGCTGAGCGGGTACTGGCGATTGATCCTAAATATATTCCTTTAGGTGCGCCAGTTATCCTATCAACCACGCTACCTAATAACAGCAGACCCTTTAATCAACTGATGATGGCTCAAGATACTGGTGGAGCAATTAAAGGTGGCGTCCGAGCTGATTTGTTTTGGGGAGCTGGCTTGGAGGCAGGTCGTCAGGCGGGCAGTATGAAACAGAGAGGGAAAATGTGGGTATTATTACCTAAAGAATTCAAAGTACCCACTATGTAAGCAAATGTTTTGATTTTAGTTTGGCTAACCTTAAGATAAAAAAAAAGAGAGCGTTAAGCTCTCTTTTTTGACGTTGAATCGTAATATTAAATATTAGCGATTGCAAACGTACATTGTTACTTCGAAACCGAAACGCATTTCAGTAGCAGCTGGTTTTGTCCACATAATAGTCTCCTTAATTAAAATTCGCTTGGTCAATATTGACGTTGCGTATGGATGTATATTACCGATCGATCCACTCACTAGATACTAGACAGTTATTAAAAGTAGCTAATGATTTTCATTAGATTCCATCATCCTCCATTTGTAACTCTTGAATTTTTCGAGTTAATGTATTTCGCCCCATGCCTAATTGTGTCGCGGCTTCTATACGTTTTCCACCAGTGTGTTTTAATGCTTCTGCAATCAATACTCTTTCAAATTCAGCACTTAGCTTATCGATAATATTTTGCTCGCCACGATTAAGTGCATTAGCCACCTCATTAGCTAATATGCTGTGCCAATTGCCACCTAAACTTTGTTTGTTGTGATCCTCTTTCAATTCTGGTGGTAAATCCATGACATCAATATTTTGTCCAGGTGCCATGACTGTTAGCCAATGACATACATTTTCTAATTGTCGTACATTGCCACTCCAATTAAGCGTGGACAAAAATCGCAGTGCAGCAGTGGTAGGAAGCTTAGTCTCAACGCCAAGTTCCTGAGCACTTTGTTGCAGAAAATGTTTAACCAATAGAGGAATATCCTCTGGGCGCTCTCGTAAAGGAGGGAGTCTCAAGCGAATTACATTGAGACGATGAAATAAATCCTCTCGGAATAGGCCTTGTTTTACCCGCTCCTCAAGGTCTTGATGAGTTGCAGCAATAATACGAACATTCACTTTGACTGGCTGATGTCCGCCAACTCGATAAAATTGGCCATCACATAAAACCCGTAATAAGCGAGTCTGTAAATCTGCAGGCATGTCGCCAATTTCATCTAAAAAAAGTGTACCACCATCCGCCTGTTCAAATCGGCCACGTCTGGTGGCTTGTGCTCCGGTGAAAGCGCCACGTTCATGTCCAAATAACTCTGATTCCAATAAATCTTTTGGTATCGCAGCAGTGTTGATTGCGATAAAGGGTTTATCTGCTCTTGGACTATGTTTGTGAAGGGCGCTTGCTACCAACTCTTTGCCCGTTCCAGACTCACCATTGATGAGTACAGTAGCATGTGATCGGCTCAGTCTACCAATAGCACGAAACACCTCCTGCATGGCTGGAGCCTGTCCGATAATTTCTGGTGTTTCTTCCTGTTCTGTAAGCTCACCAACTTGCCTCTGTGTCTCCTCCACAGCACGCCTAATCACCTCAATTGCTTGGTCTACATCAAAAGGTTTGGCGATATATTCAAAGGCACCTCCCTGAAATGCAGCAACAGCGCTTTCCAGATCGGAATAGGCTGTCATGATAATCACAGGGGTGTCTGGTAAACGTATTTTCACCTCGCTCAGAAAATCAAGTCCTGAGCCGTTCGGCATACGAATATCACTGACAATGACTTGCGGAGTTTCTGACGCTAAAGCATCCAATGCTTCTGGGACGGAGCTGAATGTTTTAAATTCAAACTCAGTTCTTGCTAGCGCTTTTTCGAACACCCAACGAATAGATTTGTCGTCATCAATAATCCAAATAGGTTTCATCATTGTTTATGCCATTTTCATCAATTCAAAGTTATTGTCGAACACTACCGTTTTTTAAAGCGGAGCTCTCCACGGGTAATAAAATATTGAAACAAGTTCTTCCCGGGGCACTATCACACTCCACCATACCATGGTGTTGCGTGATAAAGGTTTGCGCTAATGTTAGACCCAGTCCAGAGCCACCCTCACGTCCAGATACCAAAGGATAAAATATTCGTTCACGAATGGATTCAGGAATACCTGGGCCGTTATCAATAATTTGCAAGCGGATAGCCACGCGATAACGCTTTTTGGCCAAAGTCACCTGACGTTCAGCGCGTGTGCGCAAAATAATTTCTGCATTTTTGGTACGTGCTTGTTGCAGTGCCTGGGCCGCATTACGGGCGATATTCAATACCGCCTGAATCAGTTTCTCTCTGTCACCAATAATTTCTGGCAGGCTGGTGTCATAGTCACGACGAACCATAATATTGATTCCATTTTGCGGCGCTTCCGCAAGTAACAAACTTCGTACCCGTTCAAGTACCTCATGAATATTGGTAGGTTGATATTTAGGTACACGATGAGGTACCAGCATCCTATCCATTAAGCTTTGCAAACGGTCAGCTTCTTTAATAATGACTTGGGTATATTCGCGTAAGCCTGTTTGCGGTAACTCACCCTCCAGTAGCTGCGCTGCACCGCGTAGACCGCCCAATGGGTTTCGTATTTCATGGGCTAAATTACGTAATAACTCAGTGTTAGCTTGTTGATGAATCAGCATGCGCTCTTCGCGAGCGATACGAAGCTGCTGATCCATTTGTTGAAATTCAAGTACCAAACAAGCGGGTGCAACATCCACAGGCGTTACTGTACAGGTCACTGCTAGAGATAATTGACGCGCAGTGGTGATAAAGAATTCATGTTCACGAAATGGGCTACGCTGAGAAATCGCTTGTTGCACAGCGTCCATTAAAAGGTCGCAGTTGGGAAAAATCTGCGACAAAGACTGCCCTAGTATCTGTTTGCTACTAAGCGCAAACAAAATTTCAGTGGCGGGATTAGCAAATATCACTTGGCTATCTGCGTTTACTAACATCACTGCAGTCGCTAAATGTTCTAAGCCAGCAAAAGCTTTTAGGGTTTGATTGTCCATGTGTTTTATAAAGCAACCCTCATGCCAAAAATCATATTTGGGTAGGATGTTTGATCCCTATCTTGCATCAATAAAAAATTTTCGTGGTTGTTTTAATTCAAGAGACGAGAGATAAAAAAAGGCGGGTCACCCCGCCTTCTTAAATCACTGCGCTTAACAGCTGTAATACATACCAAACTCAATTGGGTGAGGTGTCATACGCAAGTTGTTGACCTCTCCCATCTTCAAGTCGATGTAAGAATCAATCCAGTCATTACTGAATACGCCACCACGAGTTAAGAATTCGCGGTCTTTATCCAAGTATTCCAGCGCTTGTTCTAATGAAGAGCATACGGTTGGAATTTGTGCATCTTCTTCTGGAGGCAAGTGGTAAAGATCTTTAGTGGCTGGATCGCCAGGATGAATCTTGTTTTGTACGCCATCCAAACCAGCCATCAATAAGGCACTGAAAGCCAAGTATGGGTTTGCAGTTGGATCTGGGAAGCGAGCTTCAACGCGGCGAGCTTTGTCAGAGTGTACAAATGGGATACGAATAGAAGCAGAACGATTTTTAGCGGAGTAGGCCAATTTCACAGGTGCTTCAAAGCCAGGAACCAAACGCTTGTAAGAGTTGGTACTTGGGTTAGTAATCGCATTCAAAGCACGCGCATGTTTGATGATACCGCCGATGTAATACAGAGCGAATTCACTCAAACCTGCATAACCGTTGCCAGCGAATAAGTTTTTGCCATCTTTCCAAACGGATTGATGAACGTGCATACCAGAGCCATTATCACCAGCATAAGGTTTAGGCATGAAGGTCGCAGTCTTACCGTAAGCGTGAGCAGTGTTCAACACCACATATTTCAACACTTGAGTCCAATCAGCACGTTTTACCAATGTGCTGAATTGTGTACCGATTTCACATTGACCCGCACCTGCCACTTCGTGGTGATGTACTTCCACTGGAATACCCATTTCTTCTAGTGTCATACACATTGAAGAACGAACGTCTTGGAAAGAATCTACTGGAGGTACCGGGAAGTAACCGCCTTTAACAGCGGGACGGTGACCGATGTTGCCGCCTTCAAATTTGTCATTAGAAGACCATGGAGCTTCTTCTGAGTTGATGCGCACAGAGCTACCGCTCATGCTCACATCCCATTGTACGGAATCAAAAATAAAGAATTCTGGTTCTGGACCAAAATAAGCGGTATCGCCCAAACCGCTGGACTTCAAGTAAGCCTCAGCACGTTTTGCCAAACTACGTGGGCAACGGTCATAACCTTTGCCATCGGTTGGATCTACCACGTCACAGGTCAAAATCAATGTAGGCTCATCCATAAATGGATCAATATTGGCCGTATCAGGGTCTGGCATCAGTTGCATATCAGAAGCATTAATGCCTTTCCAGCCAGCAATTGAGGAACCGTCAAAAGCATGACCTTCAGTGAATTTATCTTCATTGAATGCGGATACAGGAACAGTAACATGTTGTTCTTTACCACGGGTGTCGGTGAAACGAAAATCGACGAATTTGATGTCGTTATCTTTCACCATTTTCATTACGTCGGCGACCGCCATGAGAATCTCCTAAATTTGTCGTAAATTGGTTTAAAAATGGTTATTAAAATAAAACTTAGCGATAATATTAAGCATGAAGCGTGCCAAATCGCAAAAAAGCTTTCTTTATACTGTACAAAGACTTACAAAAGCCGCCACGAAATAATTGCACTATTATAGTGCAAACGCACGCATTGAGCACCATTTTAGTGCAATTATGCGTTAATGTACTTTTGTCGCTATACTTTACAATCTATTTATACATCAGCGAGAGAGAACCCAAGCATGTCATTATCTCAGATTTTGGAACAAGCTAAACAACGAGCACAAGACTTAAATTTACCTTATGCAGGCACTTTAACACCTCAAGAAGCCTATCAGGTATTGCAAATAGCGCCGAACGCACAATTGGTCGATGTGAGAAGCAGTGCAGAGTTGGAATTAGTTGGTCGAATTCCTATGGCTCAACATATTGAATGGGCTTTTTACCCAGGCATGGTGCCCAATCCACATTTTCAAAATCAATTAGCGCAACAGGTCGATAAAGAATCTTTGGTGATTTTTCTGTGCCGTACCGGTGGACGTTCACATAATGCTGCTGTTCTGGCATCTCAAATGGGTTTTACAGAGGCCTACAATATGCTGGAAGGTTTTGAGGGAGAGGCTACTCCGGAAATGCGTCAACGTTGTCGCATCAATGGTTGGAAAGTGGCTGACCTGCCTTGGACTAACGGCTAATATTGATGACTAACTGCGTTATTTATGACTGATTTATACGCCGTAATTGGCAATCCCATTCAACACAGTAAATCGCCGCTAATACATCGTGCTTTTGCACTACAAACCCAACAGAATATGGATTATCGGGCGGTATTGGCGCCTTTGGATGGGTTTGCTGCTACTGTGCAAGATTTAATCACGCTTGGTTTGCGTGGTGCGAATGTCACCGTCCCTTTCAAACTGCAAGCATATCAATTGGCGCAACAAGTGACTGAACGTGCACAAGATGCGGGAGCAGTGAATACGTTGATCTTTCAACAAGATGGCATCATCGGAGATAACACCGATGGCGTAGGGTTAGTGCGCGATATTGTACAAAACATGGGCGTGCAACTAGAGGGTAAACGTATCTTGTTGATTGGAGCTGGCGGCGCCTCTGAGGGAGTGCTACATCCCCTGCTTGCTTGTCACCCAAGGCTATTAATCATCACCAATCGCAGTATGGATAAAGCGTTGAATATGGTTAAAAAAATAGAAGCCCGCGACGAGATGATGCTGGTGAGTGTTGATGCTTATGCTTTTGATGAGTTGCATCAACATCAATTTGATATTGTGATTAATGCTACTTCAAGCGGCTTGCAAGACGAACGTCTACCTTTACCTCCACAAATCTTCGCACCTAACTGTCTTGCCTATGACATGATGTATGGCAAGCTCACCCCGTTTATGCAAATGGCGCATGAACAAGGCGCACAAATCTCTGATGGACTGGGCATGTTGGTAGAGCAAGCTGCCGAAGCATTTTATTTATGGCGCGGAGTGCGACCTCAAACCAGCCCAGTGATTGCTATGCTGAGGAGCTAATGCAAGCACGCACTTCTACCAAATGGCTTTTCTGGCAGGCCTGCAAATGGATACTGGTAGTCCTACTGGTGTACCAACTTTGGATATTTTTGCATATTTTGGTATGGATAAAATTTAATCCCGATACAAGTGCACTGATGGAGCAACGTCTAGAGCTTTTACAAGATATGCACCAGAATGCAGAACTAAAACATCGCTGGGTGCCATACCAAAAAATTTCGAATCATCTGAAGCGAGCTGTAGTCGCAGCAGAGGATGCCAAATTTCTTGACCATAAGGGATTCGATTGGGAGGGCATACAAAAGGCTTATGAGAAAAACAAGCGTCGCGGGAAATTAGTGGCGGGTGGATCCACCATCAGTCAGCAACTCGCAAAAAATTTATTCCTATCCACTAAACGCACGCCTTGGCGCAAACTTGAAGAAGCAGTCATCACACTCATGCTCGAGAGCGTGATGAGCAAGCGCAGAATCCTAGAAATCTATCTCAATATGATTGAATGGGGCAATGGTATTTTTGGTGCTGAAGCAGCGGCAAAACACTATTTTCATATCAGCTCCAGCGCATTAACCAGGGCTCAAGCGGCGAAAATGGCAGCAATCATTCCTAACCCTAGATATTTTGACAAACATCCTTCATCAACTTATTTGCAGCATCGAAGCCACATCATTTTGCAGCGCATGACTAGCGCACAAATACCTCAATAAAGCCTTTATTTCTTGGCTTTCAGCATGGCCTTAAGGTAGTGCCCTGTATAACTTTGACTGTTTTTTGCAACTTGCTCTGGTGTACCCTCAGCCAAAATAGTACCGCCCCCATCTCCACCCTCAGGTCCCATATCGACAATCCAATCGGCTGTCTTAATCACGTCCAAATTATGCTCAATAATGACGATGGTATTACCTGCATCTCGTAATTTATGAATAACGTCTAATAGCAACTGAATATCGGCGAAGTGTAAGCCCGTAGTTGGTTCATCCAAAATATACAAGGTACGACCTGTGTCACGTTTGGATAATTCCAACGCCAATTTAACGCGTTGTGCTTCACCCCCAGAGAGTGTAGTGGCGGATTGACCGAGCGTGATATAGCCCAAGCCAACATCTAATAATGTGCGTAATTTTCGCGCTACGGTAGGCACGGCTTGGAAAAACTCATGCGCCTGTTCTACTGTCATAGAGAGAATCTCGTGAATATTTTTGCCTTTGTACTGAATTTCCAAAGTTTCCCGATTGTAGCGTTTGCCATGGCAACTATCGCACGGGACATAGACATCAGGTAAAAAGTGCATTTCTACTCGGATGACGCCGTCACCCTGACAAGCTTCGCAGCGCCCACCCTTGACATTAAATGAATAACGCCCTGGACCGTAACCACGTGCGCGACTTTCGGGAACAGCAGAGAATAAATCTCGAATGGGGGTAAACAAACCAGTATAAGTGGCGGGGTTGGATCGAGGTGTGCGACCAATCGGGCTTTGATCCACATCGACCACTTTGTCGAAGAATTCTAATCCTTCTATCGTCTCAAACGCCGCTGGCTCGGTTGAACTTCCATATAAATGTTGAGCTACCGCCCGATATAGGGTGTCATTAATAAGTGTCGACTTACCCGAACCAGATACGCCTGTGATGCAGCTTAGCAAGCCGACCGGAATCGCTAAATTGACCTGCTTTAAATTATTACCCTGTGCCCGCTTTAATTTTATCCAGCGTTTCGGGTCAGGTGCGGTACGCTGTTGCTTATATTGAATTTGTTTTTTTCCACTTAAGTATTGCCCTGTAATGGAATCTGGGTTGTTTTGAATTTGTGTGGGGCTTCCCGATGCAACAATTTGACCGCCATGCTCACCAGCGCCAGGCCCAATATCTACTACAAAATCTGCCGACATAATTGCATCCTGATCATGTTCGACCACGATGACGGTATTACCGATATCGCGTAGGTGTTTCAACGTATCCAATAATCGATCATTATCGCGTTGATGCAAACCAATAGATGGCTCGTCTAATACGTACATGACACCAGTCAATCCCGAACCAATTTGTGATGCTAAACGTATACGTTGGGCCTCGCCGCCAGACAAAGTCTCAGCGGAACGTGACAGAGACAAATAGTCTAATCCTACATTGGTGAGAAAGTGTAATCGACTAGAAATTTCTTTGATAATTTTATCCGCAATAGCAAGCTTTTGACCACGTAACTCGATGCTTTCAAAAAAAGTGAGTGCTTGCTTAAGTGGCATTTCACAAATTTCATGAATGTTTTTATCAGCTACTTTTACATGGCGAGCTTCGATGCGTAGACGTGTCCCATGACAACTTGGGCAAGGCTGAGAGTTAAGGTATTTAGCTAACTCCTCACGTACCGTTGTAGAGTCTGTTTCACGATAACGACGTTGAAGATTATTGATAATTCCCTCAAAGCTATGGCTCTTTTGAAAAAAACCACCACGCTCGTTCAAATAGCGGAAATTGATGACTTCACGTGCGCTGCCATGCAACAACACATGTTGAATAGATTCAGGCAAATTCTCAAACGGTTGTTCAATATCAAATTGATAATGTTCGGCTAAACTCAACAGCAATTGAAAATAAAATTGATTGCGTCTGTCCCAGCCTTTAATTGCCCCAGAGGCGAGTGATAAATGTGGAAAAGCAACGACACGCTTGGGATCAAAAAAGCTAATTTGTCCCAAGCCATCGCATTGTGGGCAAGCGCCCATCGGATTATTAAATGAAAATAGACGTGGTTCTAATTCAACCAAGGAGTAGTCACATACTGGACATGAAAACTTGGCTGAGAATAAATACTCTTTTGCTGTATCCATCTCGACTGCGATGACCTTTCCGTCAGCCAAGCGCAATGCAGTCTCAATAGACTCAGCGATACGCTGTTTTAAATCTACGCGCACCTTAATTCTATCAATGACTACATCAATTGAATGCTTAAACGTTTTAGCTAGCTTAGGTGGATTATCCAAATCATGAATCTCACCATTCACTCTGATACGCACAAATCCTTGAGCTTTCAGTGAATCGAATAAATCAAGATGTTCTCCCTTGCGTTCCCTCACTACAGGAGCAAGAATCATCAGTTTGGTGTCTTGCTCCAATGCAATAATACTGTCCACCATCTGAGAAACCGTTTGCGCTTCAAGCTTGTTATGATGCTCGGGACACTCAGGATCACCTGCACGGGCATACAGCAAACGCAAATAATCATGAATTTCCGTCACTGTTCCCACAGTGGAACGAGGGTTGTGCGAAGTTGATTTTTGCTCGATAGAGATTGCTGGAGAGAGCCCTTCAATGAGATCTACATCAGGTTTGTCCATACGTGCCAAAAACTGACGGGCGTAGGCTGAAAGGGATTCTACATAGCGGCGTTGACCCTCAGCATACAGGGTATCAAACGCTAAGGATGATTTACCTGAACCAGATAAACCGGTAATAACTACCATTTGATTGCGGGGAATATCCAGTGAAACATTTTTAAGATTATGGGTGCGAGCACCGCGTATCTTGATGAAATCCATTTCTCTCTCTTCAATCTAAGCATTTAATTGCACTGACATTGCGGTCGCTTTGTCAGATGTCTATTTAGCCGATTAGGCCAACCTGTTAATATACGCAATTTAATCGATTAAGTTAATCAGTTTCATGAATAGCATTACCCAATCAGACAAAATGACTTCCACTGAATTACGCGCAAGCCTAAGCCTTGCTTCCATTTATGGACTGCGTATGTTGGGGATGTTCCTTATTCTGCCGATCTTCTCTATCTATGCCGAAACTTTGCCCGACGGAAATAATCACCTATTAATCGGCATAGCGCTGGGTGCATACGGACTGACTCAAGCGATATTTCAGTTACCTTTTGGGATGGCTTCGGACCGTTTTGGACGTAAGCGTGTGATCTATATTGGTTTGTTGTTATTTGTATTGGGCTGTTTGATTTCTGGCTTTGCCCATAACCTAATTTGGGTGGCCATAGGACGAGCTATTCAAGGTGCTGGTGCGGTTTCTGCGGCAGTCACTGCACTGGTAGCAGACTTAACCAGAGAAGAGCATCGAACCAAAGCGATGGCCATGATAGGCGGCACGATAGGTATTACTTTTGCCTTGTCGCTAATTTTGGGGCCTGTGCTTAATCAATGGATAGGTGTCAAGGGCATATTCTTTTTGACCGCAGTGTTGGCTGCTTTGGCGATTCCGGTAGTCAAATTCATCGTTCCTCAACCTAGCTTCAGCCATTTCCACTCAGACGCTCAAGCCAGCACAAGTAAGCTCAAGGACGTCCTTAAAAATGCTCAATTATTTAGATTAAATTACGGTATTTTTGCCTTGCATGCTGCGCAAATGGCGATGTTTGTGGTGGTACCTTTGGCGATACGCCAGACCAATGTGCTGAACGAGCACCAGCACTGGATGATTTATTTTCCAGTATTATTGATTTCCTTTCTGTTGATGGTACCCGCGATTATTTTTGCCGAGAAAAAAGCTAAACTAAAGCTGGTATTCACTAGTGCGATTGTGGTGATGCTATTGGCACAATTGCTGTTCGCAGGTCTGGTGAGTTATTTTTGGGGGATTGTGCTTTCTCTTACAGCATACTTTATTGCTTTTAACATTTTAGAAGCTTCTCTGCCCTCAATTATCACCAAAATGGCACCTGCTGCTGCCAAAGGCACGGCGATGGGAGTACACAATACGACGCAATCACTGGGAGTGTTTGTAGGTGGTACCCTGGGGGGATACCTTTCGCACTATTATGGCTTTCCAGCAGTATTCTTTTTTTGTACCATTCTGATGGCTATTTGGGCGTTGTTGGCCTTCACCATGCAAGCGCCACCGGCAGTAAAAAGTAAGATGTATCACTTAACTCAAGACAAAGCCGAACAAGCCGAAAAGTTGGCGGCAAAAATCGCTGGTTTATCTGGGGTAAGAGAGGCAGTGGTACTAGCAGATGAGGGTGTGGCAATCGTCAAAATCGATATGCATAGTGAGTGGGATGAAGCTAAAATATTAAAATTAATAGGGGATTGATATGGCATCGGTAAATAAAGTCATTCTAGTGGGTAATTTAGGGCGAGACCCAGAAGTCCGCTATATGCCCAACGGTGAGGCAGTGTGTAATTTTAGTATTGCTACCACAGACAGTTGGAAAGATAAAAGCGGTCAAAAGCAAGAGAGAACCGAGTGGCACAATATTGTCATGTATCGCCGTTTAGCTGAAATCGCGGGTGAATATCTCAAGAAAGGCCGCCCAGTGTATATCGAAGGTCGCTTGCAAACTCGCAAATGGCAAACCAAAGAAGGACAAGATCGCTATACCACAGAGATTGTTGCAGATCAGATGCAAATGTTGGGTGGTGGTGGCCGTGAGACAGGTGGTGCGCCGTTTGACCCTGCTGACGAAAATCAATCAATGCCTATGGGCAGTGGCATGCCTTTGCAATCTTCCTCGCCCTCATCTGCTAGTGCAACAGCAGGTGATTTTGATGCGTTTGAGGACGATATTCCGTTTTAAAGCTACTTAAAATCTACGCCACTGTAACCAATCAACGTTCCAGTGGCGTATGCTAAATCTACCATGGCAATCTGATAATCGGTCACCGCTTTGACTTCCTTAATTTGAGCTTCACCAAGTCTTGTCAAAGTTTCTAGCACCTCAGTCATGGTGCGCAGGCCTTCATTAAATTGCTTTAACTCGGCATCATAATTTAATCCAGCAATCACAACTTGCTGACGCGCCGCAAGAATTCTTTGCCAATGATTTTCGATTTGATCCAAAGCATCCAAGATCTCTTTACGTACGGTGAGCGTTTGTAATTGTTTAGTAGCAAGACGTTTATTACGTTGCTGTACCGCATTCTCCAAGCGCGCAAGATTAGCTTCGTTAGTAAATGGCAACTCAAAAGTCAGTCCCACGGACCAGTCATTGAATCGACCGTTTAACACGCTGTTATAACTATTGCCGAAATTTCCTGCACTATTCGATAGCGCACCATATTGATAATCTAGCGTGAATAGTGGCAAGGTTTGGTTTTGCATAAAGGCTATATTTACTGCATCAGCAGCCAAACGCAGTTCCAGCTCTAACAGCTCTAAACGACCGGTCATGGCGTCTTGTAGTAATTTTTCTCGATTAAACTCATAGCGCATCAACTGGGGCTCAGTTGCAGGACTGATCATACTCTCTAAGGTCTGTTCAGCTTCCATTTCGTTCATAAAAAAACGCAATTGACGTTGTGCGAGTTTGAGATTGGTCTCCGCCACAATCAAAGCTTCCATTCTGTCAGCAACACCAATTTCGGCACGATTTTTTTCGATAGCAGCAGTAAGCCCTTCTTCAACTCTTTTACGCACCATCGTCAGGTTCTGTAGAGCTAATTCATATTGTTGTCTTCTTACATCCAGCTGCGCCCATGCCTCATATACGCCCCAGTAAGCTTTGTCAGTAGCCGCGATAATGCGGATTGCCTGCAATTTTGTTCGTAAGTTGACCGATTGAGCGTCAAATTCCGCAATACGAATGCTGGCCTCATTGACTTGTTTACCTGCGTTGCGTAGTAGTGGTTGACTGACCGAAAAACGTAATGCGCTGCGGTATTGATTACTATCCAGCGCACCATTAATACGCTTGCTCTCCAAGGGTGAGCTTAACACCAAGGTGCCCCCAGTGCGCAAAGGCACACGTACACCTGCCGCAATATCGGTAATTCGTGTGGTCTGTTCTGTGGTATTTAATTTGACTTGCTGATTATTCAAATCACCTAAAGCGCTGAATTCAACGTTGTCATCAGCGATACGGGGTAAATCTCGATTTGTTTGGCGCGCATAGGCAAAAATAATGTTATCGAATTTCGCTTGCTCTTGACGAAGTCCAGCTGCCGCTATGAGTGGGTCAACCTTAGCTACTTCAATAGATAAATTATTTTTCAGTGCACGAGCACGAATATCCGATATTGCCAAGGACATTGCCTGATCTTTATTCGAGCTCGACGACTTGGGTTTGTCGCTTTGACTTTCTTTCATCGCTTCTTGCAGGTCAATACGTAAACTTTCGGTTTGTTTTTTTTCTTGAAGTTGTTGCAGCGATTGATTTAAATCTGTTGCGGGACGCTCTGAATAGTCCTGAGGTAAAAAGTTTTTTTGTGGGATAAGATGGATGGTTGATTCCGCACCAGCTATGCTGGTTATTCCATCACTCTCACCCCCCCATGTGTGAGCACTAAGCAATAGACCGGCTATTAGCAGTACTCTGTTTGTCAGAGAACTGTAAATATTAGAAAAAAGATTCATCATAGTTTTTGTTTTGATGGTTTATCTGCATGTGGCACCCCTTGTTCAGGAATACGGGGTGGGAAGCCATTGAAGATACGCCATAATTCATATCCGATGCTGACTTTTTCAAGCAAAATCCATCCTTTGGTGGTTAGCCCTTGACGCAAAAATTCATTACTTGGCCAAGCTTGCTCAGTCAAATCAGGAACTACCATAACACGGAAGTTGCCATTTCCCATGTCTATTGGGTCTACGAAAGCTACTTTGCCACCATATGTACCTACACGAATATTGGCCCAGCCTGGGACCTGAATCGCTGGCCAGCCTTCAAATTCAAGTCGAACTTGAGAACCTTTTTTAATCAAAGGTGCATCGCGACCATCCACCATAAGCTCTACCGCGGGCTGATCGGTATTAGGCTGAATCACCAACAATGGTTGGCCTTGACTAATCACTTGTGAGGGAGAATTAAATGGTAAACGGAATACAGTACCATCTTTTGGAGCAACAATACGCTGAGTATTTTGTCTTGATAAATTAATCTCAGAACTCGTGAGCGTATTTTCAGAATCTAAAACTTCAGCTTGAATTTTATTAATGATAGCGCGTGTTGAGTCCAACTCAGCTTGGGTATCAGAGGTAATTTGTTTGATTTCTGCCGCAGCTGAGTTTGCCTCTGCAACAGCAGAGTCATATTGTGCTTTAGCACTGCCAAGCGATCGTTTTGCAATTTCAAAATCACGTTCGGCAAGTTCGCTATCACGCTTTGATACTAATCCATCTTTTAAAAGTCTCTGCAAACGTGTCACCTGAAATTCAGCTGCATCTAAGGTTGCTTGTGCCGATACAGTGGCCTCCGAAGCAGCACGAATTTTTTGTTGAGCGACATCACGTTTAAATTGTGCAGAGGCAATTTTTGCATCTCGGGCGGCAATCAGACTTTTTTGTTGCAGTCGATAAGACTTTAGCTCTTCTTGTTTGGCTGATAAACGATTGCTCAAGTTATCACGTTGAGATTCAATACGATCTCGATATTGTGGGTCGATATCGCGCATCTCTAATAACAGATCACCAGCTTTGACTTTACTTGCCTCTTGAACGTGCCACTGCTGTACCACGCCATTGATAGGCGAATCAATGGTTTGAACGCGTTCAAAAGGCGCAAAAGCGGTAACTTTTCCTTTCGCACTTACGTTTTGTTGCCATGGTAAGAAAAGTGCGAGTAAAGGAAATACAAAAAACAGTATGAGCTGAATTTTGTAAAATTTATGGACATAGGTTGGGGTGATGCCCAGCGCTATGGTGGATTCAAATAATCTTTTTCTAGTTTCTCTCATAGGATGATTTCAGTTTATCCAGATCAATTATCTGGTCAAATTGCTTGGCAATTTTCGTGAAACGGGTTGATACCAGCAAGATATAATCGGCTTGCTGTGCCTTCAACAAAGCAATAACTCGGCTTAGCTTCTCATCATTAAAGTTATCTAACATTCCATCTATCATAAGTAAACCTGGTGCTCCTGCCATGCTACGTACTATCATCAGACGTTGTAATTGACTCGTGGAAAGTGGCGCACCTGAAGCTGTAAGTTGAGTGTCTAAGCCATTGGGTAACGCCCTCAATTCGTCACCAATTCCAATTTCGTTCATCAGTTGATTGATCCAAGTTAAGGAAAGATCACGGCCCAAGCGAATATTCTCGGTGATAGATCCTTCAGTAATTTCAATCTCACTGACATAGCCAACTCGATTACGCAGGCTGTAATTATCTAATAGACGAATATCTAACTGATTCACTTCTACAAAACCAGTATTTGGTTGACGAATTTTGGTCAAAAGATTGAACAAGGTTGATTTGCCGCTGCCAGGACTGCCTAATATAGCTAAACTTTGGCCTCTTACTAGATTGAAGCTTAAGGAGGGTAATGCTTGAGCTCTGGAATGATAGGCGAAGCTAATATCGTTCACATGGAGTTGTTTGATAGGTTGGTCCAGAACCACCTCACCGTTGCTCTCCTGAGGGAAGTCCTCAATCATGCCTATCTTGTCCAGCGCGGCCAACAAATCATAAAAGTCACTTAATTTGCTAGTTAGTCTCAAGACAGAGCCAAGCACACCAAAAATAATCAATTCAGCCGCTACGAACTGACCAATATTGATTTCTCCACGGATTACCAAGCTTCCGCCGAGAGCCAGCAGAGCGGTTCCTCCGGCTGCATATAATATAGAAGCGCTTATGTTTTGCCAGAGTAAAATCCTAAAGTGAGAGGAACGTTTTTCAATATATTTGCTGACTAAATCATGGGTTTGATGAGCCGTTTGATCGTTTGCGTCGTAAAACTTAAAGGTGAAGATGTTGCGCGCAATATTCTCCAGCCAGGCAATCATCTGAAATTTAATTTTGGATTCAGCGAGAGCAGTCTCTTGTGCATGCCGTCCCAAACCATAAAAAATGAATATCAAAAATCCCACAATGATAAATACCAGCACTGCGAAGTAGGCACTGTAAAAAATCAAAATCAAACTTCCCAAAATCGCCTGAAGAAAGGCGATTAAAGCGACTGTTAGTAAGCCTGAAACTGTTTTTTGAACTGTCGTGATATCGAGAAAGCGATTGATTAATTCAACGGGATTTTCCTTGTCATAAAAACTGATATCAATCCCGCTAGTTTTTTCAGCAGAATGAATAGCTGTTCTAATAAATAATCGGCGCTGTATCAATTCTACGATGTAGGCTTCGAACACATATAAGCAGCCAGATAGTGCCAGTAATACAAAAAGAATAATGCTGATGATAAATAAGGGCTGCAATACAGCGCCCATAGAAACCACATTGACTAATGCTTGAACTGAGACGGGAATGACAAAGTTGAGCAGTCCGTAGCCGAAAATGATAATGGGTAAAATAATGAGGTCGTTGCGTTCAAACTCGACTAATTTGAACAAGCGTAACAATGGCTTCATTCCTATACTAGATGACTGCATATAATGACGTTTTTCTGTTAATTAGCGACATAATTAAGAATTTCTTCATCAGATCTTTCTAGCAAATCTTGCAAAAGATCTGTGTTTAATCGACGTTTGGTATAGATCGCATAAAAGTATTCATACAACCCTTCTAACTCACAATATACCTGTAGGCTTTGATTATTGATCTCATCTTGAACAACAACTTTTGGTAGTAACGCGATACATTTTGCATCTCTTAAAAATAATCGCAATGCGGGCATGTCATTAATTTCTGCCATGACTTTGTATTCGATATGGTTTTGTTCACATAGTTCGTCGAAGCTTGTTCTAACATCACTCGCACTGCCAGGCAAAAGTAATTTGTATTTTGCAAGATCTTCTTTGATATTAAAGCGGACTGACTCTTTTAATGGCCGCCCGACAATACTCAATGGTTGTTTGGCGATGGTACGAAATTTTAATGACGCTGATATTTCTGGTTTTTGATTACTTAGTACAACGTCAAGTTGGTAGCGCGAGAGTTTTGCCATGAGTTCATCTTGGTTTCCAGACTCAATCACCAGTTCGACATCATTTTTACTGATTAACGGACGAATAAAATTTTCAGCGAAATTGCGTGACAATGATGAGGCTATACCAATTCTAAATATCGCTCGTGTTTGTGCTTTATGTTCTATCATGGCGTCACACAAGTCATGGCCTAAAGCAAAAATTTTTTCAGCATATGCTAGGGCTAAAGAACCAGCTTCAGTCAGATGCAAGCTACGACTTTTACGTTCAAATAATGGCGTGTTTAGCTGGCTTTCCAACTTTTTTAGTTGGGTTGAAAGTGCGGAGTCAGATAATTTGAGCTGTTTGGCTGCCCGCCCAAGATTTCCTTGCTTAGCAATCACCCAAAAATAGTACAAATGATTAAAATTCAGTTTATACATTGATAATTCTATTTTATAGAACAGTTCATATTTTAGTTTAATTTTACAGAATAGTAAAACTAAGTCAAAATTACGAGTGAATTTTTCGTGATTGCCCTGATAAAAAGGCCCTAAAAAATTTAAATTATGGAATTTACTAATCTACTTACCCCGTCCGTCTTATTCTTTTGTCTTGGGATGCTGGCACAGTTAATCCGTTCAGATTTAAAACTTCCCAGCGACTTAACCAAGTCCATGGCGATTTATTTACTCATCAGTATAGGCTTGCATGGCGGCCAAGAGCTGGGTCACCAAGCGTGGATGAATTCACTGCCAGCGTTGGCAGTAGCCATATTGCTAGGGTTGATTATGCCAATATTGGCTTACTTCATTCTAAGATGGCTAGGAAGACAAGATAAATTTAATGCCATTGCAGTTGCTACTCACTATGGGTCAGTGAGTGCAGGGACTTTTTTGACAGCTTTAGCATTTTTAGAAAGTCACCAAATTGCCTTTGAGTCATACCCTATTATGATGCTTGCAGTAATGGAGACCCCCGCTATTTTGATAGGTTTGTTGTTGGTTGCATGGATTAGAAAGCATGAACAACAAGAGCTTAATCAGAATGGTTTTAAGCATGTGCTTCGCGAAGCATTCACCAATGGCAGCATCTTGCTTTTATTAGGCGGGATGTTAATAGGAATTTATGCCACAGAGAGAAGCATGCTAAAAGTATTACCATTTTTCGATCAATTGTTTTTCGGGGTGCTATGTATCTTTCTTTTATCGATGGGTATGGAGGCTGGCAAAAAACTCCATGATTTTAAACAGGCAGGTTTGTTTTTGTTAACCTTTGGTATTTTGATGCCAATATTAGGTGGTTTGATAGGCTTGGGTTTAGCCCACTGGCTACTTCATTTTAGTGTTGGAGGATGTATGCTGGTAGCAGTATTGGGCGCGAGTGCATCGTATATTGCCGTACCACCAGTAATCCGAATGGCTGTTCCCGAGGCGAATCCTTCCATTTATTTAACCCTTAGTTTGGGTGTGACATTCCCCTTTAATGTGGTCATTGGTATTCCGCTTTATTACCATTTAGCCACAAAATTGCTTGGAGACTTTTAATTGAAAAAAGTAAAAAGACTAGAAATAGTGATTGAGGCAATTGAGAAGCAGACGGTGATTGATTTACTCAAACGTAATCAAATCGAACATTACACACTTTATAAAAATGTTGAAGGCTGTGGTGAGAGAGGTACGCGAGACGATCATGTGTTCGGCGATAAGTTTGAAAATATTACCTTTGTGGTGGCCTGTGATGAAAATCAATTGCAATCAGTGGTTAATGAGGTCAGATTATTACTTAAAAAATTTGGTGGAATCTGTTTAGTTTCAGATGCAATGTGGGTATTACATTAAAAGTCAGCAAGGACTAAATTGTGTAGTCATAAGCTATACTGAGAGGAGCATGATCACTAAAGCGTTGTTCCTTGTATATACTTGCTTGCTTCACCAAGTTACCGATGGATGGCGTCGCAATTTGATAGTCGATGCGCCATCCCACATTTTTGGCCCAAGCCTGTCCGCGATTACTCCACCATGTATAGCATTCGTCGGTAGAGTCAGGGTATAGTTTTCGATAAGTATCTACCCACCCTTGTTTTTCAAAAATATCTGTCATCCAAGCGCGCTCCTCTGGAAGAAAACCGGAATTTTTTAAATTGCCTTTCCAATTTTTTAAATCAATCTCACGATGCGCAATATTCCAATCTCCACATATAATCACCTCTCTTCCACTGTCGATGAGTGACTGAAGATGTGGATAAAATCGCTCCATCACACTAAATTTAATTTTTTGGCGATCTTCACCACTCGAGCCAGATGGTAAGTATAGCGATATAATATTTATCTTTTTGACACCTAAATGATTAAATTGAAGCTCTAGGTATCTACCTTCAGCATCAATGTCTGAGTGGCCTAGTCCTACGACTACTTGGTCAGGTTCGTGACGGGTGTAGATACCAACGCCGCTGTAACCTTTTTTTTCGGCGTAATGAAAATAACCTTGGTATGAAGCGGGATTTAACATTTCATGCGTCATATCAGCTTGTTGTGCTTTGAGTTCTTGCAGGCAGATAAAGTCTGCGTCTTGTTCAAGCATCCAAGGCAAAAAACCTTTGTTACAAGCAGATCGAATACCATTTAAATTTGCAGATATAATTCTAAGCATGAGGATCCATCGATAATGTATTTAAGAATTCAACGTGCCAAAGCGGCATCCGGAAAAACGGAAAGTAAAGATTCTACCGCGCAATTCATCAAGTTTGCTATTCAACGCAAAGTATTGCGCTTTGGTGAGTTTAAAACTAAAGCAGGTCGTCTTAGTCCCTATTTTTTCAATGCTGGATTATTCTATGACGGTGATAGTTTAGCCAAATTAGGAGATTTTTACGCTGAAGCAATTATCAAATCTGACTTGAAGTTTGATATGTTGTTTGGCCCTGCTTACAAAGGAATTACTCTCGTTGCAGCGGTGTCTATGGCCTTGGCCAAACGAGGAAAAAATGTCAATTTCGCCTACAATCGAAAAGAAGCCAAAGACCACGGAGAGGGTGGAAAAATTGTGGGGGCTCCACTTGAGGGAAAGGTTTTAATCATTGATGATGTTATTTCAGCCGGAACCTCAGTGCGAGAATCACTTGATACCATAGAGTACGAGGGCGCACAGCCGGTTGGTGTGGTGGTAGCACTAGACAGACAAGAGCGCGGTGAAGGAATTCAATCGGCTGTGCAAGAAGTCGAGCATGATTATCTAATTCCGGTGATCAAGATTGCTACATTGTCGGATTTGATAAATTTTATGCAGGGAGCTCCGGAGTTGTACGAATTCAATCAGGCCATGGAAAAATACCGCGATCGTTATGGCATATGATAAAAATGTATACAAATGAGCCGCCTAAAAGGGCGGCTTTTTATAATGGCTAGCCATCAATTAGATCACCATTAAGATAGTTTTTTCTTCAATATATCATTTACTTGGGCTGGGTTTGCTTTACCTTTTGATGCTTTCATCACTTGCCCTACCAAGGCGTTAAAGGCTTTCTCCTTACCTGATTTATATTCTTGCACCATGGCATCATTAGCCGCTAGCACTTCATCTACAATGGCTTCAATAGCACCACTGTCCGATACCTGTTTCAACCCTTTGGCTTCAATAATGTGATCAACTTCACCCTCACCATTCCACATTGCTTCGAATACTTGTTTGGCAGCGTTGTTAGAAATGGTGCCATCTTGAATACGCTTAATCAGCATAGCTAATTGGATTGGATTGATGGGGGAGGCGCTAATTGCTTTTTCTTCCAAATTAAGTTTAGCGGCGACATTACCCATTACCCAATTTGAAGCTAATTTAGCTTCAGCGCCAGCATTTACTACGGCAACAAAATAGTCTGCAACTGCGCGCGAGCTTGTCAACATATCAGCGTCGTAAACTGGCAAAGTATATTGGTTTTGAAAACGTTGTTTCATTGCTTCGGGTAACTCTGGCATATGTTGTTTGACGCTTTCTATATCGCCAGCAGATATGGCCAAAGGTAATAGATCTGGATCTGGGAAGTAACGATAATCATTGGCTTCTTCTTTGCTACGCATAGCGCGTGTCTCACCAGTATCTGGATTAAACAGGACGGTTGCTTGCTGTATAGTGCCCCCATCTTCTAGCGTTTCAATTTGCCAACGTGTTTCATATTCAATCGCTTGTTGCATGAATTTGAACGAGTTTAAGTTTTTAATTTCGCGTCTTGTGCCAAGTTTTTCAGACCCTTTACGGCGCACCGATACATTGACATCACAGCGAAAACTGCCCTCTTGCATATTACCGTCGCAGATACCTATCCACTGCACTAATTCATGCAATTTTTTGGCATATGCAACAGCTTCAGCGGCAGATCGCATATCAGGTTCGGTGACAATTTCTAATAAAGGTGTGCCAGCACGATTTAAATCTATCCCTGACATTCCTTGTTGTGCTCCATGAACAGATTTCCCTGCATCTTCTTCAAGATGAGCGCGCGTGATGCGAATATTTTTTTCATAGGCTTGTTCGCCAGTCCCCACTTGAATATTGATATGTCCTTTACCGACAACCGGTAACTCGTACTGGCTGATTTGATAGCCCTTGGGGAGATCAGGGTAAAAATAATTTTTACGCGCAAATATCGAACGCTGTGCAATCTCTGCATTAATCGCCAAACCAAATCGTATCGCACATTGCACTGCTTGTTTGTTCAAAACTGGCAGCACGCCGGGCATAGCCAAACTTACGATACAAGCTTGGGTGTTGGGTTGTCCACCAAATGCTGTCGATGCACCACTAAAGATTTTTGATTGGGTCTGTAGTTGAACGTGCGTTTCTAACCCAATAACAACTTCCCATTCCATCATGCAATTCCCTCTGGCATTCTTAGATGCCAATCTGTTACTTGTTGATAGGCATGACCAATATTTAGCATACGTGCCTCATCAAAATAATTCCCAATAATTTGTAAACCAACCGGTAAACCATTACTAAAGCCTGCAGGCACACTCATGCCTGGCAAGCCAGCTAAATTCACCGCGATGGTATAAATATCTTGCAAGTACATTGAAATAGGATCATCGGCTTTTTCTCCAATCTTAAAGGCGGTGGAGGGGGCGGTTGGACCCATAATCACATCACATTGTTTAAAAGCGTTGGCAAAGTCCTGAGCAATCAAACGTCGAATTTTTTGTGCCTGCAGATAGTAAGCATCGTAATAACCAGCACTCAGTACATAAGTGCCAATTAAAATTCGGCGTTTGACTTCAGCACCGAAACCTTCTGCACGCGTTTTGCAATACATTTCCATCAGATCGTTATAGTGTTCAGTACGATGTCCATAGCGCACTCCATCATAACGAGACAAATTACTGGAAGCCTCGGCCGGCGCCAATACATAATAAACTGGGATAGATAAGCGTGTATTGGGTAAGCTGATGTCAACGATTTCTGCCCCCAATTTGCGATATTCGTCGATGGCGGATAGCACTACATTAGCGACATTGCTATCTAGGCCTTCAGAAAAATATTCTTTTGGTAGGCCAATTTTTAAGCCTTGTAAGGACTTTCCTAAATCACGCGTATAGTCTTCTTTGGGATGGTTTAAGCTGGTTGAATCACGCTCATCGTAAGCTATCATTACGTTCATCATCAGAGCCATATCATGGCATGATCTAGCCATTGGGCCAGCCTGATCCAATGAGGAAGCAAAAGCAATCATGCCAAAGCGTGAGGCTAATCCATAGCTAGGTTTTAGGCCAGATAAACCACACAAAGCAGCCGGCTGACGAATAGATCCACCAGTATCAGTTCCAGTAGCAGCGGCACAAAGTCTCGCCGCCACAGCGGCAGCACTTCCTCCAGAGCTCCCTCCAGGAACACGGTCTCGATCCCAAGGATTTTGTACTTTGCCGAAATAACTGGTTTCGTTAGATGAACCCATGGCAAATTCATCCATATTGGTCTTGCCTATATTGACAGCCCCAGCTTTGTCAAAAAGCGCTATCACGGTGGCGTTATAGGGGCCAATAAAATTTTCTAACATTTTGGAGGCACAAGTGGTACGCCAGCCCTGAGCCACAAAAATATCTTTTTGCGCAATGGGAATGCCTGTAAGGGCGTTTGATTTCCCTGTAGCAATCATGCTATCCGCCTGTTGCGCTTGTGCAAGTGACTTTTCTGCATCCACGGTGATGAAGGCGTTAATTTCAGGATTGAGTTGCGCAATTCTATCTAAGTAAGTTTGCGTCAACTCTACACTTGATATTTGCTTGGTCTGCAACATTGCACCAAGCTGTTGAAGGCTTTTATTGATCATGGTGTTGGCTTAAAAAATTATTCAATGACTTTGGGGACAAGGTACAGGCCGTCTTCTACCATTGGAGCGATAGATTGATATAGTTCACGCTGATTGGTTTCTGTGACTTGGTCTTCACGCATGCGCTGAGTGACATCTTGCGAGTGCGACATCGGTGCAATGTTTTGGGTATCAACGGCTTGCATTTGTTCGATAAGGGTCATAATGCCAGTGAGTTTATTTAAAGTAGCTAGCGCCTCATCATCATTCACATCAATGCGGGCTAAATGAGCAATACGCTTAATATCTTGAGTGTTAAGTGACATAGATTTACTTAAAATTAATAAAAAAGACTGAGAAATTTAATATTTACGCTTGGTTGCGGTATTATACCTTGCTTTATGGTACTGCTAGATGCAGGCCTGTGCCGAAATGCTAATTGAAAAAGAAAAATGGGTTCTCAGTAGCAATATATTCGGCAAATAGTTCCAGTCTAATATACAACGATACACACAGGATAAAACATGTTTGGCTTCTTAAAATCTTATTTTTCCAATGATATTGCCATCGACCTTGGTACCGCCAATACGCTTATATACGTGCGTGGTAAAGGTATTGTGTTGGATGAACCCTCGGTTGTAGCGATACGACAAGGAGGCGGTCCAGCCGGAAAGAAGACGCTATTAGCCGTAGGCGCTGAGGCTAAACGTATGTTAGGTCGCTCGCCAGCTAATATTCAAGCTATTCGCCCAATGAAAGATGGTGTGATTGCTGATTTCACCATTACCGAGCAAATGCTCAAATACTTTATTCGCAAAATTCACGAATCCCGCCTGTTTTCTCCTAACCCACGTATTATTATTTGTGTGCCGGTTGGCTCTACCCAAGTTGAGCGCAGAGCTATTCGTGAATCAGCTTTGGGTGCAGGTGCCCGCCGAGTCTATTTGATTGAAGAGCCTATGGCCGCCGCTATTGGTGCCAATATGCCAGTCGCTGAGCCTACAGGCTGTATGGTAGTAGACGTTGGAGGAGGCACTACAGAGGTTGGGGTAATCTCCTTGGGTGGTATCGTCTATGCCAACTCTGAGCGAGTAGGTGGGGATAAGTTTGACCAAGCGATTATCGATTACATCCGTCGCAACTACGGTATGCAAATTTCTGAGCCGACTGCAGAATTAATCAAGAAAGAAATTGGCTCTGCTTTCCCAGGCTCCGAAGTCAAGGAAATTGAAGTAACAGGACGTAATTTGGCAGAAGGATTGCCAAGAAAATTTATGATTAGCAGTAATGAAGTGCTAGAAGCGCTGACTGAGCCTTTGAATTCGATTGTAGGGGCTGTCAAATCTGCGCTGGAAAAAACACCACCTGAATTAGGTGCAGATATTGCTGAAAAAGGCATGGTACTGACAGGTGGCGGAGCCTTGCTACACAATTTAGATAGATTAATTATGGAAGAAACCGGTTTGCCTGTGGTGGTAGCGGATGACCCTTTGACTTGTGTCGCCCGAGGAAGTGGCCGTGCTCTTGAGGAAATTGATCGTTTAGGGAATATTTTCGCTGAAGAATAAGCACACTTCGGTTTAAGCCACTACTCTAATTCAAAGCAACCTTTTAAAATTGCTAGCTTCGCTAGCAATTTTTTTAATCGACTTTCAGGAAGACATTGCCACGCATGTTGGATAATCAATCTTCACCAAAATTCTTTGTGCGTGGCACCAGTTTACTGGGCCGCATGGTAATCTTCGTCGCACTCTCGGTTAGTTTAATGGCAAGCGATGCTCGTTTTCACTACCTTGAAGGTCTTCGTCAGACGGTGATGGTAATGCTGTATCCTTTTCAATGGATGGCAAACCGACCCGAGGCAATTTATCAATCCATCAACGAATATCTATTCACTCAAAAAAACTTGCGGCGTGAGCTGACCATATTAAAAAATCAGTCTTTATTGCAATCCGCAAAGTTACAGCAGCTAAAAAGTCTAGAAATAGAAAACGCCCACCTAAAATCGTTACTTGCACTAAGGGACAATGCTCAATTTAAAGTGAAGCCCGCTGAGATTATTACCTTGGTTAACCAATCATACGGCCACAAAGTAATGATTAATGTTGGTCTTCAGCAGGGAGCTGTGTCAGGACAGGCAGTGATAGACGCGCAGGGTGTAATTGGTCAGGTAACGCGCGTATTTTATTTTACCAGTGAGGTGACATTGCTTACTGATCGTGACTTTACTATTCCCGTGCAAATTGAGCGAAATAGCTTGCGCGCCATTGCTTATGGACGCGGTAGCCGAGATTACATTAGTTTGCCTTATATGCCAGCTAATGTAGATCTGCAAGAAGGGGATAAATTACTGACATCAGGTATTGATGGGATATATCCTGCAGGGCTATTAGTCGCAGAAATCACACAATTAAAAACTAGTCAAAATAGTCCGTTTGCTATTGTCCATGCGCAACCTTTGGCTGGAGTTCATAACTTCCGTCAAGTTTTGCTAGTTGAACCACAGAAAAAATCTTCTAGTTTCAAGGAGGCTGTTGAGCTTAATCAACAAAGCTTAACTTCTAAACAACAGTCCGAGCTTAAGACCCAAGAGCTATTAAAAAAAATGCAGGAGCGTAAGCCATGATGCGCACCAAGATCTATCTCTCAATCGCTTTGGCTTTTGTAATTCAAATGATGCCTTGGTCGGGTTGGTTGCGTCCTGAGTTTGTACTTTTGACTTTATTATATTGGCTTTTACGCAGTCCACATTTATGTGGCATAGGCACTGCCTGGCTGATCGGGTTATTGCTTGATTTAATGACAGGAGTGTTATTTGGTCAACACGCACTTGCATATACATTGACCGCATTTTTGGCTTTGTTTTATCAACGAAGACTGATTTTGTTTACTAATCTGCAACAGATGGGCTATTTATTTTTATTGCTATTGTTTAATGAGTTTGTGATGCTGTTATTGCAAGCTTACACTGGAAACCATCTGTTGATGAGCTTCTTATTGTCCAGTCTTTTTAGCTTGCTCATTTGGCATCTTGTCCATATTTACTGGTTGAATCGTGAGAGGTAAAGCTTGGCCAAGTCCAAATCCTCTAATCGTCAAATTCGCAATTTTGCGCTAGAGCAATTCTATTTTCATCAACGCATGCGCTTTGCTGGCCTGTGTGTTTTGATACTCGCTTTGTTATTAGTGGCGCGCTTTATCTATTTGCAAATAGGCAAATACGATTACTACCACACGCAAGCGGAAAACAATCGTGTAGCCTTAGTCCCCATTGTGCCCAACCGTGGCAATATTTATGACAGAAACGGCGAGTTATTGGCTCAGAATTTTTTTGTCTACACATTAGAAATAGTGCCTGCGCGTATAGAAAACCTGCAGGCTACTATTGCCAGACTATCCAAGTTGGTACCGATACGCGAAAAAGATATCAAAAAATTCAAAAAGCTGCGTGCTCAGACGCGTAACTTTGAGAGTGTACCAATCCGCACCCATTTGACTGAACAAGAGGCGGCTATTTTCGCGGTGCATCAATATGAATTTCCTGGAGTGAGTATTAAATCTCGTCTATTCCGTTATTATCCTCATGGTAAAACTGCCTCACACTTAATCGGCTACGTTGGGCGCATTAATGAAGCCGATAACAACACTCTGGAGAGTATGGAACTCAGCTCAAACTACAAGGGTTCTGACCACATTGGCAAAGCGGGTATGGAACAGTTTTATGAGACCATTTTGCATGGACAGACTGGTTTTCAGCAGGTAGAAATTAACGCGGATGGACATGCTGAGCGAGTGCTTTCTGTTACTCCTCCAAAGTCCGGTAACAACTTGATTCTGAGTGTTGATTTAAAATTACAACAGATTGCCGAGGCTGCCTTTGCAAATCGTCGAGGTGCACTCATCGCGATTGAGCCTAGCTCGGGAGAGGTGTTGTCCTATGTGAGCATGCCAACTTACGATCCCAATCTTTTTATTGATGGGATTGATACGGACACTTGGAAACAATTGAATCAATCTCTAGATCGACCCCTGATTAATCGTCCAATACGTGGCATTTATCCACCTGGTTCGACATTTAAGCCGTTTGTTGCTTTGGCGGGTTTGCATGATAAAAAAAGACTGCCACCATATTCCATTGCTGATCCAGGCTTTTATACCCTAGCTGGTGGTAGTCATCATTATCGTGATTGGAAGCCAGGTGGGCATGGCATGGTCGATATACAAAAAGCCATCACTGTATCCTGCGACACTTTTTTTTATGGATTAGCGACCGAGCTTGGTATCGAAAAACTCACTTCATATGTACGTCATTTTGGCTTTGGTGAAAAATCTGGTCTTGATATGGTAGGCGAAATTGGTGGGTTGCTTCCAACCCCAGAATGGAAAGCCAAACGTTTTAAGCAAAAATGGTATGCTGGAGAGACCGTAATTGTTGGCATCGGCCAAGGATATACCTTAGTTACCCCAATGCAATTGGCACAAGCAGTTTCGATACTGGCCAATAATGGAATCGCTATGCGCCCACACATTTTGAAAACAGTAGAGATACCAGACCACACTAAACGATATGATATTCCACAAACTCAGGTAGATTTAATTCATATTGATAGTGAACATATGGAGATTGTGCGTAAGGGCATGATTGATGTAACAAAAGCAGGGGGTACCGCTGCCAGTGTTGGTGCTGGTGCGCCTTATGAAATTGCGGCCAAGACAGGTACAGCACAAGTAGTGGGGATTAAGCAGGGGGCAAAATATAATGCCGCTGCCTTGGACGAACGTCATCGAGACCACGCTTTATTTATCGCCTTTGCACCCGCAGATAAACCTAAAATTGCGATTGCAGTCATCGTAGAGAATGGCGGGCATGGAGGGTCAGCGGCTGGACCAATTGCTCGTCAAGTGATGGATTACTATTTACTTGGTATAACACCTAAAGGCCTAATCCGAGATGCGCATGTTGTCAGTTCGTCAAGCGCTAGTACAGATGAGGAGCAGTTGCATGATTGATCGTTTGAAATATTATCTGTTTCGCAATATTGATCCATATCTAATGGCATGTATTTTGTTCACCTGCTTTATTGGCTTGTTCGTTATTTATAGCGCTTCTGGTCAGAGTATGGATAAGGTAATCGCGCAATTAATTAATATGTTGGTAGCGCTCAGTTTGATGTGGGGAGTATCTAATGTTTCCCCCAATTTATTAGAGCGTCTTGCAGTTCCTATTTTTTTGTTCGCTCTGATTTTATTGCTTGGGGTGGCGTTATTTGGCGAGATTAGTCATGGTGCAAGGCGTTGGTTGCATTTGGGTGTGGTGCGAATTCAACCATCAGAATTGATGAAAATAGCCACTCCTATGATGTTGTCATGGTATTTTGCAAGGCGTGAAGAAAGTTTGCGCAGTCGCGATTATTTTTTTGCGTTTATCATGCTGATGATACCAGTTGGATTGGTCATGAAGCAGCCGGATCTAGGCACTTCATTACTTATTTTTGCAGCAGGTTTTTTTGTCATTTTCCTTGCTGGCCTAAGTTCAAGATTGCTGATTTCCGCTGCAGTGTTTTTGGCGATAATGGCGCCTATTTTTTGGAGTATGTTGCATGACTATCAACGCCGCCGCGTTGAAATTTTGCTAGACCCCTATCAAGATCCATTAGGTGCTGGATATCACACTATACAAGCCAGTATTGCTTTGGGCTCAGGAGGTGTGTTTGGTAAAGGCTGGTTGAACGGTACCCAATCACAACTAGATTTTTTGCCCGAACGCACGACTGATTTTATTTTTGCCGTGTTCGGAGAGGAATTTGGTTTGATTGGCAATTTACTCTTGTTAGGCATGTTTGCTTTGCTTATTTTTCGCAGCTATATCATTGCTTCACGCGCACATAATGTGTTCTCAAGGTTATTAGCTGGTAGTCTTTGCTTGACGTTTTTTACTTACGTTTTTATCAATGTGGGAATGGTCAGTGGCATTTTGCCCGTGGTGGGAGTGCCTCTGCCTTTTATTAGTTATGGTGGAACTTCACTGGTAACAGTATTACTTGGTTTCGGCATATTGATGAGCATACAAAGACATAAAGCATTGGTGGCCTCATCGTGAAATATCAGTTTTACATCGCTTTTTCTCTGGTCCTGCTATCAGGTTTGACAGCTTGTTCCACGCTTGATGTTATTTTGCCGCGCGAGGATAAATCCGCCCCTGCCGCCGTGCCATCAAGTCAATCTAAACCGGTTAAAAGTGGGGGCTATTATCTTGATGATGGACCGGGTGAACATCCTCCAGAAGATTTAATGAATATTCCTGATGCAGTTCCAAAAATTGAACCCTATATTGCCCGAGCGAATAAGCCATATATTGCACTTGGAATGTCTTTTACACCAATGACGAGTTTTCAAGCTTATAAAAAATCGGGGATTGCCTCATGGTATGGGCGTCGATATCACGGACAGAAAACTTCTATTGGGGAGATATACGATATGTATGCCATGACAGGAGCGCATACCACGTTGCCTTTACCCAGTTATGTCAAAGTGACCAACCCTGACAATGGTAGATCCGTTATTGTCCGGATTAATGACAGAGGGCCTTTTCATGAAGGTCGTTTAATCGACCTTTCCTATGTGGCAGCCTATAAGTTAGGAATTGCTCAGAAAGGTAGTGGTTTGGTGGATGTCGAGGCGATTGATGTGAAGCAGTATCTAGCAGAAAAATCCAAAATTTCTACAGCAGAAAACACCAGCTCGAGCCAAGACTCAGAAAAACCCAAGACTAACGAGCCTATTAATTTGCCACCTGGAAATTATCTTCAATTAGGAGCCTTTAGACAGGCTGAGAATGCTAATCAGTTGGAGCAAAAGCTTCGTGACCAACAGTTGTTGCCTTCTACTATGAACATTCGTCATTGGCAAAATCAGGGACTATACCGAGTATTGGCGGGGCCATTTGATAGTCGTACTCAGGCGGAAAAAATGGCAGAAAAAATCAAAGCCAGTCTCGGCGTCAATGCAATGGTGGTATATTTTTAACTTGAACTTATTGAATTAATCCCCATCAAGCAAACTATGAGTCAACAACTTGAAAAACCACTACTAGACTTCCCATGTGATTTTCCTATTAAAGTGATGGGTCAAACGCATGATGATTTTGCGCAATTAATGATTGCTGTGATCCAACGGCACCGCCCCGACTTTGATGCAAGCCGAGTAGAAATGCGAGCCAGCAGTGCAGGAAACTACATTAGTTTGACCTGCTTGGTGAGGGTGGACTCACAAACACAATTAGATAACGTATATCGTGCATTAAGCTCGCATCCTTTAGTGAAATACCTGCTTTAATTTTGCACCTCAGCCTTACTCAAATGGCAATTTCTTCTGCTACACAATCACTTTTGCAGGTTCAGCACCTTGGTCTAGTTGATTTTGCTGAGGTTTGGCAACAGATGCAGCTTTATACTTCTCAGCGAGACAATGACAGTGTTGATCAGATATGGTTTGTTCAACATCCTGCTATTTATACTTTGGGTCTTAACCGAAAAGATGTGCGTATGCCCAGTCGTCAGGATATTCCGCTATTAGCAATTGATCGTGGAGGAAAAATTACCTATCACGGACCGGGACAATTGGTGATGTATGCATTAATTGATTTACACCGAAAAAAAATCTCTGTACGTCAGCTAGTCAGTACTTTGGAGAATGCAGTCATTGATCTGTTACAACAGCATGCAGTCAAAGCCTTAGCCAGGGCAGATGCACCGGGTGTTTATGTAGAGGAAAAGAAGATAGCCTCAGTTGGTTTGCGACTGAAACAGGCACGCAGTTATCATGGGTTGTCTCTCAATATGGATATGGATTTAGCGCCATTTTCAGCGATAGATCCTTGTGGTTATAAAGGCTTGCAAGTGACTCAACTGCGTGATTTAGGGCTACACATAAGTGAGCAACAGATAGCTACAAAACTGTTAGAATCTTTTGCTCAGCAACTTGGATACCAGCATGACTGAACCTGTCGTAAAAGTAACAAAACCAGCCGGCATCAAACAACGAGGTGCGGATAAAACTGCGCGCATCCCTATCAAAATTATTCCTCAGCCACCGATGCGCAAGCCTGAGTGGATTAAGATGCAAGTCCCAGACAGCTCGCGTTTTCAAGAGATAAAATCTATCTTACGGGAAAACCAGTTGCATACCGTATGTGAGGAGGCTAGTTGTCCCAATATAGGGGAGTGCTTCAGTGGAGGCACAGCGACCTTTATGATTTTGGGCGATATTTGTACTCGTCGTTGCCCATTTTGCGATGTAGCCCATGGTCGTCCATTGCCCCCAGACAGTCAAGAGCCAGAAAATTTAGCGCGAACAATAGCGCAAATGCGCTTGAAGTATGTGGTGATTACCAGTGTCGATAGAGATGATTTGCTAGACGGTGGTGCGCAACATTTTGCTGATTGCATCAGCGCGGTCAGAAAAGCCTCACCACAGATTAAAATAGAAATTTTAGTGCCTGATTTTCGTGGTCGCTTAGACACGGCAATACAGATATTGCAGGCAACTCCGCCAGATGTGATGAACCATAATTTAGAAACGGTGCCTCGCTTGTATAAACAAGCTCGCCCTGGTGCCGATTATCAACATTCGCTAGATTTACTCCAGCAGTTTCAACAACATCATGCCCATGTACCTACTAAATCCGGCTTGATGTTGGGGTTAGGCGAAACGGATGATGAAATTCTGCAAGTCATGCAAGACCTGAGACGGCATGGTGTTACGATGCTCACCTTGGGACAATACTTACAACCTTCTCGACACCATCTGCCAGTAGCGAGGTTTGTCACTCCAGAGCGTTTCAGGCAATTTGAGCAAGAAGCCTACGCCATGGGGTTTACCCAAGCCGCTTGTGGGCCTATGGTAAGAAGTTCTTACCATGCTGATGTGCAAGCGCATGGGGTGGTCTAGTCAATCTTTTGATGATGAAATCTAGCAAGAAACTGCTTAGGCGTGATTAAGGTAGTGCCTAAGGGGCAGTGCGTCGTGCTAAGAGCCTGTAAAAATGCTGTGTAAATGGGGTTTGAGTGCATTAATTTAAGGGTGGCACTCAAAACCTAAAGATACATTCTTTGCCATTCCCTCGGTACCATATTTTGAGTATTGGCTTTTATTACATTTCACATATACGACCGCACCATTCAACTCCGTTGGCGAAACTAGCGCTGGCAAGGCTACCCTTAAGGCACTTGAGGTTATTGGCCAGACCATAGTAAAGGTAGCGAAGGAACTTTCAAGGCCAGACTTGATAAACTGGATTATGCAAAATCTAATGCTGAACGCGCCCTTGTGGCAGCAATTGCTAGCCATACTGACAGTCCTTCCACATACATACATAAACTAGTAGAGTATTTGCAGAAAATTAAAAATAACATATTCAAAGTAAAACCTACCGTAGCAATAACCGCATACTTTTCTAGTTTTAACTCAATCAACTAGCATAAATTAAAAAATTAGGTAAACTGTACAAATTAGCTAGAAAAGGGGTGCATATGAAAATGGTGACTTCTGTGGAAGCTCAAAACCGATTTGGTGAATTACTAGATAACGCTCAACGCGAACCCATCTCAATTACCCGTCACGGCAGACCTATCGCGTATATCCTTTCATCCGACACATACCAAACTCTGACTAACGAAGTTAGGGAAAACAGCGATAGAGTAAAGGCATATCTTGCTGCGGTCGCCGAATTTCGTGGTCAGGGCACTGGGGGATCAACGCAACGATTATTAAAAGAGCGTCGGCAAGATGAAAAGGCTGAGTAATGGATGTCTGGGTGCTAGACACTTCTGCATTGCTAGCTTTGAGAGATGACGAGTCTGGTGCCGAGCGAGTAGAGCAAATTTTGATTCAAGCAAGCCATGCAGAGTGTCATTGTTATGGCAGCTTTATATCTTTGATGGAAATTTATTATCGCGTTTGGAAAGATGAAAATGCGCAAGCTGGAGCAGTTGCCTATAATGCCTGCCTAATGATGCCGATAGAATGGGTACATGAAAATCCTGATTTATTAGTGTTAGCAGCTTCCATTAAAGCGACTCATCCTGTCTCGCTAGCTAATGCGTGGGTGGCAGCCACTGCAATACAAAAGAATGCCACTTTATTGCATAAAGACCCAGAGTTCGAGAGAGTTAAAAATTTGAGGCACGAAAATTTACCTTACAATAAATAAACAAATTAAGGAACATAGATGATGAGCAAACTGCGTTGGGGAATTTTAGGTGCAGCTCGAGTTAACGAGCGCTTACTTCCTGCGATTGTGGAGGCACATAATGCCGAATTAATCGCCATTGCCAGTCGGCGTAATGGAGCCGCACGAGAGACTTTGCTCAGATATGCCCCACATATGGCAGAACAAGTCGCCACATTAGATGCACTTGAGCCTCTATTAGAGAGATCTGATATTGATGCAGTCTATATCCCTTTGGCGAATCATGAACATGCAGATTGGTCTATCAAAGCGATGCAAGCGGGCAAACATGTATTGATAGAAAAACCCATGGCGATTAAGCGTGCGGATATTGAGGCAATTGCTGAGAGTGCTGAAATAAATCAGCGCAAGGTGATGGAAGGCTTTATGTATCGCTTCCATCCGCAACATCAGCGTGTAAAAGAGATCATTGCCTCGGGCAAAATAGGCGATATTCGCTTTGCTAAAGCTAGTTATTCTTTCATGATGCGGCCTGCACGGATGTATAGACTTGCGCATCATACAGATATGGGTGGTGGTGCTATGTGGGATATTGGGCCATATGCGGTGCACACGTTGCGTCATTGCTTCGAACAGCAGCCTCTCTCTGTTGTAGCGAGTGCAAAATATGCCGAAAGTGGTGCAGATATCACTACAAGTGGCATTATCGATTTTGGCGATGGCCGTCGTGGACACTTTGATACTAGTTTTGAATGTAGCCGCCAATCGGAGTACACCTTGATTGGTAGCAAAGGTGGTTTGAAATGCCATACTGTTTGGCAATTACCAGGGACTCATGATGTCCCAGTGATTTCATGGTGGAGTGAAGACGGTAGTCGGGGTGAGGAAATCTATCCAGCAAGTAACCATTTTGTGCTGGAAATAGAACATTTCTCTGATTGTGTCTTGCATAACAAACAACCTTTATTAAGTTTACAAGATGCGCGAGTCAACTGCGCCACCATCGAGGCGATTTTACAATCGGCAGCTAGTGGGCAACGTGTCAATGTCGATGTCTGATGTAAATCACTTAAGCAGTTGTGAGTTCTGCCACGAGTTAGGCGGTGAGTTGATTTGGCAAAATTCACAATGTCGTGTGGTACTGATTGACGACATAGATTATGTTGGTTTTTGTCGGGTCATACTCAATCAGCATGTCAAAGAAATGAGCGATTTAGACAGTTCACAACAATGGGCTTTGATGCAGATTGTGTTTTTGGTGGAGCAGATTCAGCGCGAGATATTACAGCCAGATAAAATTAATTTGGCTAGTTTGGGCAATAAAACCCCGCATTTACATTGGCATGTGATTCCACGTTTTGTTAGCGATAAAAATTTTCCAGAAGCGACTTGGGGACCACAGCAAAGAGCAGGTAAAAGCGCGGATTATGGTTTGCTAACAAAATTTAAACAGCGTCTACTTGCCCAACTAAAGCAGCAATTTTACTAAGTGCCTGAGCGCTAGCGTGTCAATCGACTAATAAACGTTGCACAATTTCCCCATGCTGCAAATGACGCTGGATTATCTCATCAATGTCAGCATTATCGACGAAGGTATACCAAACGGCTTGCGGGTAAATCACCATCAAAGGGCCTTGCGAGCAACGATCCAGACAACCAGCTCGGTTAATTCTTACCTTGCCCTTGCCATTCAAATGATTTTTTTTCACCTGCGCTTTCATATAATCAAAAGCTGATTCAGCACCATGTTGTGTACAACAATTGGCGCCATCTTCGCGCTGATTTAAACAGAAAAAAACATGGTATTGATAATGACTTGACTGGGGCATGATGTATCCAATTTGATCAAAGATGAAAAGAGTAAATGTGACTAAAGACTAATCACCACCATTAAAGCTATCCTCTTTAGTAAATGTCCAAGTACGGGTGATGTCCAATATATCAACTTCTTTGCGAATATCCTCCGGAAAGGGAGCATAAGGCGCAGACAGTTCGACAATGCGTCGGGCGGCATCGTCTAATACGCGATGACCAGAACTACGACGAATTTCTACTTTTTCCAAGCTACCATCGGATTTGATATATACCGTCATTTGTAGATTGCCATACAATTTTTGTTCACGCGCTGCGGCTGGATAATTCAGATTACCAATGCGTTCTACTTTTTGGCGCCACGCCTCAACATAAATAGCAAATTTATATTCTTGGGTACGAATACCTACAGATTTCCTTCTAGGTCTGCGTTGATAGTCCTCTTGCTGACGCGCAATTTGCGCCTCAGAGCGAGCAATATCCTCATTGCTAGCAAGCAAGTCTGCAACATTCAGATTTAATTTTTTGGCTTGCGATGCTGTCTCTTGATTGTTTGGTAAAGGGGTAGGTGTATTTTCTATCACCGGCTGAGTTTGCAATTGATTGAGTAAGTTTTTAGTTTGATTTTCTAACTGTTTCACTTGCACTTGTTTTTCACGTGCACTGGACTCAAATTTATCTACCCGCTTAACTAATTTCTCTAATTTTGCCACGGTTTTTTTATCCACATTGTCATTCACCACTGGTGCACGTGATTTAATGAATTGCTGTGAATCTTGGACTGCATCTGCGTCCTGATTGCTTTGTGCCAAAATCTCAGCTTGCTTGGGCGGCCTTTGTGCGGAATGATTGGTAATCACCACCTCAAGGGGCGGGATTTTATCGCGCACAAATTTTGTATAGTCTGGCTGCACCTTCACCGCAAGGATGAACAAAATGTGAAATAACAGCGAGAAACTGATAGCAAGATAGAAAAATTTGGATTGATTTAACATGCTTTGATGACAATCCTATTGAAATTCGGATTAAGTAAGCGCATCCAATAATTTTTGGTGTATACCACCAAAACCACCATTACTCATCACCAGAATATGATCTCCCGGTTGTGCCTGTTGACAAATCGCTTGTACCATATCGTCCAGTTGATCAAACACTTTGCTCTTGTGGGAAATCGACTGCAATGCCTCATCAGCCGACCAGCCCAAATTAGCCCCATAGCAAAATACCAAATCTGCATCGCGCAAGCTCTCTGGTAAAGCCTGTTTCATGACCCCTAATTTCATGGTATTCGAACGCGGTTCTAACACCGCTAAAATTCGGTCGTTTCCTACTTTGCTTCGCAAGCCAGCTACTGTAGTAGAGATCGCAGTTGGGTGGTGAGCAAAATCATCATACACGCAAATGTCGTGTACCATGCCTCGTAACTCCATACGACGTTTAACATTCTTAAACTTAGCCAGTGCTGCAATAGCAACCTCAACACTTACACCAGCATGACGCGCGGCCGCAATGGCAGCAAGTGCATTCATACGATTATGTTCGCCCAATAAATCCCATGCCACAGTTCCCATATTTTGGCCCTGCCAGGATACAATGAAATGCCCTTGTTGGTCTGGGGGGGTCATATCCCAAGCACTCGCTGTGCCAAACTTTTCTACAGGCGTCCAACAACCACGGTTGATGACACGTTCAAGCGAGGCCTCGCGCGCATTGGATACTAGCAATCCTTGTTGTGGAATGGTTCTGACCAAATGATGGAACTGTGTTTCTATGGCGGCTAAATCGGCAAAAATATCTGCGTGATCAAATTCCAAATTGTTCAAAATTGCCGTGCGTGGATGGTAATGAACAAACTTAGAGCGCTTATCAAAAAATGCTGTGTCATATTCGTCTGCTTCGATGACAAAAAATGGCGAATGACTAGTGGGATCTTGGGCTGGGTTTTGAGGTAGTCGTGCAGAAACCGAAAAATTCTCAGGGATACCGCCGATTAAAAATCCTGGTGCTAACCCAGCATATTCTAAAATCCATGCCAACATTGAGCTGGTGGTTGTTTTGCCATGGGTACCGGCTACCGCAAGTACCCACTTATCTCGCAACACATTCTCAGCCAACCATTGTGGACCTGAAATATAAGGCAAACCTCGATTAAGAATTTCTTCCATCAATGGATTACCGCGAGTGACTACATTACCAATCACATAGATATCGGCGTTGAGCTGCAACTGTTCTACAGCGAAGCCTTCAATTAACTCTATGCCTTGGCTACTAAGTTGCGTACTCATGGGTGGGTAAACGTTGCTATCACAGCCTGTCACGCGGTGCCCAGCCTTGTTTGCTAACACGGCAATGCCACCCATAAACGTGCCACAGATACCTAAAATATGAATATGCATAGTAGTTCCTAAGTCGCCTAGCTAGCTCAAATTTGGCGCAAGCCATTGCGCTAACAGTTGCTCTGGTACAGCGCGACGTTTTGCCATATCGGCTAATTGATCCTGACCAATTTTATCCACGCTAAAATATTTTGCATCACGATGGGCGAAGTAAAAGCCTGATACCGAAGCAGCAGGATGCATGGCATATGACTCGGTCAACTGCATCCCTATCTCCTCGCATTGCAACAAGGCAAACATATCCGCCTTAACAGTATGATCTGGACAAGCTGGATATCCTGGAGCAGGTCGAATGCCTCGATATTGCTCAGCAATCAGTGCCGTATTGTCTAATTGCTCATCACTCGCATAACCCCACAAATCTTTTCTTACGCGCTCATGAAGGTATTCAGCAAGGGCCTCAGCCAAACGATCAGCCAAGGATTTCAGCATAATAGCGCTGTAATCATCATGTTGTTGCAAGAAGCGCTGTTCATGCTTCTCTAAACCCAAGCCAGCCGTCACCGCAAACATCCCAATATAATCGCTGACGCCTGATTCTTTTGGCGCGATAAAATCTGACAAACATTGATTGGGGCGTGCCACACCATCAACTACTGGCTTTTGGCTTTGTTGGCGTAAACCATAATAGGTGAAAGCAATTTGTTGGCGTTGTTCATCACTATAAATCTCAATATCGTCATGCTGTACTGTGTTGGCAGGCAACAGGGCAATCACAGCGTTAGCGGTTAGCCAGCGACCCTCAATGATTTTTTTCAACATCACTTGTGCATCAGCAAATACTTTTCGTGCTGTTTCACCCACAATCTCATCGTCAAGAATAGCCGGATAACTACCAACTAAATCCCAAGTTTGGAAGAACGGACCCCAATCAATATATTGCGCGAGGATATTCAAATCCACATTTTCCAATACACGACGTCCAATAAATTTAGGTTTGCAGGGAGCGAACTGGCCAGAGAATTGACATTGCGTTTTATTTTTACGGGCATCATTTAAGCTTAGTAAAGTGACGCCTTTTTTATTGGCATGCTGCTGCCGGATACGCTCATAGTCTTGTGTCAAGCTCTGTAGATATTGCTCACGCTGTTCAGGGGTCAATAGGGATTGCATAATCGCTACCGAGCGAGAGGCATCAGGCACATATACCACTGGGCCATCATAATGAGGCGCAATTTTCACCGCAGTATGAGTTCGCGAAGTGGTGGCACCACCAATAAGCAGGGGCATTTTTACACCACGGAAATAAGGGTCGCGTTGCATTTCTTTAGCGACATAGGCCATCTCTTCAAGCGATGGTGTAATCAAACCGGAGAGGCCGATGATATCGGCATTTTCTTGTTTTGCCTTGGCTAAAATCTCAGCAGCAGGCACCATCACCCCCATATTGACCACCTCGAAGTTATTGCATTGCAAAACTACCGAGACGATATTTTTGCCAATATCATGCACATCGCCTTTTACGGTCGCAATAATGATTTTGCCGCGTGGTTGCTGTTTTATCCCAGTGCGTTTTTCTTGTTCCAGTTTTTCTGCTTCAATAAAAGGCACTAAATGTGCCACAGCTTGCTTCATCACACGGGCTGATTTCACAACTTGCGGTAAAAACATTTTGCCTTGACCAAATAAATCCCCTACCGTATTCATGCCATCCATTAATGGCCCTTCAATGACTTCAATTGGGCGCCCACCGCGCGCAGCAATCTGTTGTCGGGCTTGCTCGGTATCTTCAACAATAAATTCAGTAATACCATGGATTAGCGCATAAGCTAAGCGTTGTTCGACCGACACTGCTTGTTGCTCGGTACCGCGCCAAGCCAAGCCTGTGTCAGCTTTTTTATTACCGGCAGTCAGCGTGCCAGCGAATTCAATCATCCGCTCTGTGGCATCCTCTCGGCGATTGAGCACGACATCTTCAACATGTTCGCGCAACTCTGCTGAGAGTTCATCATAAATCCCTATCATGCCTGCATTGACAATGCCCATGCTCATACCAGCTTTAATTGCATGATAAAGAAATACGGTATGGATTGCCTCTCGTGCTGGTTCATTGCCACGGAAACTGAAACTTACATTAGAGACTCCACCAGAAATACGCGCATAGGGAAGATTCTGCTTAATCCAAGCAGTGGCATTGATAAAGTCGACAGCGTAATTATTGTGTTCTTCAATACCAGTAGCGATAGCAAAAATATTAGGATCAAAAATGATATCCTCAGGGGCAAAGCCGATACCTTGAGAGTAATTCCCCACTTTAGCACCTGCACGATATTGGGCAGGGTCGCCTGCTAATAATCGATAAGCACGCTCACAAATTTCTATTTTGCGCTCATAGGTGTCAGCCTGACCTTGCTCATCAAACGCCATCACAATCACTGCAGCGCCATAGCGTTGACATAGAGTGGCTTGACGCAAAAATTCCTGTTCGCCCTCTTTCAAAGAAATCGAATTGACAATCGCTTTACCTTGCACGCACTGTAAGCCGGCCTCTAGCACTTCCCACTTGGAAGAGTCAATCATAATGGGAATACGAGCAATATCTGGCTCAGAGGCCACCATGTTTAGAAAATGACGCATTGCCTTGACTGAATCCAACATGGCTTCATCCATATTGATATCAATCACCTGAGCACCATTTTCAACTTGCTGACGAGCGACCTGTAAGGCTTCCTCATATTGCTCATTTAAAATCAGCCTAGCAAAAGCTTTTGAGCCAGTGACATTGGTGCGTTCACCCACATTGACGAACAAACTGTCGTTGTCAATGCTAAAAGATTCGAGACCAGACAAGCGCGTAAGACGTGGCAATTGCGGCACAGGTCGTGGCGGGATATTTTTGACAAGCTCAGCAATGGCTTGAATATGAGCCGGTGTGGTACCACAACAGCCGCCTGCAATATTGACAAAACCACTCTCAGCAAAGTCTTTTAATAAGGCAGAGGTATCGGCGGGTGTTTCATCAAAGCCAGTGTCAGACATTGGATTGGGTAAGCCAGCATTGGGGTAGATACAAACAAAAGTATCAGCAATGCTTGATAGCTCTTCCGCATAGGGGCGCATTAAAGCAGCGCCAAGCGCACAGTTGAGACCGATAGTGAGAGGTTTGGCATGACGTACGGAATGCCAAAATGCAGCCACTGTTTGTCCCGATAAAATACGTCCAGAGGCATCAGTAACGGTGCCGGAAATCATAATCGGCAAACGTCTACCAAGTTTTTCAAAGTATTGTTCGATAGCAAACAAGGCCGCCTTGCAATTCAGCGTATCAAAAATGGTTTCGACCAACAGTAGATCAACACCACCTTGTACTAAGGCATCGATTTGTTGGTAGTAGGCTGTGCTCAGCTGTTGAAAAGTGATATTACGGGCTGCAGGATCATTGACATCCGGTGAAATTGAGGCTGTTTTTGGGGTGGGGCCCAAAGCTCCAGCGACGAAACGTGGTTTATCCGGAGTAGAGTACTGATCGCAAGCGGCTCGCGCCAATTTGGCTGCACTCAGATTCATTTCTTCAACCAGGTGCGCCATAAAATAGTCATCTTGCGCAATGCTGGTGGCACCAAAAGTATTGGTTTCAATAATATCTGCGCCAGCGGCTAAATATTGTTCATGTATAGTTTGAATGATATGTGGTTGGGTTAAATTCAATAACTCATTATTGCCTTTTACAAACAACTCGCGACTTGGCTCGGCGGGCACAGGGTCATGAACTGCACCACAGCCGCAACTTGGTCCTTTGTGACAGAAGGTCAGATCTTTAGGTCCCTGAAAATCCTTAAAGCGTTCCCCGCGATAGTCCTGCTCAGAAAGTTTATATTGCTGAATCATAGTGCCCATCGCGCCATCCAAAATCAGGATGCGACGTTGCATTAAATCACGCAATATTTTTTCAGTAGGGAAAATCAAAGCTTGACTCATTTCTTTGTGTACCCAAATGGGCGTTAAAAACAGCCAGCATTATAAATGCTGACGGGTTTTCGCGCTAAATTTTATGGCGCAAATGGGTGAATGAAACTGGCGATCGCTGTGGCTTGTATCGATAGTACAAAATATTTTTATAGAAAAATTTTATGCTTGGCAAATGATTTTAGTTATTTCTATCTTTGTCGCATATCGCTTTACATTTAGTAATGAATTGACTCGCTACGTCTGTACTGTATTGCTTCAGCAATATGGTGCGAGGCTATATGCTCATTGGCAGCTAAATCAGCGATAGTGCGGGCTACTTTTAAAATTCGGTGATAAGCACACGCTGATAGATTAAATTTATGGATGGCTTGTTTGAGCAATTGCAGACTTTCGCCACTGGCATGACAAAAATGCTCAATTTCCGCCGTACTCAAGCCTTGATTGGTTTTTTGTTGGCGCGCTAATTGACGTTCATAGGCAGCTTGAACACGCGCTTGTATGGTTGCACTATGTTCACCATTGGCTGCACTCATTAAATCCTCTTGCTTAAGCGCGGCTACTTCAATGTGAATATCAATACGGTCTAGCAAAGGGCCTGAAATTTTGCTTCGGTAACGATGAATTTTGTCTGGAGTACAACGACAACGATTGTTGTAATGCGACAAATAACCACAAGGGCAAGGATTCATGGCTGCGATTAGTTGAAAACGCGCTGGAAAATCAGCTTGTCTAGCAGCGCGCGAGATAGTGATGTGGCCAGATTCAAGAGGCTCGCGTAAGACCTCTAATACTTTGCGATCAAATTCGGGCAACTCATCTAGAAACAGCACGCCATGATGCGCCAAGGAAATTTCACCGGGGCGAGGTGTACCTCCACCACCCACCAAAGCGACTGCCGAAGCTGTGTGATGTGGAGCGCGATAAGGGCGCAGTCCCCACAGTTGGGGTTTAAATTGGCCATTCAAAGATTGAATTGCTGCTGATTCAAGCGCTTCTTGTTCAGTCATGGCGGGAAGAATACTGACAAATCTTGATGCCAACATAGATTTACCTGTGCCGGGGGAGCCACTCATCAAAACACTATGGCCGCCAGCCGCCGCAACCTCTAACGCACGCTTGGCATAGAGCTGGCCTTTTACGTCATGGAAGTCGTGGCGATTACTCGGTACAGAGTGAGGATGAGTAGCCAGCAAGTGTAATAGCTGGCGACCTTTCAGATGCGCACACACTTGAAGCAGAGACTGTGCAGGTAGAATTTTAGCGTGGGCAATCAAACTTGCCTCGATAGCACTCTGTTGCGGCAAGATGAGTTGACGCTGTGCATGTGCACTATTTTGTTGATAAATACCAATTGCCATGGCAAGTGCGCCATGAACCGGTCTCAATTCACCGGTAAGCGCAAGCTCGCCTGCGACTTCATATTGGTCAAGGTGTTGCTTGGGAATTTGGCCAGAAGCGGCCAAGATACCTAGTGCAATGGGTAAGTCATAGCGTCCACTTTCCTTGGGGAGGTCTGCTGGTGCAAGATTAACGGTGATACGACGTGAAGGGAATTCGAATTGAGAGGTTTGGATTGCAGCACGAACTCTGTCGCGACTTTCTTTCACTTCAGCTTCAGGTAAACCAACGATACAAAACTGCGGCAGACCATTAGCTAGATGAACTTCAACCTCAACAGGCGGGGCGTGGATCCCCGACAGCGCTCGACTGTGGAGGATAGCCAAACTCATGATGAATGGCGTTGTTTTTCTAACTCATCAAGCAAAGACTGCATGGCATCCAATTTTTCACGGGTCTGACGAAGTAATTCTGATTGCACATCAAACTCCTCGCGCGAAACAAGTGCAAGCTTTGAAAAAGTGCTCTGTAATAGTGCATGAATATTCTTTTCTAAATCAGCTGACGGGCTATCTTGTAGCAAAGATTTGATTTTGCCAGACAACTCTTCGATGAAATGTAAACCACTCATGATCAATAACTCCTTAATTTAGTATCGCATTTTAACAGTCCCACCATCCTAAAACAATCAAAATTTCCTTTAAAAATTATCTACTTATAAAGTATTTAGCAAATTTTTTAAATTAATCGAATATTTTTTTCGGATAAAACCACAAAACTGGCATGGCTGTTGCTTTATTCGATGTGCAAGATATTTTTTGTTTTTTCAATGGGGAAATTTTATGCGTACATCATTTATTAATTTGTTAGTACTTACTGCCTTGGTCAATACCAGCCAAGTGATGGCAGAAGAAGTGGCTAAAGAGCCAGCTAAAGAGGCAGCTCAACCTGAGTGGGATTTAACCGCCAACGTTGGTTTTGTGACTGACTATTATGCTCGAGGTATTTCACAATCATGGCATAAACCAGCGGTACAAGGCGGTTTTGATCTTACCCACTCAAGTGGTTTCTATTCAGGCGTTTGGGGTTCTACTGTGACACCAAACACTTATCCATCAGCCAGCACAGAAATTGACATTTATGCAGGCTATAACGGTGAGATTAAAGCGGTTGAGGATTTAGGCTATACCTTTGGTTTAATTGGTTATCTCTATCCAGGCGCTAGTTGGAAAGATTACCGTTACTACACAGATGGACCAGAATTACCACAAACGCCCAAAGGCGGTAAATGGAATACCTACGAAGCAAACTTTGGTATTTCCTATAAATGGTTGAGCGCCAAGATGTCCTACACCCTATCTAATTGGTATGGTGCAGAAAAAGATACTGGTTGGGATGGAAGCACACGAGGCACTACCTATATCGAATTGAATGCGGCATATCCGTTGCCATATGACGGTTGGACACTCATTGGTCACGTAGGTCGTTTGAATGTGGCAGGTGAACTCGATTTAAATGCCAACTTTAGCTCGATTGGGGGTGGTTCAGCACCATCTGGCTCGACTTCTGGTGAAACTAATCCTGACTACACTGACTACAAAGTGGGTGTGAGCAAGTCATTTAGTATTGCTAAATCAGAAGGATGGAACGCTGGTTTGTACTACACAGGAAGTAACAATAGCGACTACTGGGGTAAACGTGGATACGGTGGCGCAAGCTTCAATGGCAGTTCTGAGTCCAGAGCATTGAACGATAACCGTTGGGTATTCTCGCTGTCTCGTAGCTTCTAATTGACAACCAAACGCAAAGCGACACCATGGGGCAAATGCCCTATGGTGAAACTGAGGAGGAATCATGAAATTAGTATCAGCCATCATCAAGCCTTTCAAGCTTGACGAAGTACGCGAAGCACTCTCTGCTATAGGCGTACAAGGTATTACAGTGACAGAAGTAAAAGGCTTTGGCCGACAAAAAGGTCACACCGAGTTATACCGTGGTGCCGAATATGTCGTGGACTTTTTACCCAAGGTAAAGCTTGAAGTTGCAGTGGATAATAAATTGCTCGACCAAGTCATCGAAGCCATAGAAAAATCCGCTAAGACAGGCAAGATTGGTGACGGAAAAATATTCGTCTTCGACCTTGAGCAAGTATACCGAATCCGTACTGGCGAAACTGGCTCAGAAGCACTATAAAAGGAGTTCTAACATGAAAAAACTATTGGCAGTATTGGCACTGATGAGTGCCCTAAGTATGGGAAGTCTCGGACTGGTTTCAAGTGCCCATGCAGAAGACTTAAAAGCAGAGGCAGTAGCCGCTGTTGTTGCCGATGAAATGGTAAGCTCAGAGGCTGCCGCTGATCAGCCTGAGGCAGCGCCAGAAGCTTCAGCGGAAGCACCTGCAACAATCGATGTGGGCAGTACGGCATGGATGATTATGGCCACCATCTTGGTGATACTGATGATTATTCCAGGCCTAGCTTTATTCTATGGCGGCCTAGTGCGAAGTAAAAATATGTTGTCGGTTGCCATGCAAGTATTTGTCTCATTCTCATTGGTATCGATCATATGGGCGGTATATGGGTACAGCTTGGCGTTTACTGACGGAAACAATTACATAGGGGGCTTAAGTAAAGCCTTTCTCAATGGCGTTACATCAGACAGCATCAATGGCGTGATTCCAGAGTACGTATTTATTGTTTTCCAAATGACCTTTGCGGGCATTACTCCCGCTTTGATTATTGGTGGTTTTGCCGAACGCGCCAAATTCTCCGCCGTGATGTTATTCCTGGTTTTCTGGGTGACACTGGTCTATCTCCCAATCGCTCACATGGTATGGGGTGGAGGCTTACTCAGTGATGCAGGTCCGTTATTTAATGGCGCAGGTGCTAAAGACTTCGCTGGTGGTACGGTCGTCCATATCAATGCGGGTATCGCCGCCTTGGTAGGTGCCTTAGTGATAGGCAAGCGCATTGGCTTTGGTCGCGAAGCCATGGCACCACACAGCATGGTGATGACCATGATAGGTGCGGCTTTGTTATGGGTAGGTTGGTTTGGCTTCAATGTTGGTAGTGAGTTAGCGGTAGATGGCATTTCAAGCTTAGCCCTAATCAACACACAACTCGCAACTGCAGCCGCTGTATTTGGTTGGGTAGCTGCCGAATGGCTAGTCAAAGGCAAACCCTCTATGTTGGGTGCAGCCTCTGGCGCAGTGGCAGGTTTAGTGGCGATTACTCCAGCCTGTGGCTTTATCGGACCTCTAGGTTCAATTGTGCTAGGTTTTGTTGCTAGCTTTGTCAGCTTGTGGGCGGTCAGCAGTTTGAAAAATGCTCTGTCCTACGATGACTCACTCGACGTGTTTGGTATCCACGGTATCGCCGGTATTATTGGAGCGATTGCCACTGGATTGCTGATGGCTCCAGAGTTTGGCGGTGTCGGTTATGCAGAAGGTGTCACCATGGCGCAGCAAGTTAAAACACAAGCAATCGCTGTCATTGTGACGATTGTGTGGACTGGCGTGATTAGCTATGTACTGTTCAAAGTCATAGACGCAGTCATCGGCTTGCGTGTGACAGATGAGCAAGAACGCGAAGGTTTGGATACGGCAGAGCATGGTGAACGTGCTTACCATATGTAATCCTGAGTGGATGAAGTCAGAAAAACGGACACTGCGGTGTCCGTTTTTTTTATTTCATCTGATGAAATCAATCAAATAGCGACAACATTGATTAGCTTTAGCAAACAAT